>NZ_JBSFSX010000014.1:0-186873 GCF_053590035.1 Nonomuraea sp. NPDC003214 | reverse complement strand
GCCTCCCAGCTGCTGGAACGAGCGTGATCAGCTCATCCAATCGGCAGGACCGTCCTACACGCCAACCCGGTGATCGTTTCCGGTCACAGCACTAGACGGGTTGTCGTGCCACTGGGAATGTCCCAGGACCTACAGAAAAAGCAGCGACTTGTACAGGTGCGCTCACCGCCCCTGCCCCAGCGCCAGATCTATGCGACCACTCGATCCAGCTCACCATCGGCCGGAGTCGGGCAGCACTTTTCGACCTCGGCAAAGGCATACCGCTCTGGCCGGCCGCGTCCTATAGTCGCCGGGGTGAGCGATCTTCAGCCGGGTGTCTACCAGCATCTGATCACCCGCGAGATGGGCGCCCTGCTGCGTGCGGTGTCCGATCGCGACTTGATCGATCGCCGGTCCTTGGATCTTGCCGACTCTCACGAGACACTGGCCCGGCATCTGGCTGCCCTCACTCGCCGGGCGCTCCGCTCGGTGCGGGGTGAGAGCGACACGGTGCGGCTGGCGCGGCAGGTGGAGATCGTCAACCGGGTCGCCGACCTGATCGGTGAACTGGTACCCGAGGCCGCTTCGCCCGAGGAACTCGTTGAAGCCGCAGATGAGTTGCTGGGCATCGCCAGGGGCCGGGACGCGGGCGGACGCGTGCGCTTCCCAGCGCGGCCGGTGGTCCCTCTCACCGGAAGTGCCTTGCTGGTCAACGGCCGCGGACAGCCGGAGATTGGCCATGAGCTCAAGCGCGAGCTGGCCTCCGCCGATCACGTCGACCTGCTGTGCGCGTTCGTGAAGTGGAACGGCGTACGCGTCCTGGCCGAGGAGATCCACGACTTCCTACAGCGCGGCGGCAGGTTGCGCGTGGTCACCACGACGTACATCGGCGCCACCGACCGCCTTGCGCTGGACCGGCTGGCGGCCATGGGCGCCGAGATCCGCGTCTCCTACGACACCCGGATGACCAGGCTGCATGCCAAGGCGTGGCTGTTTCACCGCGGCAGCGGCCTGTCCACCGCCTACGTGGGCTCCTCCAACCTGTCGCGCACCGCTCTCAGTCACGGCCTTGAGTGGAACGTCCGCCTTGCCCAGGCCGAACAGCCACACCTGATCGACACGTTCGCCGCCACTTTCGACGACTACTGGGGCGATCCGTCGTTCGAGCCCTACGACCCGGAGCATGACGCCGAGCGGCTGGACCGCGCCCTGTCCGCCGAACGGGCCGGCGGGCGGGCGGTCGTGCTCGACTTCGCGCACGTGGACGTCCGACCGTACTCCTACCAGCGCGAAATTCTCGACGAGCTCGACGCCGAGCGGCAGATCCACAACCGGTGGCACAACCTCGTCGTCATGGCCACCGGCACCGGCAAGACCGTCGTTGCCGCGCTCGATTACCGGCGGCTGCGCGCGGCCGGGCAGGCGGAGTCGGTGCTGTTCGTCGCTCACCGCAAGGAAATTCTGCGGCAGAGCCTGCTCACTTTCCGGCAGGTGATGCGAGATGAGACGTTCGGCGAGCTGTACGTGGACGGCGCCCGCCCCGAGCAGTGGCGGCATGTGTTCGCCTCGATCCAGACCTTGGACGCCAACCCGCTCCTTGAGCCTGACCGCTACGACATGGTGATCGTGGACGAGTTCCACCACGCCGAGGCCGCCACGTACCGGAAACTGCTCACCGGAGTTCGGCCCAAGGTGCTCCTGGGCCTGACCGCCACGCCGGAACGCGCCGACGGGCAGGACATCAAGCACTGGTTCGGTGGCCGTATCGCCGCCGAACTCCGCCTGTGGGAGGCGCTGGAACGCGGGCTGCTGGCCCCGTTCCAGTATTTCGGCGTCCACGACGGCACCGACCTGCGCCAGATCGGCTGGCGCCGGGGCCAGGGGTATGACGTGGGCCAGCTCTCCAACGTCTACACCGGCAACGACCGCCGCGCCGCCGTAGTCCTGGAGGCATTGCAACGCAAGATCGGCGACGTCGGGCGGATGCGCGCCCTCGGCTTCTGCGTGAGCATCGACCACGCCCGCTTCATGGCCGACCGCTTCACCCGAGCCGGGCTCCCCTCCGTCGCCGTCACCGCGCACAGCCTGCGTGACGAGCGGGACCAGGCACTACGTGACCTGCGAGACCGCAAGATCAACGCGGTGTTCACCGTCGACCTCTTCAACGAGGGCGTTGACGTCCCGGAGATCGACACCGTGCTGTTCCTGCGGCCTACCGACAGCGCCACCGTCTTCCTGCAGCAGCTCGGCCGTGGGCTACGGCTGGCCGAGGACAAGCCGTGCTTGACCGTGCTCGACTTCGTCGGCCACCAGCACAAGCAGTTCCGCTTCGACCGGCGCTATCGAGCGCTCTCCGGCGCCAGCCGTACCGGCATCGCCCGGGAAATCGAGCAGGGCTTCCCCACGCTGCCGGCAGGTTGCGTGATCGACCTGGACCGGGACGTACGCCGGCTCGTCCTCGACAATGTCCGGCAGGCCCTCAACCTCAGCTGGCGGGACCTGGCACGAGAACTCCGCGACCTCGGAGACGTCGATCTGCCCACGTTCCTGCAGGAGACCGGACTGGACGTCGAAGACCTCTACCGTCGTAGCCGCCAGGGCTGGGCCTCGCTGCGGCACGCGGCCGGCTTCAGCAGCACGCCGGGTGACGAGGCGCTCGGACGGGCCTTCGGCCGGATGTTGCACATCGACGACGTCGAACGCCTGGCCTTCCTCACCGAGGTGCTGGCCGGAAAGGCTCCGCAATCGCCGCGCGAGCTACGCCTGATGGCGATGCTGGACGCGATGTTGTGGGGCGGCACCGAACCGATCTCCGGGATGGAGACCCGGTTCGCTCGCCTCACGGGTGCTCGCGCGGATGAGCTGAAAGAGCTGGCGAACGTGCTCCGCTCCGGCCTGCGACACGTGACCCCGCCGCTGGACCCTGTCGTGCCTCTGCACGTGCACGCCCGCTACAGCAAGAACGAGGTGCTGGCCGCCTTCGGCATCGACAAGCCCGCGCACATGCGGGAGGGCGTCAAGTACGTGCAGGAGCACCGGGCGGACCTGTTCTTCGTCACCATCGACAAGTTGGAGGACCACTACTCCCCCACCACGCTGTACGCCGATCGGGCGATCAGCGAGGACCTGTTCCAGTGGGAGTCGCAGAGCACCCTACGCTCGTCGGCTGCCACCGCCCGCCGCTACGTGACGGGCGAATCCACGATCCACCTCCTCATCAGGCAGTCCAAGCGCGACGAAGGACTGGGCGCCCCGCCGTACACGTACGCGGGGCCGATGCGGTACGTGAGCCACGAGGGCGAGCGACCCGTCCGCTTCGTCTGGCGCCTGGACCACCGGCTCCCACCTGAGGTCTTCCACTACGCCAAGGCAACCGCCGGCTGAGCCACCCGTTCCTCACCTCAGTCGCTCAGATCAGGCATAGAGCAGTCAGGCTGCTGGGAATGCCCTGCGATGCTGTCCGAGTTGATCGGCTCGCCACGCACTTTGTGACTCCACTCACATTTGACCGGATGTGCGAACCAACCCGCCGGCTGTTCGGTCAACCTGCTAGACGGGGGTCCGCGGTACCGGGTTGATATCGCAGAGGAGCCAGATGTCCGCAGTGCAGACGAACGACGGTCAGAGGCTCGACCCCCGTGGCCGCAAGGCGACCTGGCGCGTCATCGCCACCGTGCTTTTTCCCTGGATGACCGCGAAGTTCCTGTACAAGCCCCGGGTCGGCCCGTCGCCCAAGGACCGGATGCTGGACCGGCTGGCGTTCTGGCGGTCGATTATCGGCCTCGGCGTGATCCTGGTGGCGACCTCGCACTACCAGGACGTCTGGGGCAACATCATCCAGAAGGCGATGGAAACCGGGCGGCTGGCCGTCATTCTGTTGCCGCTGGCGCTGCTCGCGATATTCGTCGTCACGCGCTCCGGACTTCGCGCCCAGCTCCTGCCCGGCGTGCTCCGACTGATCGGGCGCTCGGTGCTCGCGCTGGCCCTTTTCTACCTGCCGATCGTGTTGATTTTCGCCGCGGCCGGCAACCTCAGTTTCGCCTCGCTGGCCAATGGCGAGGCCGAGTTCACCAGTGACATCGACATCAACGCCTCAGGGGGCGCGGCACTCTGGGTTCTCCTGGCGATCCTCTTGGCGATCGTTCTCGTTCCCTGGTTCTTCTGCCTCTGGTATTGCACGATCTATTGGGCGGCGCGCACCGGGTTCTGGATGGGCGAGGTCCATCCGCTGCTCGCGCCGATCGGCACAACGGTGCTCATGCTGCTGATCAGCGGCCAGGAGCTCATCGCGCGCGACACCAAGGGCGTGCCCGACTGGCTGTGGCTCACGCTGAACCTCTGCGGCGCCGCCACGGCCCTGGTGCTGGCCGTGCTCGAATACCGGCATCTCCGGTCGACCGGCTACCGGTTCCGCAACGGCCCGGAGCCCGTGACGCAGGATTCGGACGGCTCGGCAGCCGTCGATCAGATTTAAGGCCCCGCCGTGCGACAAGTCGGAGTTCCCGGTCTCGATCTGCCTGGCCGGCGACTGCTCGGCCGTCAGACTGTGATCTGCGGCCATCGCCTGGCCTCCTTCGTGGATGCACACCGTTCGAAGGATCACGCGATGGCCGTCCACTCACCGCAGCCCAAGGTCACTCCCAGACGCCCACCAGGGTGAACCCCGCCCAATAGTACGGATCGGCGTAAGGCCGGTAGCCGGTCGGCGCGGGCGTTGCCCGGCTAGCCCGGCGGGAGCGCGCGAGCAGGGCGGTGAGCTCCAGGGCCTCCGGCGAGTCCGGCGCGGCGGCTGCGAGCAGTTCCTCGTAGGCCGCGTACGCCTCGGCGAACCGGCGGGCCTTGAGCAGCGCGTCGGCGAATCCGCGGTCGAGCTGTCGTCGCGTGCCGGCGTCCGATGAGCCGAGCTCGGCGCGGAGCTGCTGGTGGTAGGAGATCAGCCGGTCCGGGCGGAGGGCCGCGAGCGCCGATGATGATCAAGGCGAAATCGCGTCGGATGAGGGCTCAGGCTCTTTGCTCGGGTGGCGCGTGGACGGTCGAACGCTCGATGCGGCCGGCTTGGATGATCAGCCCGGCCTGAACCCGTCCAGTGATGTTGTTGTGCACCGTATCGGCAGGTGCAGCCGCCAGCAGTTGCAGGTTTTCGACGCAGTTCGAGTCCGAAAGGAGCAGCTGCGACAGGCGGGCTCGCCAGTCGACTTCGACTGCCGCCACCGTCGCATCGTCCGCCTCTGCGAGCGCGCTCAAGAGCACCACTCGGGAGGCTTCCAGCTCTTTCAGTGTCTCCTTCTCATCGCCGGTCCTCCCCAGCACGGCGGCGAGCCGGTCTTTTGTCTGCGCCCATGCGTCGGAAACCATCAAGGTGATCAGCGTCGATGCGCCGGACGCTGCCAGCGCCATGAGCTCCGCTTCCATGCCTTCCTCACCTTCCGTCGCTCCAAGGCTGCTCAGGTGTTTCAGGGGTTGGCTCGTTCAGACCGAACCTGCGTTCGATCTCGTCCGCGACCTCCGGCCGGCCGTAGTTGCGCGCCAGCAACGCGATCTGATGCGCGAAGAGATCCCGCTCCCCATTCAGATCGAGGGAATGCAAGAACGCCGCCAGGTCGTCAACGGGCGATACTCCGTTCGCCGAAGGCATGGCACCGAACAGATAGGCAGCCTCTTCCGGCGCCGTCTTGTTGTTCGCCGCGGAGGACAGC
Source organism: Nonomuraea sp. NPDC003214 (assembly GCF_053590035.1). Taxonomy (NCBI): domain Bacteria; kingdom Bacillati; phylum Actinomycetota; class Actinomycetes; order Streptosporangiales; family Streptosporangiaceae; genus Nonomuraea; species Nonomuraea sp. NPDC003214. The sequence continues at coordinate 181,198 of NZ_JBSFSX010000014.1, read as the reverse complement.
GTGGCAAGCAGGCCGATATCGTTCACTGTCTTCTCGACCTGATCGTCGTTCTTGACGAGCCACCACACGACGGCGCTGCCGGTGTCTTTCAACACATCTTCGCCGAGGTATTCGCGCTTGCTCTGCTCGTACTTGCGGTCGTGTTCCCAGACCATCTGATCCTTACGTACCTCGGCCAGCTTGTTGAGGCGTTCCTGATCCTGGCTGCTGAGGACGACCTGCACGGATTCGGCCATGGCGAGGACGTGGCCCGTGGGGTCCTTCTGCATGGTGCCCAGGATCCCGCCGAGCTCGTGTGCGACCAGGGGCGCCCGGCCCGGCTCACGGTTTTCGGTGATCTCCCTCGCGCGTCTGAGGATCGCGTCCACGGCCAGTGCCGCGAGATTGACCTGTCTTTCGTCGCCAGGTGAATGAACAGGCTTCCAGAGCACCATGGCGGAGAAGAGAAAGTCGTAATCAGCCTCGCGACTGGGCAGCGGGACTTGGTCGATGCGCTGTTCACGTGACTCGATCGGAGGCGGCGGCAGCGAAGGCTCGTCCATGGGCTCTGGTTGCGCCGGCGCGTTCGTCGGCCAGTGCCTCCATCCGAACCTGGCGAGCGCTGTCAGCGCTATCACAGCCACTAATGCGATGGCCGACAGCCATATCGCCTGAGGGGCGAAGGCGATGAGGCCGGCCATGATAAGTGCGCCCATGACGTACAGGTAGACCATGACCGTGCTACGGCCCGAACTCATGATGCCCTCCACAACGTTGGTCAGGTAATTCGGAGGCCTTGACTGCTGGAGATCTTGCGCAGGACGGCATCGAGGAAGGCGGCGGACTGCTCTGCGGATCGGGACACCGCGCGTGCCTCGGAGTAGAGGCGGCCCAGGATCGTCCTGCGCTGATCACCGGCGGACACGAGCACGTCGATGAGGGAGTCCCGGTGACGCTCGTCGTTGCAGGCCACGACGAGCCACTGCCTCAATTGGCTATGCCAGGCCGACTCGTCGCGCTCGAGGAAGACCCGTTTCCACCCGTTGGTCAGCATGTCGCGGACCTCCGCTTCCGCTGCCAGCGGTCGGCTGTGGCCGTCAGAGGCGGTGAAGGCCGCCGGGTCTACGAGTTGCAGGAAGAGATCGGGATCTCGCTCGTACTCCTTCCTGCTGCCTCGGGGCGGCTGGGTGAGGCGAGCGAGCAGCAGTCGGCGGAGCCACGGGGCTCCGGAGACCAGCTCCAGCAGTGCGGTACGGGCGTTCAGGGTGCGACTCTCCCTCCTGGCCCGGTGATGGAGACGCACGATCGCCTGGTCGGGATGATTGAGGGCGATGACCTTGACGCACATCATGATGACGACCTCAGACAACGCCTCGGAGAGGTGGTCGTCGGTTGCCCAGGTGAGGACCTGCTTGCGGAAGAACCCGCCGTGCTGCTCACTCTTGAGCGCCTGCTGCAATGCGCGGTCCGCCGCCACCTGGCGGCGGTAGGCACGCGCCCCGCTGGTCCACTCGGCTACCGCTTCGACCAGTACCTGCCGATGTCTCGGGTGCAGACATTGGTCGGCGAACCGCTCGACGAGGAGGTCGCGGTCCTTGTCGGGCAGGTCGGCGTGGTCGACCATCTTCCCGACCCACTGCCGGATGCTCTTCCGCAGCTCGGGCATGTGGTGCCAGAAATGGGCGCGGACCGCGGCGTCGAACCCCAGATCCTGGAACCGTACGTGCCCTTGATCATCGAGCTCCGCGCAAATGCCCTTCAGACTTTCCAGGAGGTCGGAACGCTCCAGGAGGTGGCTCTCTTCAGAGTACGAGACGGTCGAAAGCAGGGACGTGGCGGCGTTGTAGACGTGATCGACATGTGCGCCCTCCAGCATGGCGACGGCGAGAAGCAGGGCGCGTTGGGGGCCACTGCGCAGCTCTGCGACTGCATCGGCCACCGTTGCGCCATGCCCGGTGTGTGCGGACTCCGCCGCCTTGTACCAAGCCTCGTAATCCAGGTGCGGATCTTTGAGGTATGCCAAGCGGACGAGGTCGGCGAACCGGGCGACGTCCCGGAGTGGCGGGTTCTTGCGCAGGAGCTCCGAAGGAGGGCTGTTCACGGCGCCGGGAACCTCCGCCAGCCGCAGGTGGCGGCGGAGCACCTCGTGCGCGTTCGGCCGTCGTATCCCGGCGTGGAGCCGGGCGAACTCCGGCGAGACCTCACGCCCGTCCCTGCCCGGCAGCACAACCACCAGAAGGGCCGAGCGCTCGTCGATCATCTTGCGCACCGAGGACAGCTCGTCCTGGAAGGCACGCCAGCTGCGGTCATCCACCTGCGTCAGGTCCAGCCACACGCGGTCGTCGTCACCGACGGCGGCGGGCTCAAGCCGATACCTTCCGGTGTCTTCCTCCCGCTGCCAGGCCAGCTCGTGGAAGCGCTCGGTCCCTGTCGACAACCCGCGCAGGAGAGCCTTGGCCGTGGCGATCCGGCCTCCCCCCGGTTCACCGCTCAGCAGCACTGTCCGGTAGCTCTCGAGGAGGTCGTTCGCCTTGCCGTAACCGGGAGGATGAACAAAACGCCGCCAGAGCCAGTCCAGCTCATCGATGAAGGCGTACCGCGGGTCCCGGCCCTGTGCCGCCGCCTCGTAATAGTTGAGGTTCCCGCTCCCTGTGTGGATCGGCCCAGTCACCGGCTATTGTCCTCTTCCTCTTTGTCATGCGTGTCGCCGAAGACCTGGCGGATCCCGCCCTGGTTGTCGTGGGCGATGTACATGGCACCCGGCCCCGAGATACGGGGGGAGTGTTGGTTGATATCCCCCGAGCCGAAATGGGTTGGGCCATAGTTGCCCTTGGAGATCGTGCCGGCGTCGCCGACGAAGCTCCCGGCCTGGACGATGTTCCCGTGCGCCTCGGAGATCGAATTGCGAACGTCGGCCACCTCCGGCTCCGGCTGTGCCGTGCGATCGGCGGCCTTGAGGCGGGGCAGTTTGGCGGCGAGGATGTCACCGATGCGTTTGAGGCCGGACGGCAGATCGTGGGCGTCCAGCCGGACCGACTGGACGTCCGCCAACCTGCGCAGCGGCGTCGGCAGGTCGGCGGGGTTGAGCCGCTCCGTCTTGCGGCCGTCAAGGATCGGGATCACCTCTATGCCGCAGGTGAACGCCTCCTGGATCTCTTTGCGTACCCAGTCAGCCTCGTCATGGAGTCTGGGATGTTTCGACCAGCTTGGCCCAATAACGGCTAGTACGAGACCGCTACGGCGAACTGCCCTAACCAACGCCTCCGGGTAGGTCGCACCTGGCGGGATGGCGTTGGAGGCGCGGAAGATGTGCTCGTTCCCGAAGCGGTGCGCGAGATTCTCCTCGAGGAGGGCAGCGGTCTTCTCGCCGTCGCCGGTGCGGTAGTTGATGAATACCTCGTGCGTCACTGATGCCCCCGGTGGGTCTGCTCGAAATCGGCGAACTGCAGAGCCGTGCTGAGTTCCGGAGTCACCCGCCGTACCGCCGCGTTCTTGGGGTGGCGGGAGAGTGTCCGTGCCAAAGCACGTACGTCCTTGGCGATGGTGGCCGAACTGACCATGGCAGCGGCGGGAAGAAGCTGATCTGTCAGATCGCAGGCGTGCTCTAGCTCACCGGCCATGGCATGGGCGAGCGCGCGACGCATTCCGTAGCGGACACGGGTCCGCAGCGCATGCAGTGGCACCAGCGCCATCTGTCCGCTCAGCACCTCCGCCGCCTCGCGCGGACGCCCAAGGTCGTACAGGCACCAACCAGTGATCATCCCGACCGGATCGGGGAGATTAGTGGTGCCGATGACGGGCGGCCCATCCTGCTGCAACGCTGGAGTGGTCAGCAGGGCGCGAGCCCGATCCAGGCTGCGCATGCAAGCGTCATAGTCGCCCGCGAGCGCGTGGCCCTGTGCCTCGCGCTGCTCGGCCAGACCGCGGATGCGCGCGGGCAGTTTGGGATGCTGCGCCCGCCTGGCCAGTTCGAGTGTCTGTGCGGCGTCGTCGCGGTAAAGCGTGACGAGTGCGTGCCGAACGTGGCCGTACGCCGCCAGGTCGTGGTCTCCACCCGCCGCCGCGAGCTCCACCGCGTGGCGGGTCCACCACAGCGCACCCTGGTCGTTGCCGATCTCCTGCATCATCCAGCCGGCATACTCGGCGTAGCGAGAGGCCAGGCGCAGGAGGCCGTCGCGAGTATGGGCTCCCGTACGGGCGGAAAGCGCCCGTAACGAGTGCGTTTGCGCGATGAGCGCGGGCAGTAGCGCTCCAGGACCGACTGTCTGACCGAGTTGGCGATAGTTGTCGAACAACGTACGGGCCGCAGCCAAGAGCGTGGCATCACCGGCAGGAGAGGCTGTGTTCGGGGGGCCGATGTTCATGCCAACGCTCGCAGCGACCCCCATGGTCAACAATTGCCGTCGGCTCAACGGCTGGAACCAGCTTCGGCCATCCCCGGACAACGCCATCAACCACACTTCCTCTTCATCGCTGGCACGAGGAGCCTTCGCGTCTTTAGGCTCTACCGGGACCAGGGCCATCAGTTCGCCGTCAGCATCAAGTGCCTTGTCGCAGAGGCGAGCCAGGTCGCGACTGGGTCGCTTCAAACTTCGTTCGACCTTGCTGAGCTGGGCCTTGCTGTAGTGGACCAAGCTGGAGAGAGCCGTGAGGGTGAGGCCGGCGGCCAGACGGCGCTTACGCAGTTCCTGACCGAAGCAAGTCGGCTTCCGGTCCATCGGACCTCCCTCTCGCCCCGCCCGAGCAGTTGAAGTCACTGCCTGCAAGGGTGCGTCAGTTGTGCGGCGCCGACAAGGGAGGGCCGTTGTTTCCCGTTTCCACTCTCAGAACCACTGTCAGCCCGATGCAGGGGCACCGCTGCGCGGCGGTGCCCGCCATGACTGCACTTCTTGTCCTGTGCTCGATCACCGCGCCCGTGGCAGCCGTGCCCGGGAGCACGTGGAACAGGCGTTACGGCCAACTGGGCAACTGACCCACGAGGCTCGGGCCGGCCCTCTGGCCAGGCGTCGACACCGGTGAGCAGAACGCCTGGACGGCCGGTGGGACAGCGCTTCGGGGCAAAAACGTCAACGAACCCCGGATAGACGGGATAACCAGCGGGGGAACTCGAAGGCCTGGCGGCTGAGGGTATCCGTACGCTGAAGGCCGCTCTGCATGCCGCAGAATCGGCGCTCGGATCCGCAGGGACGAGTTGGGGATTCGCGCGTGGGCTATCCCGGTCTCGGCCCACAAGATCCGCTTGGCGGCGGCAGCAAAGGTCCTGAGACCAACCGGCCGCCACTGCTCTTGGAGTGGATGGAGCACGACAAACCTGAACCGTTCGGTGGCGGCAAAGCCCGTCATTGTGGACGAAACGTTGATTGCCCCAGGTACGGGCGCACCCCCTGGCTGGGAGCTTCTGGGACCGTCTTGGTCAGCTGCAGTCGCATCAGCATTCCTGGCCCGTAATAGCAAGCAAAAGAGGATATAAGATCATCATATGCGCCACGATCCCGGAGTTTGTCGCCTACAGGGGAGAGATCTGTCGGCTTACCGTCATATAGCGGGGCCGTAAACCGTGGAGCCAGCAGGCACGGAAGAGCGCTAGGAAGATCTTTTGGGCTTTCCTATGACTCGCCATTGGGTGCCACGCCACACTGAAGGCCGTGACGAACGATCTCACCGAAGCGCGGGACCGTCTGGTTCCCCCTCGCCGGCTCCACCAGGTCGCGGCCCTGCTCAACATGCCGAACCTGGACGAGACCACCCCCCAGGACGGGGTTCCGCCGTCCAGGCAGCAGGCGACGCTGTATGCGGGCATCGCTGACTGGGCTCGGCTCTCGGCGATGGCGGCCGATCAACTCGACGACTCGGGCGCACCCGAGATCGCCGACGAGTTCGTCTACCTGGTCGAATACACCGACCAGCATGCCAAGGGCTGGCACCCGGCGCCCAGCGAGCACTCCGACGGGATCACGTTCGCCGAGCGGGCCGAGGTGGTCGCGCGGACCGTCATGGGCCGCTACATCACCCACCTCGCCGATCATCGCGACGACTACGAGTTGTGGCTGGTGGATTCGCTGTCCCTGCGGGTCAGCGTGTGGAACGCGCGTACGGCCAACGAGGCGCGTTCGCGTGATCGGCGGCTCGCTTACTCATACTCGGGGCACACGTTCCAAGAATTGCAGATTCCTCCGAATGCCGTGGAGATTCGTACGCCGGTTCAGATTCATCGGTTCATGACGCATTACATCACCTGCTGTTCTGAACCGGAGCATGGGGAGATTTATCCGGGTAATTGGGCTGCGTTGCCGACCGATGCCCTTTATTCGTACTTGCGGTACGGTCCGCTCTCTCCTGGCTCGGCCGGCTGATTCCGGGCGAGGGCACGACGGCATGACCTTCGCCCGGGGTGAGCTGACGACCTGGAGCCGGCCGGCGCGGGTGCGCCGGCCGGGCGGGTCAGTCCTGGGCGGGGGTGAGCAGGGTGGTCAAGTGATCGGCGATGGCGGAGATGGTGGGTTGCTGCCACAGCAGGGTCGCGGGGAGGCGGCAGCCGAAGCGCTTGTCCAGGCGGCGCCTGACCATGACGGTCATCACCGAGTCGAGCCCCTGCTCGACGAGGGGGCGGCGGACCGCCAGGTCCGCCGGGGCGAGCCGCATCACCGACGCGATCTCCGCGCGGGTCTCGTCGAGGACGTACGCGCGCAGCTTCTCCGGTGACAGCCCGGCCAGCGATTCCGCCGGCTCCTGGAGGTCGTCCTCGGCTGCCACGGGTGCGTCGATGACCGGGTAGCGGAGGCCGGTCAGGTGGCCGATCACGTGGCCGTCGGCGTCGGCCAGGAGGGCGAGGACCGTGTCGTCGGCTGCCGGGTCCACGGCGGCGTCGATGATGACGGTGTCCGGCGGGGTGCCGGTCAGCGCCACCTCGTCGATGTGCACGACCATGCGCAGCACCGGGTCGCCGGGGAACACGCAGGGGGCCACGGACATCACCGCGTCGAGCGCCGGCGCCCAGGTGGGGGGCGCATCGGCGGGGCGCGGGGTGTGGACGGTCGCGCGGAGGGCGCCGTCACGGCCCAGCAGCGTCTCGATCGTCCAGTCGAAGCCCGTGGTGGGGACGCCGACGGCGGCCAGCCGGGCGTGGACGAAGCCAGGGTCGATCGGGGTGAGTCCGGCCGCGTACGCGCCGGGCAGGGTGCCGTCCGGGGCCCAGGTGGCGGTGGTCGTCGAAGCGGGGGCCGTCGGGGCGGCGGTCGTCGAGGCGGTGACGTGGACGAGCCAGGCGGGGTCGGGTTCGCCGGGGGTGGCGGGCGTGCGGGCGGCGAGCCGGATCGCGGGAGGCTCGTGGACGACCTGGATCTGCCGGCGTTCGGCGGTCATCAGGGGGTGCATCATCTCCACGTCGGAGAGTACGGCCACCTCAGAACCGGCCGCTCCCGAACCGGCCGCCTCCAGGAATGTGTTCACCAGGACCGCGGCAGGCACGATCTCGATGCCGCTGACGGCGTGGCTGCCCGGGTAGGGGCGGTTCGCGTCCTCCAGGCTGGTGCGCCACAGGCGTGTCGCGCTGCCCGCGAGGGTCGTGCCGGCGCCGAGCAGGGTGTGGGAGCGTACGTCGTGGCCGCGGTTGTCGTCGCCGCCGGAGGCGTCGCGCCAGTGGCGGCGGTGCTGCCAGGCGTAGGGCGGCAGGTCGGCCAGGCCGCCGCCGGGCTGCAGTCGCCGCCAGTCCACGTCGATGCCGTGGCAGTGCGCCAGGCCCAGCGCGGTCAGGAACGTCGCCTGCTCGGGCTGGTTGCGGCGGAGCGTCGTGCCGACGAAGACGTCCTCGAACCCGGCCTCCTCCAGCGTCTCGGTGACGGAGTGGGCGACCACGGGATGCGGGGAGATCTCCAGGAACGCCCGGTAGCCGTCCTGCGCGGCGGCCGTCGTGGCGGCGGCGAGGCGTACCGGGTCGCGGAGGTTGGCCGCCCAGTAGGCGCTGTCCAGGACGGGCGTCGACCTGGGGTCGGGCAGCGCGGTGGTGTACATGGGGATGCGGGGCGCGCCGAACGGGAGGTCGGCCAGCGAGGCCGCGAGCTCGACGGCCAGCGGTTCCATCTGGAGGCTGTGGAAGGCCACGTCGGAGGCGACCCGGCGGACCACGATGCCTTCGGCGGGCCACTCGTTCAGGACCGCCTCGACGGCGGCGACGTCGCCGGACAGCACGGTGGAGCCTGGCGCGGAGGCGATGGCGGCGACCAGGTCGGTACGGCCGGCGAGCCGCTCGGCGGCCTCCTCGAACGGCAGTCCGGCCATCACCATGGCCCCCTTGCCCTCGGCCTGGCGCAGCAGCCGGGAGCGGCGACAGATCAGGCGCGCGCCGTCGGCGACGCTCATCGCGCCGGCTGTCACGGCCGCCGCGATCTCGCCGACGGAGTGGCCGATGACGGCCGTCGGGCGCACGCCGTGCGCGTTCCAGAGCCGGGCGAGTCCCAGCTGCATGACGAAGATCATGGTCTGGACGCGGTCGATGCCGTCCAGGGCGCCCTCGGTGAGGACCTGCCGGGGGGAGAAGCCGATCTCCTCGGCGAAGATCGGCTCGATCTCGTCGACGACGGCGGCGAACTCGGGTTCGGCGAGCAGGTCGCGGCCCATGCCGCGCCACTGGCACCCCTGCCCGGAGAACACCCAGACGGGGCCGGGGCCCAGGTCGGGCAGCACGTCGCCGGTAAGGACGGATTCGGACGGCAGGTCGTCGGCGAGCCTGCGCAGGCCGGTGGTCACCTCGTCGTGGCCGGCGCCGATGACGACGGCCCGGCGGCCGAGGTGGGTGCGCCGCAGGGCGAGCGTGTGCCCGGCCGAGGCGAGGTCGAGGCGCTTGAGCTGTTCGGCGAGCGTGCCCGCGTACTGGCGCAGCGCCGCCTCCGACGCGGCCGACACCGGGAACAGGCGCGCCCCGGACAGCTCCCCCTGCCGCGCCGCGGACAGCTCCGCCTGCCGCGCTCCGGCCGGCTCGCCCGCCGGCGGCTTCGCCGCTTCCGCAGGGGCCTGTTCGAGGAGGATGTGCGCGACCGTGCCGCCGTAGCCGAAGCTGGAGACGCCCGCCCGGCGGGGGTGGTCGCTCTCGGGCCAGGCCGTCCGTTCGGTGACGACGCTGAGCCCGGAGCTGTCCCAGTCGATGGCCGGGTTCGGGGTGGTCAGGACGGTCGGCGGGATCTCGCCGCGGTGGAGGGCGAGCACCGCCTTGATGATCCCGGCGATGCCGGCGGCGCCTTCGAGATGGCCGATGTTGGACTTGACCGAGCCGATGAGACACGGGTCGCCGGGCGCGCGGCCGGTGCCGTAGACGGCGGCGAGGGCGCCGGCCTCCAGCGGGTCACCGAGGCGGGTGCCGGTGCCGTGCGCCTCGACGTAGCCGACCGTGGCGGGCGAGACGCGTGCCTGGCGCAGCGCCCTGGTCATCACGTGTTCCTGGGCCTCGCCGCACGGCGCCATGATGCCGCTGGTGTGCCCGTCCTGGTTGACGGCGCTGCCGATGACGAGCGCGAGGACGCGGTCGCCGTCGCGGCGGGCGTCGAACAGCCGTTTGAGCACCACGACGCCGCAGCCCTCGCCGCGCCCGTAGCCGTCGGCGGCGGCGTCGAACGACTTGGACCGGCCGTCGGGGGCCAGGGCTCCGGCGGTGCCGAGCGTGAGGGTCTGGCCGGGGGTGACGAGCAGGTTGACGCCGCCGGCCAGGGCGACGTCGCTCTCGCCGAGCCGCAGGCTCTGCGCGGCGAGGTGGAGCGCGACCAGCGACGCCGAGCAGGCGGTGTCGACGGCCATGCTGGGCCCGCGCAGGTCGAGGGAGTAGGAGATGCGGTTGGCGACGGCGCAGGTCGCGGCGCCGATGCCGGTCCACGCCTCGATCTGGGGCAGGTCCTCCAGCAGGCGGCTGCCGTAGTCGGCGGTGCACACGCCGACGAACACCCCGGCGTCGGTGCCGGCCAGCTCGTGCGGGGGCAGGCCGGCGTGTTCGAGCGCCTCCCACGCGGTCTCCATGAGGATCCGCTGCTGCGGGTCCATCAGCTCGGCCTCGCGCGGCGACAGCCCGAAGAACTCGGCGTCGAAGCCCTCGACGTCGTTGAGGAAGCTGCCGTGGCGCACGGCGTCGCGCAGCGCGGCGGCGTCCTCGGGGCTGCGGTTCTCGTACGGGAGCCAGCGTTCGGCGGGCAGCGGCCGGGTGGTGTTGCGGCCGTCGCACAGCAGGTCCCAGAACGCGTCAGGTGAGCCGGCGTCGCCGGGGAAGCGGCAACCGATCCCGACCACCGCCACCGGTTCCGGCCGGATCCCGCTCGGACTATCGACCATCGCGCTCGTTTCCCTTCGATGACTACGCGGTTTCGGTGACGGCTCTCAGCACCACGGAGGCGTGTCGAGGATCTTGATCACGGCGCCGGAGACCGTGACTCCGGGGCCGGTGCCGAGCATCAGCAGGTGGTCGCCGGGGCCGAGCTGCCCGGTGGTGAGCAGCCGGTCGAGGGCGAGGACCTGGTCGCTGGCCCCGCAGTGGCCGATGGTGCGCCCGTACTCCCAGGTGGAACGTGACATGGGCAGGTCGAGCAGGGCCATGCAGCGCTGTTCGACGATCTCCTCGGAGTAGTTCATGAAGGCGACCCGGGTGAGGTCGCGGGCCTCGATCCCGCTCTCGTCGAGGACGCGTTCGACGATCTCCATGAGCGCCCGCTGGATCTTGAACAGGGCGGCCGTGCTCTCGCCCTGGGGCATGACCTGGTTCCGGAACTGGTCGTTCCTGGCCGCGAAGCTGAACTTGCGCCCGACGGTGACGCCGGGCGGGAACAGGGGCTCGGTGCCCCGGTGCAGTTCCTCGGCCTCGGCGACGGTCACCGTGCGCACCGACATCAGGCGGGCGAAGCCGGGCTCCCTGGTGAGCACGAGCGCGCTGGCGGCGTCGCCGCCGACGTAGCCGGGGCCCATGCGCCAGCGGTCCATCAGCGGGGTGCCGTAGTTGTCGGCGGCGACCAGCAGGGCGGCCTGCCGGGCGGGGTCGGCGCCCAGGTAGCTCGCTGCGAGCTCCAGGGCGGTGAACATCCCGTTGCAGCCCTGCCGGATCTCGGTGGCCAGGACGTCGCCGCCGACGAGGTTGCGTTGCAGGTAGGAGTGCGGGGGCCAGCCGTCGGGCCCCTGGTGCCAGGTGGAGGCGTACAGCAGGAGGTCGAGGTCGGCGGGGGCGCGCCCGCTGCGCTTGAGCGCGCTCTGCGCCGCGTGCAGCGCCATCTCGGGCGCGGGCAGGTCGCCGGCCACCGCGGCCCCGGCCAGGTTGTGCAGCTCCGCCTCCTCGGCCGGGTACCAGCCCTTGGCGACGGCCTTCTCGACGCTGACGACCGTGCGGGGGACGAAGGCTCCCACCCCGCTGACGTACGTGCCGGGCGGGGTCATGCCGAGGCGAGTTCGTCGAGCATCGCGACGATCGTGGTGACGTCGCGGAAGTTCTCGGGGTCGAGTTTGGCGGCCGGGACCGGGACGCCGAGCTCCTTCCGGATGAAGTTGAGCAGGCGCGCGGTCCGCAGGGAGTCCAGCAGGCCGGACGTCAGGAGCGGGGTGGCCTCGTCGACCTCCAGGCCGGCGTCGTCCGGGACGAGGTTGTCCTGGATGAAGGCGACCAGCCGGTACGTGGTCTCGCCGGTGGTCTGTCCGATCGTCATGCGCGTGCCTCTTTCGTCACGGGGGCGGGCGCGAGCACCTTGAACGCCGCCGCGGCGACCGACGTCCCGGAGCCGAAGCCCACCACGAGCAGGTGGTCGCCGGGCACGAGCCCGCCGGTGGCGATCAGGTGCTCGAAGGCGATGAACTGGTCGACGGCGCCGCAGTGGCCGACGCGCCTGCCGTAGTCCCAGGTGGTCTGCTCGACCTCGATGCCGAGCCAGGACATCTGCCCGTCCAGGTCCTCGCGGCGGCCGTGCGGGAAGGCCACCCGGGTGATGTCGGACAGCTCGATCCCGGCCTCGTCCAGGGTCTGCTCGACCTGCTGCATCATCGTCTTCTGGATCGTCAGGTGGATGCCGGTGCCGCGTTCCTTGAGCAGCCGCTGGCGGAACTCCTCGTGCCGGTCGCCGAAGCTGAGCCCCCGCCCGACGGTGGCGTCCGGGGGGAACAGCGGGTAGGCGCCGTCGTTGACCGCGTCGGCCTCGGGGATCGTCGTGGCGTTCACTGACAGGAGCTGGGCCATGCCGTAGTCCTTGCCGAGGACGAGCGCGCAGGCGGCGTCGCCGATGAGCGCGCCGGGCGTCATGCGCCAGCGGTCGACCAGCGGGGTGCCGTGGTTGTCGGCGGAGACGACCATCGCGGTCTCGCGGCCCGGGTCGGCCTGGAGGTAGCTGGCGGCCAGCTCCAGCGAGCTGATCATGCCGACGCAGCCGCTGCGGATCTCGTACGCGGGCACGCCGCCGCCGAGCAGGTGCATCTGCAGGTAGTGCTGCGGCTGCCAGCCGTTGGGGCCCTGGTGCCAGACCGACGGGTAGAGCAGCAGGTCGAGCTCGCGCGGGGAGGACTCGCCCCAGCGCTCGTAGGCGTCCACGACGGCGCGCCTGGCCATCTCCGGGGCGGGCATGTCGCCGGCGACCGCGGCGCCGATCTGCTGGAACTTCTCGGCCTCGTCGGCCGGGTACAGGCCCTCGCTGACCGCCTGCTCGACGGTCACGGCGTCCGGCACGTGAACGCCGAGGCTCCTGACGAACATGTTGGAAGTACGCACACGTCCCCTAACTCTGGGCAGGGCATGGCACGGCAAGGGCGCCGTCGTGCGGACGGAGCACCAGGGGAAAGCGGAGTCAGCCGGTCAGCGGCAGCGAGTCGGCGCGTGAGGCCGGAAAAGGCGGCCGGCGGACGAGAGCGTCGTGAATTTCGGAAGTCGGCGGTCAGGCGTTTTTGCGATGTCGAGTTGCGCGATTCCCGCCGGTCGATGCCGTCACGAGCGCCCTCTCTCTGTCCTCGGCGATCACAGGGGAAAGGATAGGGCCGCCCTTCGGGTAAAGCAATATAAGGTCCGAAATCTGGACGGCCTCATTCCGTGACCGCGACCCGGCGGAACGTGTTCATTTTTGAAATGCACATTTCTCCGCCGAGCTGCGGTTACGCCGATTGGACGGTTCCATTACGGCTTTCCGAAATTGGCGCCCGCGACCCGGGCGCCGGGGCTCACACGATGACGCGGGCGCAGGGGATGCCGTTGAGCCTGAACTCGGCGGGCGGGGCGTTCGTGCCGGTGACGCTGGCCTCGTACCCGAAACTGACGCTGGAGCTCGGGCCGATGTTGGCGTTGTGGCCGGCGTCGCGAGCGACCACCTGGGTGCCGGTCTGGGTCAGGTTGGTGTTCCAGAAGGCGGTCACCTGCTGGTTGCCGGCCCAGTTCCACGACAGGCGCCAGCCGCTGATGGGCGTGGTGCCGGTGTTCTTGATGGTCACGGTGCCGTTGAAGCCGCCGCTCCAGTTGCTGGCCTGCCAGGTGACCTGGCACGAGGTGCCCATCTTGAGCGCGCCGCGCAGGAACATCTCGAAGGTGTCCCAGGTCGGGTTGGGCGCGCCCCCGCCCGCCAGGATGGCCTCGCCGCAGTTGGTGGTGGCGTAGCTGGTCTGGGTGCCGAACCGGGCGGGGTCCATGACGTCGGCCCGGCCGTGGTCGGCGCCGGGGATGGAGATGAACTGGCCGTTGCCGCAGACCGACTTGATCTTGTTGTAGAGCAGCACGCTCTGCCCGTGGGGCACCAGGAAGTCGGCCTGGCCGTGCAGGAACAGCACCGGCGGGTCGTTGGCGTCGACGTAGTTGATCGGGTTGGCCTGCGCCACCGTGGCGGGGCAGGTCTGGATGGCGCAGCCGACCAGGAGGGATTCGGGCGAGATCGGCGAGTTGTGGTCCAGCCCGCCGCCGGGCAGGTTCTGGGCGTTCATCTGGAGGAAGTCGGTCGGGCTGAAGAAGGCGAGCCCGGCCTGCACGGAGCTGGAGACGCCGGTCGCGCCGACGGTGCCCTCCAGCGCCGCCACGCCGCCGGTGAACGTGGCCATCTCCGTCAGCCAGCCGCCCGAGGAGTCGCCCATCATGGCGAAGCGGTTCGGGTCGAGCTGGTAGGCGGGGGCGTTGTGGCGCAGCCAGCGGATGGCCGCCTTGATGTCGTGCACCTGCGCCGGGAAGACCGCCTGGCTGCTGGAGCGGACGCTGACGCCGGCCACCGCCCAACCCTTGGCGTTGAAGACGGCGGCGATGTCGGCGGCGCCGCTCTTGCCCTCGTCGCTCGACCAGGCCGAGCCCTTGTGCCAGATGAGCAGCGGCCTGGGGGTGAGGCCGCCGGTCGGCAGGTAGAGGTCCAGCAGGTGTCCCCGGGAGCCGACGGGGTCCTCGGAGGCGTACGGGATGTCGGCGATCACCTGGGTGGCCTGGGCCGGTGGTGAGAGCGCGAGTGAGACACCGAAGGTCGCCAGCATGGTGAGGACCATGCCGAGGACGGCGGCCGGGCGGATTCGAGCATGCATAGGTGAGCCTCCGGTGTTCGGATGATCGCCGTTTTCCCCGCCGGCTTGGCCTCGCCTCGATGTGGGCGAGGCGACGATATGACACGTACGTGACGGTGGTCAAAGTTTTCGGCGAACCGTTTCGTTCCTGGTGACTTGCATCCCTGCCGATGGGCGAAACAGCTCATCCGGCATTAGACCGGAACAAAACATGAAGAAGGGCCCAGACGGCCGTATTGCACGGCGACAACGCAGCACAGAATGACATTTTTCCTGGCACACGGTCAGTGATATCTTGACCGCCGTGATCCACCCCGTCTTAGGAGGATTGATGCGCAAGGTTCGCGCAGTTCTCGTCCCGGCCGTTCTGGCCCTCGGATTGTCGTTATCGCTCGGCGCCACTCCGGCGCAGGCCGAAACGCTCAACGGCATCTACCGGGAGCACTCGGAATGCCAGCGATACGGCGACTACGGCGACGAGCAGGGCTGGTGGAACGGGTATAGATGCGAGTGGAAGAGTCAGTATCACTACTACTTCCTCTACGCGTGACACGCTGAGACCTGGGCGCCCCCCGGCTCTTTGAGCCAGGGGGCTCCTGCGTGCCCGGCGGAAAATCGTTTGCCTCTCGCGGCACGGCTCGGCGACCGTGGTGCTGCCATTCCGAAATGCCAGCACCCGTTAAGCGAAGAGAGCGTCTTTGTCGCACCACCACCCGGCCACGGTCTCCGTGTTCGCCTCCCCCGCAAGCTGGATCGAGTCCGACGCCCTCACCCAGTGTCACCAGGTGGCCGCCCTCGACGGCATGAGGCACGTCGCCGCGATGCCCGATCTGCACCCCGGCAAGGGCGCCCCGATCGGCGCGGCGATGACGTCGAGCGTGCTCTACCCGTTCCTGGTGGGCTCCGACATCGGCTGCGGCATCGCCGTCTTCCCCTTCAGGCTCAAGCGCGCCGTGCCCGAGAAGCTCGCCGCCCGCTTCCCCGACCTCGACCGCCCGCTCGACCCCGATCGCGACGCCGACGACCCGGCCTGGGACGTGCTCGACGGCGAGATCCCCGCCGGTCACCACGAGGGCCTCGGCACGGTCGGCCGGGGCAACCACTTCGTCGAGCTGGCGCGGATCGGCACCGTCTTCGAGCCGGACCACGCCGACCGCCTCGGGCTCGCCGCCGGTGACCTGGTGCTCATCGTCCACAGCGGCTCGCGGGGCCTGGGCGAGTGGATCCTGCGGGCGCACACCGAGGTCCACGGCGCGGGCCCGGCCCCCGATCCCGACGCCTACCTGGCCGTGCACGACGAGGCCGTGCGCTGGGGATCGCTGAACCGGCGGCTGCTGGCCGCCCGGGTCGCCCACGCGCTGGGGGCCCGGCCCGCCGAGCCGGTCGTCGACCAGTGCCACAACCTCGTCGAGGTCCGCGACGGCCTCTACCTGCACCGCAAGGGGGCCGCGCCGGGCGACGGCCGCGACGTGCTCATCGCCGGCACCCGGGGCACCCACTCCTATCTGGTGGCCGCCCACTCCGGGCCGGACGCCGGCCACTCCGTCGCGCACGGCGCGGGGCGCAAGATGTCGCGCGCCGACGCGCTGCGCCGCGGCCGGGCCAAGCACACGGTCGAGGAGCTGCGCCGCACACCGCTCGGCTCGCTGGTCGTCTGCGGCGACCGCCAGCTTCTGTTCGAGGAGGCGCCGACCGCCTACAAGCGCATCGAGCAGGTGATCTCCGACCTGGTCGAGCACGACCTGGCCACCCCGATCGCCACGACGGTCCCGCTGGTCACGTACAAGACGGCCGAGCTCGGCTCCGCGCCCGAGCGCCGCCGCAGGCAGGGCCGGTCGTGACCGTCCACCTGCTCCTGTCGGCCGGGCGCGGCCCGCAGGAGTGCGCGTGGGCGCTCGCCCGGCTGCTGCGCCGGCTCGAAGCCGACGCCGCCCGGCACGAGCTGGAGACCCACCGCGCCGAGACCGTCCCCGGCGAGCGGCCCGGCACGTACCGGTCGGTGCTGGTCAGGATCACCGGCGCGGACGCCGAGACGTTCGCCGCCTCCTGGACCGGGACCCTGTGCTGGCAGGCCCCCAGCCCCTACCGGGGCTCCGCCGGGCGCAAGAACTGGTACGTGACCGCCCGGCCGTGCCAGGTCGACCCCCCGCGCACGGCCTTCGCCGAGGACGACGTCGACGTCGTGCCCTGCCGCACCGGCGGCCCCGGCGGCCAGCACCGCAACAAGGCCAGCACCGCCGTGCGGGCCACCCACCGGCCCACCGGGATCGTCGTCGTGGTCGACACCGAGCGCCAGTTCAGCCTCAACCGCCGCATCGCCATGCGCCTGCTGCGCGAGCGCCTCGAACGCGACGACGAGGCGGCCGGCCGTGCCCTCATCGCCGCGCGGCACCGCGTCCACGACGAGCTCGTCCGCGGCAACCCCACCCGCGTCGAACGCCCCTGACGCTCACCAGCCCCGCCAGAGGACGACCGACACGGCGAGCGCGGCCGGTCCCGCCGCCAGCAGTGCCGGCACGTAGCGGAACAGGCCGAGCAGCACCCAGACCGCGACGCCCGCCGCCAGCAGCATCGAGGAGCTGTGATGCAGGTGGCGGATCGCCAGGCCGCCCGGCGTGGCGAGCCCGGTGTCCAGCGCGGCCGCGTAGGCGGAGCTCAGCTCGACGCCGCGCAACGGCTCGTAGGGGCCGGTGTACACGACCGTGCCGCCGTCGGGCCGGAACCAGGCGAGGTAGGCGCCGGTGGCCAGGACGACGGCGAAACAGTAGAGGAGCATCTCGCCGGTCAGCCGTCTCATCTGCTTCACGGGGCATATTGCATCACGCCGGGCTGGCCCACCATCATCTCGGCATGGTGCAGCCGACGTTCAGCCGGCGGGCGGTGCTGCTCGCCGCCGGAGGGCTGGCCGCCGGTTGCGCGCGGCGGCCGGAGGTGGAGCCGGCGCGGCTGCGGCTGGCCACGGGCCCGGAGGGAGCGGTGTACCGGCGGATCGGCGGCGTGCTGGCCGGGCGGGTCTCCGAGCAGGTGCCGGGCGTGACGGTGACGACGGTGCCGAGCGGGGCGTCGACCGACAACATCCGGATGCTGCGGGCCGGTGAGGCGCAGCTCGGGCTGACGAGCCTGGACGCGCTGATCACGACCGACGGCCGCGCGCCGGACGGCGTCTCGGCGATCTGCCGCCTGTACGACAGCCATCTGCACCTGGTGGTCATGGCCGGGTCGCCGATCGGCGAGTTCGCGGACCTGGCGGGCAGGCGGGTGTCGCTCGGGGCCCGCGATTCGGGCACGGAGTTCACCTCGCGGCGGGCGCTGGAGCTGGCCCGGCTGGAGCTGGAGTGGCTGTACCTGAGCCAGGCGGAGTCGGCGGCGGCGTTGCGTGACGGCCGGATCGACGCGATGTTCTCGCTGACGGGCGTCCCGACGCCGGCGATCACGGAGCTGGCGCAGAAGCACGCGATCCGGCTGATCCCGCTGGCGGCCCAGGCGGGGGCGCTCATCACGGCGTTCCCGGGCCCGTACACGCCTGCCATGATCCCGTCGACGGCCTACGCGGGCGTGCCCGCGGCGCGCACGGTCGCGGTGCCGAACGTGCTGCTCGTCCGCAACGACCTGCCGGACGAGCTGGTGCACGCCATCACCGACACGATCTTCACCCGCGCCGGGCCCGCGGCGGTGCCCGAGGCGTGGCACATCAACGTGCGCACCGGGATCTCCACGGCGACGGCGCCGCTGCATCCGGGGGCGGCGGCCTGGTTCCGCGACCGCAAGCGCTGAGCGGGTCAGCCGGGCACGACGGGCAGCGCGACCACGGCGGCGAAGCCGTGGCCGGTGCCGTCGGGGCGCGGCAGGCCGTCCTCCAGCCGCAGCTCGCCCCCGGCCGCGCCGACGAGGTCGGCGCAGATGGCCAGCCCCAGGCCGGTGCCGGTGACGTTCTGGTGCTTGGGCGCGCGCCAGAACCGGCGCAGCGCCTGCTCGCGTTCGGCCGGGTCGATGCCCTGGCCGTCGTCGCGGACGGCGATCGCGACGACGCCGCCCGTCTCGGCGGCGCTCACCCGCACCACCCGCGCGTCCGACAGCCGCAGCGCGTTGCTGATCAGCTCGTCCAGGATGCTGCCCAGCCCGCCGGACGGCTCCAGCAGCCGCAGCCTCGGCGGCACCTCCACCGCCAGTCTCTGCCCGGCGGTCGCCGTCAGCGCCCGCCACCGGTCGACGCGGGTGGCCAGCACCGCGTCGAGATCCACCGGCGAGGCCGTGCGGATGCTCTCCATCCGGGCGCTGGCCTGCAGCGAGTTCAGCATCCGCTGCATCGCCTTGAGCTCGTCGACCGCGACGTCGTACGCCTGCCGCCCGTCGTCGCCCGCCCGCAGGTGCGGCTCCAGGCTCTCCACGGCCAGCCGCAGGCTGGTCAGCGGGTTGCGCAACTGGTGGGAGGCGTCCGACACGAACGCGCGCTGGCGCTGCACGGCGTTCTCGACCGCGTCCATCATCGTGTTGAACGACTCGGCCAGCCGCCGCAGCTCGGGCGGCCCGGCCTCGGCGTCGGCGCGGATCGTGAGGTCGCCCTGGGAGATGCGCGAGCTGGCCGCGTCGAGCTCGCGTACGGGCCGCAGCACCCACGCCGAGACCGGCCAGGCGACGGCGACGAGCGCGATCAGCGGCAGCAGCCCGAGGCCGGCGAGCTGGGCCCAGCGCAGCAGGATGCGCGAGCGCGTCCTCGTCAGGTCGGAGATCGTCACGACGGCGCCGACGACCTCGCTGTCGCGGCCGACCGGTTCGGCGACGACGAAGGCGGAGTCGTCCCAGGGCGCCCACTGCCCGGACGGTTCGGGCCTGGCCCCGGCGAGCGCGGCGGTGACGATCCGGGGCAGGGTCGGCTCGGCCCGCGCCGCCTGCCGGTACGCGTCAGCCGGGCCGAGCAGCACGGCGCCCGATTTGTCGATCACGGCGACGGGGATGCCGTACAGCTCGTGGTAGCGGGCCAGCTCCTGCTGGAGGGCCTCGGTGCGCCCGGTGGACAGCGCGGTCTCGGCCAGCGACGCGAACCTGCCGACGTCGTTGAGCCGGTCCACGTACGTCTCCTGCATCTCCCGCTCGGCGACGGTGACGCCGAGCGGGACCCCGAGGGCCGCGACGAGCAGGACCGCGAGGGGCACCAGGACGACGAGCAGGCGGCGGTGCACGGGACGTCAGCCGTTCGGCTCCGCCGTCAGCCGGTAGCCGACCCCGTGGATGGTGCGGATCAGCGTGGCGGGCCCCAGTTTGTGGCGGAGCGCGGCGATGTGGGTGTCGAGGGTGCGGCTCGACGACTCCCAGGTGGCGCCCCAGATCTGGTCGAGGATGACGTCGCGGCTGACGACGTTGGGCGCCCGGCGGGCCAGCAGCAGGAGCAGCTCGAACTCCTTGCGGGTCAGCGTCACCGGGACGTCGTCGACGGTGACCTCGCGGGTGCCGACGCCGATGCGCATCGGGCCGACGACGAGCGGCCCGTCGGGGTGGCTCATCGCGCGGGCGACCCGGGTGCGCCGCAGGACGGCGTCGATCCTGGCCAGCAGCTCGGGGACGCCGAACGGCTTGACGATGTAGTCGTCGGCCCCGGCGCGCAGGCCGCGGACGCGCTCGTGCTCCTCGGAGCGGGCGGTCACGGCGATGACGGCGGTCTCGGGGCGGTCGCGCAGCTTGCGGATCACGTCGAGGCCGTCGCCGTCGGGCAGGCCCAGGTCGACGAGGACGACGTCGGACGGGGCCGCGCGCACGGCCTCGGCCGCCGTGGCGAGGCGGTGCACCTCGAAGCCCGCCTGGGCCAGGACGGTCGCCAGACCCCGCGCCACGCGGTCGTCATCCTCGATGATGGTGATCCGCATACCGGATTGTACGGCCGGGGTCAGTGGCCGGGCCATGCCGTTTCTTGGGATTTCTCTGACATTCACCGCATTCCTTGGGATTCCTCTGACACCATGCGCGCCCTTGTCACCCCAGACTGAGGCCGCGCACTGACGAGGAGCCCCGATATGAGAACGACCAGCAGGTATCCAGCCGCCGCCCGGATGATCGCCGTGATCGGCGTCGTCTCGCTCGCCGCCGCCTGTTCCGGCAACGGCGGCGGGGGCGGCGCGACCGGCGGAGGCGGCGAGGGCGGCGCCTACCCCAGCCAGAACATCACGTTCGTCGTGCCGTTCAGCGCTGGCGGCCCGACCGACACCGTCACCCGCATGATCGCCGAGCCGATGGCCGCCAAGCTCGGCGCGAAGATCGTCGTCCAGAACGTCGAGGGCGCGGGCGGCACCATCGGCGCCGGCGAGGTCGCCCGCGGCGAGCCCGACGGCTACACCGTGCTCATGCACCACATCGGCATGTCCACCGCGCCCGCCCTCTACCAGGACCTCGGCTACAAGCCGCTGGAGAGCTTCGAGACGGTCGGGCTCGTCACCGAGGTGCCGATGACGGTCGTCGCCCGTAAGGACTTCGCCCCCGCGACGCTCCAGGACCTCGTGGCGCACGTGAAGTCCAACGCCGACAAGGTCACGATGGCCAACGCCGGCATCGGCGCCGCCTCCCACCTGTGCGGCCTGCTGTTCCAGACGGCCACCGGCGTCAAGCTCCAGGAGGTCCCGTACGAGGGCACCGGGCCCGCGCTGACCGACCTCGTCGGCGGCCAGGTCGACTTCATGTGCGACCAGACGACCAACACCAGCGGCCAGATCTCCGCCGGCGAGGTCAAGGCGTACGCGGTCACCACGCCCGAGCGGGTCAAGAGCCTGCCCGACGTGCCCACGACCACCGAGGCCGGACTGCCCGGCCTCAAGGTCAGCGTGTGGCACGGCCTGTACACCCCGAAGGGCACACCCCAGGACGTCGTCCAGAAGCTGTCCGAGGCGCTGAAGTCCGCGCTGGCCGACCAGAAGGTCATCGACCAGATGGCCAAGCTCGGCACCGCGCCGGTCGCGGCCGAGGCCGCGACCCCGCAGGCGCACCGCGCCAAGCTGGAGGAGCAGCTCACCACCTGGGGCAAGGTCATCGCCGACGCCGGGATCAAGGCGTCCTGACGTGGAGCGTCGCCGGTCCTTCCCGGACGTGCTCGCCGGGGCCGTGTTCATCCTGATCGGTGGCGCGTTCGTGGCAGGGTCGCTCGGCTACGAGCTGGGCACCCCGCTGCGGATGGGCCCCGGCGCCTTCCCGCTGCTGGTCGGCGCGGTCGTGGCGGCCCTGGGCCTGGCCATCGTGGTCAAGGGCCTGGTGGCCGGCGAGGTGATCGCGTTCGGGCCGATCCCGTGGCGGGCGGTCGGCGTCATCGTGCTCGCGCTGGTGTTCTTCGGCTTCACCGTACGGGGTCTCGGGTTCGTCCCGGCGTCGTTGGTGACCGCCCTGCTCACCACGGTGGCCAGCAAGCGCGTACGGCCGCTCATGGCCGTGGCGGTGGCCGCCGGGCTGACCCTCGCGGCCACGCTCATCTTCGTCGTCGGACTGCAGCTACGGCTCCCGCTCTGGGGCCCGTGGCTGGGATTCTGACGCGGAATCCGGATTGAGGCATGGAACTACTCGACAACCTCGCGCTGGGCCTCTCGACCGCCCTGCTCGTCCAGAACGTCCTCTACTGCTTCGTGGGTGTGCTGCTCGGGACGGCTGTCGGCGTGCTGCCCGGCATCGGGCCGACGGCGACGGTGGCGATGCTGCTGCCGATCACGTTCAGCTTCGAGCCCGTCACGGCGCTGATCATGCTGGCGGGCATCTACTACGGCGCGCAGTACGGCGGCTCGACGACCGCCATCCTGATCAACCTGCCCGGCGAGTCGTCGGCGGCCGTCACCGCGCTCGACGGGCACGAGATGGCCCGGCAGGGACGGGCCGGCGCCGCGCTGGCCACCGCCGCGGTCGGCTCGTTCATCGCCGGGACCGTGGCCACCGTCGTGCTCGCGGTCGCGGCCCCGCCGCTGGCCAGGGTCGCGTTGCAGTTCGGCCCGGCGGAATACTTCTCGCTGGTGCTGCTCGGCCTGATCGTGTCGATCGCGCTGGCTCGCGGCTCGGCGCTCAAGGCCCTGGCCATGATCTTCCTGGGCGTCCTGCTCGGCACCGTCGGCCAGGACATCTACACCGGTACGCCCCGGTTCACGTTCGGCCAGCGCGAGCTGTACGGCGGGATCGACTTCGTGTCGGTCGCCGTCGGCATGTTCGGCGTGGCCGAGATCCTGCGCAACCTGGAGAACGAGCAGACCCGCACCGCGATCGTCAGCAAGGTCAAGAACCTGTGGCCGACCCGCGAGGACCGGCGCCGGATCGTCGGCCCGATCCTGCGCGGCACCGGCCTGGGCGCCGCGCTCGGCGTCCTGCCCGGCGGCGGTCACGTGCTGGCCTCGTTCACCTCCTACGCCGTCGAGAAGCGCGTCTCCAAGCGGCCCGAGGAGTTCGGGCACGGCGCCATCGAAGGCGTCGCCGGGCCCGAGTCGGCCAACAACGCCGCCGCGCAGACGTCGTTCATCCCGCTGCTGACGCTGGGGCTGCCCGCCCATCCCGTGATGGCGCTGATGATCGGCGCGTTCATCGTCCACGGCATCACCCCGGGGCCGAACGTCATCACCGAGGAGCCCGCGCTGTTCTGGGGCCTGATCGCGTCGATGTGGATCGGCAACGTGCTGCTCGTGCTGCTGAACCTGCCGCTGATCGGGCTCTGGGTGCGGATGCTGCGGATCCCGTACCAGGTGCTGTTCCCGATGATCATCCTGTTCGCGGCGATCGGGACGTACTCGCTCGGGTTCAACGCCTACGACGTGTACGCGATCGTGTTCTTCGGGCTGCTCGGGTACGTGCTGATCAAGTGCGGGTGCGAGCCGGCGCCGCTGCTGCTCGGCTTCGTGCTCGGGCCGCTGCTGGAGGAGAACCTGCGGCGGGCGCTCATCATCGAGCGCGGCGACGCGACGGTGTTCCTGACGCGGCCGATCTCGGCGGTGCTGCTGGCCCTGGCGGCAGCGGCGCTGGTGGTCGCCGTGCTGCCGGCGATCCGCAAGCGCCGCGAAGTGGTGTTCGCCGAGGAGGACTAGGAGCCGCCGGGCAGGGCCCCGGGCTCACCAGGGCTCGGCGGTCCGCCCGTCGGCGCCGAGGCCGTAGCGCGGCAGCAGGTCCCACCCCCGCTCCTCGGCCAGGCGCAGCAGGGGATAACCGTAGCCGGCGTCGGCGGCCCGGCGGAGCAGCTCCTCGGCCTCGGCCTCGGGGCTGCGCCAGGCCAGGTCCAGGAGCGAGTGGACCTCGTCGGCGAAGGGGTCGCGGGGTGGAAGCGCCACCTTCCGCCGTGGGGCGGGCTCGGCCACCGCCCGGCTGGGCGCGGGCGCGGCCGGCTTCACCGCCGCCGCGCTCTCCGCCAGCCGGGCCGCCTGCTCCCGGGCGCCGGCTCGCCGCCGCAGGCGTGCCAGCACCGCCAGCGCGTGGCCGTCCCCGTGACGGGCCGCGCGGTGCGCGAGCGACTCGGCGGCGGCGTGGTCGCCCGCACGCTCACGCAGGACGGCCAGGGAGCGCAGGGCGGCCGTGCTCCCGCGTGCCGCGGCCTCGGCGGCGAGCCGTTCGGCCGCCCGGCCGTCGCCGCGCCGCTCCCGCATCCAGGCGAGCGTGCGCAGGGCCCGCGGGTCGCCCATCGCCGCGGCCCTGGTGGCCAGGCGTTCGGCCTCGTCGGGGTGCCCCGCGGCCTCGCGCAGGCGGGCCAGCGCCTGCAGGGCGAGCAGGTCGCCCGCGTCCGCGCCCGCCCGGTGGACGCGCGCCGCCTCGCCGGGATCCCCGCGCCGTTCGTGCCATCTGGCGATCGCCCGGAGCCCGGCGTGGTCCCCGGCCAGCAGGCAGAGGCGTTCCGCCTCCCGCCCGAACCCGGCCCGCCGGGCCAGCGTGCGCAGCGGCCGTACGTCACCGGCGTCGCGGGCCAGGAGCGCGACCCGTTCCGCGCCGGGTGCGTCGCCCGCGTCGGCGCGGCGCAGCGCCAGCCGTCCCAGGGGCCCGGTGAATCCCCCGGCGGCCAGCTCCGGCGCCAGCGGCATGACGGCCGCGTCGTCCCCGGCGTCCATCCGCAGCTCGGCGATCCGGTCGAGCGCGCTGAGCCCGGCCGCGGCGAAGACGGCGTTCAGCCGCTCGGCGCCCTGCCGGTCGCCTGCCTGCTCGCGCCTGACCACCAGGCTCTCGGCGTGCGCGTAGGGCCTGACCTGATAGTCGTCGGCGGCCAGGGCCTGCGTGACGTAATGCTCGCATTCGGCGTCCGAGCGCCAGGCCATCTCCCAGATCGCGTCGACGACGCCCGCGTCGGCGGCGGCCCGGTAGAGCCGGTCCGCCTCGGCCGGATCGTCCGTCACCGCCGCCAGCAGCGCGAACGCCTCCGCCTCCCCCGCGTCGGCGGCGATCCGGTACAACCGGCGCTGACCTTCCCGATCACCGATCGGAATGCGGGCGGCGACCGCCCAGAGCCCGCGCCGATGCCCGAGCCCGTAGGCCCGGACGGCGAACCGCTCGGCGTGGGCGGTGTTCCCGAAGCGCCAGTGGGCCTCGACGTACCGTTCCACCAGCTCGTCGCCGGCCGCGAGGACGATCCGCTGGGCCTCGGCCTGGTCGCCCTCCTCCTCGCGGAGCATGGCGAGCCCGTAGAAACCGTCGGCGTCCCCGGCCTCCGCCCCGATCCGGTAGAGCCGTTCCGCGCCGTCCCGGTTGCCGCCGGTCTCCAGCTGCAGCGCGACCCTGTACAGCGCGTCGAACCGGCCCGCGGACGCGGCCCGGCCGGCGATCAGGGCCGCCTGACGGTAGCGCAGCCGCTGCAGGGCGGCGGTGGCCAGGGCGTGGAGGTCGTCCGCCGAGGTGACGTGCCGGGCCGCCGCCCGCCAGAACGCCTCAGGCGGGACCGCGAACCGGCGGCTCTGCCTGCCGTGCTGTTCGAGGTAGTCGGCCAGCCGGCAGCTCGGCGTTTCGGCGGGTTCGTCCGGACGCGGGCGGTTGAGGGTGAGCGGCCCGGCCACGCCCCGGCACGGCGCCGACGTGTAGGCCAGCGCGCGCTCCAGCCAGTCGTCACCGGCCTCGTTCCACTCCTGGTCGGTGAGGTAGCCGGGGGCGGCGTCGCGGAGCAGCCCCAGCGGCAGCGCGACCCCGGCCCCGAGGCGGCGGGCGTCCATGGCCGCGTGGATCAGCGCGCGGGCCGCCGCGGGGGCGTTGTCGTAGCGCTCCATGAGCACCGGGACGCCCGCCAGATACTGGGTGATCCGCCCCCGCTCGGCCCCGTCGAGGGCCTGCCGGAGCTGGGGGCCGGCGTCGGGCGAGGCCCGGACGGCGGACAGCTCGGCGGCGGAGAAGGCCGGGCGCACCCGGATCGCGCCGCCGATCAGCAGGCGGCGGCTGCGCTCGTACGGGTCCTCGGCCTCGGGCCGCGGCGGCGGCGTGGTGAGTGTGTCCCAGTGCTGCGGCCACAGCGTCCCCAGCACCAGGACCGGCGCCCGGTCGGGGTCGTGCAGCAGCTCGCGCAGCCGGCCGGCGACGTGGTCGGACTTGAGCAGGAACCGCTGCGACTCGTTCAGCCACACGACGGTACGCGGCGCGACCGCGTCCAGCTCGGCCAGGAGCGCCTCCGCGGACTCCGGCGCCGACAGCCGCCAGCTCGCGGGCAGCGCCCTGAGGCACTCCCAGCAGGCGCGGGTCTTGCCCACCGAGGACTCGCCGACCAGGACGGCCAGCCCGCTCCTGCCTCCGGCCGCGCGCCGCGCGACCTCGCCCAGCCGCTGGTCGTGCTCGCGGGGCAGGTACGGCGGCAGCTCCGGGAGGCCGCCGTGGCCGCTGACCTCGACGGCCTGGTGCACGCCCAGCGCGAACGGGTCCGCCACCCGGGGCAGCGGCCGGCCCGGCGGCGGAGCAGCGGCCGCGACGGGACGCCGCTCGTCCTGGGCGGCTTCGACGAGGTCGTTCCACCGCTGCCGGTTCGGCCGCACGCGGGCCCACTCGCTCCAGATCTCGATGAGGTCCCAGACGCGGTCGGAGTCGCCGGGCACGCGCCTCCTGGCCGGGTCGGGGTGCAGCCATGAGGCGATGCGCTGGTCGTGCAGGGTGGCCCCGGTGCGGCGGCGCACCTCGCGGACGGCCGCCTTGCGCGAGGCCGGCTCGCCGTCGGCCTTGCGGGCCCGCCGCGCCCGCTCCTCCAGCGCCGCCAGCTCGTCACGCAGCCGCTGCCCGGCGCCCGCTGCGGGCGCCGCGGGCGGGCCTCCGACCAGCCGCGTCGCGTCTTCTGCCCTCATCGCCCCCATTCCCGGTGCGCCGCCGCGTTTTTGATCCATTGTTGCGCTTCATCCACTTCCGGACGAGAGCAAGGAGAACCCCATGGCCGGCAAGCGCGGAATCGTCGCCAGGCTCAGCCGCACCGCCCTGTTCGCCCTCGTACGCGGGCTCGCCGCCGCGGCCGGGTCGGCGCTGGTCGGGCTGGCGGTCTGGTGGCTGCAGCACCGATGACGGCGGCTCAGGAGAACACGACAGCCGAGATGATCACCAGCACGAGCACCAGCAGCAGGCCACCCGCGACGGCCAGCAGGCCGATCATGCATCCCATGCCGTTCCACGGCTGGGGCGCGGGGCCGAGGGCGCCCTTGGAGTAGGCGAACAGGGGCGCGCGGTACTCCACGTCCAGCGTCCCGCCCGGCTGCAGCCAGATCGACACGTCCGCCGGCCCGATCTGCGCCGGCATCAGGTACGGCAGGTGGACGTGCAGGTGATACTGGCCGGGCGGGAGCGGGATCACGTTGCGCCCCCACCGCCCCAGCATCCGGTGGCCGTTGAGGACGATCACCGGGGAGATCATCTTGAGCATGAACCCGAGCGCGTGCGCCTTGATGTCGAGGGCCAGGTGCGCCTGCCCCGGCTGGGTCCACTGCTGGTGCGGTGCGGGGGGATGCATGGGGCACATGCTACTGATGTGACGTTCTCCGCAAGACGCCTCACGATCGGGCCCGTTGCCGCGTCGGGGTAGGGAGGGCAGTAGCGACCGAGGGAGCCAGGATGACCAGCCCGCCCGACCCGGGCCTCAGCGCGATCATGAGCGAGCGGCGTCAGCTGATCAACCTCGCCTACCGGCTCCTGGGCTCGCTGGCCGACGCCGAGGACGTCGTGCAGGAGACGTACGCCCGCTGGTACGCCATGTCGCGCGAGCAGCAGGAGGAGGTCGGCAACCCCGGCGGGTGGCTGACGAAGGTGGCCAGCCGCATCTGCCTCGACCTGCTCAGGTCGGCGCGGGCCAGGCGGGAGCGGTACGTGGGCGAGTGGATTCCCGAGCCGCTGCCCGACAGCAGCGAGTGGACCAGCACGCCCGCCGGAGGCGACCCGGCCGACCGGGTGACGCTGGACGAGTCGGTCAACATGGCCTTCCTCGTCGTGCTCGACTCGATGACGCCGGCCGAACGGGTGGCGTTCATCCTGCACGACGTGTTCCGCTACCCGTTCGCGGAGGTGGCCGAGATCGTCGGCCGCACGCCCGCGGCCTGCCGCCAGCTCGCCTCGTCGGCGCGGCGGCGCGTCCGCGCGGCCCGCTCCCCCGCCGACCCGCCGACCCCGCCCGCCCGGCAGGCCGACGTGGTCAGAAAGTTCAAGGAGGCGTGGGAGCGCCAGGACATCGACGCGCTCATCGGGCTCCTCGACCCGGACGCCACGGGCATCGCCGACGGTGGCGGCCTCGCCAGCGCCATCCTCCGGCCGATCCACGGCAACGAGCAGATCGCGCACACGTTCGCCAGGCTCGCCAACCGCGGCCTGTCGGTCCTGGAGCGCACGGTCAACGGGCAGCCGGGGCTGGTGGCGGAGCTGGACGGCGTCATCGTGGTGGTCGTGGCGTTCGAGGTCGTCGGCGACCGGATCAAGCACATCTGGGCGGTCCGGAACCCGGAGAAGCTGCGCCCCTGGACCACCGGCTAGCGGCCCGGCCCTGACCGGCGCCCGCCTAGCGCCTTCCGCCGAACTCCCAGCTGTGCACCTCGACGCTCTCGTACAGCCCGGCCCGCCCGCCGGGGCTCTGCGGCAGCACGGCCTCGGCGGCCTCGCGGTCCGGCAGCTCGGCCATGAGGGCGGTGCCCATCCATTCGGCGCCGTCCTCCGACAGCAGCGTGCCCGCGACGATCACCCGATCTCCCAGGCCGGGGCCGGTCAGGTAGCGGCGGTAGTCGTCGTCCAGGCTCTCGCGGGCGGCGCCCTGGCCCAGCCTGGCGTGACCGATGACGAGGAAGCGCTCGTAGCCGTCGACGCCGCCGGTGTAGTCCCACATCCGGCCGCCGGCGATCGTCCGCCAGCGGCGCATCAGCACGTCGCCGTACACGCCCGCCCGGTAGTTCGGCTCGTCGAACGCGAACGCCCGCGCGGCAGCGGCGTCCGGCAGGTCGACGACGTGCACGCTGCCGGTCGCCGTCTCCTCGTCCAACAGCGTCGGCCCGCGCGCGATCATCACGTCGCCGTACGGGTCCATGAACGACCAGTGCGCCTCGACCAGTTCCATCCGCCGAGGCATCGAACCGGTCCGGTCCCGGCAATATATGAAATATTCCACTAACGGATCATATGACCTGGTCAGCGGATGCCGCAGAATCGACAGCATGGACCGGCAGAAGATCGCGAGGCTTCGGGGACAGCGCGCCGTGCGGCGGGCGACGCGGCACAAGCGCGCGGTGCGACGGGCGCTGAGGAAGGCCGAGGTGGTCATGGGCGCCGTCGCCCTGGCGATCGTGGTGCTGGTGGCGCTCGTGCTGGAGCTGTCGTAGGGCGGGCTCTGGACAAGGGGGGCGTTACGTGATCTGACGGAGGGAGAGGCCGACGATCACGAACAGGAGCACCTGGACATGAGCGACACGCCGCGACTGCACACCGCCGGAACCGACGTACTGGACCGGGCGCGCGCGTTGCGCCCGCTGATCGAGCGTGACGCCGCTGCGGCCGAGGCGCAGGGGAAGCTCACGGAGCCGGTCGTGGACGCCCTCCACGAAGCAGGACTTTTCGGGATCTGGGTGCCCGTGCCGCTCGGCGGCGCGGAACTGTCCCCCCGCGAGCTGCTCGACGTGTTCGCCGAGCTCTCCTACGCCGACCCGTCGACGGGCTGGGTCGTCATGGCCACCACGCTGGAGAACGGCACGGCGGGCGCCTACCTGGGCGACGAGGCCGTGGAGCGGATCTTCAAGGGCCCCCGGATGCCGCTCTTCGCGGGCCAGGGCACCCGGCCGGGCGCGGCCGTGCGCGAGGACGGCGGGTTCCGGCTGAGCGGCCGGTGGAGCTTCGCCTCGGGCATGCGGCACGCCCAGTACGTGCACAGCCTGGGCGCCGTCGAGGGCACCGACGAGGTGCGCATCTTCATCACGCCGATCGAGGACGCCGAGCAGCTCGGCAACTGGGACGTGCTGGGACTGCGCGCGACGGGCAGCATCGACTACGCCATCGACGGCGCCTTCGTGCCGGAGTCGCAGACGCACCTCTTCACGCAGAGCGAGCCGCTGCGCGGCGGCGCCCTCTACCGGCTGGGCCTGCTCGACCAGGCGCTGATCTGCCATTCGGGCTGGGCGCTCGGCGTGGGCCGCCGCCTGCTGGACGAGCTGATCGGCTACGCCGGGGCGCGGGCCGGGCGGCCTGGCCAGATCGCGGGCAGCGACGCCTTCCACGCCGACTTCGCCAGGACCGAGGCCGCGTACCGGGCCGCGAAGGCGCTGGTGCACGAGACGTGGGCCGACGCCGAACGCACGCTGGACTCGGGCGGGACGCTCGACGTGCGCCAGGAGACGATGGTGCGGCTCGCGCTCAACCACGTCACCTCGACGGTCGCCGAGGTGGCCCGGTTCGTCTACGCGTCGGGCGGCACCTCGGCCCTGCGCGACGGGCTGGTCCAGCGGCTGTTCAGGGACGTGCACGCCGGCACGGCGCACATCACCTCGGGCCCCCAGGTGCTGCGCGAGTGCGGGCGCGAGCTGGCCGGCCTGGCCCCGGGCGAGTCGTGGGTGATCTTCGCACTGGAGCCGTGAGACCGGTCCGGAGGTCAGCGGAGGGTGGCGGTGAACGTGCGACCGTAGGCGTGGCGGGTGGCCGCCCGCACGAGCGTGCCGCCGGGCACGCGCCGCACCGTGACGCCCTCGTCGGCGGTGACCAGCCGCAGCGGCCGGCCGTGGATGACGACGGAGACGCTGTCGCGCTTCATCGTCGGGTCCGACAGGGCGACCGTCGTACGCCTGCCACGCCGGACGATCACGGACGCGGGGCCGTCCACGACCAGGCGCTCGGCGTGGCGAGGACCGTCGGCGAACACGTTGACCGCGACGAGGCCGAGCCCCTCGTGCTTGACCGCCTGCACGTGCCGGTCGTTGGCCAGCACCTCCGGAGGCGCGTAACCGCGCATGCGGGCCTCGGTCGCGTTCGGGACCAGCGCGTACGCGACGGCCGGGACGCCGCCGTCGGCGGGATGGGTGATCGAGGCGGTGAACACGTTCTTGGTCACCGCCGTGTCCGGGTTGGACGCGCGGACGACCCGGCGGCTGCGCGTCACCGTCTCCAGCCCGGCGGCGACCGGCTGCCTGGTGAGGAACGCGTAGCCGATCGCGGTGCCCCGGGCGGCGTTGGCGTAACGCAGCCAGCGCGGCGGCGTCGCGGCGCCCGGCTGCCAGGCGCCGCCGTCCCAGCCCTCGCCGGTGAGCGCGACGGCGTCGCCCGGGGCGGCGATGCGGCTGTCGACCGTGGTCACCGCGTCGCGCCCGCCCTGGCCCGAGACGCCCGCCACCAGCACCACGACCTCGTCGTCCAGCATGAACCACGACTTGGTCGCCCGCGCGTTGCGGTAGGCGACGAAGTCGCCGGGCAGCATGCCCCCCTGCTTGGCGGTGTAGGCCACGTCGTCCGACTGCACCATGCCCGCCACGCCGTACGCCCCCAGCGTGGCCCCGCCCGAGAACGCGTTGCCGCCGCGCGGGAAGTACACGTAGGTGTTCTGCGACTCCGACGACGAGGTGAAGCCGAGCGGGTGCCCCGGGTTCTCGTACCAGAACCGCCCGTACAGGTCGGGCACCGTCCGCCGCTCCTCCACCGGCGCGGTTACCCCGGCCAGCCGGTACGGGGAGACGGTCGTGTAGTAGTCGACGCCGAACACCTCGCGCTGGTCCTCGCCCGCGAGGTAGAGGTAGTAGGCGCCGTCGCCCTGGAACCAGGGCATCAGGTTCTCGCCGTTCATGTACTCGTACTTGCTGATCCGCTCCGAGCTGCGCGCCAGCGCGAACGCGTAGCCGGGGCGGCGGTGGACGGCGCGGTCCATGGCGTTGAACGCCACCGAGCGCTCGGGCGCGTTCAGGTCGGCGGCCGGAACGGCGGTGTCGGCGCGGATGTCGGCGTAACGGGCCAGGCTGACCGGCGAGACGAACGCGGCGGTGTCGGCGGCCGGGAGATGGCGGACGTACTTCTTCAGCGCGAGCGCCTCGGCGGCCCCGACGTGGCCGGTCAGGTCGGCGATGGCCTCCACGATCACGCCGACGTCGGTGTAGCCGGTGGTGGTGCGCGACACCGCCCGCCCCTTGACGATCTCCATCATCCAGCCCTCGAAGATCAGCGGGGCGAACCCGTCGGCCACCCACCGGTACACCACCTGGGCCAGCCCGGCCCCGCCGTCGCCGGTCGCGCCCTCCAGCATCTTGAGCGTCTGCACCACGCGGGTGAGCAGGATGCGGCCGTAGGAGCCGGTGTACGCGACCGAATGGTGCTGGATGAACGAGCCGTCACGGTAGTAGCCGTCGGTGACGCCGTGCTTGAGGTCGTACGGGTCGATCGTGGCGAAGACCGTGGCCTGGTCGGCGACGGCCTTGCCGATGCGGGCGTCGTCGCCGGTGAGCGCGCCCTGGAGGATGCGGTTGGCGGTGATGTCGGCCAGGTTCGCGCCGGTGTGGAAGCGCGAGTCGAGGTCGACGTCGCCGTTCTTGCCGTTGCGCAGGTAGGCGTCCATCGTCGGGAGGTACGTGGCGGTCAGGTCGCCGCGCACGGCTTCGGGCAGCAGCACCAGCGTCCGGGTGACGTGGGTGGGGATGCCGATCTCCCAGTTGTGCCAGTTGCCGTAGTAGCCGGCCGCCTGGTCGCCGAAGTGGCGCTCGTGCAGCCAGCGCAGGCCGTCGGCGACGCGGCGCTGCGCCGTGGCGTCCCCGTCGAGCTCGCCGCCCGGCGTGCGGGTGGCGAGCGCGATCTCGTACAGATACTGGTACGCCTGCCGCAGGTTGACGTCGTTCGAGCCGAGCGCGAGACCGGCGAACAGCTCGCCGTCGCCCGCCTGGTCCATCGCGGTCAGCCGCTGCGCGGCGGTCCTGACGATCGCGGCGACCTTGCCCGCGACCTCGGGCCGGGCGTTGACGTCCGGGGTGCCGGCGAAGATCGACACGGTGTTGGCCAGCAGCCGTGCGTGATCCGTCCCGGCGAGGGCGGACACGGCGGAGGCACGCGCGGGAGAGGTCAGGGAGAGGAGGCCGGCGGCGGGGAGCAGGGAGAGAACCTGGCGGCGGGACATGTGCGGCACGGCGGGCTCCAGGCCGTTGGTGGATATGCCGCGCTCACCATACATGATCTACATTTGCCCGCCCAGGAACGGCAGGCATGGAGCCATCATGCGCCCAGTGCCGAGAAGAGGCCGTTGATCCAACCGGCGACCATCGCCGGCTCGGTGATCAAGGCGTACACCATGGTCCCGGACACCACGATCGCCGGCACGAGCATCACGTAGCCGAGGATCAGCCCGGCCACCGCCAGGCCGTGTCCGCCCCTGAGCCCCGGCCGCGTCTTGCCGGTGGCCGCGTGCCCCAGGACGATGGCCACGATCGACGGGATGCCGAACAGGCACCCGCAGCCGATCAGCCCGAGGATCCCGAACACGAGGCTGGCGGTGGCGAGCCCCGACGTCGGCGTCTGCCGGCCGTGCGGATCGCCCTCGTATACGGAACTCATGCGGCCTCCGATCAGGAATGACCATCAGGCCGCCAGAGTCCACCACTTCGGGCACCCGTTCAAGAGCCCGCCGCGAGCGCGGCACCGGCTCCGTCAGCCCTGCTCGGCCTGCTCGGCCCGCTGCGCGTCCTTGGCCCCGAAGGCGTACGAGAGCGCGACGCCGAAGCAGAGGGCCAGCGACACGCCGAGCAGGAGGTCACCGATGGTGGTGCCGAAGCCGAGGCCGATCGCCGTGCCGGCCGCCATGCCGAGCTTCCAGTTGGGGGAGGTGGTCTGCTTGTTCGTCATGCCCATATCCTCGCCCGGCGCGCAGTCCCCGAAATAGATCATGCTGTCACCGGCTGCGCATGACAACTGTCATCCCGTGGACTCTCGCGTATGGGATTGAGCGGGGTGTGCATGGACCGTCTCATCCCGGGTGCGTCATGATTCCAGCATGCTCGTTCTGCCTCTCCTCGCTCTCGTGCTGCACGGCGCCCTCGCGGGCCTCTTCTACGCCTTCTCCATGTCCGTCATGCCGGCGCTCAATGCCGTCGAGCCCGCGCAGGCCGAAACGGTGATGCGCAGCATCAACCGCAAGATCCTCAACCCCTGGCTCTACGTCGCGTTCATCGGGGCGCCGCTGGTGACGCTGGTGGCGGGGCTGCTGGCGGACGGCCCGGCGGCGACGTGGTTCTTCGTCGCCGCCGGGGTGAACTTCGTCGGCTCGTTCCTGGTCACGGCGGGCATCAACGTGCCGATGAACAACGCCGTCGACGCGGGCACGCTGCCGTGGAAGGACTACTCGCCGCGCTGGGTGCTCTGGAACACCGTGCGCGCCGTGGCCTGTTTCGCGAGCCTCGTCCTGGTCGGCGTCGGCCTGGTCAACCTGTGATCAGCGGGCGGCCCACAGCATGCCGCGTTCGATGACGGTGCGGACGCTGTCGTGCCGCAGCACGTCGAGGCTGTGCCCGGGGGTCGCCACGAAGATGCGGCCGTCGCCCCACCGCCGCGTCCAGATCGCCGGCGAGGTGACCTCCCGGTGCCACGGGTCCCACGGCCGGACCCGCTGCGTGGTGGTGGCGAGCACGTCGACGTAGTCGTCCGTCAGCACCCAGTACTGCTCGGTGACCAGGTCGAAGTCCGCGATCCCGGCCGTGATGGGGTGGTCGGCGGCCTCGGGGAGCATGTTCACGGTGTACGGGACGAAGTTGTGCTCCTCGGTGCCCGCGCCTTCCTCGTCCGGGTGCCTGCCGGGGTGGCAGGCGAACTGGCCGCCGATCAGGTGCAGGTAGTCGGCGGAGGCGCGGAAGGAGTCGGCGATGCCGCCGTGCCAGCCCGCCAGCCCGGTCCCGGCGCGGACGGCGGTTTCCAGCCCGCGCAGTTCGGCCGGCTCGATCGTGCCCATCGTGTAGCACTGCACGACGAGATTCACGCCGGACATGAACGACGAATCCGCATAAACGGCCGGCGACTCGGCCCGGTGCACCTCGTACCCGTTCTTCTCCAGGAAGGGGATGAACAGCTCCGTCGCCTCGACCGGCACGTGCCCTGCCCAGCCGCCCCTGACCACCAGTGCTCTCATGCGCCGATCGTCGCACCACCGGGCGCGCCCGGGCGAGAGCAGGAGTGCACCTAGCTGCACCCCCATTCTGCGCCCAGCAGCATTCCGGCCTCCTGACCTGGCCCGTTACCGTCCAGGGGTATCCGGCTGAGGAGGACGAAGGCATGCAGGGCATTCCCACATCATCGGCGGAACGGGCGCCCGCGCCCGACCTGGCTCGCGGGATCATGCTGCTGGCCATCGCGCTCGCGCACGCACCGCTCTACGTCGAGACGGTCGGCCGGGGGCCCGGCCTGCTCAACGACGTCGTCGGCGTCTTCCACCAGTTCTTCGTCAACAACCACGCCCGGCCCCTGTTCGCGTTCCTGTTCGGCTACGCGCTGGTGCAGCTGTCGCAGCGGCAGGCGGCGCGGGGCGGCGAGCCGGCGGCCGTGCGCAGGCTGCTGCGCCGGCGCGGGTGGTGGCTGGTCGCCATCGGGTTCGCGCACGTGGCGGTGCTCGTGCCGCTCGACATCCTGGCCGCGTACGGGATCGCGTCCGTGCTCCTCGCCGGCCTGGTGCGGGCCAAGGACTCGACGCTCCTGGTGACCGCCGGGATCGTCCTGGTGCCCAGCACCGCCTTGGTGGCGCTCGCCATGTGGTTCCCCATGTCGCAGGGCCGGTCCACCTACGAGGCCGGAAGCATCGCCGCCGGCACCAAGGGGTTCGCCGAGCTGTTCGCGGAACGGCTGACGGCCTGGCCGTTCGCGCTGGTCGCGGGCGTCTTCATGGTGGTGCCCGGGGTGCTCGCCGGCGTCTGGGCCGCCCGGCGGCGGCTGCTGGAGGAGCCCGACCGGCCGTTCCTCGTCCGCGCCGCCTGGGTGACGACGGTCGTGTCCGTCGCCGGCGCCCTCCCGGCCGCGCTCATGCAGACCGGGCTCTGGACCGACCCCTCGGCCGCCGCCCTGTGGGCCGCCGCGATCGCCCAGCCGCTCACCGGCTACGCGGGCGGCATCGGCATGGCCGCGATCATCGCCCTCGTCGCCCTGCGGCCCGGCAACGCCGTGTCCACCGCCGTCCAGGCGCTCGGCCAGCGGTCGATGAGCTTCTACCTCTTCCAGTCGATCGTGTTCGTCGCCGTCTTCTTCCCGTACGGGCTCGGCCTCCAGGACGACCTCGGCCTCGCGGGCGCCTCGGGCGTGGCGGTCGCCACCTGGGTGGCGTCGATCGCCGCCGCCGAGCTCATGCGCCGGGCCGGGCACCGCGGCCCCGCCGAGATCCTGCTGCGCCGCCTGGCCTACCGGGCTCCGGCGGCGGCTGCCCGCCCTGATCGAGCAGCCGATCGCGTCTGAGCCGCGAACTCCTGGCCCAGCCATGCGATCTCCGCCACCGAATGCCGGCCTGTCAGGGGGTGGTCTGGGGGACGACGCAGTTGTTCTCGGGGGGTGTGCCCAGGGGCCAGGCCACGGTCTTGAGGTGGGGGCGGCCGGTGGCGGCGTCGAGGCGGACGACCGGGAGCGCCTTGTTGTACGGGTTGCCGGCGTTGGTGAGGCAGATCCAGCCGCTGGCTCCCTGGATGCGGTAGGCGGCGTGCAGGCTGGGGAGGCCGTCCTTGATCTGGTCGGTGGTGGGAAGCTCGGTGCCGTAGAGGGCGACGGCCTTGGCCAGTTCGCGGGCGGCGGTGAGGATGACGTCGTGGGTGACGATGGCGCGGCCGTCGGTCAGGTCCACGTTGCCGAGCGCGGCGGCGGACTCGCGGAGCTCCAGCATGGCCTGGCGGGGTTCGGCGAGGTAGCGGGGCAGGCCGGGGCCCTCGGCGGTCCAGGCGTCGGGGTGGGCGGGGGCGGCGTACTCGACGGAGACGGCGGGCCTGCCGACGCCGGGGTCGCCGCGGAGCAGGGCGCGTTCGGCGTCGCTGAGGCGGCTGGCGAGCGTGGTCGCGTCGGAGCCGGTGATCACGGTGTAGGACTTCTTGCCGGCGCAGTACGTGCCGGCGAGGGTCTTGATGAAGAGCTTCAGGTGGAAGGCCCGGCCGGCGAAGTAGACGAATCGGGCGTTGGACTGGCAGAGGTTGAGCGCGAAGTCGGCGAACTTGTTCGGTGTGATGCCGGCTGCCTCCAGCCCCGGTGAGGCGAAGGTCATGTCCTGCACCCCGGAGCCGGTCCTGCCCTTTCTGGCTTCGGTGAACGCCTGGCGCAGGGAGGCGTTGTAGTTGTCGCCGGGCCGGGTGTCGGCGACGAGCGCGGTCCCGGCGCCGGCGAGGGCGGGGTCGGCGCGGAGCAGGGCGTCGGCCTGCTGCCGGGCGGTCGAGACGACGCGGGTCAAGCCGGGGAACGGGTCCGCCGCCCGGTTCTGGGATTCGGGGTTGGCGAAGTCGCCGGAGGTGACGAGGCCGGCGACGACGGGGATGCCCTGCTGCGCCAGGTGGGCCATCGCGGCACGGGTGTCGCCGAGGCTCAGGTTGAACCCGGCGACGACGCGCAGCCGGGGTTCGCGGGTGACGAGCTTGTCCACGGCGGCGCGCCAGTGGGCGTAGCCGTTCCCGGGGTTGGCCAGGACGAGGCGGATGGGCGGCTTGGCGGATTCGGGGCCGTTGACGCGGAGCTGGGCCAGGTAGGCGCCTTGCACCTCGCTGAGGATCTGCTCGCGTACGGCCGGGATGCCGGACTCCATCGGGATCATCAGCGCGACGGTCGCGTGCTCGGCGGTCGCGATCCGCTCGTTCTCCGCCTCGATCCTGCCGAACACCTCGCGCATGCCCTTGACGGCGGGCATGAACACGTCGGTGCCGTCGGAGACGCCCACGCACTCGGCGCCGATCAGCTCCAGCCCTTCGCCGCAGCTCTCGGGCCCGGACACGACGAACGCGCCGTAGCCGAGCAGGGCCGCCCCGGCCAGCGCGACGGTCGCGGCGGTGACCGGGCCTGTGCGGCCGACGCGCTGCTTCCTGGCGGGGGCGCCGGCGCCGAGCGTCACCCGCAGCAGCCTGCTGGGCAGCGGCACGTCGCGGTCGCGGCTGCGTTCCTCGGCGACCTCGCGCCGCCGCGCGAACAGCGCGGGAACAGCCTCGGCCAGCGCGTCGGCCGCGACCGGCTCGTTGTCGCCGCGCGGCGGCGGCGCCCCGCCGGGCGCGGAGGTGGCGATGACGACGGGATGCACGCGCAGGCCGCGTGACTTGCCGTCGTAGGCGGCGAGCAGCGTGTCCCTGATCACGCGCCGGGCGGGCACCCGGTCCACGGCCGGCAGCAGCACGACGGGCCGGCGCGCGCGGTTGAGGCGGCGGAAGAGCCCGTAGTGGGCGTCGATGTCGGCCAGCATCGCGTCGACCAGCAGGAGCTCCTGCTCGTGCGCCTCCTTCTTCCGCCAGGTGGCCAGCTCGCGGATGAGCACCCGGGTGGTGCGCAGCGGCCGGGTGCCGAACCCCTTCGTGCGGTACCAGCGCACGGTGCGGAAGTGCGGGAACCGGAACGCCCCCGCCACCCGCAGCACGAACCCCACCAGCCCGCCGAGCTGCTGTTCCACGTACGGGTCGCGGGTCAGCCCGCCGAAGCGCTGGCGCACCCGGCGCAGCACGTCACGCCGGGCCTCGCCGATCGCCTGCTTGACCCGTTCCTCCAGCTCGGCGTTGAGGTCGGCCCTGGTGCGCCGCGACTCGTCCGGCTCCCAGGCGACGAGCACCGTGTAGGCGACCGCGAACCGGGGGAACACGATCGGCAGGTGGTAGGCGGGCCGCCCGTCGTAGCCGCAGCCCTGGGCGATGTCGAGCAGCTCGTCGGCGACCTGTTTGGGCGCGGCGGGCACGTCGGCCGGCTCGTTGACGGGCGCGACGCCCGAGTAGGACCGGTGGAACTCCTCCAGCCACGCCCGGGTCTCGGCCTCGCCGCCCTCGATCTGGAGCACCAGGGGGCCGGTACGCCTGCCGTACCGGATCCTGCCGCGCCGGAGGCGGTCCCTGATCGCGAGCTCCGCCAGCACCTCTTGCAGTTCCACCGCCGCCCCCGTGGAGCCCTCGACATGTGCAGGTGGTGAGGACTGTAAAGGCTTAGAAGGTCACCCGCCGGAAATCGGGAAAACAGCCGTCGGCGAACCGGGGCGTGCGTGTGCTCGTTTGGGATTAGGCTCGGCTGTATCCCGGATCACATGAAGGCATCCCCTCATATGGCACCTATTGGCGATAATCAGCCAGGTAACCGAAGACGGTGGGAGCGCATCGGAGAGCCGATGATCGCGGCCGTCGTGGGCACCGTCCTGGGCTTCCTTCTCCAGCCGCTCATCAATTTCTACGACACGCTGCCGCCCTATGTGTCCCTGTTGACGATCGGCGGCATCGCGCTCTTTTTTCTTGCCATATCTCTCATTAGAGTCATTCCGATATTCGTCAGGCGGCATTCACGCATCGCGTCGGGCGTGCTGGTGGCGCTCACCGGCCTGTGGGCGGGCTTCCTGATCAGCCCGGAGCCCGAGCGCGCCTGCCCCGCCCCGACCGAGCTGCGGCTGATCACCGCCCCCGAGAACCTGGCCGGGCTCGACCGGCTCACCAGGCAGTACGTGCACGACAACCGCGACGCCGAGGGATGCCCGGCTGTCCACATGACGGTGGCCGCCGTGCCTCCCCCGATCCACCTGCGTGACGCGTTCGCCAACAACTGGGAGCGCGTCGAGGACCGGCGCGGCCGCCCGTACGCCCGCCTGTACGACCTCCAGCCGGACGCCTGGGTGGCCACCTCCTCGACCGGGCCCGACGAGCTGCGCGGCGACGGCGTCCCCTGGCTCGGCGACGGCGGCTCCGACCTCGTCGTCGGCCAGGACGAGCTGGTCCTGGCGATGACCGAGAGCCGCCGCGAGGAGCTGCTCGACCACCAGAAGTACCCCGACCGCTATCCCCTGTCCGAGGTGTGGGCGACGCTGCGCGACAAGATGGGCATGACGATCGCCCGGCCGTTCCCCGAGACCTCGATGAGCGCGCTGATCGGCACCGACGACCTGGTCCGCGGGCTGCAGCTCTCGCCCGGCGCGTACGAGAAGCTGGAGAACGAGCTCGTCGCCGAAGGGCTCGGCGCCGACACCGTCACCGCGCTGCTGTGCGAGTTCAGCCGGCTGTCGGCGCCCAACGCCGCCGCGCGGGAGCTGCCCGGCGGGCCGAAGATCGCCCTGCTCGTCCCCAGCCACACCGTCGACGACTACAACGCGGGCCGGGTGCCCGGCTGCGCGGGCACCGGCGGCGGCGAACGGCTCATCGCGGTCCACCATCCGGCGTTCAGCAAGCTCGAATACCACTACGTCGGCGTGAGCCTGCGCGGCCAGGCGTCCAAGGGGCGGCAGGAGCTCGTCAGGAAGTTCGGCGAATGGCTCAAGGCGCGGCAGCTCTTCCCCGGCACCCAGGTGGCGGGCACGGTCAAGGCCGACAAGGGCAGGCTCGCCCAGCTGGAGACCCGGCTGCTCGACCACCTGCGGCCCGAGCTCGACCTGCGGCTGCTCGTCGACACCTCCGGCTCGGCGGACCGGCCCGTACGGGTCCAGGCCGCCGAGGCGCTGCGCGGTCAGAGCCGCATCCTCGGCCCGCGCGACCACGTCGAGGTGCTCGCGCTGGGCAGCCCGGAGGCCGGCGGCCGGGCGGACGTGACCGCGATCGCCGCCCAGAGCACGCGCAAACAGCTCGGCGCCGTCTCCGCCATGATCGAGGACACCCCGTTCGACCGGTGGGACGCGCCCGTCTCCGCCGCGCTCCGCAGGCTCGGTGACCGGGGCACGTCGGCGGCCTCGCCCGTCGTGCTGCTCACCGACGGCCGCCTGTTCGACAACGAGAACGGCGACGGCGCGGCCCTGGCCATCGGCAGGGCGCTCCAGGACGCCTCCTCGGTCGCCGGCCTGTACGTGGTCGTCTTCGGACAGAACCGGTGCGCGGTGCCGGAGCTGATCGGCACCCGCAAGCCGTACCGCTGCGTGCTGGCGGGTGACCGGGTGACGGAGACGATCACCCGGGCGATCATCACGGTTCGGAGCTGGCGATGAGAAGCGAGGACCTGCGCCCCTTCGCGGTGCTGTTCGCGTGCGCGCTCGTGGTGGCGTTCACGATGCGGGTGTTCTGGCCCTCGGGCGCCGCGCCGCCCGCCGCCAAGCCGACGCCGCCCGTCACGCCGGTCCCGGTGCCGACGACGGCCCCCGCCGACTGCGGCGACGAGGGCGTCCTGCTCGTGGCCACCGGCGACGACATCAGCACCGGCAGCGTCCGGCGCGAGAAGTTCGACGAGTGGAACCGCGTCAAGAAGCCGCCCGGCCATCCGCCCGCCAAGCTCCTGGAGCTGTCCGGCAGCACCGACGTGCGGCGCGCCCAGATGGCCGCGCTGGCCCAGGCCGGCAGCTGCCAGTATCACGTGCTCGTGCTCGACCTGGCGTGGGTGGCCGAGTTCGCCAGGCACGGCTACATCCGGCCGATCGACCTGGAACACCCCGAGAAGTTCCTGCCCGGCCCGCTGCGGGCGGCCCAGATCGACGGAAAGCAGTACGGCGTCCCGTTCGCCGCCGACGCGCCGCTGGAGTACCGCCGGACCGACGTGACCTCCGGCGGCTACCTGCTGCAGCTCGGCGACAAGGAGGCCGGCACGATCAACTTCCTGGAGACGATCGAGTTCGGCGGCGGGCGGGTGCTCGACGGCTCCGAGCGCACCGGCGTCGTCCTCGACGAGGCGAGCTGGGGAGCGCTGAAGTCGCCCACCCGCAAGGCGTTCGGCACCGGCGCCGACGTGCCCGTGCTGCGCGAGTCCCTCCACCTGGA
The DNA here is from genome assembly GCF_053590035.1 of Nonomuraea sp. NPDC003214. Taxonomy (NCBI): domain Bacteria; kingdom Bacillati; phylum Actinomycetota; class Actinomycetes; order Streptosporangiales; family Streptosporangiaceae; genus Nonomuraea; species Nonomuraea sp. NPDC003214. The sequence goes on along the minus strand of NZ_JBSFSX010000014.1, from coordinate 139,529 downwards.
CGAGGACGCGAGCACCACCGCGTTCAAGGACGGCTGGGTCGGCGTCCGGCCCGTCTCCTACATGCGCAACTGGCCGATCGCCTACCACCAGCTCGCGGCCGACCCGCGCATGCGCGACGAGCACGGCAAGCTGCGCTTCCGGGTGCACCCCCCGCCGGGGCGCGGCGGCGTCCTCGGCGGCTCGGTGCTGGCCATCTCCGCGCACATCCCCCCGGACAAGCTGCAACCGGCCAAACACCTCATCGAGCACCTCACCGGTGACGAGGTGCAGTCCCACCTGTTCGCCTGCGGCGGCTACGGGCCGGTGCTGGCCTCGGTCTACGACGGCTTCCAGGCGGGCCGCGGCGCGCCGTGCCGGTACGAGGGCGGCGCGGAGATCATCGCACCGACCGCGCAGGAGCTCGCCGCGCTCGCCGCCGCGACCAGGCAGTCGGTCGAGCGAGCCGAGCCGAGACCCAAATCGCCCTACTACGCCCAGTTCAGCGAGTCGTTCCGGCGGTGCGCGCGCGGCGTGTGGGAGCAGCAGGTGGTACGCGACACGTTCCTGGCGTCGGCTGACATGCTGCGGGAGGCCCTGGACGGCAGGGTCACCGGCGACAGCCCGGCCTGCTGACCGGGCCGCCTTCGTCAGCGCCGGACCCGGGGATCGCGGAACTTGGCCATCGCCCGGTGCAGCCGATCCAGCCGATCGGACCCGCCGATGCGGCCGGTGCGGAGTTTCGGCTCCGGCGGCTGGGTGAATGCGACGCGCTCCCGTTTCGCGGTGTGCGCGGTGGCGGCGGGCGAGGGAAGGAATACCGGCCCCGCGGCAAACGCATGCCCCGGGTAAAAGAGGGCGCCCGGCGATTATATCGGGGGAATTTATTCCGATTTATAGGCGTTGCGCGACTTTATAGGTGTTGCGGCGACCCCCGAAGAGGCCGCCGCAACACCCTTCCACCCCCCAGCCACCGAGCGTCCAGCAGAACGCCACAGGAAATTCCGCGAACGCTGCGAATGGCGGCTGACAAACGCTCGATCAGCGCCGTCTTCATGAAGCTTCGGCCCCAACAAAGCGCCTGTCAAGCCTGAAATTCCCCGTAATCATCCCACTACAGAATGTTTCGGAAATTCCGCTGACCGGGGGAAAACACCGGAACGGAAACATGAATCATTCAATCGGCTGGGCCGCCCACGGGGACGAAGCCGGTGCCCGCCCGATAGTTGGGCGACTGGTGACGGAAGTACGTGTTGTACACCTGGCAGTAGCGGCCACCCCGCGCCAGCAGCGTCGCGTGGTCGCCCTCCTCGACGATCCGGCCGTGGTCGAGCACGATGATGCGGTCGACGTGCTCGATCGTCGACAGCCGATGCGCGATCACGATCGACGTACGGCCCGCCAGCACCAGATCGAGACCCTCCTGGATCTGGGCCTCCGTCAACGGGTCGACGCTGGCCGTGGCCTCGTCGAGCACCACGATCGCCGGGTCCTGCACGAGCAGCCTGGCCAGGGCGACGAGCTGGCGCTGGCCCATCGACAGGGCGCTGCCGTGCTCGCCCACGTCGGTCCGCAGCCCGTGCGGCAGCGCGTCGACCCAGTCGCCGCCGCCCACCGCCGTCGCCGCGGCCAGCACCTCCTCGTCGGTCGCCGCCGACCTCGGATAGCGGATGTTGTCGGCCACCGTGCCGCTGAACAGGAACGGAGCCTGCGGGACCGCACCGATCTGCCTGCGGTAGGCGGGCAGGTCGAGGCTGCGGATGTCCCGCCCGTCGATCAGCAGCTCACCCGCCTGGAACTCGTAGAACCGGGTGATCAGCTTGCTCAGCGTCGACTTGCCCGCGCCCGTGTGGCCCACCAGCGCCACCGTCTCGCCGGCCTCGATCACCAGGTCGAAGTCACGCAGCACCGGGTGGGCGGCGTCGTAGCCGAACGTCACCTTCCGGAACTCGATCCGGCCCGCCAGCCTGCCCGGGTCGTCCGCCGCCGTCTGCACCACCCGGGGCGGCGCGTCGATCAGCGCGAACACCCGCTCCGACGCCGACAGCCCCTGCTGGAACTGCGACCAGAACGCCGCGATCGACGTCAGCGGGAACCAGAAGAGCGACACCCCCTGCAGGAACAGGTACCAGTCACCGGCCGTCAGCCCGCCGCCGAGCACCGCGTCACCGCCGAACTTCACCAGCGCGACCGACGCCAGCCCCGCCACCAGGAACAGCACCGGGAAGATCGCCGAGAACACGAACCCCTGCCGCAGCGTCACCTGATAGCTCTGCCGGTTGATCGGCCGGAACTCGTCGTAGACCTGCTGCTCCTGGCGGAAGTTCTTGGCCACGGCGATGCCGCCCATGGTCTCCTGGAGATTGGCGTTGACCCGGCTCAGCGACCGCTGCGCCTTACGGGTGCTGGCCCGCGCCAACCGCCTGAACAGCAGCGCCAGCCCCATCACGACCGGCACCACCAGCAGCGTCAGCAGCGCCAGCTCCACACTCCGGACGAACAGCAGCACCGTGACGAACCCCACCATCAGCACCTGGCTGATCAGGTCCATCGTCAACGTCGACACCGTCGCGAAGTCGTCGGTGTCGGACGTCACCCGGCTGACGATCTTGCCGGACGGCGTCTCGTCGTAGAACGACAGGTCACGCTCCAGCACCGCGTCGAACGCGTCCTCACGCAGGCGCAACACCACGTCCCCGGTGACCCTGGAGCTGTTGCGCTGCCGCACGTAGTTGAACGCCCAGCCCAGCGCCCCCGCCAGCAGCAGGGCCAGCGTGAGCTGCCAGCCCACCTCGCCGATCGTCCCGTCGCTGATCGCGTCGACGGCCCAGCTCGCCACCAGCGGCATCGCCGCCTGCGTCATCGACGTCAGCACGATCATCGTCGCGACCACGAACATCGCGCCCAGCTTGGGGCGGAAGTAGGACAGGATGCGGCGAAGCAGATCGCGGTCGTTGTAGGTGCGGTCGTAGTCCTCGGCCTCAAGGCCGTCCATCAGGAACCCCATCAGCGCTGCCCTCCCCGCGCCCCACCCTGGACGTTCTCAGTCATCCCAGCGGCATCGGCCGATTCGGCAGCGCCGACCGCCTCGGTGGCTCCGGCCGCCTCGGACGCTTCCGCCGTCCCGGCCGCTCCGGTCGAGGGGGCCGTACCGGCTGCTCCGGGCGAGCGCGCGGCACCGACCGCTCCGGTTGAGGAGCCCGTATCAGCCGCTTCCGCCGCGTCGTCCGCTTCCGCCACTCCCGTCGCGTCAGCTGCTGCCGTCTCGGCCGGTCCGGTCGAGCGGGCTGTCTCGGCCGGTCCGGTCGAGCGGGTCGTCCCGGCCGCTCCGGGCGAGGAGGCCGTATCGGCCGCTTCGGCCGTTCCCGTCTCGGAGGCCGTATCGGTTGCTTCCGTCGTCTCGCGGACGGGAGCGTCGTTCACGCCGGCTTCGTCGTAGTGGGAGAAGATCCGCCGGTAGAGGCGGCTGCGCTCGATGAGCTCGTCGTGGGTGCCGTAGTCGACCAGCTCGCCGCGCCTGAGCAGCAGGACCTTGTCGGCCCAGCGGATCTGCGAGAGCCGGTGGGTGATGAGCAGCGTGGTGCGCCCGTCGAGGATACGCCCGATCGCCTGCTGGATCTTGTCCTCGGTGGCGGAGTCGATGGCGCTGGTCGAGTCGTCGAGCACGAGGATCGCCGGGTCGGTCAGCAGCGCCCGCGCGATCGCCAGCCGCTGCCGTTGCCCGCCTGACAGCGTGACGCCCCGCTCGCCGATGACGGTGTCGTAGCCGTCGTCGAGCTCGGCGATGAACTCGGCGACCGAGCGGGAGAACAGCACGATGTCCTGCTCGATCGTGGAGATCTGCGAACGCAGCGAGTCGAGGTCCCAGTCGCGCACGTCGACCCCGTCGACGAGGATGCGCCCCTCGGTGACGTCGTAGATGCGGGGCACCAGCTTCGTCAGCGTGCTCTTGCCGGACCCGGTCTCGCCGACGATGGCCACCGTCTCGCCCGGTTTCACGGTGAACGTCACGCCGCGCAGCACCGGGTCGCCTTCGTCGTGCCCGAAGGTCACGTTCTCGAAGGCGATCTCGCCGGTGATCGGCGCGCTGTGGGCGTCGGCCCGCTGTTCCAGCTCGGTCTCGGAGGTGATGACGTTCAGGATGCGCCGGGACGACACGATGCCGAGCTGCACCAGCGAGAACGTGAAGATCGACATCTGCGTCGGGAACCCCAGCATGGCCAGCAGCCCCATGAACGACACCAGCTCGCCCAGCGTGATCACGCCGGTGCCCTGGAGGTGGAGGCCGTGCCACAGCCCTCCGGCCATCGCGAACGCGAACAGCAGGGTCGGCAGGTAGCGGGCCTGCACCAGCCCGTTGCGTACGAACGAGTCGCGGTAGCGGCGGGCGTTCACCCGGAACCTGCGCCGTTCCTGCCCCTCCTGCGCTGTCACCTTGATGACCTCGATGCCGCGCACGGCCTGGTTGAGCCCGGCGTTGAGGTCGCCGAACTCCTCCCGCATCCGCGTGGCCACCGGGTTGAGCTGCCGCATGTAGTGCCACAGCGCGCCCGCGAACAGCACCGCGAACACCCCCGGCACCAGCAGCAGCCGCGGATCGATCGCGCCGATGAAGAACAGCGGCACCAGCCCGGTGAGCCCGGAGTCGACGATCAGGTCGATCCCCGGAGTGATCATGATGGACAGCTGCCGGATGTCGTTGGCCGCCCGGGCCATGAGATCGCCGACGCGCTGCCGGTTGTGGTAGGTCTGGCTCTTGCCCAGCAGGCTGACGTAGAGCTCGTCACGCGCGTCGCGCTCCAGCCGCTTGGCCAGCACCTCGCTCGACAGCCGCGCCACCAGGTCGAACAGCCCCCGCACGGTCACCACGGCCAGCAGCGTGAGCGCGATCATCCCGAGCGCGTGGATCGCCTCGGCCCGCTCCCCCAGCACGGCGTCGAACGCCCCGCCGGTGAACTGCGGCACCATGGCGTTGAGCACCACCATGACCAGCGACCCGCCGAGGAAGCCGAGAAGCTGGAGCGGGTGGCGGCGCAGGTGTGACCACAGCCAGCGCACCGGGCCGCGCCGGTTGTAGCGGGGACCGTCGACGGAGAACTCCGAACTGCTGGTGGTCACGTGCAAGCCCCCCGGCCGCGGAACAGCGGACAACGACCCTGTTTTCTACCACCCGGCACCGACAGATTCCCAACGCTTTTCCACCCAAAAATGCCTGGTACGCCGCATTTCCCTAGGCCCAGCGCCCATCCCCGCCGGGCCCGGGTCAGGGAATCCGCACCGCTCCGGAAGCCCCCGCCGGCGGGCTCACCCTCGTGCTGCGCGCAGCGGGGAGTCGACGTCGCCCGCCCCGGCGTCGAGCGCCGACCGCAGGAACGCGAGCTGCCGCCGCACCCCACCAGGCTCCCCGGCCCCCACCGGCGAACCCACCCCCGCACCGGTCGCCGACCCCACCCCCGGGCCCGGCGACGTGCCTGCGGTGGCCGGGACGGTGAGGCGGACCACCCCGACCAGGGCGCACACGCTGCCCCCCGCAGCGATCACCCGCAGCACCCTGCGGGAGATCGGCGCCTTCTTGGACATCCGGTGATCGTAACCACGTCAAGCCACCCCATGTCAGGTCACTTCCTTCCGAGCCACCCGGATCATCCCGGCCACCCCCGGCAGCACGATCCAGAACGTCGCCGCCACGGCGAGCCGCAGGGCGTCACCACCGGTCAGCTCACCGTCCATGAGAGGCGTGGCGGCGGTGTTGAGGTCGAGCCATTCGGCGAGCGTCGCGCCGACGTCGCCGAGCAGGCGGACAGTGCTCCACACGAGGGTCGAGGTCAGGGTGATGACGATCGCGGCGGGCGCGTTGAGCAGCAGCAGGCCGAGCGCCAGCCCCATGGCGACGCCGAGCACGCAGCTGACGGTCCAGCCGAGCAGGGCGGCCACGTCGATCTCCCAGGAGGCCGCCACGCCCTCGACCCCGGCGATCACGGCGGTGACCGGGACCGCGACCAGCATCGCGAACACGACGGCGACCACGGCCGTGACCAGCGGCGGGACGCACTTGGCCGCCATCACCCGCCACCGCCGGGGTTCGAGCGCGAACGTCGTCAGCGCGGTGCGGTGGCTCCACTCGCCGGTGACGGTGAGGATGCCGAGCACCGGCAGCAGCGTGCCGTAGCCGATCCCGGCGGTGCCGAGGAGCAACTGGTAGTCGGGACCGGCGACCAGGCCGCGGGCGGCGATGGCGGCGACGGTCAGGGCGGCCAGGATCGCGGTCATGACCTTGCCGCTGCGGGTGTCGAAGAGCTTGCGCGTCTCGACGGCCAGCAGTCTGGGGAACGGGATCGGCGCGGCGGTGGCGGTCATGCGTGGCTCCGGTCGGCGTGGGAGGTCAGGTCGAGGAAGGTCTCTTCGAGGGTGCGGCCCTGGCTGAGCTGGGCGGGGCTGCCGTGGGCGAGGACGCGGCCCCGGCCGATCAGCACGAGGTCGTCGGCGACCTGCTCCACCTCGTGCAGCAGGTGGGAGCTGAGCAGCACGGCGCAGCCCGCGTCGGCGAGGCCGCGCAGCAGCCCGCGCATCCACTGGATGCCCTGCGGGTCGAGGCCGTTGGCGGGCTCGTCGAGGATGAGCGCGCGCGGGCTGCCGAGCAGCGCGTGGCCGATGCCGAGCCGCTGGCGCATGCCGAGGGAGTAGCCGCCCACGGTGCGGCGGCTCTCCTTGCGCGACAGGCCGACGAGGTCGAGCACCTCCTCGACGCGCCTTCTGGGCAGCCCGAGCGTCATCGCGCCGAGCGTGAGCACCTCCCGCCCGGTGCGGCCGGGATGCTGGGCTCCGGCGTCGAGCAGCATGCCGACCTGGGCGGCCGGGTTGGGCAGCGCGGCGTAGGGCCGCCCGAGCACGGTGGCGGAGCCCGAGGTGGGCCGCGCGAGACCGGCCAGGATGCGCAGCGCGGTCGACTTGCCCGCGCCGTTGGGCCCGAGGAACCCGGTCACGCTGCCGGCCTCGACGGTGAACGACACGTCGTCGAGCGCCTTCACATCCCGGTAGGCCTTGGTGAGGTTGCTGAGCTCGATCATGCGCCCAAGTTCATCGAATTCGGGCGCGTACCTCATCAGTCCCGGGTCGAGCGCTGCCGACCGGAAAGTAGACCTGGGTACGTCAGGCCGTAGACCCAGGTCGCTGGTAGGTCACGTGGGTGACCATGCTGTTGCCGGAGACCTTGACGGGTTCGAGCGTCATCGGCCCGACGCCGTCGAACAGCCGCTCCCCCGCTCCGATGACCACGGGCGCGATGTGCAGCCGCAGCTCGTCGATCAGCCCGGCGGCCAGATACTGGTTCACCGTGTGGGCGCCGCCCGCGATGGCGACGTCGGCCGCGCCCGCGACCTTGCGTGCCTGGTCGAGGGCCGATTCGATGCCGTCGGTGACGAAGTGGAAGGTGGTGCCGCCGAGCATCTCCAGCGGCTCGCGCTCGTGGTGGGTGAGGACGAAGACCGGCGCGTGGTAGGGCGGCTCGTCGCCCCACCAGCCCTTCCAGTCGAGGTCCCAGTCGCCGCGGCCGGGGCTGAACATGTTGCGTCCCATGATGTACGCGCCGGCCGTGGTGATGGCCTTGACCTCCTCGGCCTCGGGGTCGGCGAACATCCACTCGTGCAGGCTGTCGCCGACGCCGTCGCCGAACGGGTTCTCCAGGGTCTGGTTCGGCCCGGCGGCGTAGCCGTCGAGGGAGATCGCCAGGTCGCAGGTCACCTTGCTCATGGTCTTTCCTTCAGCTCGTGAGGCTCGTTCTCATGAGGAGGTCGTAGCCGATTGCGCGTCCTTGACACGGCCGGGAACTTTTTTCCGAAGAGAATCCTGCAAGGCGACGAGGGACCTGACGAGCGGGTTGGCGTCGCCGCGCCGCCAGGCGAGGACGAGGCGGCTGGGCGGCAGGTCGGTGAGCGGGACGGAGGTGAGCCCGTCGGGCAGCTCGTGGGCCAGCGGCGTGAGCCCGACCGTGCCGTTCCACAGCACGGCCTGCATGCACTCCTGGGCGGTGCGCACCACGGGGCCGTCGCCGCGGACCCAGTAGGCGCGCCACACGGGGTCGGTCCCCTCGGGCAGGCGGAACCAGCGCCGCCCGTCGAGATCGCGCAGGCGCAGGCTGTCGCGCCCGGCGAGCGGGTCGTCGGCGCGCAGGACCACCCCGACGGGGTCGGTCCGGAGCACGCGCACCGCGATGCCGGTCTCGTCGAACGGGGTCCGGGTGAGCGCGACGTCGACCAGCCCGGCCCGCAGCCCGGCGGTCGGGTCGGTGAAGTCGGCCTCGCGGATGTGGATGCGGACCGCCGGGTGCCGCGCCCGGAACCCGGCGACGAGCCGGTCGCCCGCCTGTTCGACGCTGTCGGCCAGCGTGCCGATGGTGAGCGTGGCGGTGGAGACCCTGGCGCGCAGCCGCTCGGCCTGTTCCAGCAGCGCCCGCGCCTCGTCGTACAGGACGGCTCCGGCGTCGGTGAGCGTGACCCCGGTGGGCGTGCGGTGCAGCAGGACGGCGCCGAGATCGGCCTCCAGCCGTTTGACGGCCCGGCTCAGCGGCGGCTGGGTCATGTGCAGCCGCGCGGCGGCGCGCCCGAAGTGTCGTTCTTCGGCCACCGCCACGAAATAGCGCAGCGAACGCAGGTCCATCACCGGCGACCATACCCGGACGGTATCGGCGCTGCGCGACCGGTGTTGGACGCCGCCGCGCGCCGCGCGCTGCACTGGACCCCATGACCGACTCCATGACCGGCCCCATGACCGAACCCGTCGTGCAGCTCACCGACGTGCGGGAACTCGCCCGCGACCTGGTGGTGATCCCGGACCGGCGCGTCCAGCTCGTGCCCAACGTCGGCCTCGTCGGCGGTACGCACTCCGTGCTGGTGATCGAGACCGGAATGGGCCCGCGCAACGCCGAGACCGTGCTCGGCTTCGCCGCCGAGTACGCCAAGGGCCGCAGGCTCTACCTGACCAGCACCCACTTCCACCCCGAGCACGCCTTCGGCGCCCAGGCGTTCGCGGGCGAGGCCACGTACCTGATCAACCGGGCCCAGGCCGAGGACCTGGCCGCCAAGGGCGCGGGCTACCTGGAGATGTTCCGGGGGCTCGGCGAGCCGGTGGCCCGGCAGTTGGAGGGCGTCGAGCTGCCCGTCCCCGACCTGGTCTACGACAGCTCGTACGAGCTCGACCTGGGCGGGCGGACGGTGCGGCTGGAGGCCACCGGGCGGGCGCACAGCCGCGGCGACCAGGTGGTGACGGTGCCGGACGCCGGGGTGATGTTCACCGGCGACCTGGTCGAGGCGGGGCAGTTCGCGATCTTCCCGTGGTTCCCGCCGCACGACACGGACGTGTCCGGCCTCGGCTGGATCGGCGTGATGGAACGGCTGATCGCCGCGCGCCCGCGGGTGGTGGTGCCCGGTCACGGCGACTGCGGCGGGCCGGAGCTGCTGGCCGACGTGCGCGACTACCTGCGGCTGCTGCGCGACGAGACCTGGGCGCGCCGCGACTCCGCGATGAGCGAGGAGACGATGGTCGCCGAGATCACGGCCCTGATGATCGAACGGCATCCGGACTGGGAGGGCCGCGAGTGGATCGAGAAGGGCGTCGTCTGCATGTGCGCCGCCTGACCCCGGTGGCATCCTGGGGAGCATGTCCGGCACTTCCGCACGACTGCTGAAGCTCCTGTCCCTGCTGCAGTCCCCGCGCGAATGGCCCGGCAGCGAGCTGGCCGAACGTCTGGGGGTCACCGGGCGCACCATTCGCCGCGACATCGAACGGCTGCGCGGGCTCGGCTACCCCGTCGAGGCCACCCGGGGCGGCGACGGCGGCTACCGCCTGGTCGCGGGCACCGCGATGCCGCCGCTGCTGCTCGACGACGAGGAGGCGGTGGCCATCACGGTCGGCCTGCGCACCGTGACCCGGCACGCCGTCGACGGCATCGACGAGGCGTCGGTCCGCGCCATGGCCAAGCTGCAACAGGTGCTGCCGTCGCGGCTGCGCCACCGCGTCGGCGCGCTGAACACCGCCACCGCCCCCGCGCCCCAGCTCGCCGGGCCGGGCATCGACCCGGAGCTCCTGACCGTGCTCGCCACGGCCGCCGCGCACGGCGAGCGCCTGCGCTTCCTGTACCGGGCGGAGCGGGAGAGCAGGCGTCACGTGGAGCCGCACCGCCTGGTCACGGTGGGCCGCCGCTGGTACCTGGTGGCGTACGACCTGGACAGGGACGACTGGCGCACGTTCCGCGTCGACCGCATCGAGGAGCCCCGGCCGACCGGCGCCCGCGCCACGCCCCGGCAGCTCCCCGCCGACGACGCCGCCGACTTCGTCACCTCCCGGCTGAACGCGCTCGCGCCCACCTACCAGGCGGTCGCCACGCTGCACGCGCCGATCGAGCAGGTCGCGGTGCGGCTCGGCGACGCGACCGAGCTGGAGCCCCTGGACGAGCGCCGCTGCCTGATCCGCAGCCGCGGCGACACGCTGGACTGGCTGGCGTTCCGGCTGCTGGCGATCGGCTGCGAGTTCGACGTGCACGAGCCGCCCGAGCTGGTCGAACACCTGCGCGCCCTGGCCGCCAGAACCCTGCGTGCCGCTCAGGACAGAAACTGACCTATACGGCTCCTACGGTCGAGGGCATGACGAACTTCAAGCCCGAGGGCTACACGACGGTGACGCCGTGGATCATCTCCCCCGACACCGCCGCCCTCATCGACTACCTGACGGAGGCGTTCGGCGCCGAGGAGCTGGGCCGCGTCGTCGACGACAGCGGCGTCATCGGCCACGCCGAGGTGCGGATCGGCGACGCGATCGTGATGCTGTTCGACTCGCCTCCCGGCTGGCCGCCGACGCCCGCGTTCCTGCGCCTGTACGTCGAGGACGCGCGGGCCGTGCTGCGGCAGGCGGTCAAGGCCGGCGGCGTGGTGGTCAGCGAGGTCACCCACCTGGCCTTCGGCGACCTCGTGGGCCGGGTGCGCGACCCGTACGGCAATCTGTGGTGGATCCAGACCCGCATCGAGGACGTGACAGCCGAGGAGCTGGAGCGCCGCTGGAGCGATCCCGGGTTCGCGGCGGCCATGGAGTACATGCAGAACCCGGAGACCGACTTCTTCGGCGGCGAAATCCGGTCGACAAGGGGCCCGCGTACGGACTGAGATGGTCCGGACCCCGTCCCGACCGCAGGAGCCGTACGTGCCCTTGATCGACGACACGCTGGCCAGACGCCTGGTCGACGCGCAGTTCCCGCAGTGGGCCGGGCTGCCGCTGGAGCTGCTCGACCCGGCCGGCTCCGACCACGTGATCTACCGGCTGGGCGAGAAGCTGGCCGTACGGCTGCCCCGCCACGACGGCGCCATCGGGCAGGCCGCGAAGGAGGCCGCGTGGCTGCCCCGGCTGGCCCCGCACCTGCCGCTCGCGGTCCCGGCGCCGGTCGCGGTCGGCGAGCCCGCCTTCGGCTACCCGTGGCCGTGGGCGGTGTCGCGCTGGCTGACCGGCGAGGTGGCGACCGTCGAGACGCTGGGCGACTCGGCCGAGGCCGCCGTCGAGCTGGCGGCGTTCCTGACCGCGCTGCAACGACTCACCCCCGTGCCGCCGCGCGCCGGGCTCCGCACCGAGCCGCTGTCCGGCCGCGACCGCGACACGCGGGCGGCGATCGCCGAGACCGGCGGCGTGTTCGACGCCGCCGCGATGACCGCGCTGTGGGACACGGCGCTGACCGCGCCCGCCTGGGACCGTCCGCCGGTGTGGGTGCACGGCGACTTCCACACCGGCAACCTGCTGGTCGACGGCGGGCGGCTGAGCGCGGTGATCGACTTCGGCGGGCTCGCCGTGGGCGATCCAGCCTGCGACCTGATGATCGCCTTCACGCTGATGTCACCCGGCAGCCGGGCCGTCTTCCGCGCGGCGCTCGGCGTGGACGACGCCACCTGGCTGCGCGGGCGCGGCTGGGCGCTGGCGACGGGCCTCAACGCCTACACCGCGTACGCCGCCACCAGCCCGCGCGTCGCCGCGCAGACCGCCCGCCAGATCACCGCCGCCCTGGACCCCTCAGCGTGAGCGCGGCCTGGCGCGGACGTGCATGCGCTCCCCCTGGCGGCCGAACAGGTTGATCACCTCCACCGGCGACTCCCCCGCGGGCCCGAACCAGTGCGGCAGCCGGGTGTCGAACTCGGCCGCCTCCCCCGCCTTCATGACCAGGTCGCGGTCGCCCACGACGAGCCGCATGCGCCCGGACAGCACGTACAGCCACTCGTAACCCTCGTGCGTGACCAGTTCGGGCCGGTTCTGGTCGGCCGGGATGATCGACTTCCACGCCTGCAGCGGCCCCGGCTGGGTGGTCAGCGGGATCACCGTACGGCCGTTGTGCACCCGCGGCCTGATGTGGACGCGCGGGTCGCCGACCGCCGGCGCGCCGACCAGCTCGTCCAGCGGCACCTGGTGGGCCAGCGCGATCGGCAGCAGGAGCTCCAGGCTGGGGCGGCGCTGGCCCGTCTCCAGCCTGGACAGCGTGCTCCTGGAGATGCCGGTGGCCTCGGCCAGCGCCGACAGGCTGACCTCGCGCCGCTCGCGGATGCGCCGGAGCCGGGGGCCGACCTCGGCCAGCGTCGCGGCGATCGGCGGCCGGTCCGGGGATTGCTCGTCCATAGGCCCATTCCACCGCGAGCGTCCCAGAAATGGCAACGTAAGTTGCTGCCCGATCCGCGTCCCCAGCACCATCGGCGCGGAGGTGATCACCATGATCAAGACAACCGAGGAACCGGGCGGCGACAGCACACGGCAGGCCGGCGATCCCCCGCCGGCCTCGCGGGGAAGGCTGCCGTTCGGCGTCTACCTGCTGGCCTTCAGCCTGTTCGCGATGGGCAGCGCGGAGTTCCTGCTGGCCGGGGTGCTGCCCGCGGTCGCGGACGACCTGCGCATCACGCTGCCCGCCGCCGGCGCGCTGATCTCCGCCTTCGCCGCCGGCGTCGTCGTCGGCGGGCCGCCCTTCGCCATCCTGAGCCTGCGCTGGCCGCGGCGCACCACGCTGGTCACCACCCAGGCCGTCTTCGCCGCCTCGGTGGCGATCGGGCTGGTGACCGACGACTACCCGGTGCTGCTGGCCAGCCGCTTCGCCTGCGGCCTCGCCTACGCGGGCTACTGGGCCGTCGCCGCCGTCACCGCCGTCGGCCTGGTCACACCCGACCGCACCGCGCGCGCGTCCGGCGTCGTCGTCAGCGGGCTCAGCCTCGCGATGATCGCCGGCGGCCCGGCCGGCGCGCTGGTCAGCCACCTCGCGGGCTGGCGGGGCGGCTTCTGGCTCGTCGTCGCCCTGACCGCCGCCGGGGCGCTCGCCGCCCTGGTCGCGATGCCCGCCACCAGCGCGGGCGTGGAGCCGAGCGTACGCCGCGAGCTGCGCACCCTGCGCCGCCCACAGCTGTGGACGGTCCTCGCCGCCACCATCCTCAGCACAGCCGCGTACATGATCTCGTTCAACTACCTGGCGGCGCTGCTGACCGGCGTCACCGGCCTGCCGGGCGTCTGGGTGCCCGCGGTCCTCGCGCTGTTCGGCATCGGCGCGTTCGCCGGGCTGTCCGCCGGCGGCAGGATCGCCGACCGGCGTCCCTTCCACGCGCTGCTGACCGGGGCGATCGGCATCCTCGTCGTGTCCGTCCTGCTCGCCCTGCTCGCCCGGTACGCGCTCGCTGTCGTCCCCCTCGTCCTGCTGCTCGGGATCGCCGGGTTCGTCCTGAACCCGGCCATCTACGCCCGCGTCTTCGCCATCGCCTCGGCCGCGCCGACGCTCGCCGGAGCGACCACGGTGTCCGCGTTCCAGCTCGGCATCAGCCTCGTCCCGGTGCTCGCCGGCGCCGCGCTCAACACCGGCGCCGGCCTCACCGCCGTCCCCTGGATCGGCGCCGCCCTGGCCGCCGCCCTCATCCCGCTCATCCTCCTCGACCGCACAACCTCCCGCAGGGCCACGCATGTCTAGCCTGACGGACGCCTTGCCCAACCACCACGGTAGTCATACGGTCACGCTGGGCGTCCGTCCAGGCGAGGGAGATCGACATGACCGAGGCCGGGCTCCGCGGGCTCCTGGCCGAGCGGCTCGAGGCGGCCGGTGACCTGCCGCCCGAGTGGCGGAAGGCGTACGACGCCGCGCCCCGGCACGTGTTCGCCCCGGCGCGCGGCTGGGCCGTCCCCGACGGCGGCGGCGCCGGCCACGCGATCGACCGCGACACCGACCCCGACGCCTGGTGGGAGAGCGTCTACTCCGACGCCTCCCTGATCACCCAGGCCGACGACGGCGCGGGCGACCCGGCGACGGGCGAGGGCTCGTGGACGTCGTCGCTCTCGGCCCCCGGCGCCGTGTTCGCCTCGCTCGCCCACCTGTACGTCCACGACGGGCAGCGGGTGCTGGACGTCGGCACCGGCACCGGCTGGACGGCGGCCCTGCTGTCGGCCCGGCTGGGGGACGACCATGTCACCACCGTGGAGGTGGACCCGGCGGTCGCCGACCAGGCCGCCAAGAACCTCGCCGTCTGCGGGCGGAGCCCCCGCCTGGTGGTCGGCGACGGCGCGCTCGGCCACGCCGCCGGAGCTCCGTACGATCGCGTGCACGCGACCTGCGGCGTCCAGCGAGTCCCGTGGGCGTGGGTCGAGCAGACCCGCCCCGGCGGCGTCATCGTGACGCCGTGGTCACCCGGCTGGGCGTACGGCCACCTGCTGCGGCTCACCGTGGGCCGCGACCGGGCGGTCGGACGGCTCGTGGGATCGGCCGGCTACATGATGATGCGCGCCCAGCGCCACCCGGTCCCCGACCGCCTCGGCACCCGCCCCGAACACCGCACCACGCCGATCGACCCCCGCGACGTCGCCTGGGACGACTACGGAGCCGACGTGGCCATAGCCGCCCTGGTGCCCGGCGTGGTGAGCGCGACGACCAGTGAAGGTGACGACACGATGGAGGTACGGGTATGGGACGGCGACGGATCATGGGCGACGACCGGCTACCGACAGGGCCGCCGCGAGTTCGCCGTGGCGAGCCATGGGACTAGACGGCTGTGGGACGAGGTCACCGACGCGTACCTGACCTGGGTGGAATGGGGCCGGCCGGCCCGCGACCGCTACGGCGTCACGGTCACTGCCGAAGGGCAGCAGATCTGGCTCGACACCCCGGACCGCGTCATCGGCCCCTCGTGCCCGGCATGACCTGAGACCGCCTGCCCGCCGCCGGAACCGGGTGGCGGGCAGGCGTCTGCCCAGACGTCTCAGCCGGTGGTCCCGGCCTGGGTGAAGGCGAGGGGGACGCCGCAGGCGTCGTCGGCCGGGACGTAGAAGCCGTCCGGCGTGGCGCGGGTGGCGATCTGGTTGCCCTCGACGAGCTTGCGGGCGTGCCCCAGGTCGCGTACGGCCACGGTGTGGGCCGCCAGCAGGGGCAGGCCGGGCAGGACGTGCCCGGGGAGGACCTCGTCCAGGGACGAGTGCGGGATGATCTCGACGCGCCCCTCCCGCAGGGGCAGCACCCGCCGGGTGCCGTCGATCCATACGTCGGTGTCCAGGACGCGGGCGTGGCGTTCCTCGTGCACGTCCAGCTCGTCGTCGGGCACCACGAGCAGCACGCTGTGCAGGCCCACGGCGCCGTTCGGGTGGTCGAGGTAACGGGACTGGTGGACGTGCTGAGGAGTGAGCTGCTGGGTTGCCTGGAGTGCGCCGCCGGGGGTGTGGGCGGGGTCGACGCGGACACTGTCGGCGCGCACGGTGCGGGGGCCGTCGGGGGTGTCGACCTGGCGTTCGAGGGCGCGGATGCCGGTGGAGGCGAGTCCGGCGGCGTGGAGCCGGGCAGCGGTGGTGCGGATGTCGCGGGAGCCGAGCGTCATCAGGAGGCCGCGGTAGGTGCGCCGCAGGTGGTGTACGCCCCACGGGTCAGGGGCGGCAGGGTCGACGATGCCGAGCAGTTCGATGAACGAGCGGCCGAAGTAGGCGCACCGGTTGGCCGTGCAGGTGGGCATCAGCGGGCCGCCGGGGCGTTCGGCCAGGTGGTGGGGCGAGGCGGGGCTGAGAGTGAAGCCGAGCGCCGCGAAGCGGGCCGAGGCGGCGGGGAGGTCGGTGGTGATGAGGACGGTGTGGTCGATGTAGTCGATGTCGGGGGCTTCGCGGTGGTTCATGGTGATGTCCTCCGGTGCGGGATCACACGGCCGAGGCGATGGCGGCGGCGACGAAGAGCACCTGCAGGGCCGTACGGGCAGGCAGTGGGGTGACGGGCTTCCCGCCGAGGGTGAGGCCGCGGCGGGCGGCCGAGACGTTGGCCGGGAACATGGCGATCATGAGCAGGGCCAGGCAGGCACCCGCGTAGGGGGCGAGGCGCGGGATCAGGAGCCCGGCGGCGCCGGCCAGCTCCAGGACGCCGGTGAGGGTGACCAGCAGGGCGGGGCGCGGGAACACCGGCGGCACCATCGCGGCGAAGTCGCGCCGCCACGAGGGCAGGAAGTGCGGCACCCCGGTGAAGGCGAGCATCAGGGCGAGCGCGCCGCGCAGGGCGGGCTGCCAGGCGTCCAGGGCGTCGACGCCGGCCACGCCGAGCAGTCGCAGGACGACGAAGCCGCCCGTGAGGGCGATGAACGGAACCATCCCGTCCTCCAATCTTGTCATCGGCAAGATTGGAGGACGGGTCGCCATCTTGTCAATGTCAAGATAAGGTGAGGGCGTCACAGCGGAGGTGAGGGAGATCAGCCAGCCGTCCTACCACCACGGCAACCTGCGGCGCGTCATCATCGACGCCGCGCTCCAGGCCATCGGCGAGTCCGGCCCGGCCGGGTGGAGCCTGCGCGAGCTGGCACGCCGCGCGGGCGTCTCGCACGCCGCCCCCGCCCACCACTTCGGCGACAAGCAGGGGCTGCTGACGGCCGTGGCGGTCGAGGGCTTCACGCTGTTCTCCGACGCGCTGGAGGAGGCGGCGGCCGACGTGTGGGAGGTGGGTGTCGCCTATGTCCGGTTCGCCATCGACCATCGGCCCTATTTCGAGGTGATGTTCCGGCCCGAGCTCTACTGCGCCGACGACCCGGACGTGCGGAGCGCGCAGGAGCGGGCGGCCGGGGTGCTCGTCGACAGCGCGCGGACGCTGTCACCCGGCGCGGAGCACGACCGGATGACCACGATCGCCGCCTGGTCGCTGGCCCACGGCTTCGCGAGCCTGTGGCTGAGCGGCGCCCTGCCGGAGAGCTCCGGCGGCGACCCGGAGGCGCTCGCCCGTTCGATGATCCGGCTCGTCTTCGGCGCCCTTCGCTGAAGAATCCCGGGCGGCAGGCGGGAGCCGACCCGGTGCCGAAAGTGCGGTGAAATCAAAAGTAAAGCGGCCCGATCTATCGTTTCTCACGACCACGAATCCGATGAGGAGGGTCCGAGAATGCGAGCACGGAAACACCTGCCGGCGGGCATCGCCGCCGCCGCGCTCCTGGCCACGATCGGGATGGCTGCACCCGCCGCCGCCACCAGCGGTTCCATCTGCCTCTACTCCGGCATCCAGTCCGTCTGCGTCACCCCGTCGCCCGGCTACATCCCGCTGGCGCGCGAGATCACGTCCGCGCGTAACAGCAGCCCGTACGCGGCGCGTCTGGTCCCCGCCGAGGGCGTGAACATCGGCTGTCTGCAGCCGGGCGAGACGGAAACGTACTCGCAGCCGCACAAGATCTCCGGTATTCGTGTCTACGCCGGCGGCACCTGTCCTCTGTAGGCGGTCGTCCCCACCGGTGGAGCCGTGCCCCGGAGACGACATGCTCGCGACATACCGGGCTTCGGTAGGAATGCCGTCGCCGAAGTCCTGTGCTCGAAAGGCTGACATATGCGCGACGCGTTTCCTCCCCTTCTGGTCACTCCCCCGTGGGAGCGGAAGCCCCCGGTGATCCCGGGGCTTCTGCCTCCCGCGGGACGGGTGGTCGACTGGTTACCGGGGGAACGCGAGGAGCTCAGGCAAGGACTTCCCGGCCGTTCCCATCTGACGGCCGAGCTCAAGGAGGTCCTCCAGCGGGAGGGATGGGAGGGCGTCGTACGGGAGTTCGTGAACGGGCGAATCGTCCGCGAATCGGCGCAGTTCTCGCTGTTCGAGCTGGCTCCGGAGGAGCTGGTCCGGCCGCTGCTGGGGAGCTGGAAGCTGAAGCTCAGGCGTTCGTCCGACTTCTCGATCCTGCGGACCGTCACCGTGCGGTTCGAGGCCGACGCCCTTCCCGTGGTGTTCCCCAACGCCAAGACTCACCGGTCCGGCTGGGCGCTGATGCCGTTCCGCGACGTCGAGGTGGCCCGGTTGATGGCCGCCTGGCTCGGCAGGGCCGCGACGCGCCACCACGCCCGGGAGTGGTTCGCCCGGCACGGGACGGCGGCGGTGCCGTACCTGGTGCCGGACGCGCTCGGCACCAGGCGGGCCGCGCGCGACAAGGCGGGGGCGGCGCTGTTCCACATCGTCTCCGGGCACGGCAGGGCGGCCGTGGTGGCGGCCGCCAGGACCTACGGCGACGAGGTCGCGGACGCTGTCACGCTGATTCTGGACGGGGGCGCGCCGACGAGCAGGCCGCGCGCCCTCTCCTGGCTGGACGTGGACACGCTGCCCGAGGTCCGGCTGCGCGACGGCCGGCCGCTGCCCGCCGACGCGGTGCGCAACCTGGTCGGCGCGCTCACGCTGTCGCCCGGCGTCCAGTGGAACGCCCCGGCCGAGATCTATCCCGGCCTGCAGGACGTGCTCGACCTGTGCGAACGCACGTCGCTGGCGGCGTTCGGCTGGGCCGTGTACGAGGCGTGGGAGGCCGCCGGGGCGCCGTCCGGCAACCGCTGGGTGGTCGATCAGCTCATCTGGCTGGCCGACGACGAGGTCACCGGCCGGCTCGGCTGCCTGGCGCTGAACGGCCCGGCGAACATCTCCAAGGACGTCACCGGCGTGCTCGGCGACATCGGCACGGCCACGGCGCTGGCCCAGCTGGAGTACGTGGCGCGGCGGGCCAAGCCGGGGTTGCGCGGGACGGCCAAGGAGCGGATCGCCTGGGCCACCAAGCGGCCCGGAACCCGGGCGCCCAGGCCGCGCGTTCACCGGACATGACGAGACCTCAGCTCGCCTGTCCCCTCTGCCAGGGCACCGAGTTCCAGCAGGAGCAGGGCCGCCTCGACAGCCGGTGGGGGATGACCTCCCACCGGATGACGCTGATGATCTGCACGCGCTGCCGCTACATCCTCCACTTCTACGACAAGCACTCCATTTTCGACTTCGACTGAGCCGGGGCCCGCCCGGGTCACCGGCCGAACTTTCCCGGCATGCCGTACATCTCATGCCTTGTGATCAAAGAGATGCTGGCGACAGCGCTGATGGCCGGGACCGTGCTGACCGGGACGGGCGCGACGGCGAACGGCGGGATTCCCCGGAACTTCCTGCTGACCGAGGTGCAGGCGCGCACCCCGTGACGGCCGCGTCGCGATGCGCACGATCACGCACTTGACCAGCGCGCCCGAACTGAGCGCCGAGCAACTCGTGCTCTACCGGAGCGCCAGGTCCGCCGATGCCGCCTTCGACCGGCTCCGGGCTGACCTCAAGCGATGCCCGGGAGGCGGCAAGCCTCGGTTCGTCGCCCAGCGGGTCCGCATCGGGGACGAGGCCGTGCTGGTCACCCGCGAGTCGGGGCTGGCGTGGCTGGCCGGGCGCCGTGGCCGCGCCCTGTTCGTGTACGCCCATGCCCTCCCGAAGAAGCACGTCACCGCCCCGGCCAGGAAGATGGCGAAGAAGGTGTGCCGGATCAGCGGCGTGTGCCGCTGAGCCCTGGGAGCTCAGGCGCCGATGAGGGGCAGCAGCAGGTCGTCGACGATCGCTTCGATCTGCTCGTCGGTGCTCCTGGGCTGACCGCTGAGGCAGTGGTAGAAGATCATCGCGGGCCCCGCCGTGGCGATCGCCGTCTCGTTGCGGCCCGGGGCGGCGCCGCCGTGCATGCCGATCAGCTCGGCGATCCGCTTCTCGCACGGCTCCGTGGCCGATTCGCGGAAGAGAGCGCGTAGCTGCGTGGTCTGCGCCACGCCCGCGGCGGCGACCGCCTGGAAGGCCGCGCCGTTGGAGTCGTACAGCACCCGGTTCAGGTAGGAGAGCAGCATCACCAGGCCGTCGCGCAGCGGCGTGGCCGGGGTGACCTCGGGCGGGCCGGGGATCAGCTCGCGCAGCGCGTCGCGGATCAGCTCGTCCTTGTTGCGCCAGCGCCGGTAGAGGGCCGCCTTGCCGGTGCCCGCCGCCGCGGCGATCCGGTTGGTGCTCAGCTTGGCGTAGCCGACGGTCCCGAGCTGCTCGATCACCGCATCGAAGATCACTCGCCGGAGCTCCTCGCCGCGCCGCCGTGACGCGGGCTCGGGCCGGGCGGACCGTTCGGCCGTGGTGGCCATCAGCACCTCCTCCTTGCGATCCCACCCTACCCGCGCCCTATAGTGAACCACCTGGTTCCCTATTGAGGAGTGAACGTGTCCCGCCTGCGCGAAAGAACCGCCGTCCGCAGCGCCGGCGCGGTGACGCTGGCCGTCATCGTGTCCTGCGAACTGGTGCTGATGCTCGACGCGACGATCGTCAACGTCGCGCTGCCCGAGATCCGGGGCGGTCTCGGATTCACCCCGGCCGGGCTGTCGTGGGTCAGCAACGCCTTCCTGCTCGTCTACGCCGGTCTGCTGCTGCTCGGTGGCCGCGCGGGCGACATCCTCGGCCACCGCCGGATGTTCCTCGCGGGCATGACGGTGTTCACCGTCGCCTCCCTGGCCGGCGGGCTGGCGACCACTCCCGGATGGCTCGTCGCCGCCCGCGCCCTGCAAGGGCTCGGCGCCGCGCTGGCCGCGCCGAGCACGCTCGCGCTGCTGACCACGAACTTCCAGGGTGAGGCCCGGGCGAAGGCGCTCGGCGTCTACTCGTCTGTCACCGCGTCGGCCATGACGCTCGGGCTGGTCCTGGGCGGGATCATCACCACCGCGCTGTCCTGGCGCTGGGTGCTGTTCGTCAACGTGCCGATCGGGCTGCTCGTGATCGCGCTGGCGCCGCGCGTCCTCGCCGAGGCGCCGCGCCGGCCCGGGCGCTTCGACGTGGCCGGTGCGCTGACCTCGGTCGCCGGGCTCGGCGCGGTGGCCTTCGCGCTGGCCCGCGCCGCCGAGCACGGCTGGCGGGACGTCACCGCGCTCGTCGCGCTGGCGTGCGGCGCCGGACTGCTGGCCGCCTTCGTCCGGGTCGAGGCGCGGGCGCGGCAGCCGATCCTGCCGCTGCGGCTGTTCGCCGACCGCGCCCGCGCCGGCGCCTTCGCCGGGCTCCTGCTGCTCCCCATGGTGACGATGAGCACGCAGTTCCTCATCGTGCAGTTCCTTCAGGAAGTCCTCGGCCACAACGCGCTCCAGGCGGGCCTGGCGTTCCTGCCCATGGCGCTCGGCATGCTGCTGACCGCGCAGAGCGCGCCCCGGGTGATCACCCGGCTCACCGCCAGGGCCGTCGCGATCACCGGCGTGGCCCTGATCGGAGCGGGCGTCGCCTGGCTGGTCCCGATCTCCGCCACGACCGGGTACGTCACCGGCATCGCCGGCCCCCTGCTTCTGGTGGGGGCCGGGCTCGGGCTCGTCGTCGTGCCGTTCAACCTGGCGATCATGTCCACCGTCGCCCCCGCCGACACGGGCGCGGCCGCCGGGGTGCTCCAGACCGCGATGCTCACCGGCGCGTCACTCGGCATCGCGATCCTGTCCAGCGTGTACGCCTCGGTCGCCGGGAACACGGGAAGCACAGGCAACGCCGTGGCCGTCGCCGTCGCCGACGGCATGGGAGCCGCCTTCACGGTCGGCCTGGGCATCACCGCCCTGGCGCTCGTGCTGGTGATCCTGACCCTGCCCGCTCAGCGGTAGCCGGTGGCGTCGGCGGGGCGGCCCGGGTCCTGCACCTCGACGAGATAGCGCCAGCAGTCCGGCTGGGAGCCGTCCACGTCGGTGAACCCGTACTCGCGGGCGAGCTGCCCGCTGGACAGCGACTGGCCGCTCCACCGCATCACGTCCGGGTCCGTCGCCAGCGCGGCGACGGCCCGGCCCACGTAGCGGGGCGTCTCGGAGATCACGAAGTGCGGCTCGCGGGCCGTGGCGTCGCGCCAGTTGTCCTCCGTCACCTCGAACAGGTCCAGCATCAGCTCCGACCTGAGCCAGCCCGGCGTCAGCGTCACCGCCGCGCAGCCGTGCTGCCGCAGCTCGTGCGCCTGCGCGAAGCCGAGCCTGATCACCGCGCTCTTGGCGTGGTCGTAGAAGAAGGACACCCGGTAGTTGTCGTCGTTGTACGCCTTCGTCCCGTCGGTCATCTCGACCACGAGGCCGCCCGGCCGCCTGATCAGCAGCGGAAGCGCGTAGTGGCTGGTGATGATGTGCGTGTCGATGGCCAGGCGGAGCAGCCGCAGCCCCTTGTCCAGGTCGTGCTCCCACAGCGGCGAGTCCCATTCGGCCAGCAGTTCGCCGCCCCAGATGTCGTTGACCAGGACGTCCAGCCGCCCCTGCTCGCGTTCGATCCGCTCGACGAGGGCGCGCACCTCGTCGCGTTCGAGATGGTCCACCCGGACGGGGATGCCCTCACCGCCGGCCTCGGTCACCAGGGCGGCGGTCTCCTCGATGGTCTCCGGCCTGCCGTACTCCGAGCGGCTCTCGCCGGTGGTCCTGCCGGTCACGTACACCGTCGCCCCCGCCGCCCCGAGTTCCGTCGCGATGCCCCGACCGGCGCCCCGCGTCCCCCCGGCGACCAGCGCGACCTTGCCCTTCAACGTGTTGTGCATGAGCCGAACGTAACCGCGATACCCGACAGCGTCTGTCATCTTTTCCCGGACTTCGGCGGCGGCCCGGCGCTAGGTTGGGCGCATGGATCTGATGCAGCGGGCCGCGGAGCTCAAGGGCGAGCTGTCGGAGTACGCGAGGTCGCCGAGGTTCCAGCGGGCCACCCGGAACATGATCCAGCGCGCGTTCCCCGACGGGGTCGGTGACGAGATGGTCTTCTCGACCGCTCTCGACGCCTTCGTCCTCACCGAACGCCTCGAAGGCGGCCAGACCGTCCTCGGCTCGTTCGCCGAGCGCTTCACCGGCGCGGACCGGGCGCTGCTGCTGTCGTGGGCCGACTACGTCCAGGGCGTGTTCGAGATCAAGGAGCCGTACGGCGACGACGGCGTCATCGCCGTCAACCACGTCGACGAGCTGACCTACCGGATCAGGTCCAACATGGGCGCCGAGGGCGTCGAACAGCTCACGCCCGGCGTCGTCATGGTCGGCGGCCTCGTGCCCGTCGGCGACGACTGGATGATCAGCGGCGCCGCGACGGCCTACTCCGCCGACGACGTCGCCGCCGTCCTCGCCGGCGTGCGCACCCTCCAACTGCAGAACCCGCGCATGGTCTTCCGCAACCCGGACAAACTCGCCCAGGCCCGCGCCCTCCAGGCGCGGCAGCGCGCCTCCTTCATCGACCTGTACGGCAGCGACCTGGTGATCGTCGCCGGCGACGCGGTCCAGGAGACGATCCTGGCCTTCTACCGCCACGACCACGAACGCAACGGCGGCGAGCCCGGCGCATGGCGTGAGCCCGAGCTGCCCGACCTCGGCCTGTCCGGCGCGCCCAGCCTCGCGGTCGTCTTCGACGAGGATGAGGGGCTCAGCTTCTTCCCGGGCTTCGACCTCGCCCAGGCGGCGTTCGCCGACCCGTCGCTCCTGGTCCGCCGCCCGTACCGCGACGTGATCAGCGGCTACCTGCGCGGCGCCGACACCGGCCCCGGCATCCTGCGCCGCCTGGCCGCCCCGGACCCGGCCAAGGCCGACCAGGTCTTCCGCAAGCTGCTGAACAAGCCCGGCTTCTCCTGGCAGCGCGACGGCGAAGCCCTGCTGCGCAAACACAAGCCCACCTGGTTCGACGCCCCGATCCTGCCCAGGGTGATCCCCCTGTAAGGACACAGGTTCACAGGGGATGCCGGGCGCGTGAAGATCACCTCACGGGGTTCTTACCGAGAAGGGTGACACATGCGTAATCGAGTCTTCACCGCACTGGCCGCCGCCGTCGCGTTCGGGGGGCTGGCGGTGGTGCCGTCGGCGGCGCAGGCCGCCGAGAGCTGCCCGAAGGGCTACATCTGCTTCTACTACGGCTACAACCAGAGCGAGGGCATGTCGTTCAAGACGAACCAGAACTGGAGCGGCAGCGTCTCCGCCCGGTCCTACTTCAACAACGCCTACGCGCAGGAGGGCTACGACCACGTCAACCTCACGGTCGCGTTCGTCGGGACGCAGTGCGTGCACTTCGGTGACCCGGACGGCAAGGGGAACATCCCGGCGCCGCCGGCCTCGATCCGCACGGTGACCAAGGTGACGTGGCGCGGGGAGTGCTAGACCCGCGCGTGTGAGGCGAAGTCCGTCAGGGCCGTGAGGAAGGCGCGGGGTTTGTCGTCGTGGATGACGTGCCTGGCGTCGATGCGGCGGTAGACGGTCTGGGGGGCGAGGTCGCGGACGCGGCGGGCGTCGTCGTCGTCCATCGCGCCGACGAGGCCGTGCTTGACGAAGCGGTTCCAGTTGGCGTGCATGAGGAGGACGGGGCCGCTCACCGCCCGGAGGGCGGCCTCGTGGGAGAAGTCGCCGTAGAAGCGGCCGTCGACGAACGCCCTGGCGAAGTCGGGGTCGAACATCGAGACCGCCCGGACCGTCTCGTCCAGGGAGCGCGGCAGCCAGCGGACGCCGAGGCTCGCGGGGCGGCCGGGGTGGCGGCGGGCGTGCCGGGTGACCAGGCGGTCGAGGAGGTCGACGAACCGGTCGGGCATCCGGATGCTCTTGTCCTCGGCGATCGGGATGTCCTGGCGGAAGATGTCGGCCGGGCGGCCGTTCTCGGCGACCTCGGCGGTGTGGACGAGGCTGGCGTAAACCCAGCGGTCGCGGTCGCGGAAGCGCGGCATCTCGACCGAGAAGATCGGCGGGTCCTCCAGGACGGTGGCGGCGACCAGGTCGGGGATGTTGGCGGCGCACCACAGGGCGAGGACGCCGCCCGAGGAGTTGCCGCTGACGATCGCGGGCCTGCCGATGACGTCGCGCAGGAACCTCGCCAGGTCGCCGCCGGCGGAGTCCCACGAGTAGTCGCCCGGGGTCCACGAGGAGGCTCCGTGGCCCCGGACGTCGACGGCGTAGACGGTGAAGCGGCGGGCGAGCTCGGGCATGACGCTGCGGTAGCTGCTCCACAGGCTCATCTGGCCGGGGATCAGCAGGAGCGGGGCGCCTGACTCGGGGCCGCGGACGTAGTTGATCAGCACGCCGTCGAGCTCGGCGGACTCCTGGCGGAAGCCGGACAGCGCGGCGGGCAGCGGCTCGCGCAGGCCGTGGTAGGGGTTCACCGGTGGGGTCACTGCTCCGGCTCGCTCTGCGCGGCGAGGACTCCGGTGGCGAACTGCCGGAACCTCTCGTTGTCGACGAGCGCGATGCCCTGCTTGGGGTCGACGAGGACGAGCAGCGTGTCGCCGGGCTCGATGCCGAGCAGGTCACGGGCGTCCTTGGGGATGACGATCTGACCCTTCTCGCTGATCTTCACGGTGCCCACGATGTACCGGCCATCCGGCCCTTCGATCATTTTTCCGGTCATAGGTGCGACTTTACCTACTTTTCCTACTTTCTGCACGCACCGCCGTCCCGGCCGGCGCCACCGCCGAGACCGTCGTCGGCAGGGGCAGCATCACCTCCACCCGCGTCCCCCGGCCCGGCTCGCCGGTGATGACGCAGATCCCGCCCAGCTCCGCCGCCCGCTCCCGCATCGAGGAGAGCCCGACGCCGGGCCGGTGGGACTCCGGCAGGCCGCGCCCGTCGTCGGTGACGGTGACCCGCAGCACGCACCGCTCCCGGCGCAGCGTGACGGTGACGGTCTCGGCCTCGGCGTGCCGCCGGATGTTGGTCAGCGCCTCCTGCACGATCCGGTAGACGGCCACCTCGACGGCCGCCGGCAGATCCGACAGCGCCCCCTCGACCCGCACCGGCACCTGCGGCCCCGCCAGCTCACGCAGCGCCCGGGCCAGGCCCAGATCGTCGAGCGCGGGCGGGCGCAGCCCGTGCACCAGCTCGCGGACGTCACCGGCCACCGCGTCCATGCCGGTACGCAGATCCTGCAGAAGGGCGTCGGCCGAATCGGGCGAGTCCTTGAGCCGGCTGCGCGCGATGTTGATGATCATCGCCATGCTCGACAAACTCTGCCCCAGCCCGTCGTGCAGATCCCGGCGCAGGCGGCGGCGCTCCTCCTCACGGGTGCTGAGGATTCGTTCGCGCGAGCGTTGCAGGTCGGCGGCCATGCGCACGGCGTGCGCCACGTCGGCGGCGTACGGGGCGAGCGTGGCCAGCACGCGCTCGTTGTGCGCGGCCGGGAAACGCCGCGGGCCGGGCGCGCCCACCAGCAGACGGCCGACCTGCTCACCGTGCCAGACCAGCGGCACCCGCCGCGGCGCGGCGCCGACGCGGCCGTTCTCGACGTAACGCGGCTCACCGTCGGCGACCTCGACGGCCACGCCCTCCACCGCCAGCCCGTCCTTCAGCACCGCCACGACCGACGTGAGCGCCTCGGCGGGATCACCCCGCCGGATCGCCTGGGTCAGCCGCTCGGCCAGCAGCGCGGGGTCACCGACCCTGCCGTACAGCAACCGGTCCACCAGCCGCTGCAACCACCGCCGCAACGGCTGGAAGAACGCCCCCGCGAACAGGGCCGAGGCCAGACCGGCGATCTGGTCGTACCCCGAGACCAGCACGGAGGAGACGGCGCCCACGCCGAAATACACGGCGCTCACCACGACGAGCAGCCCGGCCGCCACGAACGTGCGGCTGACCACGGTGTCGATCCCGTACAACCGGTAACGCATCACCGCGAACGCCATCGCGACCGGGATCAGCGCCGCCCAGGTGATCGACAGCCACATCAGCTCCGGCACGGCCCCGCCCACGAGCAGGAACACGATGTAGCCCGCGAAGGCGTACATCGGCCAGCCGATCTGCCGCCTGCCGACCGGGTCGGCCCGCCACATCCGCAACGCCATCGAGCACGCGGCCAGCGCCATCGAGGTGTAGATGAGCGTCCACCCGGCCACGGTCATCACCTGGAGGTACGGGCCCAGCGCGGGCACCGCCAGCGGGTTGGTGATGACGACCGGGTACGGGTAGTCGGCGAGGGACGGGTCGGGGCGCACGACGGCGCGCAGGATGTTCAGGCTGAGCCCGGCGACGCTGAGGACGATGACCCAGCGCCAGCGCGGCGACAGCAGCCGGCCGTCGGGCGAGTAGAGCGGCAGCACGGCGGTGAGCGTCGCCCCGCAGATCCCCCACGGGATCAGCGTCGCGATCCGCAGCCAGCTCGACACCTCGTAGCGGCCGAGGTCGGCGTAGTGGAACAGCAGCGCGTTGGTGATGTCACTGGCCGCGCCGGCGAGCCCGCCCAGGCACATGACCCACGCCATGCCGAGCTTGGGCCGGTGGAAGATCAGGACGGCGCCGACCACGGGGAACGCCAGGGCGGCGGCCGACTGCGGGGTCGCGGTCTGCGCCGGGGTCCACTCGGGCGGCAGCGACTGCCAGATCGCCAGCGCCGCGAGTTCGAGCAGCGGGGACAGCACCGCCAAGGTGACGGCCGCGGCCCGCGCTGCCACGATGGCGTTCCGAGCCATGCTGGTCCCTGCCTCTCCTGGAGCTGGACGCATTATGCACGGCTTCGTATTGATAAATCGTCATAAAAAGGTTGCTCACCTGCTGAACGACCTCATCGCCCCCCGCCCGTCCGACACCGCGACGCTCTTCTCCGACGCCAGCACCAGCTCGTCGTCCCCGTCACCGTCGTAGTCCCCGGCGGTCAGCGGCGACAGCCCGCGCCCCGCGCCGATCGGCCCCGCGTCCCGCAACCCCCCGGCACCGCCCCGGAACAGGCGCGGCCCCGAGGGCGTGTCGGGCCAGAACCCGCCGAAGGCCACGTCGTCGTCACCGTCGCCGTCGAAGTCGCCCGCCACCGCCCCGCCCTTGGCCCCGCGCAGGCTCTCGACGCGGCCGCCCGCGTAGTAGACGGTCAGGGTCCGGTCCACGCCCGGCGGCTCGGTCTCGAACCCGGGCTCGTTGTTGCGTCCGCCGTCGTCGCCGACCGCGACGTCCTCCCGGCCGTCGCCGTCGAAGTCGCCGAACGCCGACGCCATCCCCGCGTTCAGCCTGCGGACCGGCTCCCCCGGCCCCCGGACGAGCCGGCTCGCGACCTGCTCGCCGTCGTCGCCCTCGTACACGAGCAGCCCGGTACGGCGCCCCGCGCCGATCGGCCCGGCGGCCAGGCGCCAGAACTCCCCTCCTGACGGGGAAGGCCGGGTCTCCTCGCGGGCCGGGACGCCCTCACGCGTGAACGGGCCGTACAGCAGCACCAGGGTCTTGCGCCCCGAGGCCGGGGCCGCCACGTCGGCCACGCCGTCACCGTCGAAGTCGCCGGTCACCGGATGCAGCAGGCTCTTCCTGCCCACGCGCACGGGGACGAGGCCGACGCCCTGCGGGCCGCCCCAGAGGACGTGCGGGGCCATCTCCCCGTCGGGCGGGCCGCCGTGCACCACGACGTCGCCGTAGCCGTCAGCGTCGAGGTCGGCATGGACGCTCTGGCTGATCAGCCACACCCGGAACCGGTCGGCGGGCACGGACACGCGGGTGGCGGGGTCCAGTCCGGTACGGGAGCCGCGGACGACGTCGAGGCGGTCACCCGAGGCGAAGACCAGGTCGGCGTAGCCGTCGCCGTCAAGGTCGCCGGGCCGGCCCCGGCCAACCGGCTTTCCCGCCGGCGGGCCGGACGAGGTCGCGGGCGGACCGGACGTGGTGGGCGGGCCGGGCGTCGCAGGCGGACCGGAGGTCACCGGCGGGCCGGACGTGGCAGGCGGGCCGGACGTGGCAGGCAGGCTGCGGGTCTCGGGCGGGGGTGCGCAGGCGGCGAGCGTCACCAGCAGCAGCACCGCGCCGACGACTCGCCTCATACCCGCCCATCGTACGGCTCAGGCGCCGTCGAAGGCCTGCGCCACCGCCAGGCTGTCCTCGTACACGTGGTGCCGCGTCACCAGCCCGTCCTCCACCGTGAGGTGGAGCGCGAACCTGGACCGGTAGGCCCGGCCGGTCGGGCGGGCGGTCTGGCGGATCTCCCCCAGCACGACGGCGTGCTCCCCGTCGACGAGCACCCGCTCGACCACCGTGGCGACCTCCTCGGGCACGTGGTGCTCGGCGATCTCCCGGTAGTGCGCCTCGGCGTCGGCGCGGGTGACGCGGTGGCGGATCCACGGGGTCGCGGCGCGGCCGTGCTCGGCCTCCGGCCAGTCGAGCTTCCAGTCGGCGTCGTCGGCGTACAGCTCCGCGATGCGCCGGGGGTCGCCCTCGCCGATCCTGCGCAGCAGCTCCTGAACGACGTCACGTGTGGACATGCGGTGCTTCCTCCCCGTTCGAACGACCAGGGAAGCCTGGCAGCGGCGCGGCCCGGGGCGCCATTACCTCGCAGGTAAGCGCCTTGACAAATTCATTTGTCGGTGGGACGCTCAAGGCATGGAGAACACGGTCACTTCCCAGGACGGCACCACCATCGCCTACACCCGCGTCGGCCACGGGCCGGCGGTCATCCTCGTCGACGGGGCGATGTGCCACCGCGCCTCCGGCCCCAACCCCGCGCTGGCCGCCGAGCTCGCCGGCAGCCACACGGTCTACACCTACGACCGGCGCGGGCGCGGCGACAGCGGCGACACCGCGCCGTTCGCGGTCGAGCGCGAGATCGACGACCTCGCCGCGCTGATCGAGGCGATCGGCGAGCCCGTCTTCCTGTACGGGATCTCGTCCGGCGCGGCGCTGGCCCTGGCCGCCACCGCCGCCGGGCTCCCGGTCACCAAGGTCGCCGTGTACGAGCCGCCGTTCGTGGTCGACGGCACCCGCGCCCCCATGCCCCACGACTACGAGGAGCGCATCCGCGACTTCATCGCCGCCGGCCGCCCGGCCGACGCCATCCGCTACTTCATGCGCACGGGCGTCGGGCTGCCCGGCATCATGGTGGCCATGATGCGCTTCATGCCCGGCTGGTCCGGCATGAAGGCGATCGCCCACACGCTGGTCTACGACGCGGCGTTCGTGGCACGCTTCGGGCAGGGCAAGCCGCTTCCCGAGCACGAGTGGGACGCGGTGAAGGTGCCCGCGCTGGTGATCGACGGCGGCAAGAGCCCGGCCTGGATCCGCAACGGCGCCGCCGACCTGGCCCGCGTGCTGCCCGACGCCGCCGCGCGCACCCTCGACGGCCAGACGCACCTGGTCAAGGCGCGGGCGCTGGCCCCCGTCCTGAAGGGCTTCTTCGCATGAGCTTCCGCACCACCGTCGAGCTGGCGGGCAGGACCGCGACGGGGTTCGAGGTGCCCGCCGGCATCGTGGAGACGCTCGGCTCGGGCAGGCGGCCCGCCGTGACGGTCACGGTCAACGGCTACAGCTACCGCAGCACGGTCGCCGTCATGGGCGGGCGCTACCTGCTGCCGCTCAGCGCCGAGCACCGCCGGGGCGCCGGGGTGGCGGCGGGTGACGAGGTCGAGGTGACGCTGGAGCTCGACACCGCGCCGCGCGAGGTGGCGGTCCCCGGCGACCTGGCCGAGGCGCTCGACCGGGCGCCGGAGGCGAAGGCGTTCTTCGACGGCCTGTCCTACTCGCGGAGGCGCCGGGTCGTCCTGCAGGTCGAGGGCGCCAAGAAGGCCGAGACCCGGCAGCGCCGCGTCGCCGACGCGATCACCAAGCTGGCCGCCGGCGAGGCATGACCTCCCGGCCGGGCCGTGCCGGTGAGGCGGATCGGTCGTGCCGGTGAGTCCGTCTCGCTCTTGAGAGTGAGAGCCAGGATCGCCCCGGGCGGCGATCCCTTTCGCGGCGGGAAATCCGAGGATGGGGACGTCAACCAGCGCCTCCCCCAGGAGAAGATCATGCGGATCCGCCCCGCCTACCTCGCCGCGCCACTGCTCTCCACGGGCTACGGAATCCTGCGGCTCGTCGACGGGATCGACGGCAGCCGAGGGCCGGGACCGGCCTGGACGGTCGGACATCTGGCGTTCATGGGCGCACTGGTGCTTTTTGTCTACGTATTTCGGGAAATGTGGCTGATGCTCGGGCGCAGCCGGGGCGCCACCGCCGTGCTCGTCGCCGGCGCGGCCGGGGCCGGGCTGGCGTTCGTCCAGTTCGCGATCGACGTCGTCGTGGGGTTCATGGCGGCCGACCACGAGGCGATGGGGCCGCTGTTCGACCAGGTGCAGGCGGTGCCGGGGGTGTCGTTGCTGGTCTACCAGGCCGGGCCGGTCCTCTTCTACGTCGCGCAGGTCGTGCTCGTGGCCATGCTCGCGGTCCGGCGTCAGGTGCCGGTCTGGGTTCCGGCGCTGGTGCTGGTCCAGGTGCTGCTGCCGTTCGTGTCGCTGGACCTGATCCCGCTCGGTGGACTGCTCGCGCTGATCGCGTTCCTGCCGCTGGCGGTACGTGACCGGCGAGTCCCCGCACATGCCTGATCTTGCGCGAAACTGGGACATCGTGCCCGAACCTCCGCTCGTCACCGTGCTCCGCCGCCGCTACCGGGCGCTCCCCCAGCCGCTGCTGGACGTGGCCCTCACCGGCGCGATCACGCTCGCCCAGCTCTGGCCGCTGCTGTCGAGCACCAGCTACTTCGGGGTGCCGTGGTCCTGGTGGGGCTACGCGGTGGCGGTCGGCTCGTCGGTGCCGGTGCTGTGGCGCCGCCGCTTCCCGGTGACCGTGCTGGTGACGTCCCTGATCGTGAGCGGGCTGTACGACCTCGCCGACAGCGTGGCCGACCAGCCGATCTGGTACGGCTCCCTGGTCGCCCTCTACACCGTGGCCACGAGCTCGCCCCGCTGGGTGCGCATCACCGCGCTCTGCCTCATGGCCGGCGGCATGTTCGCGCTGGTCGGCTCGTCGGAGACGGCCCTGCGCAGCACCGTGCTGTACGTGGCCGCGTACGCGATCGGCAGGGCGGCGGCCACGTCGCGCGCGCACGCGGCGGCGCTGGAGGAACGGGCCGCGAGGCTGGAACGGGAGCGGGAGATGGAAGCCGAACGCGCGGCCGAACGCGAGCGGGCGCGGATCGCCCGCGACATGCACGACATCCTCGCCCACGCGGTCAGTCTCATGGTCGTGCAGGCGGAGGCGGGCCCGGTGGCGGTCAGGACCGACCCGGACCGCGCGGAGGCGGCGTTCGACGCGATCGCGGGGGCGGGCCGCGACGCGATGGTGCAGCTCAGGCGGATGCTCGGCGCGCTCAAGGAGGAGCAGGCGCCGCTCGCCCCGCAGCCGACGCTCGACGAGCTGCCCGGCCTGGCGGACCAGGTGGCGGGCACGGGGCTGAAGGTCGCCTTCGAGACCACCGGCGAGCCGCGCCCGCTCCGGTCCGACTCGGCGGTCGCGGCGTACCGGATCACACAGGAAGCGCTCACCAACATCGTCAAGCACGCCGGCGCGACCCGCGCGGACATCCGGCTCACCTGGGAGGACGACACCCTGATGATCGACATCACCGACGACGGCCGGGGCTCGGGCCGGGCCCTGCCCTCGGGCGGCAACGGGCTGATCGGCGTCCGCGAGCGCGCCGCCTCCTGCGGCGGCTCCGCTACGGCCGGGCCGCGCACCGACGGTCCCGGCTTCCGCGTCACCGCCCGGCTGCCGGCATGACGGTCCGGGTGGTCGTGGCCGACGACCAGGAGCTGGTCAGGGGCGGGTTCGCGATGATCCTGGCCGCGCAGCCCGACATCGACGTGGTGGCCGAGGCCGGCGACGGCGTCGAGGCGGTGGCGGCGGTGCGCGAGCACGCGCCCGACGTGCTGCTGCTCGACATCCGCATGCCCCGGATGGACGGCATCGAGGCGGCCCGGATCGTGTGCGCCGAGACGGCCTGCCGGGTGCTCATGCTGACGACGTTCGACCTGGACGACTACGTGTTCGACGCGTTGCGGGCGGGGGCGAGCGGGTTCCTGCTCAAGGACGTGCGCCGCGACGACCTGGTGAACGCGGTGCGGGTGGTCGCCGGTGGCGAGTCGCTGCTCGCGCCGGCGGTCACCACGCGGCTGATCCACGAGTTCACCTCGCGGCCGGCGGGCAGGCCGGGCGCCGCTCCCGGGGCGCTGGACGTGCTGACGGCCAGGGAGCGCGAGACGCTGCAGCTGATCGCGCGCGGCCTGTCCAACGCGGAGATCGCGCGGACGCTGGTGGTCAGCGAGCACACGGTGAAGACGCACGTCAGCAACCTGCTGACCAAGCTCGGGCTGCGTGACCGGGTGCAGGCGGTGATCGCCGCGTACGAGTCGGGGCTGGCCGTGCCGGGAGCGTAAGGGACCCGCAGACGGGTAGGCGGGCTCGTATGAGTGAGGGCTTCGAGACGGACATGCTCTGGGACGAGTTCCATCGGGTGGTCAACATGAACTCCGAGGAGCTGCGTTCCTACCTGCTGGCCGACGCCTCGGGCGAGGACGGTTTCAGCGCCGATCCCGACCTGGGCATCGACGAGCTCGGCCGGGGCGTGCTGCACGTGCTGAGCAAGCGGAAGACGGACCTGACCGACGCCGACCGCGACGTGATGCGCCGGGTGGTCGAGCTGGTGGAGACGGTCGGCAACAAGAGCGACGACCAGGCGCGGCACATGCTGATGTCCGCGGGGCACGACCCGCTGCGGGCATAGGCGATGATCCAGCCGCAGGACTGGATCGCGGGCTACCTGCGGGCCTGGGAGTCCAACGATCCGGACGAGATCGCCGCCCTCTTCACCGAGGACGCGGTGTACTACAACGAGCCGTACAGCATGCCGGTGCGCGGCCGTGACGCGATCGTCTCCAACTGGCTGGCCAGGCAGGACAGGCCAGGTGAGACGACGTTCCAGTGGCATCCGGTGTGCGTGACGGCCGAGGTGAGCGTCATCCAAGGCGTCACGACATATCCGGACAAGACGTACAGCAACCTCTGGGTGATCCGGTTCGTTCCCGACGGCAGGTGCCGGGAATTCACCGAATGGTGGATGGAGCATGACCTCAGGTGATGCAATGAGCCGACGACCATCCGAGGAGGCCCGTTGAGAGACAACCTCGACCTCGCCGCGAGCGCCCAGCAGCTCGCCGACGCCGCGCCGGCCGGTTCGCTGGACCGGGCGGCGGCGAAGTCCGTGGCGATCACGCTGGCCACGACCCGCGACATCGCGCAGGCCAGGCAGACCCTGGACGGGGTCACGCCCGACGACGTGCGGCAGGCGGCGCTGGCCCTGTTCGAGCGCATCTCAGCGGACTGATCCCCCGAGCCACGTCAGCCCGGGCCTGATCGGCGCCGGGCCTTCCGTCATGTCCCGGCCAGGTGCGCGACCAGGCGCCGGACCTGCTCGGCGTAGTGGCCGGCGAACTCCGGCGATTCCGGGTCGAGGCCGGTGGCGGCCCTGACGACCTGCGGGAACGTGATGCCGGCCGCCGCCATCGCGAACAGCGCCACCAGCACCGCCGCCGGGTCGAGGTCGGCGGGCAGCTCCCCCGCCTCCTGCCGCCGGCGCAGTTGCTCGACGTCGCGGCGCAGGTCGTCGGCGAAGCCCGGGTCGGGCGGGGCGTCGTCGGTCAGCCCCTGCCAGGCCATCAGCCTGCCGTAGTCGCGCCGCTCGGCGTTGGCCCGCACGTAGCCCGCCGCGAGCTCGCCCAGCGTGGCGCCCCGGTCGGCGAACGCGCTCTCCTCACGCTGCCAGCTCGCGCTGAGCGCCTGGTAAAGGCCCTCTTTTCCGCCGAAGTAGTAGGAGATGAGCTGCTTGTTCATCCCCGCTCTGGCGGCGATCTCGCCGACCCTCGCCCCGGCGAACCCCTTGGCCGCGAACTCCTCCAGCGCCGCCTGAAGGATGCGGGCCTTGGTCCGCTCGGGGTCGCGCTGCTTCTCCTCGGGTGCTCGCCTCATACCGGCCCACTTTATCATCCATCCGTTTGGTTGACAGTTTCATCCGTACGGGTGATAGTTGCGGCATGACGAACGACATCGCGATCATCGGCGGCGGCATCGGCGGGCTCTGCCTGGCGCACGGGCTGCGCAAGGCGGGCCTCGACGTGACGGTCTACGAGCGGGACCGCACCCCGGCCGACCGGCTGCAGGGCTACCGGGTGCACATCGACCCCCACGGCGCACGGGCGCTGCGCGACTGCCTGCCGCCCCACCTGTGGCAGGCGTTCCTGGACACGACCGGGCAGGGCGGCCAGGACTTCGGCTTCCTCACCGAACAGCTCGACCTGCTCGCGCTCATCGAGACCCCGCCCGCCGCCGACCCGGCCGACGACCACCACTCGGTCAGCCGCATCACGCTCAGGCAGGTGCTGCTGTCGGACCTGGACGACGTCGTACGGTTCGGCAGGGCGTACGAAAAGTACGAACGGCTGCCCGACGGGCGGGTCAGGCTGTTCTTCGCCGACGGCACCAGCGAGACGGCCGGGATCGTGGTGGCGGCCGACGGCGGCAACTCGCGGGTGCGCAGGCAGTATCTGCCGCACGCGCGGCGGGTCGACACCGGCATCACCACGGTCGCCGGCAAGTTCCCGCTCACCGAGCGAACGCGGCGGCTGCTGAGTCCCCGGCTGGTCGACGGGCCCAACAACGTGATCCCGCCGTCGGGCCTGGGGCTGTTCTGCGCCCCGCACGACCTGAGCGACGCGCCCACCACCGGCATCGGGCGCACCGAGCAGGAGGGCGCGCTGATGGACAACGGCAGCAGCTACATCCTGTGGGCGGTCGGCGCGGCCCTCGACCGCTTCCCGGGCGACATTTCAGAAATGTCCGGCCAGCAGCTCCGCGACGCCGTCTCCGCCATGATCACCTCCTGGCACCCCGACCTGCGCCGCCTCGTCGCCGACTCGGACCCCGACACGGTCTCGCTGCTGCCGATCCGCACGTCGGTCCCCGTCGACGCCTGGGAGCCGTCCACCATCACCCTGCTCGGCGACGCCATCCACAGCATGACCCCGATGCGCGGCATCGGCGCCAACACCGCCCTGCGCGACGCCCGCCTCCTCACCCAGGCGCTCGCCGGTGGCGGCGACCCCGTCCAGGCCATCGGCCGTTACGAGGCGGAGATGCGCGGATACGGCTTCGCCGCCGTGCGGGACTCGCTGCGCGCGGCCGAGCAGTTCGTCGGCGGCGGCCGGCTGGCCCGCTTCGGCTTCAAGACCTTCCTGCGCACGGTCCAGCGGGTTCCGTCGCTCAAGGCCAAGGTCTTCGCCTGACTGCGGGGGGCGCACTGTAGCGGGTCGGGTACGCTCCGGGTGACGGGCGCCCGGGGCGACAAGCGATCTTCCGCAATGTCGGCGGATAAGCCAGTCTGGGGACAGCTACCGTCGCAACATGAGGAGACCAGTGGCCGATCCCGTCAAGCTAGAGACGCGGGGCAGCGATTTCGCCAGACTCGCCACCAAGATCACCGAAGCCGGGCTTCTGGACCGGCGTCCCGTCTATTACGCGGTCAGGATCAGCCTCGTCATGGGCGCCTATCTGGGCGGCTGGGCGCTGTTCGTCTGGGTCGGCGACTCCTGGCTGCAGCTTCTCGTCGCCGTCCTCATGGCCGTGGTCTTCACCCAGATCGGGTTCGTCGCCCACGACATCGGCCACCGGCAGGTGTTCCGCACCCGGCGGGCCAGCGACATGGCCGGGCTGCTGATCGGCAACCTGGCCATCGGCCTCGGCTGGGGGTGGTGGAACACCAAGCACAACCGCCACCACGCCAACCCCAACCACGAGGACCACGACCCCGACGTCTCCCCCGCGGTCATCGTCTGGTCGGAGGACCAGGTGGCCAGGAGCGTCGGGCTGCCCAAGTTCATCGCCAAGTGGCAGGCCTACTGGTTCTTCCCGCTGCTCACCCTGGAAGCCTGGCACCTGCACGTGGCCAGCGTGAAGGCCGTGTTCAAGCCGACGACCAAGCGCCGGGGCATGGAGGGCGCGCTGCTGCTGGCGCACTTCGCGCTCTACTTCGGCCTCGTCTTCGCCGTGCTGCCGTTCTGGATGGCGGTGGCCTTCCTGGCCGTGCACCAGGGCGTGTTCGGCGTCTACCTGGGCTGCTCGTTCGCGCCCAACCACAAGGGGATGCCGATCCTCACCGCCGAGGACAAGCTCGACTTCCTGCGCAAGCAGGTGCTCACCTCGCGCAACGTCAAGGGCGGCCTGCTCACCGACATCGGGCTGGGCCAGCTCAACTACCAGATCGAGCACCACCTGTTCCCCAACATGCCGGCCCCCAACCTGCGCAAGGCGCAGCCGATCGTCCAGCGCTACTGCGCGGAGATCGGGGTCAGCTATCTGGAGACGGGCCTGTTCAGGTCGTACGGCCAGGCTCTCCAGCACCTGCACGAGGTCGGCGCGGCGCTGAGGTGATCAGCCCTGCTCCAGGCGCCGGCGCAGGGCCTCCCTGCGCTGCTCCAGCTCGGCGATGATCTCGGCCTGCTCGTCCGCCTGGGCGATCTGGGCCGAGATCTCGAACTGGTCGGTGGCGCCCTGGTCGCGGATCTGGTCGCGCTGCTCCTGGTTGTCCCGCTTCAGCTTCGCCAGCTCCTCGTCGAGTCTGGCGAGCTCGTCCTCTGTGCTCATCTCCCGCACCTACCCAGCGACCGGCCCGGGTCACGTCCCGTACAGAATGGGAGGCATGCGGAGGAGCACCATCGTCTCGGTGGCCGCGGTGGCGATCACGCTGCTCGGCGTCCTGGCCGCCTGGATCATCCGGGCCGACCAGCAACCGAACGCGCTCGACGTGGTGCTGCCGCTGATCACGGCGGCCGGGGTGCTGCTGCGCAAGCGCTACCCGGTGCTGACGCTGATCGTGGTGTCGGCCGCGGTGGTGGCCTACTACCCGCTCGCCCGGCTGGACGGGCCGCTCATCTTCGTGCCGTTCCTGATGCTCTACACCGCGGCCGACCACGGGCACCTCACCGCCGCCATCACCACCGGGTCGGCGTCGCTGTTGCTCATGGGGCTCGGCGAGACCGGTGACGTGCGGCACGTCGACGACGGCGCGCTGGCGATGATCGCGGGCTGGGTGGTGGCGGCCATCGCGGCGGGCAGCGTGAGCCGCAACCGCCGCGCCTACCTCGAGGAGGCCGACCGCCGGGTGCGCGAGGCCGAGCACGGGCGCGAGGAGGAGGCCAGGCGGCGGGCCGGCGAGGAGCGGCTGCGCATCGCCAGGGAGCTGCACGACGTGCTCGGGCACAACGTCTCGATGATCAACGTGCAGGCGTCGGCGGCGCTGCACGGGCTGAAGAAGCGGCCGGAGGACGCCGAGGCGGCGCTGCGCGCGATCAAGGACACCAGCAAGGAGACGCTGCGCGAGCTGCGCACCACGCTGGGGGTGCTGCGCCAGGTGGACGAGGACGCGCCGACGGCGCCCGCCGACAGCCTGGGCCGCATCGACGCGCTGGTGGCGGCGTCGGGGCTGGAGGTGCGGACCGAGCTGTCGGGGCCGCTGGACGAGGTGCCGGTCGAGGTGGATCTCGCGGCGACGCGGATCATCCGCGAGGCGCTGACGAACGTGTCACGGCACTCCGGGACGAAGGCGGCGACACTCTCCGTCAGCAACATGTCCGGAAATATCCTGATCCGCGTGGAGGATGATGGACCGGGGGCCGTGTTCACCGAGGGCAGCGGCTACGGGCTGCAGGGCATGCGCGAGCGCGCCACGGCCCTGGGCGGCAGGCTCGACGCCGGCCCCCGCCCCGAGGGCGGCTTCCGGGTCGTCGCCGAACTACCCCTGAACGGAGCCACATGATCCGCACGCTGCTGGCCGACGACCAGACCCTGGTACGGGCCGGCTTCCGGTCCATCCTCAGCGACGAGGACGACATCGAGGTCGTCGCCGAGGCCGCCAACGGCACGCAGGCCGTGACCCTGGCCCGCGAGACCCGGCCGGACGTGGTGCTCATGGACATCCGCATGCCCGAGCTCGACGGCCTGGAGGCCACCCGGCAGATCGTCACCGACCCCCGGCTGGACGAGGTCAAGGTCATCATCCTGACCACGTTCGACCTGGACGACTACGTCTACGGCGCGCTGCGCTCCGGGGCCAGCGGCTTCCTGGTCAAGGACACCGAGCCGGCCGAGCTGATCCACGCCGTCCGGGTCGTGGCCAGGGGCGACGCGCTGATCGCGCCGTCGATCACCCGGCGGCTGATCGCCGAGTTCGCCGGCCGCGTCAAGCGCCCCGAGCCCGGCCCCGAGCTCAACTCCCTCACCGAGCGCGAGCGCGAGGTCATGAGCCTGGTCGCGGGCGGCCTGTCGAACGACGAGATCGCCGCCCGGCTGGTGCTGAGCCCCGCGACGGCCAAGACGCACGTCAGCCGCATCATGACCAAGCTCGGGGTGCGCGACCGGGCCCAGCTCGTGGTCCTCGCCTACGAGGCCGGCATGATCACCCCGGGCTGGCTTACAACCTGAGGTGTACGCCGCGGCCCGCCGTGTCACCCCAGGGGTACGGCGGGTGCCCGCCTGAGGTGGACGACCCGGGCGTAACCGTCATCGGATCCTGCTACGCATGGACACCGTTGAACTGGCCCGCCTGCAGTTCGCGCTCACCGCGGGCGCGCACTTCCTGTTCGTGGCGCTGACACTCGGCCTGGCGACGCTCGTGGCCGTCATCCAGACCCGGGCCACCTTCGGCGGCAACCCCGTCCACCAGGGGATGACGCGTTTCTGGGGGCAGCTCTACATCATCAACTACGCGATGGGCATCGTCACCGGGCTCGTCATGGAGTTCCAGCTCGGGCTGTCGTGGAGCGGGCTCACGGAGTTCGCGGGCAACGCGTTCGGCTCGGCGCTGGCCCTGGAGACGATGGTCGCGTTCTTCGTCGAGGCCACGTTCCTGGGCCTGTGGATCTTCGGCTGGAACAAGCTGAACCGGTGGGCGCACCTGGCGCTGATCTGGGTGGTCACGCTCACCGCGTACGCGTCCGCGTTCTGGATCATGGTGTCGAACGGCTTCCTGCAGAACCCGGTCGGCTACCGGCTCGACGGCGGCGTGCTCCACCTGGCGGACTTCGGCGCGATGGTCGCCAACCCGGCGGCGCTGGTGGCGTTCGCGCACATCCTGAGCGGCGCGATGGTCGTCGGCGGGTTCTTCATGGCCGGGGTGAGCGCCTACCACCTGAGCAAGCGGACCCCCGAGCAGGACTTCTTCCGCAAGTCGCTGCGGCTCGGGCTGGGCGTGGCCGCGCCCGCGCTGATGGTCACGGCGACGTTCGGCGGCATGGGGTTCGGCACGATGCAGGTGACCAAGCTCGCCGCCTGGTCGGGCGACCTGGCGGCGGCCCAGGCCGAGATGGTGGCCCGGCACGGGCCGGGCGACTGGCTGCCCCCGGTGGGCTGGGTGCAGGCAGGCGGCACCTGGATGATGGGGCTGTTCGCGCTCATGCTGTTCGTGGCCGCGCCGAGCACGCTGCTCATGCTGTTCAGGCCGGTGGTGCGCGGGCTGCGGGTGTGGCACTGGCTGCTGGTGGCGATGATCCCGGTGCCGTTCGCCACGATGCTGGCCGGGTGGATCTTCCGGGAGATGGGCCGCCAGCCGTGGGCCGTCTACGGGCTGCTGACCACCTCCGAGGCGATGTCGCCGGTGTCGGCCGGGCAGATGCGGTTCTCGGTCATCGCCTTCACCTCGGTGTTCGCCGTACTGGTCCTGATCAACTACTGGCTGCTGGCCAGGGCCGCCAAGGCGGGGCCGGCGGCCGTGGCCCTGGGCGACCGGCCCATCGACGCCCCCCAGCCCGTCCTGACCTTCTGAGGAGCCGACATGGAGATCTTCGTTCTGGCCTTCTTCGCGCTCGGCTACCTGGTGCTGGCCGGGTCCGACATCGGGGTCGGCATGGTGCTTCCGTACCTGGGGCGGACGCCGGGAGAGCGGCGGGAGACGATCGCCGCGATCGCGCCGTTCTTCCTCGGCAACGAGGTGTGGCTGGTGGTGACCGCGGGCGTGCTGGCCGGGCTGTTCCCGGCGCTGGAGGCGGAGCTGCTGCACGAGAACTACCCGCTGGTCGTGGTGCTGCTGCTGGCGTGGGTGATCCGCGACATGGGGCTGTGGCTGCGCGGCCGGGTGCCGGGGCGCGGCTGGCAGGCGGTGTGGGACGGCGCGATCGTCGCCGGGAGCTGGGGGCTGGCGCTGTGCTGGGGGGCGCTGCTCAGCGTCGTGGCGCTGGGCGTCCAGGGGCCGCTCCTGGCGCTGCCGGCGCTGGCTCTGGCCGCGCTGTTCGGCACGCACGGGCTGGCGTTCGCCGCGCTGCGGCTGCGCGGGGTGCTGCGCGAGCGGGCCTCGGTGCTGTCGGGCGGCGCGGGCGAGCTGCGCACGTTCGCGCTGACGGCGGTGGCGCTGGCCGCGGTCGGCGTGGTGGCGGGGGTGCGGCTGGAGCCGGTGGCCGGAACGTCCGGGGCGCTGCTGGTGCCGGTGACCCTGGTGATGATCCCGTTGCTGGTCGCGGCCCAGGCGTGGGTGTGGTGGACGTTCCGCCACCGCGTGACCGGCCCGTCGTACCTCTAGGGCCTCTTGGTCTTCCAGGGCCTTCAGAGGTTGCCGCCGCCGGTGGCGTCGAGCGTGGTGCCGGTCATGAAGCTCGCCTCGGGCGACGCGGCGAAGGCCACCACGTCGGCGATCTCCTCCGGGCGGCCGATCCGGCCGACCGCGTGATAGCCGGCCGCGTTCGCGCGGCCCTCCGGGTTGTCGCGCAGGAAGCCCGCGTTCATGTCGGTGTCGATGATGCCGGGGGCGACGTTGTTGACCGTGATCCCGCGCGGGCCGAGCTGCTTGGCCAGCGCCAGCGTGAACGTCTGGACGGCGCCCTTGGTCATCGAGTACGCGATCGCGCTGGGGAAGGCGATGCGCGTGACGCCGGAGGTGACGTTGACGATGCGGCCGCCGTCGGGGATGAGGGGCAGCAGCCGCTGGGTCAGGAAGAACAGGCCCTTGACGTTGACCGCGAAGTGCCGGTCGAACGACTCGGGCGTCTCCTCCTCGATGGGCCGGTGCACGGCGACGCCGGCGTTGTTGACCAGCACGTCCAGCACGCCGCTCTCCAGCCTGACGCGTTCGGCCAGCGCCTCCACCTGGGCCGGGTCGCCCAGGTCGGCCTGGACGGCGAGCGCGCTGCCGCCCTGTTCC
The DNA here is from genome assembly GCF_053590035.1 of Nonomuraea sp. NPDC003214. Lineage (NCBI taxonomy): Bacteria > Bacillati > Actinomycetota > Actinomycetes > Streptosporangiales > Streptosporangiaceae > Nonomuraea > Nonomuraea sp. NPDC003214. The sequence continues at coordinate 97,422 of NZ_JBSFSX010000014.1, read as the reverse complement.
TCCACGAGCCGGACGACTTCCTTGGCGGCGGCCTCGTCGGCGGCGTAGTTGACGATGACGCGGAAGCCGTCACGTGCCAGGCGCAGCGCGATGGCACGGCCGATCCCCCTGCTGGAACCGGTGACGAGGGCAGTCTTCATGACGGGCTCTTTCTGTAGTGATCGATACAGAAGAACCATAACATAGCGATCGCTACACAAACGACGCCCCGTACCGAGGTGCTCGTTTTATAGCGATCGCTCTAGAATGGGGGGATGGCGAGACAACGGGCGTTCGACCGGGACACGGCACTGCACAGCGCGGTGCTGGCGTTCTGGCGGCACGGCTACGAGGCCACCTCCGTCGCCGAGCTGACCGCCGCCATGAACATCAGGCCCCCCAGCCTGTACGCGGCGTTCGGCGACAAGCGGCGGCTGTTCGAGGAGGCGCTGGGCCTCTACCAGGAGACCTACGGGGCGTTCACCGCCCGGGCGCTGGCCGAGGAGCCGACCGGCCGCCAGGCGATCGAACGCGTGCTGCGCGAGGCGGCCACCGAGTTCTCCGCCCCGGAGCACCCGCCCGGCTGCATGGTCGTCTCCGCCGGGGTCAACTGCGGGCCGGAGTCGGCCGAGGTGCAGGAGCTGCTGCGGCGGCAGCGCGAGCGGACGAAGGCGGCCATCCAGGCACGGTTCGACGACGACGCGGCGGCCGGGCGGCTGCCCCCGGGCACCGACACGGCCGCGCTGGCGACCTACTACGCGGCGGTGTTGCAGGGCATGTCCAACCAGGCGCGCGACGGGGCCTCGCCCGAGGCGCTCACCGAGCTGGCCGCGCTCGCCATGCGCGCCTGGCCCGCCACCGCGTCAGCATGAACGTCATTGGGCCTTGACGGAGGCGTCCTCCGGGGAGACCTCGGGGGCCGACACCCGGAGCCAGCGGCAGCCGTACGGGTCCAGCGGAAGCCGCACCCGGCCCGAGCCGGGCACCTTCACCGTGCCGTCGACCAGGAGGTCGGTGAGCACGCAGCGTTCCAGGCCGGTCAGGTCGAGCTCGGCCTCGCACTCCCGGTCGTCCAGGTTGTGCACGGCCACGATCGTCGCCCCGTCGGCGTCGCAGCGGTGGGCCAGCACCGCCGGGTCGCCCGCGTCCAGCACCGTGTGGTCGCCCCAGGCCAGCTCCAGCGACTCCCGGTAGCGCTCGATGAGCAGCTGGATCCAGCGCAGCAGCGAGTCGTTGTCGCGCCTCTGGTCGGCGACGTTCGGCCCGTCAGGCATGGCGCGCACGGGCCGCTCGGCCTGGGTGAAGCCGCCCTCGGCCGACCAGCGCATGGGGGTTCGCACAGCCATCCGGCCCTCCGCCGACAGGTCCTCGCCCAGCCCGATCTCCTCGCCGTAGAAGAGCACCGGCGTGCCCGGCAGCGAGAACAGCAGGCTGTAGGCCATCTTGATCCGCCTCTCGTCCCCGCCGAACATGGGCGGCAGCCGCCTGCGCAGGCCCCGGCCGAAGATCTGCATGTCCTTGTCCGGCCCGAACGCGGCGAAGACCTCCTGCCGCTCGTCCTCGGTGAGCTTGTCCAGCGTCAGCTCGTCGTGGTTGCGCAGGAACATCGCCCACTGGCAGTCCTTGGGCGGCTCGGGCCGCTCGCGCAACGCCGAGGCGAGCGGCCCGGCGTCGCGCCTGGCCAGGGAGAGCCAGGCGCGTTGCATGGCGACGAAGTCGAAGCACATCGTGAGCTGGTCGCCCAGCCCGTCGCCGAAGTACTCGAGAAGCTGGTCGTACTCCAGGTTGACCTCGCCGAGCAGGACCGAGCCGCCCTTGCGGCGGGTCATGAACGCGCGCAGCTCGGCCAGGAAGTCGTGCGGGTCGGCGAGCTCCGGCGAGACGTTCTCGATGAGGAACGGCACCGCGTCCACCCGGAACCCCGACAGCCCCAGCTCCATCCAGAAGCCGAGCACCCGGGCGATCTCGTCGCGCACCTCGGGGTTGGCGACGTTGAGGTCGGGCTGGTGGCGGTAGAAGGTGTGCAGGTAGTACTGGCCGGTGTGCGGGTCGTGCTCCCAGACGCTGTCCTCCTTGTCGGGGAAGACGACCTCCTTCGGGTTCGGCTCGGGCGTGTCGGACCAGACGTACCAGTCGCGTTTGGGCGAGTCGCGGCCGGACCTGGACTCCACGAACCACGGGTGCTGGTCGGAGGTGTGGTTGACGACGAGGTCGGCGATGACCCGCAGGCCGCGGTCGTGGGCGGTGCGCATGAACTCCACGAAGTCGCCCAGCGTGCCGAGCCTGGGGTCGACGCTGTAGAAGTCGGTGACGTCGTAGCCGTCGTCCTTGTTGGGCGTCGGGTAGAACGGCATCAGCCACAGGCAGGTGATGCCGAGGCCGGCGAGGTAGTCGATCTCCTGCGTGAGCCCGCGGAAGTCACCGATGCCGTCGCCGTTGCCGTCCTTGAACGTCTCGACGTCGAGGCAGTAGACGACGGCGTTCTTCCACCACAGGTCGCTGGTGTACGTCATTCGCATGGGGCCCCAGCTACCCCCAAATGCGGTTAAAGAAGCGTCCCGCCCGTCACCTCGAACCGGCCGAGCGCCTCGTCGATGGTCGCGAGCGTGTCGGCGTGCAGCGTGATGCCGGCCGCTTCCACGTTCTCCCTGATGTGCGCGGGGGTGCGGCTGCCGGGGATGGCCACGACGTGGTCGTCCTGGTGGAGCAGCCAGGCCAGGGCGAGCTGGGCCGGGGTGATGCCGAGCTGGTCGGCCAGGCCGCGGATCGGCGCGTAGCGGTCGTTGTTGGCGGCCAGGTTCTCGGCGGAGAAGCGCGGCGCGTTGTGCCGGAAGTCGTTCTCGCCGAGCTGCTGGACGGTGCCGGTGAGGAAGCCGTTGCCGAGCGGGCTCCACGCCACGATGCCCACCCCGAGCTCGCCGGCCGTGCGCAGCAGGAGCGGGTCGATCGGCCGCCACATGGACCACTCGTTCTGCACGGCGGCCACCGGGTGCACGGCGTGCGCCCGGCGCAGTTGCGCGGCCGTCACGTTGGACAGGCCCAGGTGCCTGACCAGCCCGGCCTTGACCAGCTCGGCCATCGCCCCGACGGTGTCCTCGACGGGCACGCCGGGGTCGGCGTAGTGCAGGTAGTACAGGTCGATCACGTCGGTGTCCAGGTTGCGCAGGCTCGCCTCGGCGTAGCGCCGCACCAGCCGGGGCTCGGCGTTCACGCGCAGCTCGCCGAAGGCGTAGCCGACCGGCTGCGCCCTGCTGTCCTCGCCTTCGGGCACGGCCAGGCCGAACTTGGTGGCCACGACCACCTCGTCCCTGCGGCTCTTGATCGCCCGGCCGACCAGGCGCTCGTTCTGCCCGTCGGGCCCGTAGGCGTCGCTGGTGTCCACGTGGGTGGCGCCCGCGTCCAGCGCGGCCCGGATCGCCGCCTCACCCCGTTCCTCGTCGATGTCGCCGTAGATGCCGGGCGACAGCACCATCGCGCCGTAGCCGAGTGCGGGGACCGTCAAACCGCCGAGTTCGCGTGTCTTCATGCCGCCGATCCTGCTGCCGGGGGCCGGGTCCCGTCCAAGACCCTTTGCTATAACCATCAGCTATGGACGTGCATTTGCGGGATCTGCGGTATTTCGTGGCGGTCGCCGAGGAGCTGAACGTGACCCGGGCCGCCGAACGGCTGTTCGTCTCGCAGCCCGCGCTGTCCAAGCAGCTCAGGGCGCTCGAACGGCAGCTCGGCTGCCCGCTGTTCGACCGCGTGCCCGGCGGCGTCACGCTCACCCGGCAGGGCGCGGCGCTGCTGCCCGTGGCCGCCGACCTGCTCGACCGGTGGAACACCGGCTACGAGACCGCCAGGGCCGCCGCGCCCACCGGCACGCTGGTCATCGGCCTGCAGACCGCCGTCGGCCGGGGCCTGCAGCAGGAGGCGCTGCGCGGCTTCCGCGCCGCCATGCCCGGCTGGGAGGTCGCGCTGCGGCTGGTGAGCTGGGAGGACCCCAGCGGCGGCCTGGCGGACGGCAGCTCCGACGTGGCCTTCCTCTGGCTGCCCGCCCCGCCCGGTCTGGAGACGCACGTGCTCGTCACCGAGCGCCGATGCGTCGTCATGCCCGCCGACCATCCGCTCGCCGGTCTGGACGAGATCCCGTTCGACCGGCTGCGTGACGAGCCGTTCATCGCCCTGCCTGCCGCGGCCGGGCCGATGCGCGACTTCTGGCTGGGCCGCGACGCCTCCCCGGACGCGGGGCCCGTCGTCGGCGTCACCGCGAGCACCCCCGAGGAGGTCTTCGAGGCCGTCACCGGCGGCCTCGGCGTCGTGCTCGTCGCCGAGGGCAACGCCAAGCTGTACAAGCGGCCCGGCCTCCTTCACCGCCCGGTCACCGGCCTGCCGCCCGCCCGGCTGGCCATCGCCTGGCGGGCCGGCAACCGCAGCCCGCAAGTGACCGGGTTCGTGGACGCGCTCCGCCGGATCGCCACTAAGGTCTGACCCATGAGCGACTACGCGATCACCTTCGACCTGATCGACTCCGACGACGACGGCCGCATCTCGGCCGAGGAGCTGGTGCGGCTGATGGAGGTGCTGGGTCAGCCCATCACCCTCGAAGCCGCCCAGGCAGGCGTCCGGCGCCTCGACAAGGACGGCGACGGGCTCATCGACGTCGAGGAGTTCGGCAGCTTCCTCAAGCCTTGACCGTGCGCCGGAGCAGGCAGAACTCGTTGCCCTCCGGGTCCTGCAGCACGATCCACGTCTCCTCGCCGGTCTGGCCCACGTCGGCGTGGCGGGCGCCGATCGCCAGCAGCCGGGCCAGCTCCGCCTCCTGATCGCGGTCGGTGGCGTTGACGTCGATGTGCAGCGGCAGCTTGCCCGTCTTCGGGTCGTCGGAGAGGCTGAGGACGAGCGTCGGCAGGTGCCCCGGCCGCTCCGGCCCGATCTCCACGCTGCCCTCTTCGCGGTCGAGCACGACATAGCCCAGCACGTCACACCAGAACGCCGCCAGGCGCTCGGGGTCACGGCAGTCGAGCACGAGCTCGGTGATGCGGCATGCCATGCGCTGATCATATGCTCACGGACGCTCGTGCGCGGGCGGGCTCAGCGGGGTGCCGGTGTACGCCTCCGGGGCTTCCTCCAGGTAGTCGGACAGGTTGCCGAGGAAGTCGCGCAGCGGCGGATACTGGTTGTGCAGCTCCAGGTCCTCCCGGGAGCGCCAGACCTCGTAGAGGAAGAACCGGCCGTCCTCCTGCTCGTGCAGGTCGTAGTGCACGTTGCCGGGCTCGGCGCGGCTGGGCTCGACGAGCGACGTGAGGATGCGCCGGACCTCGTCCTTGCGCTCGGGCCGGGGACGAAGGAAGCCGTAGAGGGAAATCTGTGTCATGCGGCCCACGTTAGGATCTCCAACGGTGTGAGGTTCAAGGTGAGGTGGGTCACGTGAAGATCGGCGATCTGGCGCGCGTCACCGGCGTCAACGTACGCCTGCTGCGTTACTACGAGGATCAGGGGCTGCTGGAGTCCGTCAGGACGAGCGGCGGTCACCGCACCTACGCGGCCGACGCCCCGGCCAGGGTGGGGCAGATCCGGGCGCTGCTGGGAGCCGGGCTGCCGACCAAGGTGATCCGGGAGGTCATGCCGTGCTTCCTGGACGACGGCGTGGGCCTCCAGGCGTGCGTGCTCGATCACGTACGGAGTCATCTGACGGACCTCGACCAGCGGATCGACGAGCTGCAGGAGGCGCGCGGGGCGCTCAGCGAGCTGCTGGACCGGTCGCTGGCGGCGGCTCACTAGCGAACCAGTCCAGCGACTGGCCGTGCGGGCCGGCGAACGCCAGCGGCCTGCCGTCGAGGGCGAGCACGAACACCGCGCGGCCGGCGGGCGGCTCGGGAGTGCCCGGGAGCGGCAGCACGCCGGGGGCCTCGTTGGAGATCCAGTGGCCGGGCAGGGCGCGCACGGTCCCGGCGAACGCCGCCCGCGCCTCCGGCGGCAGGTAGGCGAGCACCGCGCTGTGGAAGACGACCGGGGTGGCCCCGGCGGGCGCCTGGGCGATCAGGCCGGCGAGCGCCTCGTTGAGGTCGCCGCGCACGAGGCGGGGCGGGTCCGCGCGGGCCACGCGGACGGCAGCCCGCAGGCGGCGCAGGCGTTCGTGCCGCTCGGGCCAGATCAGCGACTCCAGCCAGCGCACGTCGCCGGGGTCGCGTACGTCGAGCGGGTTGAGGTCGAGGCCGGCCCGCCAGGCGACGGCGGGCACCTCCCGCGGGAGCGGGGCCCGGCCGCCGGTGCGGCAGTCGAGGACGACCTCGGCGGAGCCGAGCACCGGGCGGTCGTCGTAGCGATAGGCGTACCGGTCCGGGTAGAGGCACAGGCCGGCCGACGCGCCCACCTCGATCAGGGCCAGCGGCTGGGGCAGGGCGGCGAGGACCGGCAGGAGGGTGGCGCACCGGCCCGGCTCGTTCGTCTGGGTGCTGCGGGCGCGCATGGTGGCGCTGACCCGGTCCCAGTGGGCGGTCGTCCAGGCGCGGAAGGCCGCGTAGTCGTCGTGCGGGCCGCCGTGGTGGCGTACGGCTCCCAGCAGCAGGTTCGGCTGCCGTTTGGCCTCGGGGAGCCGGTCGATCAGGGCGAGCAGGCCGTCGTCGTCGGCGATCCTGCTCGCCAGGAGCTCGTAGGCGGGCGAGTGGCCGCGGGCTTCCAGGGCGAAGGCTCGGTAGCGCCCGGCGGTGTCCATGTCCGCTGGGGGCTCAGAGGCCGCTGTGGAGATACACCTGGCCGAAGACCTGCGCGAGGTTCTTCAGGTCCGTCGCGGCGTCCACCTCGGGGGCGGCCGGGTTGTACAGCGTGGCCAGGCGGGGCCGCACCGAGGTGAGCTTCTTGAGCTCGTCCCAGGTGGTGTTCGCCGCCCACTTCTCGCCGTAGGCCCGGTTGACCTGGCCCTGGTCGTTCTGCCAGCGGGTCCAGAGGGTGACGGTCTCGGCGGCATCGGCCTGGAGCGGGGCGGCGACGCGGTCGGTGATCGACTGGGTGGCCTGCTCGGCGGTGAGCTGCGGGCCGCCGGGGGCGGCGAAGCCGGCGTCCTCGGCGGCGATCTGGCCGTAGGCGTCCCAGGCGCGGGCGCGGACCTGGATCCACTGGTTGCGCTGGGCGTCGGCGGCGGAGATCTGCCAGGTGGCGTACTCGGTGGCCAGGTGGCCGCCGTCGAGGGCGAGCTGGTCGACGAGGCCCTTGGCGAGCCAGCCGCCGACGCGCTCGGGGTCGAGGAGCGGGTACTTCTTGGTCAGCTCGGCCTTGCAGGCGTCGTCGGCGCCGCAGCCGAGGACCGGCACGACGGTGTGGACGGCGAGCTTCTTGCCGGGGGCGGAGTTGCGCAGGGCGGTGGACGCCTCGGTCAGGAAGGCGTCGATCTCGTCGGCGCTCTCGAAGGTGCTGTTGGCGCCGAGCTGGGAGCTGAACCGGACGCCGACGACGCCGGGCTGCACGGCGAGCGCGGCGACCTGCTTGGCGGCCTCGGCGAGCTTGCCGGCCTTGTAGTCGTCGGCGAGCTCGGCGTCGATCCAGATGCGCATGCCGGTCGCGGCGGCGGTCTTGACGCTCTGGCCGGTGGGGCTCTCGGCGGCCTGCTTGGCCTGGGCGGGCGTGACGTTGTCGGGGTCGACGTAGCAGGGCTCGGCGCCCTCGCACTCGGGGGTGCCGCCCTCTTCGGCGCCCTCGGGGAGCGGGTCGCCGATCTCGTGCATCTCGCCGTCACCCTCGCCGCCGCCGGGGCAGACGTTGCCCGGCTGGGTGCAGTCGACGGTGCCCTTGTCCATGGGACCGGAGTCCTTCATGTTCTGGCCGTCGTTGCCGGCCCAGAACCGGGCGATGTCGGCCGCCTCCTCGGGCGTGGCGAGCCAGGTGCAGACGACATAGGCGGGGGCGTCGGCGTCCATCAGGTCGTTGCAACTGCGCGGGTCGTCCTGCGACCAGGCGGGGACGCCGATGCCGAGCAGCGACAGGGTCAGGCCGATGACGAAGATCTGCCTCAGTCTCATGGCGCCTTCCGAGGGGGGTGATCGCCGGGCATATCGCACACTATCGGCCGAATCAGTATCGTTCAATCACATCAACGGGGTTGCTTTACGCCCGTCCTCCACGGCGAGTGCGGGGCTCAGCAAGGGGGAAGAGGCGTGCTCGGGGATCTCGCGCTGCTCCGGGACCGGCGGTTCGCGTTGCTGCTGTCCGCCCGGACGCTCTCGGTGCTGGGCAGCACGTTCGCGCCCGTCGCCCTGGCGTTCGGGGTGCTGCGCCTGCCCGGCGCGACGGCAACCACGCTGTCGGTGGTGCTCACCGCGCAGTCGCTGCCGACCGTGCTGTTACTGCTGTTCGGCGGGGTGATCGCGGACCGGCTGCCGCGCAACCGGGTGATGATGGCCGGCGAGTGGGTGAACGCCGCCGGGTTCGCCGCGCTGGCGGCCATGATGCTGACCGGCTGGACGCCGATGCCCCTCATGGCGGCGGCAGCGGCGGTGACCGGCATGGGGATCGCGGTGATCTTCCCCGCGCTGACCGGCATCATCCCCGAGGTGGTGCCGCCGGAGCGGCTGCAGGCCGGCAACGCGCTGCTGGGCCTGGGCGCGAACGTGTCCCGCGTGGGCGGCGCGGTCCTCGGCGGCGGCACGGTGGTGCTGGTCGGCGGCGGCTGGGCGCTGGCGGTCAGCGCCGGGCTGTACGCGCTGGCCGGCGTGCTCGTCGCGGGCCTGCGGATGACCCGGTCGGAACGTGCCAAGCCCGGCGACTCCGTGCTGGCCGATCTGCGGGAAGGATGGCGCGAGTTCAGGTCCCGGCAGTGGATCTGGGTGGTGGTGGCGCAGTTCTCCGTGCTGGTGATGGCGATCCAGGCCGGTCACGGGGTGCTCGGGCCACTGCTGGCCGAGCAGAGTCTCGGCGGGGCGGCGGCCTGGTCGGCGTTCCTGGCCGGGGAGGGCGTGGGCACGATCGCCGGGGTGGTGGTGTCGCTGCGGCTGCGCCCGCGCCGCCCGATCCTGGTCGGCACCCTGTGCTGCCTGCCGGTGGCGCTGCCGTACTTCTTGCTCGGCGGACAGGCCCCGCTGTGGGCCAGCGTGGCGGGCGCGTTCCTGCTGGGCGTCTGCTTCGACGTGTTCGGGGTGCTGTGGCAGACGACGATGCAGCGGGAGATCCCGCCCGAGTCGCTGTCGCGGGTGAGCTCGTACGACGCGCTCGGCTCGCTGATGTTCGGCCCGGTCGGGCTCATGCTGGCGGGGCCGGTGGCGGAGCGGGTGGGCGCGCCGGCGGCGCTGGTCGGCTGCGGGGTCCTGGTGCTGCTGTCGACGTGCGCGGCGCTGCTGTCCCCCGGGGTGCGCAACCTGCGCGCGCCCGAGCACGCCTCACGTTGAGCCGCTGGTCCGCAGGCCGCGTGCCGGGACCCGCTCGCGCAGGGCGAAGCGGGGCTCCGGCGCGTGGTCGCCGTCCAGGATGCCCGCCACGTACTCTGCCAGCGCGGGGGCGTGCTTGAAGCCGTGGCCGGAGTCGCCGCCGAGCAGCCACACGCCGGGCGACGTCTCGGCGATGATCCACTCGGCGTCGGGCGTGAGCGCGTACTGGCAGACCTGGCTGAACAGCACCGGCGCCGAGACCAGCGACGGGAAGCGGCGGCCCAGGTAGGCGCGGGCGTTCGCGACGCTGGCCTCGTCGACCACGCGCTCGCCGTGTTCGGGCTCGTACGGCCTGCCCTCGGCGTCGGAGGTGGCCTTCATGCCCACGCCGTCAACGTCGCCGTGGCCGTAGGCCGAGGCGCCGTGGTCCACCCAGGCGGGGGTGCCGGGCGTGGTCCAGGCGGCGGGCACGGCGAAGTGCAGCGTGTCCTGCTTGGTCACGGTCATCGGCGCCTGGAACAGCTCGGGCAGCCAGGCGCCGCAGGCCCACACGATCCGGTCGGCGGTGAGCACGTCGCCGCCCACGCGGACGCCGTCCGGGGCGGGGACAGCGCGGGCGCGGACCAGGCGGACGCCGGCCGACACGGCGAGGGCGGCGGTGACCTGGGTGGCGCGGCGGGCGCGCAGCACGCCCGCGTGCGGCTCCCAGAGCAGGAAGCTGAGGTCGTCGCCGCGGAACTCGGGGAAGAACCTGGCGCCGTCGGCGGGGTCCAGCACCTCACACGGGATGTCGAGATTTTTCAGGACCTGGGCGCTGGTGTGCTCCCAGCCGTCCGGCGTCCCGGCGAACCACATCAGGCCCGCCTCGTGATAGAGCGGCTCGCCGGCCCGCTCCTCCAGCCGCCGCCAGCCCTCGCGCGCCCGCCAGGCCATCCGGGCGTACCACTCCTCGGCGCCGTGCGAGCAGCGCAGCAGCCGGGTCTCCCCCGCGCTCGCCTGGCGCACGTGCCCCGGGGTGTGCTGCTCGACCAGCGTCACCGCCCAGCCGGTCTCGGCCAGCCGCAAGGCCAGCGACGATCCCCAGATCCCTGCCCCGACCACAATGACCGATTTCATGGGATTCACGGTGACCGGAAAGCCGGTCCCGCCGCAAGGGTCAGACCACGATGAATGTGACCACGACGCCCGCGCAGTTGCCCGCCACGCAGATGCGCACCGGCACCCGCGTCACGCCCGCCGCCGTCGGCACGCCGCTGATGTTGCCGTCGGGGCCGATCGTGACGCCGTGCGGCAGCGCGTCGTGGTTCGTGACGCTGACGGTCGGCAGCACGCCCGACGGCCCGCCCTTGATCTGGATGCGCCCGGTCAGCGGCCGTCCGGCCGAGCCGGGGAAAGTGAGCACGCCTGGATCCCACGGCACGTTGCGCAGCACGACGAACGTGATCCGCTCCTCGGTGCAGCTCTGGCCTGCGCAGACCTGGACGTGCCCCGCGTACGTGCCCGCGCGGTCGGGCGTGCCGTACAGCCTGCCCGCGGCGTCGACCCCGATGCCGGGCACGAGCTCCGTCGCGGCGCGGAAGGCGACGCCCTTCTCGACGGGCAGGAGCTGACGCGCCACCTCGATGCCCTCGGTGACGTAGAAGGTGTCCTCCACGAGCCGGTCGGACGGGGTCGCCACCGGCAGACCCCGGGCCATGTAGATCGCCTGCGCGCCGTCGGAGGGAAGGGCCGGAAGCAACCCGCACATGGCCAACCCGGCAACCAGGAGTATCCACGTTGACCGCATTTTTACCCCCCGGTGCTTCTGCTCCGTTACGTACCCCTTTCATCGCGTTACGTCACCCTCGGCTCACGCATAGATAATCGTTGTCATGGCCGCCGAATCCGCCCAGACCCTCGAACGCGGGCTGCGCCTGCTGCGCCTGCTCGCCGACGGCAAGGGCGGCCGCACGCCCACCGAGCTGAGCGCCGAGCTGTCGCTGAGCCGGCCCGTGGTGTACCGCCTGCTGACCACGCTGCTCAACGAGGGGTTCGTCCGCCGCGACGCCGAAGGGCGGGTGCACCTGGGGTTCGGCGTGCTCGTGCTGGCGCAGGCCGTGCAGCCGCTGTTGCGCGCGGCGGCGCTGCCCACGCTGCGGCGGCTGGCCGAGCAGGTGGGCGCGACCGCGCACCTGACCGTGGCCGAGGGCGACGACGGGCTCGCGGTGGCCGTGGTCGAGCCGTCGTGGACGGACATGCACGTGGCCTACCGCGAGGGCTCGCGCCATCCGCTGGCCAAAGGCGCGGCCGGGCAGGCGATTCTGGCGGCGCGCGAGGGCCGGGCCGATTATCTCGTCACCGAGGGGCAGTTGCAGGAGGGTGCGCGGGGGATGGCGGCGCCGGTGACGGGGCTGCCCTGGCTGGAGGCGTCCGTCGGGGTGGTGACGTTCGGGCCGCTGCCTCCCTCCACCGGCGCGCAGGTCGTCGAGGCGGCGGCCGGGCTCGCCGACGCGCTGGGTTGACATTGCGGAGGCTATGACGGACGGTTGTTACACATAAAGGACACATGCGTCCGATTAGCGGACAGTTGGTGGAGGAGCGGATGCCGTACTACCGCGTCGTGGGAGAGGTGCCTCGCAAGCGCCACGTCCAGTTCAGGCGGCCCGACGGCGGCCTGTACGCCGAGGAGCTGATGGGCGAGGAAGGCTTCTCGTCCGACTCCTCGCTGCTCTACCACCGCCACCTGCCGACCGCCATCCTCAAGGCCGAGGCCGTCACCCCCGAGATCAGCACGCGGCTCGAGCCCAACCTGCCGCTGTCGCCGCGCCACTTCCGCACCCAGCAGCTCACCAGCGCCGGCGACCTCGTGTCCGGGCGCGTCCTGCTGGCGGGCAACGGCGACGTCCGGTTGTCGTACGCCACCACCGACCGGCCCAGCGAGCTCTACCGCAACTCGATGGGCGACGAGTGCGTGTACGTCCAGGCCGGCCGCGCCCGGTTCGAGTCCACGTACGGGGTGATCGAGGCCGGGCCCGGCGACTACGTCGTCATCCCGACCGGCACCATCCACCGCTGGGTGCCCGACGGGCCCGTCAACGCGCTGGTCATCGCGGCGTCCGGGCACATCAGGCCGCCCAAGCGCTACCTGTCGCAGCACGGCCAGTTCCTGGAGCACGCCCCCTACTGCGAGCGCGACCTGCGCGCCCCCGCCGAGCCGCTGACCGTCGAGGGCGAGGAGGTGCCGGTGCTCGTCCGCACCCGCGGCGGGCTCACCCGGCTGGTCTACCGCAATCACCCGTTCGACGTGGTCGGCTGGGACGGCTGCCTCTACCCGTACGCGTTCAACATCAACGACTTCGAGCCCGTGGTGAAGAAGACGCACGCGCCGCCGCCGGCCCACCAGACGTTCGAGGGCCCCGGCTTCGTCGTGTGCTCGTTCTGCCCCCGGCCGCTCGACTTCCATCCCGAATCCGTGCCGATCCCTTACAACCACCACAACGTGGACTCCGACGAGTTCATGTTCTACGTGGGCGGCGACTACTCCGCGCGCCAGGGCTCCGGCATCGACATCGGCTCGATCTCACTGCACCCGGCCGGATTCACGCACGGGCCGCAGCCCGGCGCGGTCGAGGCGGTCATCGACGCCGTCGCCAAGGGCCTCACGACCACCAACGAGGTGGCGGTGATGGTCGACACCTTCCGCCCGCTCGATCTCGGGCAGGGCGCATTGTCCTGCGAGGACCCCGGATACGCCTGGACCTGGTCACGATGACGCTTTTCACCGCACTCGTCGACGACGCGGGCCTGTTCCCGCCGACGTCGCTGCACATGTCCGAAGCCCTGGCCCGCAACCGGCGCGGCGTCGAGGAGAACGTCGAGGTGCTCACGCACCGCTTCCTGTGCCCGGCCAGCCGGCTCGACCGGCTGCGCGCCGAGGACTGGCAGCCGCGCCGCATCGGGCTGATCAAGGACACGCCCGAGCTGCCGCCCTTCGACGACCTGCCCGTCGACTTCGTCGAGGCAAGGCTGCCCGCCGAGCGCACCGTCGAGGACGTGGCCCGCGAGCTGGACCTGCCGTCGGGGATACGGCTGTTCGTCGAGGTGCCGCCGGGCAAGTTCGTCCCGGACGTGCCCGCCGGGGTGGGGCTGAAGATCCGCTGCGGCGGCGAGGCGGCCGACGCCTTCCCGCCGGTCGAGCAGGTCGCCGCGTTCGTCCGGTTCTGCGTCGAGAACGACATCCCGTTCAAGGCGACCGCCGGGCTGCACCACGCCGTACGGCACTTCGACCCGACGCTCGGCGTGGACCGCTACGGCTTCCTCAACCTGGTGCTGGCCGTGTGCGAGGCCGTCGCGGGCCGCGACCCGGCGCCCGTGCTGCGCTCCACCGACGTGGGCCAGCTCGTGCAGCTCGCGCGCAACGTACCGGAGGAGACCGCGAAGCGGGCCAGGCACCTGCTGGTGAGCTACGGCTCGTGCAGCACCGGCACGCCCGTCGACGACCTGCGGGCCCTGGGACTGATCGAGGAGGAAGCGTGAGCTGGGGAGTGGACAACCTGCCCTACGGGGTGTTCTCACGGCACGGTGAGGCGCCGAGGGTGGGGGTGCGATACGGCGACCGGGTGCTCGACCTGGCGGCCGCGCTGCACGACGAGGTGTTCGCGGCGCCCACGCTCAACCCGTTCATGGCCCGCGGGCGCAGCGCCTGGCACGACACCCGCACGCTCATCCGCAACAAGCTCACCGGCGACCTGGCCATCACCGAGCCGCACCTGGTGCCGCTCGACCAGGTGGAGCTGCACCTGCCGTTCGAGGTGGCCGACTACGTCGACTTCTACTGCTCGATGGAGCACGCGGGCAACCTGGGCCGCATCTTCCGGCCCGGCAGCGAGCCGCTGCTGCCCAACTGGCGGCACCTGCCCGTCGGCTACCACGGCAGGGCGGGCACCGTCGTGGTGTCCGGCACCCCGATCAGGCGGCCGCACGGGCAGCTCGGCGCCGGCTCCTACGGGCCGACCGCCAAGCTCGACATCGAGGCCGAGCTGGGGTTCGTGGTCGGCGTGCCGGGGACCGGCGACTTCGAGGACCACGTGTTCGGGGTGACGCTGGTCAACGACTGGACCGCGCGTGACATCCAGGCCTGGGAGTACGTGCCGCTCGGGCCGTTCCTGGGCAAGTCGTTCGCCACGTCGATCTCGCCGTGGGTCACGCCGCTGGAGGCGCTGCCGCGCGTCCCCGGTCGCGAGCAGGACCCGCCGCCGCTCGACTACCTGCGCCGCAAGGGCGACTGGGGGCTCGACCTGACCATGGAGATCCGGCTCAACGGCGAGGTCGTCTCGCGCCCGCCGTACCGGGACATGTACTGGACGCCGGACCAGATGCTCGCGCACCTGACCTCTGGAGGCGCGCCGCTGCGCACCGGCGACCTGTTCGCCAGCGGCACCGTCTCCGGCGGCCAGGTGGACGAGCGCGGCTCCCTCATCGAGATCACCTGGAACGGCACCGACCCGCTCAAGCTCGCCGGCGGCGACACCAGGACGTTCCTCCAGGACGGCGACACGGTGACGATCAGCGCGATGGCCGGCGACATCTCCTTGGGGGAGGTAACCGGAACTGTCGGATAAGTGACTCGGCGTGCTTGAGCCATGACTCCCCGCTACCCTTGAGGCTCCCCGGTCCCCGGAAAGCAGGAGTGTCATGCTGCGGCGTGCCGCGACGATCTGCGTGGCCGTGCTGCTCGCGGCAGCCGGCTGCGCCTCGGCCGAGCCCCCGCCCCGCCCGCCCGTCGTCCACGTCTCCCCCGCCTTCGACACCAAGCGCGCCCGCCCCGACCAGGGCCTGGTGGTCAGCGCCAAGGGCGGCACGCTCAGCCAGGTGCTCGCGTACGTGTCGGGCGTGCCCGTGCGCGGCACGCTCGACCCCACCCGCACCACCTGGCGCTCCTCCTGGACGCTGAAGCCCGGCGCCGAATACACCGTCACCGTCAAGGCCGCGGGCGCCGAAGGCCCCTCGACGGTGACGATGGGCCGCTTCCGCACCCGCCAGGCCGCCCGCTCCTTCGGCTTGGCCGCCACCACCCCGCAGCCCGGCGAGACCGTCGGCATCGGCATGCCGGTCATCCTCGACTTCGACACGCCCGTCCGCGACAAGGCGGCCGTCGAGCGCGCCCTGGAGGTCCGGGCCGAGCCGCCCGCCGAGGGTGCCTGGAGGTGGATCGACGACACCCGGGCCGTCTACCGGCCCCGGCGGTTCTGGCGGCCCCGCCAGCAAGTCACGGTCACCGCCCATCTGGCCGGCATCCGCCTGGCCCCCGGCGTCTACGGCGTCAGCGACCAGACCTTCGCCTTCACCGTGGGCCGCGCGCAGACCAGCGCCATCGACACCCGCACCCACCAGATGACCGTCCGGCGCGACGGCCGCGTGGTGCAGCGCATGGCCATCAGCGCCGGCATGGCCACCACCCGCGAATACACCACGACCAGCGGCGTCCATCTGACGATGGACAAGGGCAACCCGGTCCGCATGATCTCCCCCGGCCGCTCCGAAGGCGACCCTGATTACTACGACGTCATGATCGACCATGCCGTCCGCATCTCCGACAGCGGCGAGTACGTGCACGCCAAGGACAACGTGTGGGCCCAGGGCCGCGCCAACGTCAGCCACGGCTGCGTCAACGCCCGCCCCGACCAGGCCGCCTGGTTCTACGACACCTCACTGCGCGGCGACCCCGTGACGATCACCGGCACCGACCGCCGGCTCGAATGGGACAACGGATGGGGCTTCTGGCAACTGTCGTGGGAGCAGTGGCTGCGCGGAAGCGCCCTGCGTTCGGCCCCGCCCCTGCCGTAGCGCCGCTTCCGGCATTACGGTGGAACAGGGGGGAACCGGTGCCTGCGCAGGCCCGTTGTCCCTATAGGAGGCCGGAGCATGGATGAATGGATCATCTGGATTATCCTCGCAGTCGTCCTCGGGGTGGCCGAGATCTTCACGCTCACCGCGGCCCTCGGCCTGCTCGGCGTCGCCTCCCTCCTGACCGCGGCGGGCGCCGCGCTCGGCCTGCCCGTCCCGCTCCAGCTGCTGCTGTTCGCCCTCTCGTCCGCGGCCGGCCTGGTCGTGATCCGGCCCATCGCCGCACGTCACATCCGCCAGCCGCAACTGCGCCGCTTCGGCGTCGAAGCCCTCGTCGGCAAGCCCGCCTACGTCCTGTCCGAGGTCACCGGGCGGGACGGCCGCATCCGCATCGGCGGCGAGGAATGGTCGGCCCGCGCCTACGACGAGACCCTCGTGATCCCCACCGGCGCCACCGTCGACGTCATCGAGATCGACGGTGCCACCGCCCTCGTATATCCCCGGGAGTGAGCCATGGATCCGCTGTTGCTCGTCGGCATCTTCGTCATACTCTTCGCGGTGTTCACCGTGCTCAAGGCCGTGCGGATCATCCCGCAGGCGCGGGCGCGCAACGTCGAACGCCTCGGCCGCTACCACCGCACGCTCAAGCCCGGGCTCAACTTCGTCATCCCGTACGTGGACCGCGTCTATCCGATGATCGACCTGCGCGAGCAGGTGGTGTCGTTCCGCCCCCAGCCGGTCATCACCGAGGACAACCTGGTCGTCGAGATCGACACCGTCCTCTACTTCCAGGTCACCGACCCGCGCGCCGCCGCGTACGAGATCGCCAACTACATCCAGGCCGTCGAGCAGCTCACGGTCACCACCCTGCGTAACGTCGTCGGCTCCATGGACCTGGAGAAGACGCTGACCTCCCGCGACACCATCAACAGCCAGTTGCGCGGCGTCCTCGACGAGGCCACCGGCAAGTGGGGCATCCGGGTCAACCGGGTCGAGATCAAGGCCATCGACCCGCCCAAGACCATCAAGGACGCGATGGAGAAGCAGATGCGCGCCGAGCGGGACAAGCGCGCCGCCATCCTCAACGCCGAGGGCCAGCGCCAGTCGCAGATCCTCACCGCCGAGGGTGACAAGCAGAGCAGCATCCTGCGCGCCGAGGGCCAGCGCGCCGCCGCGATCCTCGAAGCCGAGGGCCAGTCGCGCGCCATCGACCAGGTCTTCCAGGCCGTCCACCGCAACGACCCCGACCCCAAGCTGCTCGCCTACCAGTATCTGCAGGTGCTGCCGCAGCTCGCGCAGGGCGAGGGCAACACGTTCTGGGTCATCCCCAGCGAGGTCACCTCGGCCCTCCAGGGCGTCTCCAAGGCCTTCACCGAGGCGCTCCCCCGCTCTGCCGCCACGCGCGAGGAGGCCCCGGAGACGTCGGCCATGGACGAGGAGATCGCCAAGGCGTCCGAAGCCGCCGCCGAGGCCGTCGCCGACGCCCAGGACGCCGAGAACCCCAACGGCCCCCGCCAGCTCACCCAGGCCGCCCAGGAGCCGTCGCCCTTCCCGGGCGTCGACCGCGACACCGCCCCCGCCGACCTGGACGAGCGCCACCGCGAATCCGGCCGCTGACCCGCCCGGCCGCGGGCTCCCGTCAGCGCTGGCCGCCGTCGAAGTAGGCGGCCAGCTCCGGGTCCAGGGACGGCACGTCGTACGGGGCGCCGCCGTCGCGCAGGGACAGGGTGGCCATGTAGCCGGCGGCGACGCTCATGCGGGCCGCCACCGGGGAGGTGTCGGTGACGCCGCCCTCGCGCACGAACCGGCGGAACTCCGCGACGATGTCCAGGTCGGCGCCGCCGTGGCTGCCCTGCGCCTGCGGGACCCGGTAGGCGATGTCGCAGTCGTCGCGGTAGCCGGTGGGGCCGGTGTTCCACACCTTGACGGTGTCGCCGGGGCCGTCGCCGAAGTTCTCCAGGCGGCCTTCGGTGCCGATGACGGTGTAGTTGCGCCAGTAGTCGGGCGTGAAGTGGCACTGCTGGTAGGCGGCGACGACGCCGTTGTCGAGGCGCATGTTCATGACCGAGACGTCCTCGACGTCGACGACGTGGTGGAGGTCGCGGCGGCTGGTGGGCGGCCAGTCGAACTCGCGCAGCCAGCCGTCGGGGCGCGGCGTGCCGGGGGCGCGGCGCGGCAGGTCGCCGTAGAGCGCGAGGTCGCCGAGGGCGTTGACCCGGGTGGTGTAGCCGCCGGCCAGCCAGTGCAGGACGTCGAGGTCGTGGGCGGCCTTCTGCAGCAGCAGGCCGGTGGTGCGGGACCGGTCGGCGTGCCAGTCCTTGAAGTAGTAGTCGCCGCCGTAGGAGACGAAGTGGCGCACCCAGACGGTCTTCGGCTCGCCGATGTCGCCGCGGGCGATGATGTCGCGCATCAGCCGGACGACGCCCATGTGCCGCATGTTGTGGCCCACGTACAGGCGGGTGCCGGTGTCGCGGGCGGCGCGCAGGACGGCGTCGCAGCCCTCGACGGTGATGGCCAGCGGTTTCTCCAGGTAGACGGCCTTGCCCGCCTCCAGGCAGGCGATCGCGATCTCCTCGTGGGTGTCGTCGGGCGTCATCACGATGATCGCGTCGAGGTCGGCGCGGCGGAGCAGGTCGCGGTGGTCCGTGGTGGTCACCGGGTCGCCGAAGCGGGCGGCCTGCTCCTTGAGCGTCGCCGGGTCGGTGTCGCAGACCGCGGCCACCACCGAGCCCCGGCCGGGCTGGTGGGCGGCCACGGCGAGGCTCACGCGCAGGCCGAGGCCGATGACGCCGAATCGCAGGTCTTCCACGGATGCCCCTCTGGTCTTTTTGTGCCTGTAAGTCGGCATTTTTGCACATTAATGCGCACCAAGCGTTGACGATCTCCTGCTCAGCCCGCGTACGCCCTTCAGCGTGAAGCAGAGCTTGGGGGGCAGTTAAGAATCCCTCGATGGACACGCGGGAGGGGAAGCGGCACAGTGCGTTAGGTTCGGATCGAGGGGGATGCACGCGATGAAAGCGCTGGTCAAGGAGAGGGCGGAGCCGGGGCTCTGGCTGGTCGACGTCCCGGAGCCCGAGGTGGGGCCGGGCGAGGTGAAGATCAGGGTCCTGCGGACCGGCATATGCGGCACAGACCTGCATATTCGGAAATTTGATGATTGGGCGCAGCAAACACTGACGCTTCCGCTCATCGTGGGACACGAGTTCTCCGGGCACGTGGTCGAGGTGGCGCCCGGCGTCGAGGACATCGCGGTCGGCGACCTCGTCAGCGGCGAGGGCCACATCGTCTGCGGCAAGTGCCGCAACTGCATGGCCGGCCGCCGCCACCTGTGCCGCAACACCATCGGCCTCGGCGTCAACCGCGACGGCGCGTTCGCCGAATACGTCACGCTGCCCGCCACGAACGTGTGGGTGCACCGCACCCCCGTCCACCCCGACGTGGCCGCCATCTTCGACCCATTCGGCAACGCCGTGCACACAGCGCTCTCCTTCCCCCTCGTCGGCGAGGACGTGCTGATCACCGGGGCCGGCCCGATCGGGCTCATGGCCGCCGCCGTCGCCACCCACGTCGGCGCCCGCCACGTGGCCATCACCGACGTCAGCGACGAGCGGCTCAACCTGGCCGGCAAGCTCGGCGTCAACCTGGCGCTGAACGTCTCCCGCGACACCATCGCCGACGGCATGCGCCGCCTCGACATGCGCGAGGGCTTCGACGTCGGCCTGGAGATGTCCGGCAACCCGGCGGCGATGCGCGACATGATCGCGCACATGACCCACGGCGGCCGGATCGCCATGCTCGGCCTGCCCGCCGAGGAGTTCGCGATCGACTGGGCCACGGTCGTCACCTCGATGCTCACCATCAAGGGCGTCTACGGCCGCGAGATGTTCGAGACCTGGTACAACATGTCGGTCCTGCTGGAGAAGGGGCTCGACCTCACCCCGGTGATCACCGACCGCTTCCCGTACGACGAGTTCGACGCCGCCTTCGACACCGCCGCCAGTGGCCGCACGGGCAAAGTCATCCTGGATTGGAGCGCTTGATGTTCACGAACGTACGCGAGCAGCTGCGTGCGACGCTTGACGAGATCACCGAGGCCGGGCTGCTCAAGCCCGAGCGGGTGATCAGCACCCCGCAGAGCTCGGCGGTGAGCGTGGCCGGCCAGGAGGTGCTCAACTTCTGCGCCAACAACTACCTGGGCCTGGCCGACCACCCCGAGGTCGTCGAGGCCGCCAAGCAGGCGCTGGACCGGTGGGGGTTCGGCATGGCCTCGGTGCGGTTCATCTGCGGCACCCAGGAGGTGCACAAGGAGCTCGAAGCCCGGCTGTCCGACTTCCTCGGCCAGGAGGACACCGTCCTCTACAGCTCGTGCTTCGACGCCAACGGCGGCGTGTTCGAGACGCTGCTCGACGCGCAGGACGCGGTGATCTCCGACGCGCTCAACCACGCCAGCATCATCGACGGCATCCGGCTGTCGAAGGCCCGCCGCTACCGCTACGCCAACCGCGACATGGCCGAGCTGGAGTCCAGGCTGAAGGAGTCGGCCGACGCGCGGCGCAGGCTGATCGTCACCGACGGCGTCTTCTCCATGGACGGCTACCTGGCGCCGCTCGCCGACATCTGCGACCTGGCCGAGCGCTACGACGCCATGGTCATGGTCGACGACTCGCACGCCGTCGGCTTCGTCGGCCCCACCGGGCGCGGCACGCCCGAGCTGCACGGGGTGAGCGACCGGGTCGACATCATCACCGGCACGCTCGGCAAGGCGCTCGGCGGCGCCAGCGGCGGCTACGTCGCCGCCCGGCAGGAGATCTGCGACCTGCTCAGGCAGCGTTCGCGCCCGTACCTGTTCTCCAACTCGCTCGCCCCGGTGATCGCCGCGGCGTCGCTGCGCATCCTGGACCTGCTGGAGACCTCCAGCGACGCCCGCGAGCAACTGCGCGCCAACACCGAGCGGTTCCGCAGCCGGATGGCGGCCGAGGGGTTCGACATCCTGCCGGGCGACCACCCGATCGTCCCGGTGATGATCGGCGACGCCGCCGAGGCCTCCGCCATGGCCGAGCGACTGCTGGCGCTGGGCGTCTACGTGATCGGCTTCTCCTACCCGGTGGTGCCGCACGGCCAGGCCAGGATCCGCGTCCAGCTCTCGGCCGCCCACTCCGCCGCCGACGTGGACCGGGCGGTGACCGCGTTCGTACGGGCACGCGCCTGACCCGTATCCTCGCAGCGTGATAGACACGCGGCGGCTGCGCACGCTGCGCGCGGTGGCCGACCACGGCACGGTCACCGCCGCGGCGGCCACCCTCCACCTGACGCCGTCGGCGGTCTCCCAGCAGCTCGTCGCCCTGGAGCACGAGGTGGGGCACCGGCTGTTCGTGCGCGACGGGCGCGGCGTCCGGCTCAACGCCGTGGGCAAGATCATGCTGGCCCACGCGAACGAGGTGCTGGCCCAGCTCGAAAGGGCGGAGGCCGAGGTCGCCGCCTACGCCACGGGCGCGGCGGGCGAGGTCACCGCGGCCTGCTTCGCCACCGCGATCAGCGCCGTGCTCTCCCCCGCGATCGTCGCGCTGCGCGCCGCCGCGCCCGGCGTCCAGGTGCGGGTACGCGACGCCGAGGGCCACCAGAGCCTGGCGATGCTCCTCGACGGCGAGGCCGACGTGGCGATCGCCGTCGAGTACCGAGGCGGCCCCGACGCGGCCGACCGCCGCCTGTTCCGCGTCCCGCTGTACGCCGAGCCGTTCGACCTGGTGCTGCCGGAGGGCCACCCGCTGTCCGGCTCCCCCGTGGACCTCGCCGCCGCCTCCGGGGAGACGTGGATCGGCCCCTACCCCGGCAACCCCGTGCACGACGTGATCGCGTTCGCCTGCGAGCAGGCGGGCTTCTCGCCCCGGTTCGCGCACTGCTCGGACGACTTCCGCGCCGTGGTGGCGCTGGTCGGGGCCGGGGCGGGCATCGCCCTGGTGCCCCGGCTGGCGCTGCGCGACATGACGCTGCCCGGCGTCACGGTGCACCACACGCCGGGCCCGCTCGCGGCCGGCATGGAGCGCCGCGTGTTCGCCGCCGTCCGGCGCGGGGCCGAGTCGCACCCGCTGCTGCGTCCGCTGCTGGACAGCCTCCAGCAGATCTCCGGCTCTCTCGGTATCGGGTGAGACACCGGCAGTCCTGCGGCACCCCTACTCGGCGCGGGCCCTCTCCACGGCCTCGGTGAAGCGGGCGTGACGGGCCAGCTCCTCCTCCACCGGCCCCAGCACGTACGCCTGACCCACCTCGCCGATCGCGGCCCGCAACGCCCGCGCGGCCTTACGGGCACGACGGCGCCCGCCCAGCCACGCGGCCAGCCTCGACAGCAGGGCCACCAGCACGCCCGCCAGCGCCCCGCCCACCAGCAGCGCCGTCGGCCACGGCACCTCCCACACCGTCGGCATCGGCGGCTCCGGCAACCGCAGGTAGTCCATCCCGAACAGCGCCGCCAGCCAGCCCGCGCCCGCCACCATGCCCGCGAACACCAGCCACTGCAGCACGTTCACCGCCCGCCACCAGCGCGGCCGCCGCGTCACCCCCAGCGACGTGCGCCCCACCGCCCGGTCCACCGCGTCGGCCAGCTCCGCCGACCGCGACCGGGCCGCCCGCCGCACCGCCGCCGCCCACGCCGCCGTCAGCCCCCGCGCGGCCTGCTCGCCGACGTCCCGGATCGCCGTCTCCACCTGCGCCCGCTGCACCGCCGACGCCGCCGGCACCGACGTGCGGCTCACCGGCTCGACCCCCTGCCCCGTACGAGCCGCCGCGCGGTCCGCCCGGTCGCCTCGGCCGCGCCCGGACGGGGCCGCCACCCCGATCCGCAGCCTGCGCAGCGGGTCCGGCCGGAACCTGCGCACCCACCGCGTCACCGGCCACCCGGTCGCCACGACCGCCCGATGCCGGTGCCCCTTCGCCACGGCCGCCACCACCAGCGGCACCCCGGCCGCCTTCGACAACGCCGCCGTCAACGCCCCCGCCAACCCCCCGACGCCCTGCTCCCCGGGCACGGTTGACTCCCCCTGCTGAGGTCCCCCCTGAGCGAGCGCCGCCCGCCCCAACGCCAGAACCCCCCTCCCCTCCACGCCGGAAGCCGTCCCCTCGGGTGCGGCGGCCCGGCCCTTCGGGGGAGCGCCCCCGGAGACGCCGGTGTCCTCCGCCCCGGAAGCCGTCCCCCCGGAGGCGGCGGCCCGCCCCTGCCAGGAAGGGCCCCCGGAGAGGCCCGCGCCCTCGGGTGCGGCGGCCCGTCCCTTCGGGAAAGCGTCCCCGGAGGCGACGGTGTCCTCCGCCCCGGAGGCCGTCCCCTTGGAGGCGGCGTTCCGCCCTTGCGGGGAAGCGCCCCCGGAGACGCCAGCGCCCTCCACCCCGGACGCTCTCCCCTCGGAAGCGGCGGTCCGGCCCTGTCGGGAGGGGCCCTCGGCCTCGGAGACGCCGGGGCCCGCGCTGGGAGGCGGCGCCTCGGGGGTGGTGGTCTGTTCGGGCGGGGCGGCGCTCCTCTCGGGGTGGGGTGGGAGGGTGGAAGCGGTGGTGAGGAGGGTGGCGGCGTCGCGGACGTCGGCGGCGAGCCGGTCGGACCAGGCCTTGCGGCGGGCCACCCGGTCGGCCAGCAGCGCGCGGAGGTCGGCGACCCCGGCCCCCGTACGGGCCGAGACGCCGAGGACGGGCACGCCGGTGAGCCCGTCGTCGTCGAGGAGGCGGCGCAGGTCGCGCAGGCACCGCTCGACGGCCTCGGGCGGCAGCCGATCGATCTGGTTGAGCACGACGACCATGACGTCCCGGTGCCCGGCGAGCGGCCGCAGGTAGCGTTCGTGCACGGCGGCGTCGGCGTACTTCTGCGGATCGAGCACCCACACGAGCAGGTCGACGAGCTCGACCAGCCGGTCGACCTCCAGCCGGTGGGTGAGCCGGATGGAGTCGTGGTCGGGCAGGTCGAGCAGGACGAGCCCGCCGAGCCCGCCACCGGAGGCGGAGTGCCGGTGCGGCACCTCCAGCCAGTCGAGCAGCGGCCCGGCGCCTTCGCCGTCCCAGAGCGCGGCCTGGGCGGTGGCGGTGGTGGGCCGGGTGACGCCGACGCCGGCGAGTTCGGCCCCGGCCAGCGCGTTGTAGAGGGACGACTTGCCGCTGCCGGTGGCTCCGGCGAGCGCGGCCACGGTGTGGGCGACGGAGAGCCGCCGCCGGGTCCCGGCTCGTTCGGCGACTTCGCGGGCGGCCTGGACGGCGTCGTCGGCCAGCCGTCCTTCGCCGAGCGAGGCGGCTTCGAGCAGGGCGTCGAGCCGGGTTTCCAGGGTGGGCCGGTCCTTGCGGCGCAGCAGTTTCACGCCTGGTCACCGCCCGGCAGTTCGGCCCGGTGGCGGCGGACGGTGGCGGCGGCGTCGCGCAGGGCGGCGGCGGTGCCGGGCGGGGGTTCGACGGAGGCGAGCAGGGCCAGGTAGCGATCGGCTTCGTGGTCGAGCAGTTCGCGGACGCGTTCGCGCAGGTCGTCGCGGGCGCGGGCGGTGAGGGTGCGGACGGCCTGGTCGCCGAAGATCGCTTCGAGGAGTTTCTGGGACAGCACGCTGGTGCCGCCCGCGATGCCGACCTCGATGCCGGTCAGCCCGCCGGTGGAGGCGAACACGGCCAGCATCAGCAGCAGCCCCGCGCCGTTCACCCCGAACGACGCCATCCGTGCTGTGGTGCGCCGTTCGGCGCCTTCCTCCCGTACGAGGTCGAGGACGTACTCCTGCCAGCCGCGCACGGCGGTCTCGGCCTGTTCGCCGAGTGCGGCGGAGGCGCGGCCGAGGCGGGCGGACTCGACGGGGCCGGCGCGTTCGAGGAGGCCGGGCCCGCCGGGCGCGGCGGCCCAGCCGTCGAGGGCGCGTTCGGCGGCGCTGTCGGCGACGCCCTTGATCAGGGTCTCGACGCCGCTCTCCAGGGCGTCGCGGAGCTCGACCTCGGGGGCGCGCCCGGTGAAGAAGCCGACGATGCGGTCGCGCAGCCAGCCGACGCGGCTCTCCAGGGAGCGCATCAGGTCGCCGGTGCCGATGAAGTCCTGCCAGCGGGCCAGCACCTCGCCGCGCAGCAGCGACCCGTCGCGCATGCCCTCGTCGAAGTCGGCGAGCCCGCCCGCGTAGGCGGCGGTCACGATGGAGCGCAGCGCGTCGAGGCCGGCTTCCTGCCGTTCGACGGCGGTGGCCAGCGACGGCACGCGGGTGGCGAGGCTGTCGAGCGCGCCGGACAGCGTCTGGCGTACGACGCGGGAGCGTTCGGCGGCGTCGGCGGCGAGCCCGGCGAGCCAGCCGGCGATGGGCGCGACGGCGTCGGCGGGCAGCCGGGCCTTCTCGGTGGGCAGCACGGTCTCGGGGACGGTGAACAGGCGGCTGCCGGCCAGGCCGTTCTCCTCCAGGAGGCGTTCGAGGTCGCGGGCGACGGGCCCGGCGGCCTCGGGCGGCACGCGGTCGAGCACGACGGCGAGGGCGGTGCTGCGTTCGCGGGCGGAGCGCAGGAAGCTCCACGGCACCTCGTCGGCGTAGCGGGCGGCGGTGGTGACGAACAGCCACAGGTCGGCGGCGGCCAGGAGTTGCGCGGCCAGCTCGCGGTTGGCGGTCACGACGGAGTCGATGTCGGGCGCGTCGAGCAGCGCCAGCCCGGCCCCCAGCGCGTCGGCGGTGACCACGCGCAGCGCGCCGGGCCCGACGCCGGTGGCGCGGGACAGGCCGGGCAGCACGTTCTGCGCCATGAACCAGTCGCGGTCGGCCGGGCTCACCACGAGCGTCGGCACGAGCGTGGTGGGCCGCAGCACGCCGGGCTCGGTCACGTCGACGCCGACCAGCGAGTTGACCAGCGTGGACTTGCCCGCGCCGGTGGAGCCGCCGACGACGGCGAGCAGGGGCGCGTCGATCGCCCGCAGCCGGGGCAGCAGGTAGTCGTCGAGCTGCCCGGTCAGCTCGCGCAGCGCGCGCCGATCGGTCGCGGCGTCGCCGATCTCGAGCGGGAACAGCTCCCGGTCGAGCGGCTGCCGCAGCTCCTCCAGCGCGCCGAGCAGGTCCATACGGACCACGCTAGCCCGCGGGTGGCTCTCTCAGCACGTAACCGACGCTGCGCAGCGTGTGAATGAGCCTCGGCTCCACGTCGTCGACCTTGCGCCGCAGGTAGGACACGTACGATTCGACCACGCCGGCGTCGCCGCCGAAGTCGTAGTTCCACACGTGGTCGAGGATCTGCGCCTTGGACAGCACCCGCCCGGCGTTGGCCATGAAGTAGTGCAGCAGCTTGAACTCCGTCGGCGACAGCCGCACCTGACGGCCGCCGCGCCACACCTCGCGCGCGTCCTCGTCCAGCTCCAGGTCGGCCACCTTCAGGCGGGTGGCGGGCGCGCCCTCGCCCCGGGTGCGGCGCAGCACGGCGCGGATGCGGGCCTGGACCTCCTCCAGGCTGAACGGCTTGGTGACGTAGTCGTCGCCGACGCGCAGCCCGGCGATCTTGTCCTCGGTGGCGTCGCGGGCGGTGAGGAAGAGCACGGGCGCGTCGATCCGCCTGGCCACCTCGAACCCGTCCAGGTCGGGCAGCATGACGTCGAGCACCACCAGGTCGGGCGCGGCCCGCTGGGCCACCTCGACCGCCTCGTTGCCGTCGGCGGCGGTGAGCACCTCGAACCCGGAGAAGCGCAGGCTGGCCGAGAGCAGGTCCCTGATGCTGGGCTCGTCGTCCACCACCATGATCAGCGCTTCGCTCTTGCTCACCCTTCCAGGGTGACCCAGCGACCTGAGGGAATGCTGAATGCTCACTCCAAGGCGAGTGGGAGTTCGACGCGGAAGGTCGATCCCTCGCCCGGCGTGCTGCGGACGACGACGGTGCCGCCATGGGCGTGCGCCAGCGCCTGGACGATGGCCAGGCCGAGGCCGCTGCCCCGGTCCTCGCCGGACCGGCGTCTGGACCTGGCCGAGTCGGCCCGGTAGAAGCGTTCGAAGACCCGCTCGACCTGTTCGGGGGTGAGGCCGGGGCCCTGGTCGGCCACCTCCAGGAAGACCGTGCCGTCGCCTGCCCCGACCCGGATCGTGATGGGCGTGCCCGGGTCGGTGTGGATGAGCGCGTTGGACATCAGGTTGCCGACGACCTGGCGCAGCCGTACCTCGTCACCGGAGACGATGAGCGCGGCGCCGCCCACGACGTCCAGCCCGATCTCGCGGTCGGGGGCCAGGATGCGGGCGTCCTGGACGGCGTCGGCGGCCAGCGCCAGCATGTCGACGGGCCGCATCTTCAGCGGCCTCGACTGGTCCACCTGGGCGAGCAGCAGCAGGTCGTCCACGAGCAGGCTCATGCGGCCGGCCGCGTGCTCGACCCGCTTCATCAGCTCGGCGGGGTCGGCGCCGGGGTTCTGGCGGGCGTACTCGGCGAAGCCCCGGATGGAGGTCAGCGGGGTGCGCAGCTCGTGGGAGGCGTCGGCGACGAACTGGCGCATCCGGTCCTCCGACCGGCGTGCCGCCGCCTCGCCCTCCGACCGCGCGGTGAACGCGCTTTCGAGCTGCGCCAGCATCCCGTTGAGCGCGGCGGCCAGGCGCCCCACCTCGGTACGGGGGTCGCCGTCGGGCACCCGGCGGCCGAGCTCCCCGGCGGCGATGGTGCCCGCGGTGCGCTCGATCTCGGCCAGGGGCCGCATGCTGCGCCGCACGGTCGCCACGCCGACGATCGCCAGCAGGATGACGATGCCGCCGCCGCCCAGCAGCTCGATGAGGACGAGCCGCCGGGTGATCTCGTTGACCTCGCCCAGGTCGGTGGCGACGACGAACGTGCCCTGCGGCGTCGTGCTCTGCCGCACCCGCCACTCGCCGTCGCCGCCGGCGGCCGGGGCGGTGTAGATGTCGCGTCCGCGTGACGGGTCGAGCACCGGCTTGGGCTTGACGTCGACGTCGCGCTCGCTCTGCGTGGGCGTGAGCACCCCGGCGGCGTCCTTGACCAGGACGATCGTGTCGGACTCGATGAGCAGCGGCTTCTCGGTGTTCTGCTTGCCCGCCGCGCGCCGCTGCGCGTCGTTGACCAGCCGCTTGTGCACCCGTACGGAGACGAGGTTGACCTGGCTGTCGACCCGGTCGAGCAGGTAGCCGTGCAGGACCGACACGCTGACCACCCCGATGAACGTCATGCCGAGCCCCAGCAGGGCCAGCATGACGGCCATCAGCTTGATCCTGAGCGGCATCTACGGGCCCGAGGGCAGGCGCAGGACGTAACCGACGCCGCGCAGGGTGTGGATCAGCCGGGGGCTGCGGTTGTCGATCTTGCGGCGCAGCACCGACACGTACGACTCGACGATGCCGACCTCGCCGCGGAAGTCGTAGTCCCACACGTGGTCGAGGATCTGCGGCTTGGACAGCACCCGCCCGGCGTTCGTCATGAAGTAGCGCAGCAGCTTGAACTCGGTGGGCGACAGCGCGACCGCGTGGCCGCCGCGCCACACCTCGTGGCTCTCCTCGTCCAGCTCGATGTCGGCGAACGTCAGCCGGGGCGGCGGCGGCTGCGCCTCGCCGCTGGTGCGGCGGAGCACCGCGTGGATGCGGGCGACGACCTCCTCCAGGCTGAACGGCTTGGTCACGTAGTCGTCGCCGCCGATGGTCAGGCCGCGGATCTTGTCCTCGGTCTCGTCCCTGGCCGTGAGGAACACCACGGGCGTGTGGACGCCGCCGCCGCGCATCCGCCGGACGATCTCGAAGCCGTCCAGGTCGGGCAGCATGACGTCGAGCACGACCAGGTCGGGCCGCTGCCGTTGCACCGCCGCGACCGCGTCGTGGCCGCTCTTGGCGGTGCACACGTCGAATCCGGCGAACCGCAGGCTGGCGGCGAGGAGTTCGAGGATGTTCGGGTCGTCCTCGACGATCAGCAGGCGCGCTTCCATCATCGGCCGCCCGCCGGGTGCCGGCCCACCGGGCCTGACGTGCGGGAGCCGCGCGGGGACGCTCCGGATTGCCGGGGCGGACGAGCCGCGAACCTCAACCTGTCCTCCTGTCTGCACCTGTCGGCCTGGAAGGGGCCGGTGTCCTCTTCGTCCTCGAAGGGGATGATGTCCCCCTCAAGGATGCCCTCATCGGACAGGTGCTGGGACAATTCCGGCGATGTGCCGGGCGATGGCCAGGCTCGACGTGGCCGCGGGCGACGGGGCGTTGCGCACGAGCACCACGTCGCCGTGCA
This sequence comes from Nonomuraea sp. NPDC003214, assembly GCF_053590035.1. Taxonomy (NCBI): domain Bacteria; kingdom Bacillati; phylum Actinomycetota; class Actinomycetes; order Streptosporangiales; family Streptosporangiaceae; genus Nonomuraea; species Nonomuraea sp. NPDC003214. Next base: position 68,110 of record NZ_JBSFSX010000014.1, on the reverse strand, counting down.
CGTCCACGGCGAAGTCGTCGACCAGGCTGCCGTCGCGGGCGACGGCCTGCGCGCGCACGCCGCCCTCGGTCCGGTGCAGGTCGGCGGAGGTGAGCTCGGGCACGTAGCGGCGGGCGGCACGGACGAAGGCGGCCTTGGCGAGCGAGCCGTAGACCTCCTTGACGCCGGTGCGCCAGTGGTGGCGGGCCATGCGGAGGGTGCCGGGCCAGCGGAGAATCTGCCCGACATTACGGAAATTTCGCCATCTGTAGCCCTCGTACGCCCCGGCCAGCACCGCGTTCGGCCCCACCAGCACTTCCCCGTCGATGTGCCGGGTCAGATGCACCCCCAGGAACGGATACCGCGGGTCCGGCACCGGATAGATCAGCCCCCGCACCAGCTCCCTGGCCGACTCCCCGAGCGCGTAGTACTCGCCCCGGAACGGCACGATCCGCACGTCACCCGGCTGCCCCGCCATCCGCGCCACCGCGTCGGTGCCCAGCCCCGCGCACACCACCAGCCGGTCGAAGACGAACCTGCGCCTCCCGGCCAGCACCTCCACACCCGAGGCGCCCTGCCTGATCCCCCTGACCGGATGCCCGAGCCGTACCGAACCGCCCAGCTCGGCCACGTCCAGCGCGAGCCGGCGCGCCACGGCCGGGAAGTCGGCGATCGCCGTGTGCGGCGAGTGCACCGCGCCCACGCCCACCGCGTGCGGCTCGACCTCGCGCAGCGCCAGCGCGTCGAGCTCGGCGATCCCCGGCACGCCGTTGGCCCTGGCCCGCTCGGCCAGCGCCGCCAGCCTCGGCCGCTCCGCCCGGGTGCTCGCCACGACGAGCTTGCCCACCTCCCGGTAGGGCAGCGCGTGCTCGGCGCAGTAGTCCTTGAGCATGGCCACGCCCTCGCGGCACAGCCTGGCCTTCAGCGAGCCCGGCGGGTAGTAGAGGCCGGCGTGCACGACGCCGCTGTTGTGGCCGGTCTGGTGGGCGCCGACGCGGCCCTCCTTCTCCAGCACGGTCACCTCGGCGCCCCGCGCGCCCGCGAGCTCGCGGGCCACCGCCAGGCCGACGATCCCGGCCCCCACGACTCCGATCTTCTCCGTCACGAGGCCAGTGTGCCTGCGTGGCAGCCGTTCGTCCGCTCTCGGGGGCAATGTATCCGAAACGGTAGGTGCTACTCGGCTCGACAATCGAACACGAGTACGATGGCGGCATGTACGTCCCGTCCGACTGGCCCGCGGAGGTCCGGCCGCCCAGCGTCCCCGACTGGGAGACCTCGGCCGTGGCGTGGCTGCTCGACGCCGTCCCGCCCGACTACCGCGCCTACGAGGTGCTCCGGCGCCACCCGGTCGCGCTGGCCCGCATGGCCGGCCATCATGTCCGCTCGGCCATCGAGGCGGCCCGCGCCGGCTATCGGGGCGCCGCCGTCGACCTCAAGGGCCACCTGCCGCCCCACGCCATCGAGGCCGTGCTCGACGCCTACCGCGAGGAGGGGCCCCGGCTGGTCCGCCTGTCGCGTTCGGTCGAGGCCGTCGAGCGGGCGCTACGGGGCGACATGTTCACCGCCACCATGCGCGACATCTCGCGCTGAGCGGCGGCGTCAGCGGGTGCGGCGGGCCAGGAAGGTGATGAAGCCGATCGCGACCGCCGCCGCCGCGAGCCAGATGAGCACGTCGCGCACGGTCAGCCCCGGAGAGGCCGCCGGGGCGTCGGCCGCGGCCCGGGTGCCCTCGGCCTCCGGCCGCCCGGCGGAGGGCGACGGCGGTTCGGCGGCGGGCGAGGGCGCGCCGGTCGCCGGGATCGGCACCTTGTATACGGGGCTGTTCTCGCCCTCCGACCCGGTCAGCAGCGCCTTGCCGTCGCGCGTGTAGGCGATGGACTCGGCCTGCTCCAGGTCGGGCATCGACACCCGGGTCAGCACCTCCCCCGAGGGCTTGTAGACGGTAGCCGAGAAGTAGGTGCGGATCACGTACGAGGAGCCGTCGGGGGCGTAGGCGGCGTCGGTGGCCATGATGGGCGCGGCGGCGACCTTGCGCAGGACGTTGACCCGCCCGGTGCGCAGCTTCTTCGGCGCCTCGTAGACGGACCCGCTGAACTCCTTGGAGACGACGTAGAGCCGCCCGGTCACCGGGTTGACCATGATGCCCTCGGCGTTGCGCCCGCCGCCCTCGTAGCGGAACCGGTAGCGGGTGGCGGGCAGGGTGGCGTCGGTCAGCGTGGCCGGCTCGGCGACCTTGTAGATCGAGACGTCGGGCCAGGCGCCGTCGAGGTTGTCGCCGATGTCGGCGAACCAGAGCACGCCGCGCCCGGTCTGCGGGTCGCGGGTGGCCGCCATGGCCTCCCAGTCGCGGGCCTCGGCGCCGCGCAGGCGGAAGGTGGCCCGGGTGCGGCCGTCGGGGCCGACGGCGTAGAACTCGGGCTGGGCGGCGCTGTCGTTGTGCGTGTAGTAGACGTCGTCGCGGGTGGGCGACAGGGCCAGCCCGCTGGACTCGGTGATCCGCGGGTCCTTGAACGTGAACAGCTTCTCCCCGTCGCGCGGCGCGGGGGAGACGGCGGACACGTCGGACGCGGCGGCGGGGGCCGCGCAGGCGGCGAGCGCCGTCACCGCCACGGCGCAGGCTCGGATCAGGACCACGTCGCCATCATGCCGCAGCCCGGGCGGTGCCCACGCGAGCGCTGTGCCGGTGGAACCCCGCGCCCTGCAACGCCAGGAGCAGCGCGTTCCCGGCGGCCATCGCGGCCCACAGCCCGGTGACGCCCCAGGTGGCGGCCACCGGCACCGCCGCCAGCGCGAGCAGCCCGTAGCCGGCGGCGAAGTAGAGCAGGCTGGCCCCGGACCGCTTGAGCGCGGTCAGCCCGAAGCCCTGCACGGCCTGGGCGGCGTCGGCCATCGAGGAGACGAGCATCAGCGGCATCAGCCCGAGCACCCGCGCCCGTACGCCGGGGTCGTCGCTGAACAGGCCGAGCAGCGGATCGCCGAGCGCCAGCAGCGCGAGCGCGGCCAGGGTGGTGCCGGCGACGGCGAGCAGCGCGGCGGTGCGGTTGGCGCGGCGGGCGGCGGCGGGCGTGGCGGCGCGGGCCACGTCCGGCACCGACGCCTGCGCCACGGCCAGCGAGGCCAGCATGGTGAAGCCGGTGAGCGTCGTCAGCACGGCGTGCGCGGCGGTGTCGCGGGTGCTGGTGGTGCTCGCGGCGAACGTGACGACGCCGAGCGCGCCGAACTTGATCAGCACCGTGGCCGCCAGCGGGACGCTCACCCGGGCCAGCCTGGCGATCTCGCGCGGGCGCGGCCTGCCCCTGCCGATGCGGCGGCCGAGCGCGCGGCGCAGGCAGAGATCGGCGACGGTGACGGAGGCGACGCCCGACAGCAGCCAGGCGACGCCGACGCCGGTGAGCCCGAGCCGGGGCACCAGCGTGAGGGCGAGGACGACCATCACCGACGTGCCCGCGAGGCCCGCCCAGAGCACCGGCCGGCTGCGCCCGATGGCGACGAGCACCGACGTGGCGCCGCCCCCGGCCGCGAACACCAGCAGGTAGAGGGCCAGCAGCCAGGGCAGCGCGCCGAGCTCGGCCACCACCTCGCCGGGCACCCCGCTCACGCCCGCCAGCGCCGGGACGCCGAGCACGGCCAGCGCCCCGGCCGCCCCGACGAGCAGGCTGAGCCAGCGGGCGTCACGCAGGATCGGCAGCACGGTGTCGGGGTCGTCGCGGTGGGGCGCGACGAACGGCGCCAGCCCGCGCAGCGCCCCCGCGACGGCGGTGGAGGCCGGGGTGAGCACGGCGGTCATGACGGCGAAGGCGGCCAGCGTGACGGTCGCGTGCCGGCCGAGCACGGCGGTGACCACGAGCGTCCCCGCCAGCCCGGTGACCATGGACAGGAACAGCGGCGCGGCGGCTTTGAACAGGCCGGTCACCGAACTCACGCGGCCACCCTATGGCCTGGAGTCCACTCCAGGTATTTAGGGTTGATCCATGGACTACGTGAACCTCGGTCGCAGTGGCCTCAAGGTCAGCCCGCTCTGCCTCGGCACGATGAACTTCGGGCCCGAGACCTCGGAGGACGACTCCTTCGCGATCATGGACAAGGCGCACGAACTGGGCATCAACTTCTTCGACACGGCCAACGTCTACGGCTGGGTCAAGGGCGAGGGCATCACCGAGCAGATCGTCGGCCGGTGGTTCGCGCAGGGCGGCGGACGCCGGGAGAAGACGGTCATCGCGACCAAGCTCTACGGCGACATGGGCGACTGGCCCAATGAGCGGGGCCTGTCGGCGCTGAACATCCGCCGGGCCTGCGACGCCTCGCTGCGGCGCATGCAGACCGACTACATCGACGTCTACCAGGCCCACCACATCGACCGGAACACCCCGTTCGAGGAGTTCTGGGAGGCCATGGAGATCCTGCGCCAGCAGGGCAAGATCCTGTACGTGGGCTCGTCCAACTTCGCCGGCTGGCACATCGCCAAGGCGCAGGAGACGGCGGCGCGGCGCGGCTCGTTCGGCCTGACCAGCGAGCAGAGCCACTACAACCTGCTGACCAGGGCGGTCGAGCTGGAGGTGCTGCCCGCCTGCCTCGACTACGGGATCGGCGTGATCCCGTGGAGCCCGCTGGGCGGCGGCCTGCTCGGCGGCGTGCTGCGCAAGCTGGACAAGGGCCGCTCGGCGAGCGAGCACATGACCAGGGAGCTCGACAAGCACCGCGACAAGATCGTGGCGTACGAGAAGCTCTGTGACGAGCTGGGCGAGGACCCGGCGTACGTGGCGCTGGCCTGGCTGCTCGCGCAGCCCGCGGTCACCGCGCCGATCATCGGCCCGCGCACGCTGGCGCAGCTCGAAGGCACCATGCGCACGCTGGAGATCACGCTGGACGAGCAGACGCTGGCCCGCCTGGACGAGATCTTCCCCGGTCACCGCACGGCTCCCGAGGACTACGCCTGGTAGGTCAGGTCACCAGGGCGCCGACGATCACGATCAGCATCAGAAGGCCCAGCACGACGGGCAGCAGCCAGGAACGGGGACGGTCCACGCCCTGGAGCCTAGCCGCGCGGCGCGGGTGCCAGGTCCCATTCGTCGAGTGACTCGTACCTCACCTGCGCGCCGAGCTCGCTCTTGACGAGCCGTACGGTCTCCGCCCGCCAGGGCGAGCCGCTGAACCCGGACAGCGACTCGGCCAGCGGGCGGAGGTCCGTCTCGGCCTTGGCGCGGGCGAGCGTGAGATGCGGGTGGAACCGCTTCTCGTCGGTCTGCGAGGCGCCGGCCCGGCGGGCGCCCGCCTTGACCGAGTCGGCCAGCCGGTTCATCGGGTCGCCGGACAGACCGGCCCAGAACACCCGGGCCCGGCGCAGCGACGAGAACGCCCCGAAGCCGGTGAAGGCCAGGCGGGCGGCGGGGTGGCGGGCGACGGCGCGGGCCAGCCTGGTGCGCAGGTCGGGCAGCGCCCGCTCGGGCACGTCACCGAAGAACGCCAGCGTGATGTGCCACGTGGCCCGGTCGGGCCAGCGCAGCTCCGGCACCTGCCCGACGTGCGGCGCGATCGCCCGCTCCAGCTCGTCGAGCACCTCGGCGGGCGGCACCACGGCCGCGAACAGTCTCATGCCCTCCGATTGTGCCCCCGCCGCCCGTCCCGCGCGGTCAGGCGGTGACCGCCGCGCGGCGGGCCAGCCGGTTGCGGATCAGGCGCGTCGCCAGCACCGCCAGCCCGGTGCCGACCAGCACGAGCGCGCCGGACAGCATGACGCCCGCCCGCGGCCCGGCCAGGTCCGACAGCCACCCGATCAGCGGCGCCCCCAGCGGCGCGCCTCCGGTGAACACCAGCATGTAGATGCCCATCACCCGGCCCCGCATCTCGGGCGAGGTGGCGAGCTGGACGCTGGCGTTGGCCGCCGTGTTGATGGTGATCAGCGCGATGCCGGTGGGCACCAGCAGCGCCAGGTAGGCCGGGTAGACCGGGGCCAGCCCGGTCGCGATCTGGAACAGCCCGAACCCGATCGCCCCGGCGAACAGCACCTTGCGGGACAGCCTGACCCTGCGCGCGGCCAGCAGCGCCCCGCCGAGCGCACCGACGGCGAACATGCTGGACGCCAGCCCGAACGAGGACGCCCCCGCGTCGAACACCTCGCGCGCCATGAGCGCTATCGACATGGAGAACGACTGCGAGAACATCGACACGAACGCGATCAGGAGGATCGGCATGAGCAGTTCCTCGCGCCGGATCACGTACTTCAGCCCCTCGCGGAGCTGCCCCTTGGCCCGTGGCACCGGGTCGGCCAGGTTCAGCTCCGACTTGCGCATGAAGGCCAGGCTGGAGATGACCGCGGCGAAGGTGAGCGCGTTGATCAGGAAGATCGGGCCGGTCCCGCCGAGCAGGTAGATGAGCACGCCGGCCAGCGCCGGGCCGAGCACGCGGGCCAGGTTGAAGCTGGAGCTGTTGAGCGCGATCGCGTTGGGCAGGTCGCGCCTGCCGACCATCTCGACGACGAACGCCTGCCGCGCCGGCACCTCGACACAGGCGATGAGGCCGAGCGCGAACGCCATCACGTACACGTGCCACACCTGCGCGGTGCCCGTCATCGTGAGCACGCCGAGCGCGAGGGCGAGCACGGCCATCATGGACTGGGCGGTGATGAGGATGGGCCGCTTGGGGTAGCGGTCGGCGAGCACGCCGCCGAACATCCCGAACAGCAGCATCGGCAGGAACTGCAGGGCGGTGGCGGTGCCGAGCGCGGAGGCGCTGCCCCCGGTCAGTTCGAGGATCAGCCAGTCCTGGGCGGTGCGCTGCAGCCAGCCGCCCACGTTGGACACAGCGCCGCCGACCGCGAACATGCGGTAATTGCGAATCTTGAGCGACCGGAACATCCCGGTCTTGGGTTGTTCAGGCTCTATATCCTGCTGAGCTTCTCCAGGATCGGCGCCGCCTGCCTGAGGATCGACCGCTCCTCGGGCGTGAGCTCCTTCAACTGCCTGGTCAGCCACGCCTCCTTGCGGCGGCGTTCCTCCTTCAGCAGCGTCTGGCCGGCCTCGGTCACGGTCACGGTCACCTGGCGCCGGTCGGTCGGATGCGGGGTGCGGTGCAGCAGGCCGCGTTCCTCGAGCGCGGCGATCACGCGCGTCATCGAGGGCGGTTGCACCTTCTCGAGCTCGGCCAATTCGCCGGGGGTTATCGCGGAATGCCGTTCCACGGCGGCGAGGGTCGCGAACTGCGTGGGCGTCAGCGGGTGCGCCGCTCCCTGTCGTCGGAGTCGCCTGTTCAGCCTTGCGAGGGAGACGCGCAAAGCCGTAGCCAGTCCTGCGTCGCTGCGCAGGTTGATCTTGGGCTGCTGGGGTCTGGTTAGCACGAGTCATTACCTTTGCTAACTATACAGGAAGACAAGATATTTCTCCCAAACGGTGCGTGTCTCACTCCTTGATACCCCGGGGCCGCCCCGCCGAGCATGGCGGCCCCTTCCTTCGTCAGAGCCCGAGCAGAACCTTGATCGGCCCGAGCGCGAAGTACACCACGAACAGCCCGGCGACCGCCCACATCAGCGGGTGCAGCTCCTTCGCCTTGCCCCGCACGACCTTGATCAGCACGTAGCTGATGAAGCCGGCGCCGATGCCGTTGGAGATCGAGTACGTGAACGGCATGATGACGATGGTCAGGAACGCCGGGATGGCGATCTCGTACTCGGTCCAGTCGATCTCGCGGATCGCGGTCATCATCAGGAAGCCCACGATGACCAGGGCCGGCGCGGCGGCCTCGTACGGGATGACCGTGACGAGCGGCGCGAAGAAGATCGCGACCAGGAACAGCAGGCCGGTGACGACGCTGGCCAGGCCGGTGCGCGCGCCCTCGCCGACGCCCGCGGCCGACTCGATGTAGGTGGTGTTGGACGACACCGAGCCGGCGCCGCCCGCGACCGCGCCGAGCGAGTCGACGAGCAGGATCTCGCGGGTGCGCGGCAGCGTGCCGTCCTCCTGGACCAGCCCGGCCTGGCGGCCGACGCCGACCATCGTGCCCATCGTGTCGAAGAAGTCCGTGATGAGCAGCGTGAACACCAGCAGGACGACCAGCAGCACCGAGACCCGGCTGAACGCGCCGAACGGGTCGAACTCGGTGAAGAGCGTGAACACGTTGTGCAGCCCGAAGACCTGCTCGGGCACGGACGGCACGTTGAGCTGCCAGCCGCCGGGGTTGTCGGGGCCGAACGCGCCGGACTTGGTGATCAGCTCGACCACGATGGCCAGCACGGTGGTGCCCACGATGCCGATCAGGATCGCGCCGCGCACCTTCCGCGCCACCAGCACCGCCGTGGTCAGCAACCCGACGATGAACACGAAGATCGGCCACGACGTCAGGCTGCCGGCGATGCCCATCTCCAGCGGCGTCCCGGCGGCGCGGCGCACGAAGCCCGCGTCGACGAAGCCGATCAGTGCGATGAACAGGCCGATGCCCACGCTGATGGCGGTCTTGAGCTGGCCCGGGATGGCCTTGAACACCGCCACCCGCAACCCGGTCAGCACCAGGAGGCCGATGATGATCCCTTCGAGGAACACCAGGCCCATGGCCTCTTCCCAGGTCATCTGGGTGGCGATGTTGAAGGTGACGAAGGCGTTGAGCCCGAGCCCGGCGGCCATGGCGAACGGCACCTTGCCGATGACGCCCATGAGGATGGTCAGCACGCCGGCCACGAACGCGGTGCCCGCGGCGACGAGCGCCGTGTTGGGCGTCGTGCCGTCCCCGATGACCTGGCCCTCGACGTCGGTGCCGTTGGCGATGATGATCGGGTTCAGCACGACGATGTACGCCATGGTGAAGAACGTGGCCAAGCCGCCACGGATCTCCCGGGACATGGTCGAACCACGTGCGGTGATTGCGAAGTATCGATCGATTGCGTTACGAGTGTCACTCACGCGCGAAGAGTGACAGTCATCGGGTTTTGTGACAAATGCCGGTAATCGTATCGAGACCCGATTGGAAGCTAGGCTGGATCCCGTGACGCAGCAGTGGCACCCCGACCCCGAGCCGATCGAGACCAACGACACCGCGGCGGTCGCCGCCGGCACCGGCCTGTGGGCGCTCGCCCTGGTCGCTCTGCTGATCTTCCGCCCCGCCCCCGAGAACACCTGGTGGATCTGGACCTGCGCCACCGGCGTCGGCTTCGGCCTGCTCGGCATGTGGATGGTCCGCAAACGCTGACATCTGTCACATCCGGCAGGTCCCGGATGTCATCCGCAACTGCTGTTACACGGCACTACCTGGGCAAAAGCGGCCGTACCATGCTGGATGCCATGAAGAAGTCCATGATTGCCCTGCTCCTGTGCGCCACCGCCGCCACCGCCTGCGGCACCGGCACCGACACCGAGCCGGCCGCCAAGAAGGAGGCCGGCCGCGACACCGGCACCGTCGCGTGGAGCCCGTGCACCGACCTGACCGGCGCCGACGGCAAGCCCATGGCCCCCGATCCCGCCGTCGAATGCGGCAAGGTCCCGGTGCCGCTCGACTACGCCAAGCCCAGCGGCGACACGATCGACCTGGCGCTGATCCGCGTCAAGGCCACCGGCGACAAGCTCGGCTCCCTGGTCTTCAACTTCGGCGGCCCCGGCGGGTCCGGCGTCGACACGCTCGCCCTCGCCCGCCAGGCGTTCGCCGGCCTCGGCTCCTCCTACGACCTGGTCAGCTTCGACCCCCGCGGCGTCGACCGCAGCGCCGGCGTCAAGTGCGGCGGCCAGATCGACAAGCTCCTCCAGATGACCGGCGACGGCTCCGACCAGCTCGCCAAGGAGTTCGCCGCCGCCTGCGAGAAGGACTCCGCCAAGGTGCTGCCGCACGTCGGCACCGTCAACGCCGCCCAGGACCTCGACCGCCTCCGCGTCGCGCTCGGCGACGACAAGCTCAACTACTTCGGCCTCTCGTACGGGACACACCTCGGCGCCGTGTACGCCACCAAGTTCCCCGGCAACGTCGGCCGCTTCGTCCTCGACAGCGCCTACGACCCGTCCGTCACCTTCGAGGAGCGGGCCGTCATCCAGGCCACCGGCTTCGCCGACGCCTTCGACGCCTTCGCCGACGACTGCGTCGCCCAGGGCTGCGACCTCGGCAAGACCCCCGCCGCCGTGCAGCAGACCGTCGAGAAGCTCCTGGACGGCCTCAAGACCAAGCCGCTCAAGGTCGGCGACCGCGAGCTCACCTACGGTCTCGCCCAGCTCTCGATCATCACCCCGCTGTACGCCAAGGCCACCTGGCCCATCCTGGAGCAGGGCGCCGCCGCGGCGCTCAAGGGCGACGGCGCCATGCTGCTCACGCTCGCCGACTCCTACACCGGCCGCAAGGACGACGGCACCTACTCGACCATGATGACCAGCCTCCAGGCGATCAACTGCGTCGACAGCGCCGAACGGCCCACCAAGGCCGAGACCGCCGCCATCAACGAGAAGGTCAGCAAGATCTTCCCCATCCTGGCCGCCGACGGCGCCAGCTCCGCCTGCGCCCACTGGCCCGTCGAGGGCACCGACGACGCCAAGCGCATCGACGCCACCGGCTCCGCGCCCATCATGGTGATCGGCGGCAAGGGCGACCCCGCCACCCCGTACCAGTGGGCGGTCTCCCTCACCGAGAAGCTCAAGACCGGCGTCCTGGTCACCTACGAGGGCGAAGGCCACGGCGCCTACCTGAGCGGCAGCACCTGCATCACCCGCGCGGTCGACTCCTACCTGCTCAAGGGCACGATGCCCGGCTCCGGCACCACCTGCCCCGCCGCCTGACCCCTTCCTGTCTACGAGCCGGCGTGCTCGGCCTCCCGCAGTCTGCGGCGCAGAAGGGCGCGGTCCGGCGCGGTGCCCGCCAGGGCGAGCGCCTCGCGATAGGCAGCGGCGGCCTCGGCGTGGCGGCCGAGCCGGTGCAGCAGGTCGGCCCGCGCCGCCGGGTAGGGGTGGTGGCCGCGCAGCAGCGGCTCCCCGGCCAGCTCGTCGAGCAGCGCCAGCCCGGCCCGGGGCCCGTCGCGCATCGCCACGGCGGCCGCCCGGTTCAGCGCCACCACCGGCGACGGCGTGAGCGCGAGCAGCACGTCGTACAGCGCCACGATCTGCGCCCAGTCGGTGGCGGCGACGTCGGCCGCCTCGTCGTGCAGGGCGGCGATGGCGGCCTGCACCCCGTACGGCCCCGGCGGGCCGCCGGTCAGCGCCACCGTCGCCAGGGCCGCCCCCTCCTCGATCATCGGCCGGTCCCAGCGCCCCCGGTCCTGCTCCTCCAGCAGCACCGGCTCCCCGCCGGGCCCGGTGCGCGCGTCCCGCCGGGCGTGGACCAGCAGCATCAGGGCGAGCAGCCCGGCGACCTCCCGCTCGGCGGGCAGCAGCCGGCGCAGGATCCGGGCCAGCCGGATGGCCTCCTCGGCCAGGTCGAGCCGTTGCAGGAGCGGCCCCTCGCTGGCCGCGTAGCCCTCGGTGAAGATCGAGTAGATCACCTGGAGGACGCCGGGCAACCGCTGCGGCAGCTCGTCCACGTCCGGCGCCCGGAACGGGATGCGCGCCTCGCGGATCTTCTTCTTGGCCCGGGTGATGCGCTTGGCCATCGTCGGGGACGGCACCAGGAAGGCCCGCGCCACCTCGGACATGGTCAGCCCGGCCAGGCAGCGCAGCGTCAGCGCGGTCCGGTCCTCGGCGGCGAGCGCCGGGTGCGAGCAGGTGAAGAAGAGCTGCAGCCGCTCGTCGGGCAGGTCGTCGTCGAGCCCCGCGGCCGGGGCGGGCCCGGCCCGCTCGGCCTCGATCTGGAGGATGGCCAGCCGGGCCGCGTACGCCTGGTCGCGCCGCAGCCGGTCGACGGCCCGGCGCCGGGCGGTGGTCATCAGCCACGCGCCCGGCTTGGGCGGCACGCCGTCGACGGGCCAGCGCTCCAGCGCCGCCTCGATGGCCTCGGAGGTGACCTCCTCGGCCAGGTCGAGGTCGCCGAAGCGCCGGGCGAGCGCCGCCAGCAGCCGGCCGCGCTCCTCCCGGAACACCGCCTCCACCGACGCCACCGGCCCCAGCCCGCCCCCGCCAGGTCCGGCCGGGGAGCCGGTGTCCGCGCTCATGGGAGTCAGACCCCGAAGTCGGCGACCGGCCGGACCACCACGGAGCCGTCGCGCGCCCCCGGGCAGCGGGCCGCCCAGTCGAGGGCGGCGTCGAGGTCGGGCACGTCGATGACGTAGAAGCCGCCCAGCAGCTCCCGGGTCTCGGCGAACGGCCCGTCGGTCACGGTGCGCTCACCGTCGGCACCGACCCTGACGGTCGTGGCGGTGACCAGGTCGGCCAGCGACTCCCCGGAGACCCAGATCCCGGCGTCCCGCACCTCCTTGTCGTAGGCCATCCAGTCCTCGGGCGTGCAGCCGGGGGCCTGGCCGCTGTCGTCGGCGGTGTTGGCCATGATCAGCATCATGTACTTCATGTTCGGACTCCTCGATGTCCCGTCGTGTCAGGTGCGGCAGGACCGCCGCATGCCATAACCACGAACGGGACACCGCCAGAAGGACACCTACCCGGAAAAACTTTCCGGCTACGACAGATCCGCCTCCGCGAGCAGCAGAGGGACGGCGGCCGGGTCGCGGAGCAGCGCCGCCACGGCGAGGCGGTCGTTCCACTGGCCGGTGGCCCAGGCGAGGCCGCGGGCCAGCCCGTCGACGCCGGTGCAGTGGACGGTGCCCTCGAAGAAGCGCCACGTGCACTCCGCGCCGTCGACCAGCAGCTTCTCGTGCTCGACGTACGTCTCGGGCGCCGTCGGCAGCAGGGAGCGCACCTGCGGCGGCACCGGCCGCGTCTCTCCGGACGAGGTGACCTCGCCGGAGGTCAGCTCGCCGGCCAGCGGCAGGTCGAGCAGCTCCGACAGCGACTCGGCCAGGTCGTACGGGGCCAGCACCAGCGGGTGGCGGGTCACCAGCTGGAGCAGGTCGGGGGCCTCGACCACGACGACGTCCTCGGCGTCGGCCACCACGATGTCGCCGCCGAGCACCGCCCGCAGCCTCGGCGGCGGCGCCACCCGGGACGGCTCGACCCCCGCCAGCGCGACCCACAGCGCCCGCAACTGGGCCCGGTCGACCACGATGGACTCGTCGGCCATCAGGTCGAGCAGCTCCTCCGGGCCGCCGTGGGAGTCGAGCAGCTCGGCCAGCGTGGTGCGCACGCCGAGCATCGCCAGCGCGCCTTCGTCCAGCCCGGCGGGCGCGTCACCGTAGAGGCCCTGGAGCAGCGGGTCGGCGCCCGGCAGCCGCAGCTCGCGCGGCTTGCGCCCGCCGAGCACCGGGTGGCCCGCCAGCCACCACGCGGTGTAGGAGGGCACCTCGACGCCCTCGACGCGCAGCGGGTGGAGCGCCGCGCGCAGCGGCGGCCTGGTCAGCAGCGTCAGCGCGGCCGGCCAGTCGGCCACCAGCTCCAGGTCGCGCACGGCGGCGAACTCCGGCACCACCGGCGGCACGTCCAGCTCGGGGAGCAGGTCGAGGACGTGGTCGAGCCATTCGTCCTCGCCGTCCAGGTCGTGGTCGCAGTCGTCATGGTCGAGCAGCACGTCGGAGTCGTGCACGACGGCGAACCCGTCGAGCACCCCGGCGGCGGCCAGCACGCGCGGCCCGTAGGTCTCCTCCAGCTCCCCCGCGGCCACGCCGAGATGCGTGTCGGGCTCCAGCAGCCCGGCCAGCGCGCCGCCGGACAGCATCAGCTCACCGGCCGGGTAGAGCTCACCGTCGGCGCCGCGCAGCGCCAGCGCGCCCAGCCACGGCGCCTCGCCGGGAGCCAGCCCGGCGGCCTCGACCAGCGACAGCACGGCACGCGCCACCGGCTCCGGATCGGGGCTGTCGAGCGACTGGCCGACGGCGGCCTTGGTGAGCGGGTCTTCGAGAATGGTGCGCGGGCTCGCCTCGGCCGCGCCCAGCCGCAGCAGCACCGGGTGCGCGGCGTCGGGGTGCACGATCCGCAGCCCGAGCGGCGCCAGGTCCAGCCCCGCGTCGAGGCGTACGGAGCCGGGCTCCAGGATGAGCGTGCCGCGCGGGCCGCGCACCAGGCGGCCGTCGGTCAGCGGGACGGGCAGGGCGCCGAGCGACTCGGGGTCGTCGGCCGGCAGCACGTCGTAGAGGGAGCGCCACCACGACGGCTCCCTGCCCTCGACGGCCTCGCCCGACAGCAGGTCGACCACGTCGGCGAGCTCCACGCGGCGCACGCCGAGCGAGGCCATCGCCGGATGGCGGGCGGGCCAGCCGGCGGGCAGCAACCCTGGCACGAAGTCGGCGACGGCCGCCAGCAGCTCGCCGGACCCGGCGACCACGGCGGCCTCCTTGCCCGCGACCACCCAGCCGTCGGCGCCGGGCTCCTGCGCCGGGTGCTCGACCTGCCATTCGGCGTCGGGCTCGTAGACCTCGGCGTCGGCGAACGACGGCGTCTGCACGGCTGGCGCCGGGGCGGACAGCGCGGGCAGCAGCGGCGTGCCGGGCAGCCGCCGCAGCACGGCCCGCCGGATGCGGGCGTCGAGCTCGCCCTTGCCCATCAGCGCGGGCACCAGGTCGAGCAGCTTCGGGGTGCGCGGCAGCTCGCGCATCAGCCGGACGTAGGCGTCGGCGACCCGCTCGACCAGGAAGTCGGTCAGCGGCCCCGGCGCCACGTGACGCCGGTCGGTGGCCATCGGGAACGACGCGATGAGCAGCGCCGGCAGGTCGAGCGGCTCGTCGCTGGGCGTGGGCGCGTGCACGACCGGGGGCACCGTCGCGGGCGGCGCGGCGGGCTCGCCGCCGGCCGTGAGCGGCACCGCCCAGCGGACCGACCAGAACGGCCGGGCCCGCTCCTCGGTGGGACGGTCGGCGAACAGCTCGGCCACCTCGTCAGGGCCGAACTCACCGGAATCGGACACCACGTGCCAGCCGTCGGCCGACACCGTGCGGACCGTGCCGTCGAGGTCGATCTCGATGGCCGCCAGCGCCGGCATGCCGAGCGGGAGCGCCGGGCTCGTCTCCTCCAGCATGCGGCGCACCGCCACGGCCGACGCCTCGTCACGCAGCGGGAGCCGTACGAGCGTGTCGAAGCCCTCGGGGACGTCGAGCGGGTCGGCGGCGAACGGCAGGCGCAGCAGCGGCACGTGCCCGGAGCGCGAGGCGAGCTCGCCCGCGAGCTCCGGCACCGCGCCCACCAGCGCGGCCGTCTCGGCGCGCGACCAGCGGACGGCGCCCGTCCCACGCGAGCCGATGGCGGGCTCGTCGCAGACGGACACCACGGCGGCGAACCCGACGCCGAACCGACCGGCCGCGCCCGCCTCGTCACGCTTGCCGGAGACGCGCAGCGTCGACAGGCCCTCCACGCCGGTCGCGTCCAGCGGCGCGCCGGTGTTGGCGGCCGTCAGCACGCTGCCGCGCAACGTCAGCCGGAGCACCCCTGGCACGCCTGCCCGCAGCGCCGCGTCGGCGGCGTTCTGCGCCAGCTCCACGATCAGCCGGTCGCGGTAGCCGCCGAGGGCGAAGTCCTCCTCGGCGTTGGCGTCCTCGCGGAACCTGGCGGGCGAGGCCGTCCACGCGGCGAGCACGGCGGCTCGCATCCGGTCGGCGCCAAAGGTGTCGGTCATCGATCACGATCCCGGGGTAGAGAGTTGGGGGCCACCGTAGGCTAGCGGCCCGCGCCGACACTCCCCGCCAGAGACGATCAGGAGTGGCCGAGCTCCTCGGAGGCGGATTCGTCGACCGAGCCGGCCTCTTCCTCCATCAGGTCGTAGCCCAGGTCGTCGAGGATCGGCGTCGCCTGCTCCACCGGCGGCGGCATGACCGCGGCCTCGGAGTGGGCGCCGCAGCCGTGGTCGGCGGCCACCACCTTGCCGTCGTCGGGCGCGTACTCATTGGCGCAGACCCCGAACGTGCGCCGGAGCCCACCCGCGAGCGGCCAGTAGAAGCCGCAGGTGGAGCACTGCGCGGGCGCGGCGTGTGCGATCGGAGTGTGCGGCCCGTGCTCGCCCGAGTGCCAGCGCCTGGCCGCCCGGTCCTTGCCGACGGCCGAGAGCACACGGGCCCGGCCCAGGCCGTACTCGAAAATCATCTGGTGGTCGACGTCGTCGTCGGTCTCGGTGAAGCCCGGCTCCAGCCTGTCGTCGTCCTCCGCGGTCGGCAGCAGGTCGCCGACGCCGAGGTCACCGGGCCGCAGCCGCTCGCTCCACGGCAGCCACTCGGGCGCCAGCAGCGCGCCGGCGCCGGGCAGCAGGACGGCCTCGCTGACCGTGACCTTCTTCGCCCGCGAGGCGCGGGTGACGGTCACGGCCCAGCGCCAGCCCCGATAAGCGCGGTCGAGGCAGGCGAAGTAATGGGTGACGATCCGGTCGCCCTCGCTCTCGAAACCGAGGTGCTCGCCCGGCTCGCCCGGACGCGCCAGCTCCTCGGCCGCGGTGCGCGCCAGATCGACGGCGGCGACACAGGCCTGGTCGGGGGCGGAGACGCGGGTCCTGGCACGGGTCATCGGCCCGCCTCCGCCGAAAGGTGCTGTTCGCTCACACTTCATTCTCACCCATGCCCGGACCTCGCGGGGCCGACTGACGCGGATCCGGCCGCGAGTTCCGCACCCACCAGGACTCCGGGCGGGTGGGAGCCGGCCCTCCGGCCCGGATCCGGCCCACGAGTTCCACCGGGACCCCGAGCGGGTGGGAGGGGACCCTTGTGGAGGGGATCCGGCGCGGAGATCGCCAAGGAATCGGGTAAGACTGGTAGGCGTGGAGGGAGGCTGGGAGCGAGCACGGGAGATCTCGCGGCGCGTGGGGCGCGGCGTCGCCGGCGCGGGCCGTGCGACCGCGCGCGCCGCGAAGGCGACCGCGGGCGGCACCGCGCGAGCCGGCCGGGCCACCGCGGGCGGGGCGCGCAAGGTCGGCCGGGCCACCCGGCGGCTCACCCACGCCAACGGCGCCGACCGCACCGGCCTGGGCCGCCTGATCGAGCTCACCGCCGGGCACAGCGCGGGTGACACGCTCGTCACGGTCGCGCTGGCCAGCACCGTGTTCTTCGGGCTCCCGGTCGGCGAGGCGCGCGGGCCCGTCGCCCTCTACCTGGTCATCACGATGCTGCCGTTCGCGCTGCTGGCGCCGTTCGTGGGGCCGATCCTGGACCGCTTCAGGTCAGGCCGCCGCTACGTGATGGCCGGCACGCTGTTCGGCCGCGGGCTGCTGTGCTTCGCAATGGCGGCGGCGGTGGGCCCGCAGGACCTGCCGACGCTGTTCGCCGGGGCGCTGGGCGTGCTCGTGCTGTCGAAGGCCTACAACGTGTCCCGCGCGGCGATCATGCCGAGCGTGCTGCCCGCCGACATCACGCTCGTCTCGGCCAACGCGCGGGTGGCGCTGTTCTCGCTGGTGACGGCGGGC
Source organism: Nonomuraea sp. NPDC003214 (assembly GCF_053590035.1). Taxonomy (NCBI): domain Bacteria; kingdom Bacillati; phylum Actinomycetota; class Actinomycetes; order Streptosporangiales; family Streptosporangiaceae; genus Nonomuraea; species Nonomuraea sp. NPDC003214. The sequence continues at coordinate 50,815 of NZ_JBSFSX010000014.1, read as the reverse complement.
GTGATGGTGCCGGTCGGCGCGGGCCTGACCGCGTGGCTGGGCAGCGCCGCAATCCTGCGGGTGGCGATGGTCGCGTTCCTGGTGGCGGGGGTCTTCGCCGTACGGCTGCCGCGCCACGTGGATTCGCCGGACCTGGAGGAGGAGACGCCGGCGGAGGGCCGGGCGCCGCGCTGGCGGACGCTGTTCAACGTGGGCCCGGCGGTGGCCGAGGCCGTGTGGGCGAACGTGGCCATCCGGCTGTTCTCCGGGTTCCTGCTGTTCTTCCTGCTGTTCCTGGTGCAGGACGGCGGGGTGCCGTGGCTGGCGGAGCCCGACCCGTTCTTCGACGTGCCGAAGACGATCGCGGTGCTGGCTGCGGCGGCCGGGCTGGGCGGCCTGATCGGGGCGGTGGTGGCCAACTGGGCGCGCAACCACGCTCCCGGCGCGCTCGTGCTCGTCACGCTGGCGCTGACGGTGGTCACCATGATCGTGTCGGCGGTGTTCTTCGGCCTGTGGGCGGCGGTCGCGATCTCGCTGGTCACCGCGTTCGCCCAGGAGCTGGGCAAGCTGGCCCTCGACGCGATCGTGCAGCGGGAGATCGGCGAGGAGATGCGCTCGTCCACGTTCGGCGTGGTCGAGGCGATGCTGCAGCTCGCCTGGGTGTTCGGCGGGCTGGTGGGGCTGGTCCTGTCGCTGACCGAGAGCAGCACGGCGGGCCTGGTCACGCTGGCCGTGACGCTGACCGCCGTGCTCGGCTGGCTGGTGGTGACCCGGCGCCGCCGCGTCCGGGCCGCCAAGCGGGCGGTCCGGGTCCGGCATCCCGAGCCGGAGCCGCGGACCGAGCCGCTCGACAGGACCAAGCCGCTGACGAACCCGAACGGCTAGGCGTCCAGGTCGTCGGCGACCGCCCGCAACACCTGCGCGATCTTCTTGGCGTGGGCCGCCTCGGGATGCTTGCCACGCTGGTAGGAGGTGGACACGCCGTCGAGCAGCTTGATCAGGTCCTCGACGATGACCACCATCTCGTCCGGCTTCTTGCGCTTGCCCTTGGGCTTGGTCTTGGCCAGGGTCGGCGGCTGGTCGAGAATGCGCACCGAGAGCGCCTGCTGGCCGCGGCGGCCCTCGGCGACGCCGAACTCGACTTTCTGCCCCGGCTTGAGTGGCCCGGCATTGGCAGGAAGCGCGGAGGAATGCACGAAGACCTCACCGCCGTCGTCGCGGGTGAGGAAGCCGAAACCCTTGTCGGCGTCGTACCACTTGACCTTGCCACTCGGCACAGGAGGACCTCGTTCAAACAGTCGTGATAGGGATGGACGTAGGTTATGCCCCGTAGAGCGACGGGGCGACCGGGTAAATGCCGATGAATTACACGAGTTCGGCGTGCGGGCGCCATCCGGCGAACCAGGTGGCGAATTCCGTCAGGTCGCCCAGGGCGACATCGGCGCCGTGCTCGCGCAGCTCTCCCGCGCTGTAGGGGCCGGTCGCGACCGTGACGCTGAACGCGCCTCCGGCCCGCGCCGCCGCGATGTCCGCCACATGGTCACCAACATAAGCCGCCGCGCCGAACCTCGCGAGCGCCGTTCCCTTGGCCGCGCCGAAGACGGAACCGGCCACCTCGTCGACGTCCAGCCCGAGGTGCCGCACGGTGCTGGTGGCGTCGCGCTCGTTCTTGCCGGTCACCACGATGACGCGGCCGCCGCCCGCGCGCACGCTCTCGATCGCCTCGTGCGCCCCTTCCATCGCCACGTGCGAGGGCACGCCGACGTCCTTGTAGATCTCCCGGTAGAGGTCGGCCGCGGCCGGGATCTCCTCCGGCGGCAGCCAGTAGGCCAGCTCCTGTTCGAGCGGCGGGCCGAGCCGCGTGACGACCAGCGCGCTGTCGATCGGGACGCCGAGCCGCGAGGAGAGCTCGTCGTAGACCGCCGCGATCCCCGCTCGCGTATCAGCCAGTGTCATGTCCAGATCAAAACCCACCGATGTCGCCACATGTGAAGGATGCCAAAGAACGGGGTGATACGTGTAACGGCGGTTGTTGTGGGACCGTAGGAAAGGAATTACTTATCTGCCGGAGGTAGCGGGAAACAGATGGCCACGAGCACGCGTGAGCGGATCATCGACGAGTCGTTGCGGCTGTTCGCCGAGCGCGGCTACGCCGCCACGTCCGTCGCCGAGATCGAGGCCGCCGCCGGGCTCTCCCCCGGCGCGGGCGGCCTCTACCGGCACTTCAAGTCCAAGTACGAGGTGCTGGCCGCGGCGATCAACGAGCACGCGGCCAGGACGAGCACCCAGATCGCCGAGAGCCTGGCCGAGCTGAACGGCATGGAGTCCTCGGCCGGCCTGGAGGAGCGGCTGTCGCTGCTGTGCCGGGCCGGGCTGGCCAAGGTGCGCGAGGAGTCGGAGCTGACCCGGGTCTTCTTCCGCGACCTCAGCCAGTTCCCCGAGCTGGTGGCGGTGGTGCGGCAGGGGCTGTTGCAGCCGATGTTCGACGCGATCGTCAGCTGGTTCGAGACCCAGCCGGAGTATCGCGACGTCAAGCTCGACTGGGCGGGCATCGCCGCCGTCCTGGGCGGGTCGGTCGTGCAGTACCGGCTGTTCCAGGAGACGGTGGGCGAGACGCCGGGCCATGCCGAGAAGGACCAGTTCGTCGCGGCCTGGGTGCGGCTGGCGGCGGGCCTGACGCCCACCCCCGCGCCCGTCACCTGAGGCTCAGTCGCGGTCGAGCAGCCGGAGGAACAGCCAGCACACCCCCGCCCCGGCGCCGATCATGAACATGATCCCGCTGGTGTCGAAGAACTCCAGCACGAACGCCTCCAGCCCCGGCCGGTCGCCGACCCGCAGGCCGCCCACGACCACGCCGCCCGCCGTGTAGCCGAGCACCGGCGCCCCGGCGCCGATCAGCCGGTCGCGCAGCGTCCAGGTCTCGCTGGACATCACCAGCGCCACCGCCACCCCCCAGGCGATCGCCGGCGGCCGGAAGATCGCGACGGCCGGCAGGCCGAACGGCACCAGCAGCGCGGCCACCACCAGGACCACCAGGGCGGCGGCCTCGCGCGGATGGTCCTTGACCACGGTCCTGGCCACGGTACTGGCTGCGGTCCTGGCGACGCGCCGGTGGTGCGCCACGCCCGGCGGCACGGCGTCGTCCACGACCCTGGGGAGGGCCGCCGTCGTGCCCGACCGCGCGGCTCCCGTACCCGCTCCAGGCGGAGGCGGAGGAGGCGGCGGCGAGGCCGGGGACGGCGCGGAGGCGTCCGCCAGGCGGCGCGCCTCGCGCTCCACCAGCGCCGCCGGATCGCCGAACCGGGCCAGCACCCTGGCCACGTCACGGGCGTTCTGGCTGCCGCCGCGCTCCTCCTCGATGCGGGCGCGCAGCCGCCTGGTGAAGTCGAGCCGCTGCTCCGGCCTCAGCACGCCGTACGCCGCGTCAGCGGCCTTGCTGACGTAGTTGAGTATGAGCTGGTCCGCTCGCTCCATCACGCCAAGCAATGCTGCCTCAACGAGCAGGGACATACCATGGCAACGATGGAGTTCACGGAGTGGATCAGGGGGCGTTCCGACGAGGAGCTGCGGGCGCTGGTGTCAGCGCGCCCCGAGCTGATCACCCCGGTGCCGGCCCACCTGGAGGGCCTGGCCTCCCGGGCGGGCAGCCCGTCGGCGATCGCCAGGGTGCTCGACCGGCTCGACCGGTTCCGCCTCGCCGTCGTCGAGACGCTCGCCGTACAACCGGGCCCGATCAGGAAGACGGCGCTGCGCGAGCTGATCGGCGGCGCGCTGGCGGCGGGCAAGCCCGAGCCCGCGCTGACCGCCGCCCTCGACCACCTGCGCGGCCTGGCACTCGTGTACGGGCCCGACTCGGCGCTCGACCTGGCCCCGGGCGTGCGCAAGGCGCTCGACGACCCGGCCGGGCTGGGTCCGACGGCCGAGGCGGCGTTCCGGCACCATCCGCCGGAGCAGCTCGACGAGATGGCCGACGACATCGCGCCCGGCACCGAGGGGGCGGGCCGCGAGCGGCTGGCCGCCGCGCTGGCCAAGCCCGCCGCCCTGGTCGAGGCCGTCTCGCCGGAGGCCAGGGCCGCGCTCGACCAGCTCGCCTGGGGGCCGCCGACCGGCCGGGTGCCCAACGCCAGGCGCGAGGTGCGCATCGGCTCGGCCCGATCGCCCATCGAGCAGTTGCTGGCGCGCGGCCTGCTCGCGGCGACCGGCGAGGAGAGCGTGGTCCTGCCCCGCGAGGTGGGCCTCTACCTGCGCGGCGGGCGCGTGCACCGCGACCTGCTGGCCGTGCCGCCCGCGCTCGACGGCGCCGCCCGTGACCCGAAGCTGAGCGACGGCACCGCGGCCGGGCAGGCGTTCATGTTCGTCCGGGCGGTCGAGGAGCTGTGCGAGCGGTGGAGCATCGACCCGCCGGGCGTGCTGCGCACCGGCGGCCTCGGCGTGCGTGACATGAAGCGCACCGCCACCGAGCTCGACCTGCCCGAGTGGGCGGCGGCGCTGGTCGTGGAGGTCGCCCACGCGGCCGGGCTGGTCGCGGCGGGCGGCAACGTCGACGGCGAGTGGCTGCCCACGCCCGGCTACGACCTGTGGCGGGTCAGGGGCACCGCCGAGCGGTGGGTGACGCTGGCCTCGACCTGGCTGCACATGGACCGGGTGCCCGGCCTCGTCGGCGAGCGCGACGACCGGGACCGGCCGCTCAACGCCCTGCACACCGATCTGCGCCGCTCGTCGGCCCCGGCCGTACGGGCCGCCACGCTCGGCGTGCTCGCCGCCGCGCCCGGCCTGGCGCCCTCACGCGACTCCGTGCTCGAACGCCTCGCCTGGGAGCAGCCGCGCCGCCGGGGGCCGCTGCGCGAGCAGCTCACCGAGTTCGCGCTGCGCGAGGCCGAGCAGCTCGGGCTGACCGGGCTGGGCGCGCTGTCCGGCCACGGCCGGGCCCTGCTCACCGGCGACGACCCCGCCTCGGCGCTGGCCCCGCTGCTGCCCGAGCCGGTCGACCACGTGCTGCTCCAGGCCGACCTCACCGCCGTCGCCCCCGGCCCGCTCACCAGCGAGCTCAACCGGTGGATGACGCTCGCCGCCGACGTCGAGTCCAAGGGCGGCGCGACGGTCTACCGGTTCGCCGAGAGCTCCATCCGGCGGGCCCTGGACGCCGGGCAGGCGGCCGAGGATCTGCTGGCCATGCTCGAACGCCACTCCGCCACCCCGGTCCCGCAGGCGCTGTCCTACCTGGTGACCGACGTGGCCCGGCGGCACGGGCGGATGCGGGTCGGCACGGCCAGCGCGTACGTCCGCTGCGACGACCCGGCGCTGCTCGACCAGCTCACCGCCGACCGCCGCTCGGCCGCCCTGCGGCTGCGCCGCCTGGCGCCCACCGTGATCGCCTCCCGCTCGTCGCGGGCGGCCCTGGTCGACTCGCTGCGCGCCATGGGGTACGCGCCGGTCCCCGAGTCGCTCGACGGCGACGTGATCATCACCCAGCTCGACAGCCGGCGCACCGAGGGCGGCCCGCCCGTCCGCCCGCTGAGCTCACCCAACGGCCTCGACCCCGAGGTGGCGGTGGCGGCCGTCCGCGCCCTGCGCGCCGGTGACGCGGCCCACCTGGCGCGCCGCGAGCCCGTCGACTCCCCCGGCGGCCAGCTCCCCCGCACCCCGGCCACGGCGACGATCTCCGCCCTCCAGGACGCGATCCGGCAGGGCGTGCGGGTGTGGATCGGCTACCTCGACTCCCAGGGCAACGCGACCTCCCGCATCCTGGAGCCGGCGCGCATGGAGGGCGGCTATCTGACCGCCTACGACGAGACGAGGGCGGCGGTGCACCGGTTCGCGCTGCACCGGATCACCGGGGTCTCGGGGATCTGACGCCGGCCGGCCCGGCGGGGACGAGCTCGGCGATCGGGGTGTCCAGGCGGGTCACCTGGGTCGCGAGCGCGACGACGGCGGCCGGTGAGGTGAGGGTGGCGGCGTGGTCACGGCCCGCCGCGAGGTCGGCCGCGCACCGGTGCGGCGGCGTGCCGAAGGTCGCCAGGCAGAGGTCGAAGAGGTCGCCTCCCGGCGGCGGCGCCCAGGGATGCTGCAGGTCGGTGGGGTGCGTGTGGGTGACGACGAGATACGCGCCGATCTCGGCCAGGGCGCGGGCCAGCGGGGTGAGCGGCTGCCCGGCGTGCGGCCAGTCGGGCAGCAGGTAGGCGCGGCCGGGGTCGAACGGCATCCGCGCGAGCAGGTCGGGCACGGTCGTGCCGGGCGACAGGATGGTGATGCTGCCCTCGGCCAGCGGCATCCGCGACAGCAGGGCGATGGCGCCCAGCCGCCTGCCGGTCGACTCTGGGCCGACGAGCGCCAGCAGGTGGCGTTCGGCCAGGCGGCGCACCGCGGGCGGGAAGCAGGCGGGCTCCAGGTAGGTGCGCAGCAGGTGCGCCACGTCGCAGGGCGTCAGCCGGGCGGCCGTCAGGTCCGTGAGCGGCGGGAATCCGTCGGCGAGCGTCGTTTCGCCCTGGCGGGGTTCGGTGTCGTTCGTCACTGGACACCTCTGGAACTTTCACGGAAAGTCGCGACCGGTGCGGCGGTGTAATTTTCCTTCGTCAGTAATCGCGGGCCAACGGATTGTTCCGGTTTCCCGTCGGAGGGGCGTGACCAGGCACCTTCGGCGGCGGATGGGTGCTGGACCATGTCGATCATGCTCTCCCTTGCTCGGGACAGTCAGAGTTTGACAAGTACGGAGTTGCCTACCTGCGCCACATTATCCCCATAAGTCACCTCAAAAGTGGATCGGGCCCCCACTGGGCACAGGAATCACGCCAGAGGCGGATTTATGCCTATTTAAGGGCAGGCGGACCGCACTCCACAATGACCAGTCAGGAAAGCCGTCCGGTCGATGCGGACAGGGTTGACTCCATGCCGAGGCGCGCAGCAAGTTGGGACCTGTGACCGAGCAAACGCTGGGCCGGTTGGCCGAAGAGTCCTGGAACCGGTTCGAGGACTACGACTCGCTGTTCTACGAGGGGAACTGGCACCGCAGCCACAGCCTGGCCGAGCGGGCCAGGAAGGTCTGCGGCGGCTTCGTGGCGGCCGGGATCCGGCCCGGTGACCGGGTCGTCGTCATGATGGCCACCTCGCCCGACGTGCCCGTCGTCTGCCAGGCGCTGTGGGCCGCCGGGGCGGTGGTGACGCCGGTCGTGTTCCTCGTCGGAGCCGTCGAGCTGCGCCACATCGTGCGCGACAGCGGCGCCCGCGCGATCGTCACCTCCCCCGAGCTCCTGCCCACCGTCGAGGCCGCCGAGGTGGACGTGCCCATCCATGTCGGCACCGCCGAGCTCGAACGCGCGACCGAGCACGGGCCGGTACGGCGCGACCCCGGCGACCTCGCCGCGCTCATGTACACGGGCGGCACCACCGGCCGGGCCAAGGGCGTGATGCTCAGCCACGCGGGCCTGTGGCAGGTGGCCAAGGCTTCCTACGACATGTCACACCAGCCCGGGATCAACCGCGCCATCGTCCCCGTCCCGCTCTCCCACGCCTACGGGCTGATCGTCACCGTCGCCGGGATGCACGCCACCGAGCCGGCCCAGGCCGTGCTCATGCGCTGGTTCGACCCCGGGCTGTTCCTGCGGCTGGCCGCCGAGGAGCGCGTGCAGTACGGCACCGTGGTGCCCGCCATGCTGCGGATGCTGCTGGCCGAGCCGCTGGAGGAGCACCCGCTGCCCGACCTGGCCTTCCTCACCTGCGGCGCGGCGCCGCTCGGCCGCGAGACGCTGGCGGAGTTCGAGCGCCGGATGCCCGGCGTGCGCGTCCTGGAGGGCTACGGGCTGACCGAGACCAGCGCGGTCACCACGTTCAACCCGCCGGACCGGCCCAAGGCCGGCAGCGTCGGGCTGCCCCTGCCCGGCTACACGATCACGATCCGCGACACGGACGGCGAGGCCGTCGAGCCCGGCGACGTGGGCGAGATCTGCGTGGCCGGCGAGGCGCTGATGCTCGGCTACTGGGGCGAGCACGAGCCCGACCCCGACGGCACCGCGCTGGCCGGGGGCGAGCTGCGCACCGGCGACCTCGGCTGCGTGGACGACGACGGCTACCTGTACGTGGTCGACCGGAAGAAGGACCTGATCATCCGGGGCGGCTTCAACGTCTTCCCGCGCGACGTCGAGGACGCCCTGAACGCCCACCCCGACGTGGTCATGTCCGGCGTCGTCGGCCGGCCGGACCCGCGCCACGGCGAGGAGGTCGTGGCCTTCGTCCAGCTCGGGCCGGGTGCGACGGCGACCGCCGACGAGCTGATCACCTGGGCCCGCGACCGGGTCGGCCGGGTCAAGTATCCGCGCGAGATCACGTTCGTCGATGCCATCCCCGTCACCAGCGTGCTCAAGCTGGACCGCAAGGCCCTGAGGGCCCGCATTCGGGCAGGGCACCTGACCAATCCGTGATAAATGTTGACCGGACAGGAGGTGGCATGAGCCAGCAGGATCAGCCCGGCGGCTATCCGTACCAGCCCTACGGCGCAGACTACGGCTCGCAGCCACCTCCCGAATACGGCTATGGCTACGGCTACGGCTATCCGCCGCCGCCTCCGCGCAACCAGCCCAGCGCCAACGCGATCGTCTCCCTCGTCCTCAACCTGCTGGCCGTGGTGAGCTGCTGCAACCTGCTCGGCATCCCCGGCGCGATCCTGGCCGGCCTGTCGATGCGGGCCTCGGCCTCCCCCGAGTCCGCCCGGTCCATGGTCGTGTGGAGCTGGGTGCTGTTCGGGGCCGGGTTCGTGCTGACCGTCGGCCTGTTCGTCTTCCTCGGCGTCAACGGCTATCTAGAGGACGACTAGCCAGTCCGGGGACTGTATTGGCCTTCGCGCGTGTTGGATAGGCGTCAACCGTAGAAGGGATGCTGGTGAACGACGGCCCGCTCATCGTCCAGTCCGACAAGACGCTGCTGCTCGAAGTCGACCACGAGAAGGCCGACGCGTGCCGGAAGGCCATCGCGCCGTTCGCCGAGCTCGAACGGGCGCCCGAGCACGTCCACACCTACCGCGTGACGCCGCTGGCGCTGTGGAACGCGCGTGCCGCCGGGCACGACGCCGAGCAGGTCATCGACGCGCTGATCAGCCACAGCCGCTACCCGGTGCCGCACGCCCTGCTGGTCGACATCGCCGAGACCATGGCCCGCTACGGCCGGCTGCGCCTGGAGAAGGACCCGGTCAACGGCCTGGTGCTGACCTCGACCGACCGGGCCGTGCTCGAAGAGGTGCTGCGCTCGAAGAAGATCCAGCCGATGCTGGGCGAGCGGCTGGGCGGCGACTCGGTCGTCGTGCACCCGAGCGACCGGGGCAACGTCAAGCAGGCGCTGCTCAAGCTGGGCTGGCCGGCCGAGGACCTGGCCGGTTACGTCGACGGCGAGCACCACACGATCAAGCTCGCGCAGGACGGCTGGTCGCTGCGCCCCTACCAGCAGGAGGCGGCCGACGCGTTCTGGCACGGCGGCTCCGGCGTGGTCGTGCTGCCGTGCGGCGCGGGCAAGACGATCGTCGGCGCGGCCGCGATGGCCCACGCCCAGGCGACGACGCTCATCCTGGTCACCAACACGGTCAGCGCCCACCAGTGGAAGCAGGAGCTGCTCAAGCGCACCTCGCTGACCGAGGACGAGATCGGCGAATACTCCGGCTCGAAGAAGGAGATCCGCCCGGTCACGATCGCCACCTACCAGGTGATGACGACCCGGCGCAAAGGCGTCTACAGCCACCTGGAGCTGTTCGACGCGCGCGACTGGGGGCTGATCGTCTACGACGAGGTGCACCTGCTGCCCGCGCCGATCTTCCGGATGACCGCCGACCTGCAGGCCCGCCGCCGCGTCGGCCTGACGGCGACGCTGGTGCGCGAGGACGGCCGCGAGGGCGACGTGTTCTCGCTGATCGGCCCCAAGCGCTACGACGCGCCCTGGAAGGAGATGGAGAACCAGGGCTGGATCGCCCCGGCCGACTGCGTCGAGGTTCGGGTCACGCTGAGCGACGAGGAGCGGCTGGCGTACGCGATGGCCGAGGCGGAGGAGCGCTACCGGTTCTGCGCGACGACGCCGTCCAAGACGCACGTGACGGAGGCGCTGGTCCGGCGGCACCTGGGCGAGCAGGTGCTGGTCATCGGCCAGTACATCGACCAGCTCGACGAGCTGGGCGAGCACCTGAACGCGCCGGTCATCAAGGGCGAGACGCGGATCAAGGAGCGCGAACGGCTCTACCAGGCGTTCCGCGACAAGGAGATCCAGGTCCTGGTGGTGTCGAAGGTGGCCAACTTCTCCATCGACCTGCCGGAGGCGGCGGTGGCCATCCAGGTGTCGGGCACGTTCGGGTCGCGCCAGGAGGAGGCGCAGCGGCTCGGGCGGGTGCTGCGGCCCAAGTCCGACGGGGGCGGCGCGCGCTTCTACACGGTGGTGAGCCGTGACACGGTCGACCAGGAGTTCGCGGCACATCGTCAGCGGTTCCTGGCCGAGCAGGGATACGCGTACCAGATCATCGACGCCGACGACGTGCTGGGCGGGGTGTGAGCCCGGCCGCTCCGTAAGAGCGGCCAGGCCAGGTCTAGTGCCTCACGTCCACGAGACTCCGCGGGCCGTCGACAATCGAACCACCCCCCTCACTGCGTCCTCTCATCGGCGCTGCCAGTCCGGCAGCGACATACCCTGATGATCCGACAAACGCACCTGGTATGCCCGGATTTTTCGGTATTTCCCAGCTTCGTTACAGCTAGGTGCGGAGCAACAGGCCGCCGAGGAACAGCACTCCTTCGGCCGCGATCCACGCCGCGGCCCCCGCGCCCATCAGCCTGCCGAACAGCCGCGGGTCGCGCCGGGCCGCTCCGGCCAGCCAGGCCGCCAGCGTGCAGCCCGCGGCGGCGACGGCGAACAGCCCCGACACCGCGGACACCCCGGCGAGCCGGCGCGAGCAGTCGGCGGCGAGCTCGGTCCCCGAGCAGAACGCCTGCAGCCCCCAGCCCGCGAACACCGACAGCCCCCACAGCGCCGCCAGTAGGAAGCTCGCGACGGTGGGAATGATCGGCGAGATGCCGAGCCGGACGCGCGCCACGCCGGTTTCCTACCCCCTCGCGCGCCCGGCTAAATGCTTTTGAGGCCCACCGGCACGGCCACTAAACTGGCGGATTCGCTGCCTGTTACCACCACCTCCGACCACCACCGGGAGGCGCTTTCGCATGCCCACAGACCAACTGGCCCCCGACATACCCTCCGACGTGCTCGCGGCCGAGCAGGCCCACCTGGCCGAGTCCCGCGCCGCGCTGAAGGCCATGCGCGCCCACGCGCAGTCGCTGTCGGCCGACGCCGCCGGCGACTGGGTGTCGCAGCAGATCCTCCAGTCGCTGCTCGACCAGCGGGTCGCCGCGCTGGCCGACCACCCCGACACGCCGCTGTTCTTCGGCCGCCTCGACCGGGGCGCCGACGACGACCTGCCGCCCACCATCTACGTCGGCCGCCGCCACGTCCACGACGGCGGCAGCCGGCCCCTGGTGATCGACTGGCGGGCCCCGGTGTCGCGGGCCTTCTACCAGGCGAGCCCGGCCGACCCGATGGGCGTCGTGCTGCGGCGCCGCTTCGGCTATCACGGCGGGGCGCTGACCGCGTTCGAGGACGAGCCGCTCGGCCAGGGCGGCGACATCGGCCCCTCCAGGATCCTCACCGAGGAGATCGAACGCCCCCGCACCGGCCCGATGCGCGACATCGTGGCCACCATCCAGCCCGACCAGGACGAGATCGTCCGCGCCGCGCTCGCCCAGACCGTGTGCGTGCAGGGCGCCCCCGGCACCGGGAAGACCGCGGTCGGCCTGCACCGGGCCGCCTACCTGCTGTTCACCCACCGCGAGCGGCTCGCCAGGTCCGGTGTGATGATCGTCGGGCCGAACCGCGCCTTCCTGTCCTACATCTCCTCCGTGCTCCCCGCTCTCGGCGAGGTCAAGGTCGACCAGACGACGGTGGCCGGGCTGCTCGGCGAGCACGCCGCCGCCGAGGACCCCCTGGTCGCCGCCGTCAAGGGCGACGCCCGCATGGCCGCCGTCCTCGAACGCGCCCTGTGGCTGCACATCGTCAAGCCCGAAGAGGGCCTGGTGTTCACCAAGGGCGCCTACCGGCACCGGGTGGCCGACTACGAGGTGCGCGAGATCGTCGCCTCGCTGCGCGGCACCACCCGCTACGGTCCCGGCCGGGCGGCGCTGGCCCAGCGGCTGGCGCACCTGGTGCTCGTACGGATGGAGCAGCGCGGCGAGTCGCCCGACGACCGGGTGCAGGACGCGGTGGCCCGCTCGAAGCCGGTCAAGCAGCTCGTCGACGCGGTGTGGCCGAAGCTGACGCCGGAGCAGGTGCTGTATCGGCTGCTGTCGGACGCGGAGTTCCTCGCCAAGGCCGCCAAATCCGATTTGTCGCCTGACGAGCAGCAAATGATCCTTTGGCGGAAACCGTACCGGAGCTGGAAGTCCGCGAAATGGTCGGCGGCGGACGCCGCGCTCCTCGACGAGCTCGCCGACCTCGTCGAACGCACGCCCTCCCTCGGCCACCTGGTGGTCGACGAGGCCCAGGACCTGTCGCAGATGCAGCTCCGCGCGCTCGGCCGGCGCTGCCGCAACGGCTCCGCCACCGTGCTCGGCGACCTCGCCCAGGGCACCACCCCGTGGTCCACCAGCTCCTGGGAGGACGTGCTGCGCCACCTCGGCCAGGACACCGGCGAGGTCACCGAGCTGACGCTCGGCTTCCGCGTGCCGCGCGAGGTCCTCGACTACGCCGCCCGCCTGCTCCCCTCCATCGCCCCCGGCCTGGCCGCCCCCCGCTCCCTGCGCCCCGGCGCCGGCTCACTCTCGGTACGGCCCGGCGGCGAGCTCCGCCAGGCCGTGACCGAAACCCTGGCCAAGGAGGGCTCGATCGGCGTCATCGTCCCCGACGCGCAGGTGGCGTCCGCGTCCGCCGCGCTCGACGGCGTCGCCCACGCCGTCCTCGACCCCGACGCGGCCGACGAGCACCGCCTGCTGATCGTCCCGGCGACCCTGGCCAAGGGCCTGGAGTACGACCACGTGATCGTGGTCGAGCCCGCCGACATCGTCGACGCCGAGCCCCGCGGGCTCGCCCGCCTGTACGTGGTGCTCACCCGTGCCGTGACGTCCCTGACCGTCCTGCACGCCAAACCCCTGCCCGCCCAGCTCACCGGCTGACACGGCGCGCGGGGCAGTGGCAGCGGCGCCGATCGCTCCTAGGATGACGGGGGAAAAGCCATCACCCCTAGGAGGAAACCGTGCCAGCACCGCTGCCACACGAACACCTGCCGTCCGCCCCGGCGCTCGTCGTGCAGAGCGACGACATCACCGACGGCGACCGGCTGAACGACCTCCACGTCTTCAACGACTGGGGCATGACGGGCCAGAACCTGTCCCCCGCCCTGCGCTGGTCCGGCGCCCCCGACGGCACCAGGAGCTACGCCGTCACCTGCTTCGACCCCGACGCCCCCACCGGCAGCGGGTTCTGGCACTGGGTGCTGTTCGACATCCCCGCCTCGGTGACCGAGCTGCCCACCGGCGCCGGCACCGGCCCCGAGTTCAAGGGCCTGCCGCAGGGCGCCGTCCACGCCCGCAACGACTACAACACCAAGGAGTACGGCGGCGCCGCGCCCCCGCCCGGCGACCCGCACCGCTACGTCTTCACCGTGCACGCGCTGTCGGTCGACAGCCTCGGCGTCGACAGCGACACCTCCCCCGCCGCGGTCGGCTTCAACATCACCGCCAACACGCTGGCGCGCGGCCACATCATCGCCCATTACGGCGTCTGACCGGCTCTGATCGGTTCGCGGCCATTTGATAAGTTCGCGAACCATGAGAGACCTCGGGGTGGACATCCGGTTCGGCGGCCCGGGCGACGTGGAGCCCGTCCTGGACTTCTGGCTCCACGCCGCCGAAGGCACCGACCGCCGCGACTCCCCCGACAAGGTCACCGCCCTGCTCGCACGCGACCCGGAGGCGCTGCTGATCGCCGAGCTCGACGGCGCGCTCGCGGGCACCCTCATCGCCGGCTGGGACGGCTGGCGGGCACACCTGTACCGCCTCGCCGTCCACCCGGCCCACCGCCGCAAGGGCATCGCCACCGCGCTGCTCGCCGCCGCCGAACGCCGCTTCACCGCCTTCGGCGCCTTCCGGGCCGACGCCATGGTGCTGCACGACAACACCCTCGCCCACCCGGCCTGGTCCGCCGCCGGCTACACGCCCCAGCCGGAGTGGTCCCGCTGGGTCAAGCCCCTGCCCTGACCGCCCCAAAGGGTCTCCGGCCCCCTGCACCCCCAGCGTTACGCACTTGCCGCAACCACCAGAACGCCGGCCGAATCGCGACTTCCAAGGGATGCCCCGCCACGAGCGCCGCGCTCCCCAGGCCCGCAACGTGACCACCTCGTCCCACCCCCACGGAAACCGAGGACGAGAGCGCCACCCGCCCATCAACCGGGGCTGCTCGGAATGGATGCCCTGTTCGGCGCTGGTCCGGAGGATGTGCTCCAGCGCGTTGAAGTTCATCTGCAGCGTCCCCAGGTCCCCCGGATACGCCCCTTCGTCCAGGCTCGGCGCCTGCTGGGCGAGCCAGGCGGGATTGAACACCGCGGGCATGATCCAGCCCAGCGCGAGCTCGGAGAACTCGGCCGCCGGCACCCCCGCCGAGCCGACCAGCGCGGCGCTCGATCCCGTGGACCCGTCGAAGTGCGAAGCGATCGCACCGGCCACCTGACCGCAGGCGTCACCCGGCGGCCCCCAGCACGAGGGACGCGACGGCGAACGCGAGGAAGGCCCCCGGGAAGCCGATGTTCCCGAACACCCGTTGCCGGACATGGAGGGCCACCGCCCCCACGAAGAACAGCACGAGCCCCAGAGCGGCGGCGCCCCCCACGAACGGCACCCCCACCAGTCCGAGGAGCAGTCCCACGGCCCCGGCCGCCTTGAGCAGGCCCAGCAGCGGTATCCAGGACGGCGAGATGCCGACAGCCGCGGCGTTGGCCAGGACGGTCTCGGCGCGGGCGAAGTCGGCGACGGCGGCCCAGAGGTTGATCACGATCGTGACCACCGTGACGACCACATAGGCGACGTACATTGCCTTTCCCCCTTTCCTCCCGCATCCCAGCCTTGTCCCGCGCCCCCACCGGCGTCCAATACCTGCGTCTATAACCTGGGGGCATGGATGTGGACACGAGGTTGCTGCGCTACTTCGTCGCCGTGGCGGAGGAAGGCAGCCTCACCCGGGCCTCAGCTCGCCTGTACGTGTCGCAGCCGGCGCTGACCAAGCAGATCAAGCAGCTCGAAGCGCTGCTCGGCGCCGAGCTGTTCCGTCGTTCCCGGGCCGGGATGTCCCTGACCGAGGCGGGCCGGGCGCTGGCGGAGCGGACGCCCGCCCTGCTGGCCGACTGGGACGCGGCGCTGCGGCGCACCAGGCAGGCGGCCGGCCGGGCGGCCCGCGTGCTGCGGGTGGGCTTCCTGGCCAGCGCCGCCAACGAGGCCACCCAGCGCATCGTGGCGGAGTTCGCCCGTGCCAGGCCGGGCTGGCGGGCCGACCTGCGCCAGGCCTCCTGGTCGAACCCGACGGCCGGGCTCGCCACGGGGGACGTCGACGTCGCCCTGCTGCGCCTGCCGTTCCCCGGCCAGGACGCGCTGCGCGTGGAGGCGCTCTTCTCCGAGCCCCGCTGGGTGGCGCTGCCCTCGGCCCATCCGCTGGCCGCGCGCGACGTGATCGCCTTCGAGGAGCTGTGGGACGAGCCGTTCGTGGCGGCTCCGGTGGAGACGGGCCCGTGGCGGGACTACTGGCTGGCGGCGGACGAGCGCGACGGCCACCCGGTGCGCGTCGGCGCCGTCACGGACCAGCCCGACGACTGGCTCAGCGCCATCGCCAACGGCTACGGCGTCGCCCTGGCCCCGGAGTCCGCCGCCCGCTTCTACGCCCGCCCAGGCGTCACGTACCGCCCCGTCAGCGGCGTCAGCCCCACCCGCGTGGGCGTCGCCTGGACCCCGGCCGACGACGCCAACCCCGTCGTCCAGGACTTCGTCCGCTGCTGCCTGGCCGTCAGGCGGAACGACTGACCGGCGGGCGGCAGGCGTCGGCGATGGCCTGGGGGTCCCAGTAGAAGGGCCGACATTCGAGCATGCGCCCGTCCCGTACGGTGATCAGCTGCATGATCAGGGCGTCGACGTCCCGCCCGGTGGCGCGGGCGCGGAAGCGGACCCGGTTGCGGACGACCACCGTGCTGTCGTCGCCCCAATGCTCCTGCTCCAGGAATTCCATCGACTCCCACACCGCGCTGAAGGCGGCGAGAAAGCGTTCCATCCCGTCATGCCCGCGCCAGGCGCCCGTTCCGGTGAAAGGCAGTCCCGGTGCCTGGTGCAGCACCACTTCAGGGTCGAGGTGTACGGCGACGTCGTCGTACGACGCCTTGCCGAATCCGCCGGCGGCGACGTACGCGGCCTCGGCGGCGTAAAACTTCTCCATGACTGCCCAAGCGCTCATTGCCCCAGAGTTCCACCCGGACCGGAACCTGGCTGGCGTGGATCAGACCTGTTTGTCGCGCACAAGAGAAGAAGCCGCCCCTATTTAGGGACGGCTCCGATAAACACATCAGCCCGAGCCGGAAATCCGGACCGGGCTGACGCTATCGCCACGTGGAACGCGATCGGACCTAGAAGTCCATGTCGCCGCCGCCGGGCATGCCAGCGGGAGCGGCCGGGGTCTTCTCGGGCTTCTCGGCGATGACGGCCTCGGTGGTGAGGAAGAGCGCCGCGATGGAGGCGGCGTTCTGCAGCGCCGAGCGCGTCACCTTGGCCGGGTCGAGGATGCCCGACTCGAACATGTTGACGTACTCGCCGGTGGCCGCGTTGAGGCCCTCACCCGGGGTGAGGTTGCGCACGCGCTCGACCACGACGCCGCCCTCGAGGCCGGCGTTGACCGCGATCTGCTTGAGCGGCTCCTCCAGGGCCTTGCGGACGATCGCGGCACCGGTGGCCTCGTCGCCGGTCAGCTCCAGCTTGTCGAAGGCCTTGGCGCCGGCCTGCAGCAGCGCCACGCCACCACCGGGGACGATGCCCTCCTCGACGGCCGCCTTGGCGTTGCGCACGGCGTCCTCGATGCGGTGCTTGCGCTCCTTGAGCTCGACCTCGGTGGCCGCGCCCGCCTTGATGACGGCGACGCCACCGGCGAGCTTGGCCAGGCGCTCCTGGAGCTTCTCGCGGTCGTAGTCGGAGTCCGTGCGCTCGATCTCGGCGCGGATCTCGTTCACGCGGCCGCTGATCGCGTCGGCGTCACCGGCGCCGTCGACGATCGTGGTCTCGTCCTTGGTGACGACGACCTTGCGGGCGCGGCCGAGCAGGTCGAGGGTGGCGTTCTCCAGCTTGAGACCGACCTCCTCGGCGATGACCTGACCACCGGTGAGGATGGCGATGTCGCCGAGCATGGCCTTGCGGCGGTCACCGAAGCCCGGGGCCTTGACGGCCACGGAGCGGAACAGGCCGCGGATCTTGTTGACCACGAGGGTGGCCAGGGCCTCGCCCTCGATGTCCTCGGCGATGATGAGGAGCGGCTTGCCGGACTGCACGACCTTGTCGAGCAGCGGCAGCAGGTCCTTGTTGGCCGAGACCTTCGAGTTGACGATGAGGATGTACGGGTCCTCGAGCACGGCCTCCATGCGGTCGGAGTCCGTCACGAAGTACATCGACGTCATGCCCTTGTCGAAGCGCATGCCCTCGGTGAGCTCGAGCTCGAGGCCGAAGGTGTTGCTCTCCTCGACGGTGATGACGCCTTCCTTGCCGACCTTGTCCATCGCCTCGGCGATGAGCGAGCCGATCTCGGGGTCGGCGGCGGAGATGGAGGCGGTGGAGGCGATCTGCTCCTTGGTCTCCACGTCCTTGGCCAGCTTGGACAGCTCCTCGCTGACCCGCTCGACCGCGGACTCGATGCCCTTCTTCAGAGCCATCGGGTTCGCGCCGGCGGCCACGTTGCGCAGGCCCTCACGGACGAGCGCCTGGGCGAGCACGGTGGCGGTGGTGGTGCCGTCGCCCGCGACGTCGTCCGTCTTCTTGGCGACTTCCTTGACCAGCTCGGCGCCGATCTTCTCCCACGGGTCCTCGAGCTCGATCTCCTTGGCGATGGAGACACCGTCGTTGGTGATCGTGGGGGCGCCCCACTTCTTCTCCAGCACGACGTTGCGGCCCTTGGGCCCCAGGGTCACCTTGACGGCGTCGGCGAGCTGGTTCATACCGCGCTCGAGACCGCGCCGGGCGTCCTCGTCAAACGCGATCATCTTGGCTGCCATAAGGCTAGACCTCCCAGACACAGGGTGGCTGCTGCGATCGAGCCGACGCCCGCGACGGCATGTGGGCCCGCAGCTCCTTCGGCGGACCCCATCGTCTCGATCCCAGGGTTGGCACTCTGCGACAGAGAGTGCCAACGAATTGTTTAGCACTCTACCCGGTCGAGTGCAAGCCGACAGCACCCCACCCCAGGTCACGTCGGTACGGCGGGCCCGTGAGCCCGCCGTACGTGAGGGGACGAGAGGTGGCGGTTCGCACGTACTGCGCTGACGTGCGAGCCGCCGGTGCTCACCACGTCAGACCGAGCGGACGGACTCCGCCTGCGGTCCCTTCTGGCCCTGCGTGATCTCGAACTCGACCCGTTGGCCCTGCTCGAGAGACCGATACCCGTCCATCAAGATTGCCGAGTAATGGACGAATACATCCTTACCACCGTCTACCGCGATGAAGCCGTAGCCCTTGTCCGCGTTGAACCACTTGACGGTGCCCTGCGCCACTTCCGACTCCTCTTACTGGGCTCATAGATCCCGCCCATTCCTCCGCGAGACCTACAATCGCCTGACTAATGGATATCAGCCGTACGATCGCACTCGACCATACCTGTGGGAAGGCGTTTGGCAACAGAGTCAATCGGCAAATCGGGTATTTCACCTCACGCTAACTGGTTCAACCTTGTATTTCACAAAAGAGAAGGCGCCCGCATGGGGCGCCTTCTAGAGGGTCGTTCTGGAGATCGGGGGGTTCTCAGCCGCCCGCGACCGCCGGGATGATGGAGATCTGAGTGCCCTCAGGGGCGGGAGTGTCGAGCCCCTCGGCGAAACGGACATCCTCTTCGCCAACGTAAACGTTGACAAAACGACGAATCTTGCCCGATTCATCAAGAATGCGCGCGCCGATGCCCGGGTAGTCGGAGTCGAGCTTGGCAAGCACGTCACGCAGCGTTGCGCCCTCTCCACTCACCTCCGCGTTACCGCCGGTGTAGGTGCGCAGGATGGTGGGAATCCGCACAGAAACGCTCATGGTAAATCTCGCCTTTCCTGGTTGTCAGACAGTCGCGCGGAACGCGTCGAGAGAGGGCCGGATCACGGCCGTGGGGGTGACGTCGGTGACCGCGTCGAGCGTCTTGAGCCCGTCACCGGTGTTGAGCACCACGGTTTCGGCCTCGGGGTCGAGCTGGCCCGTCTCGACGAGCTTCTTCAGCACGCCGACGGTCACACCGCCGGCCGTCTCGGCGAAGATGCCCTCGGTCGAGGCCAGCAGCTTGATCGCGGCGACGATCTCGGCGTCCGTGACGTCCTCCACCGCCCCGCCGGTGCGGCGCGCGATGTCGAGCACGTAGGGGCCGTCGGCGGGGTTGCCGA
This sequence comes from Nonomuraea sp. NPDC003214, assembly GCF_053590035.1. Classification (NCBI taxonomy): domain Bacteria; kingdom Bacillati; phylum Actinomycetota; class Actinomycetes; order Streptosporangiales; family Streptosporangiaceae; genus Nonomuraea; species Nonomuraea sp. NPDC003214. The sequence continues at coordinate 31,182 of NZ_JBSFSX010000014.1, read as the reverse complement.
TGGCCAGCGACTTGGCGATGGTGTCGGGCTTGACCGGCTGGACGACGTCGTGGCCGGCCTTGTAGGCGGCCGAGACCGGCGAGCAGCCGAGCGCCTGCGCCCCGAACACCTTGTACGGGCTGTCCTCGACCAGGCCGAGCTGGATGAGCTCCTTGAAACCCTTGTCGATCTTGGTGAGCTGGGAGCCGGAGGCGATCGGGATGACGATCTGCTCGGGCAGCTTCCAGCCGAGCTGCTCGGCGATCTCGTACGCGAGCGTCTTGGAGCCCTCGGCGTAGTAGGGCCGCAGGTTGACGTTGACGAATCCCCACTTGTCGCCCAGCGGGTCGCCGATGAGCTCCGAGCAGAACCGGTTGACCTCGTCGTAGGTGCCGTCGATGCCGATCAGCTTGCCGCCGAACACCCGGGCCATGGCGATCTTCGCCTGCTCCAGGTCGGCGGGGATGAACACGCAGGCCTCCAGGCCGGCCCTGGCGGCGGCGGCCGTCACCGCGCCGGCCAGGTTGCCGGTGGAGGAGCACGACAGCGTGTGGAAGCCGAAGTTGCGGGCCGCCTCGACGGCGATGGCCACCACCCGGTCCTTGAAGGAGTGGGTGGGGTTGCCCGAGTCGTCCTTGACGTACAGGGACTTGATGCCCAGCGCCCGGCCCAGGTTGCCCGCCTTGACGAGCTTGGTCCAGCCGGGGTTCATGTTGGGCTTGGACGCGACGTCGACCGGCACCGGCAGCAGCGAGCGGTAGCGCCAGATGTTGGCCGGGCCCGACTCGATGTCGGCGCGGGTCACGTTCCCGAAGGAGTAGGCCGCCTCGAGCGGCCCGAAACACTCCAGACAGGCGAAGCTGGGGCCCAGCGGGTAGCGGGTGCCGCACTCGCGGCAGGAGAGAGCGACGGCGGGACCGAAGTCGAGCGACATGAAGCGAGGCCTTCCCTCATCTTCGTCCGCGGCCACCCTGACCACGGACCGGAATTGGCACCCTGTCCCGGTCGGCCTCGCAGGTCGCGAGTCACAAGCCGGGAGGGTTGCCGGGGCTTCGCAGGGCCGGTCCCTCCACCCCTCTGGATGAGCAATATTCAGTTGGAGTTGCTGACTCGGACTCTACCCAATCCGAGCCGCGAACTGACCAGTCGTCTCACTTCGCGAGACAACCGGTCTCACCGATAGTCTTCGCCGAGCGCCGCCTGCACGTATTTGCGGGCCTGGTGGATGCGCGACTTGGCCGTGCCGAGCGGGATGTTGAGCTGCTCGGCCACCTCGCTGTAGTCGAGCTGGACGATGTCGCGCAGCACCAGGGCCTGCGCCAGGTCGGGCTTGTCGGCCTCCAGCGCCTCCATCGCGTCGAGCAGGTCGAGCCGCGACCCGGCGATCACGCTGACCCGCCGCACGTCGGGCTTCTGCATAGGCAGCTCGTCGGAGCTCTGCTCCGCCGCCCTGCGCTTCAGCGACCGGTACGTGGTCCGCGCGCAGTTGGCGGTCACGATGTGCAGCCACGTGCTGAACCTGGCGCGCCCCTCGAACCGCCCGATGTTGCGGGCGACGGCCAGCAGGGTGTCCTGAGCCGCCTCCTCCGCGTCCTGGTGGTAGGGCAGGATGCGGGCGCAGTGCCGCAGCACGTCCGGCTCGATCCGGCGCAGGAGCTCGCCGAGTGCGCGATGATCTCCTACGGCGGCCGAGCGGGCGAGTTCTTCGGTTGCCTCATCTAGCGCCATAGCTGGGATCCTAAGGTCGGGAGACACCTCCGTGACATCTCCTCGTCGTAACTCCTGGGAGCGTCGATGAACAGCGTCCTGCTCGCCTCCAACAGAGGCCCGGTCTCGTTCACCGTCTCCGACGACGGCGAGCTGACAATGAGACGCGGCGGCGGCGGTCTGGTGTCGGGGTTGTCCGGAGTCGCCCGGGACGCGGGCGTGCTGTGGGTATGCGCGGCGCTGTCCGACGGCGACCGCAGCGCGGTGCGGCAGGCCCCCGGCGGCCGGCTCGACCAGGCGGGCTACGACACCGGGGCGCTGCGGATGCTCGACATCGCGCCGGCCACCTTCCACCGCGCCTACAACTCGATCGCCAACTCGACGCTCTGGTTCGTCAACCACCTGCTCTACGACATCCCCAACGCGCCGGTGTTCGGCACCAGGTTCCAGCGCGACTGGGAGTCCTACCGCGACTACAACGGCGCGTTCGCGCTGGCGCTGGCCGAGGAGGCGGGCCACGGGGCGCGGGTGATGGTGCAGGACTACCACCTGACGCTGACCCCGGCGATGCTCCGGGCCGAGCGGCCCGACCTGCGCATCGCGCACTTCAGCCACACGCCGTGGGCGCCGCCCGAATACTTCGCGCTGCTGCCCGACGAGGTGGCCCGCGAAGTCCTGGAGGGCATCCTGGGCGCCGATCACGCCGGGTTCCTCACCGGGCGGTGGGCGGAGGCGTTCATGGACTGCTGCGCGGTCCTGCTCGGCGCCGAGGTCGACGGCGCGGCCCGTACGGTCACGCACGAGGGGCGCGTCACCCGGATCGGCGTCCACGGGCTGGGCGTCGACGGCAAGGCGCTGTGGGCGCGGGCCGGGGAGCCCGACGTCGAGTCGCACATGGCCGCGCTGCGCGAGCAGGTCGGCGACCGCAGGCTGATCGTCCGCATCGACCGCACGGAGCTGTCGAAGAACATCGTGCGCGGTCTGCTCGCCTACCGCGAGTTCCTGGACGCGCATCCGGAGTGGCACGGCCGGGTGGTGCACCTGGCGTTCGCCTACCCGAGCCGCCACGACCTGCCCGAATACCGCGAGTACACCGCCTCGGTGCAGCGCTGCGCGCAGGAGATCGAGGACGCCTACGCCACCGAGGACTGGGACCCGCTGATCCTCAACGTCAACGACGACTACCCGCGCTCGCTGGCCGCCTACAGGATGGCCGACGTGCTGCTGGTCAATCCGATCCGCGACGGCATGAACCTGGTGGCCAAGGAGGGCCCGGTGCTGTCGCCGCGCTGCGCGCTGGTGCTGTCGCGGGAGGCGGGCGCGGCGGCCGAGCTGGGCGCCGACGCGCTGCTGGTCAACCCCTACGACGTCAGCGGCACGGCCGGCGCGCTGCACCGGGCGCTGGTGATGCCCGAGGAGGAGCGGACGCGCCGCCGGGCCCGGCTGGAGGCGGCGGCCACGGCCCTGCCGCCGCAGCGCTGGCTGGCCGCCCAGCTCGACGCGCTGGGCTGACGGGTCACCGCCAGTCGGCGTTGCGCAGCGTGTCGGTCAGGCCCGGCGTCTTCCACTCGTCGACGACCAGCACCTTCGTGGCCGGCAGATACCACTCGCGGGTGGTGAACCTGGTCCTGGTGCTCTTGCCCGAGTGGGTCCGGCAGCGGGTGGTGAACTCGTGGTAGTGGGCCTTGTGGCCGGGCCCGACCTGGCGCAGGCCCTTGACGTGCCTGCCGATGCGCTCGCCGCGCAGCAGCCGCCCGTCGGCCGGGCAGCGCTGCACGTCGGAGGCCGGGTAGTAGCCGCCCCGCTGGGCGTTGTAGGGCCCGAAGCCCTCGGCGCCGGTCTTGATGGCCTTCGGACCGAAGATCCAGAAGCCCTTGCAGTCGGGGGTGAAGAAGCCGCCGCCGGGATGGGCGCACTTCCCGGTCACGACGTGCACGTAGTCGGTGCCGCCGCCGTACACCTTCCACTTGATCGGCACGTAGAGGGTCAGGCCGCCGCGCAGCTTCAGCTGCTGGGCGGGCGCCGCGTTCGCGGCGGCGGCGGGGACCAGGAGGAGGGCGGAGGCGGCGACGGCGGTTACGGCCAGTGAGCGCTTGAGCATGATCCCGACGGTAGCCGAGCCGACTTGCAAGCCACTCATGAACGGCTGAAAGCCGACGTCAACTCCTTGAGCAGGGCGACCACGCCGTCAGGCCCGTCCACGACGATGTCGGCCCGTTCGGCCAGCGCCGTCACCTCGGCCGAGCCGCTGCAGACGGTCACGCCGGGCACGCCGGCTCCCCTGACCGCCTCGAACGCGGCCAGGTCGCCGAGGTCGTCGCCCGCGAACAGCACCGACCGCGCCTCCCGCTCGGCCAGGAACAGGCTGAGCGCCTGGCCCTTGTCCATGCCGGGCGGGCGCAGCTCCAGCACCAGCCTGCCCGGCTCGACGACCAGCCCGTGCTTCTCGGCCAGCTTGGCCATCGGCTCGCGCAGCTTGGCCAGCGTCCCTTCGGGGTCGGGGGCGCGGCGGGTGTGCACGGCGACGGCGCGGCCCTTGTCCTCGACGGCGACGCCCGCCGTCAGGCCGAGCGCGTCGAGCACGAACGGCAGCTCGGCCTCGGCCCTCGGCACCCCGGGCGGGGGCGGCGGCCCGGTGATCTCGCCCTGCTCCCAGCGCTCGAACCCGTAGTGGCCGAGCACCACCAGGCCGGGCACGTCGGCCAGCCCGGGGCCGAGCCGCAGGGCGGTGGCCACCGGCCGGCCGGTCACGATGGTGATCGCCTTGACGTGGCGGCCCAGCTCGGCGAGAACGGCGGCGGCCTCGGGGTGGATCCGGGCGGCCGCGGGGTCGGGCACGATCGGCGAGAGGGTGCCGTCGAAGTCGAGCCCGATCACGGCGCCCGCCGGATCCTTCAGTATCGCTTCCATTCCAGGGATGTTCTCCACGCGCCTGCCGTACCCAACAGGTCAGGGGCGCATGCCAAGCCGTCTGGCCGCGCGCTCGCGCTGTCGCGTGGCACGCAGCCTGCGCAGGCGTTTGACCAGCATCGGGTCCTGCTCCAGCGCCTCCGGCCGGTCGATGAGCTCGCCGAGCAACTGGTAGTAGCGGGTGGCGGAGAACCCGAAGGTCTCCTTGATGGCCTGCTCCTTGGCGCCCGCGTAGCGCCACCAGTGGCGTTCGAAGGCGAGGAGCTCGAGTTCGCGGTCGGTGAGGGGCTGTCGAACGGGTTCCTGGGCAGCACTGTCACCGCTGACCGGTGCAGTGTCCATGGTCTCCTCCTCGGGATGAGCGCGTGACGATCACGTCGCGCGCACGCGGCCCGTGGCCATCGTAATGTGCCGAGTGCGGCTGTTCACGGCGGATTGGGAGACGTACAGTCACCAAGTGTGACCTCAGTCATCACACTTCTCACCGACTACGGCCTCGAAGACGGCTATGTCGCGGCGTGTCATGGCGTGATCGCGGGCATCGCCCCGGAGGTCCGGGTGATCGACGTGTGTCACCTGGTCCCTTCCGGCGATGTACGGCGGGGCGCGGCGATTCTCGCCCAGACGATCCCGTACCTGCCCCAGGGTGTGCACATCGGCGCGGTGGATCCGGGCGGCGGCGGGGTGCGGCGGCCGGTGGCGATCGAGGCGGGCGGCCGGGTGTTCATCGGGCCGGACAACGGGCTGCTGTCGTGGGCGGTGGCCGCGAACGGCGGCGCGTCGGCGGCGTACGAGATCAGCAACGACGAGCACTTCCTGCACCCGGTGTCGCCCACCTTTCACGGGCGTGACGTGTTCGCGCCGGTGGCGGCGCGGCTGTGCGGCGGGCTGCGGCCGGCCGACCTGGGGCCGGAGGTGCCGCTCGACCGGCTGATCTCGCTGCCGGAGCCGACCTCGGTGGTGCGCGGCGGCGCGGTGGAGGGCGAGGTGGTCTCGGTCGACCGCTACGGCAACGCGCAGCTCTCGATCCCGGCGGGCGACCTGGAGGCGCTGGGGCTGCGGGTCGGCGGCACGGTGGGGGTGTGGCTGGGACGGCGCCGGCTGTCGATGCCGTACCGGGAGACGTACGCGGCGGTGCCGCCCGGGGAGCTGGTGGCGTTCGCGGACTCGGCGGGGCTGATCGCGTTCGCGGTGAACTCGGGCGACGCGGCCCAGCGGCTGGGACTGCCTCCGGGAGCGCATGTCCGGCTCGCCCCCGTCAGCTAGTACGAAAGCCGCAGAACGGAATTACTCCGCGTATCGGACCGTTTACCGAACCATCACATCGAATCGTCGGCCGCGTGTCAGAATGCAGGGCAGTTCGGCGCCTCCTCCCTCCGAGGTCGACGTGTACTACCTGTCCGTTGCCCTGCTCGCCCTGCTGACCGCGGCCTGGCCCACTGCCGGACCGCCCGTTCCCGACCGCTGGCGCTCCTGGCCGGTGACGCGCGTCTTCCCCCCGGCCGTGGCCGGCACCAGCCCCTCGGGCGCCCGGGTCACCTACGTCCTGACCGGCGTCGCGCCCGAGGCGCCCTGCCCCGCCGCCTTCCAGCCGGGCGCCGTCCTCGCCCTGCCCGCCTGCGTCACAGCGCTGCGCGCCACCTACGCCGACAGCACGTCCACGTTCGTCGCCACGGTCGGCATCGCGGTGCTGGCGCGGCAGCGCGACCCGATCGCGACCGCCGCCTCCGCCGTCCTGGGCCAGCGGCCGCCCACCGTCCGGCCCGTCGCCTTCCCCGGCGGCCCCGCCGAACGGTTCGGCGAACGCCAGTACTTCACCGGCACGCTGATCTCCACCCACGAGCGCTACCTGGTGGCCACGGCCGCCGGGCACGCCGACGGCAGGCCCTACCGCCCCGGCGACCCGGCCACCGCCCGCTTACGCGGCATCGCCCTCCAGCTCGCCACCACGCTGCACCGGAGCCTCACCCGGTGATCCGATCCCTGCTGCTGCCGCTCATGCCGCTGCTGCTCCTGATCGGGGTCGCCGCGTTACCCGCGGGCGGCGCGGCGCTCAGCCCAGCCGACGAGCTGGCCGTCGCGGCGCGGGCCCGGCAGTGGCAGCTCGACGCGCTGCGGCTGCCGGAGGCGTGGCGCTCCAGCAGGGGCGAGGGCGTGCTCGTCGCCGTCCTCGACACCGGTGTACGCGCCCACCCCGACCTGGCGGGCGCGGTGCGGCAGGGCCCCGACCTGACCGGCGTCGGCAGGCGGGCGGGCCTGTGGGGGCACCACGGCACGGCGATGGCCAGCCTGATCGCCGGGCGCGGCCACGGCGACGGCCGCAGCCAGGGTGTGCTGGGCGTGGCCCCGGCGGCCCGGGTGCTGTCGGTCCGCGTCACGCTGGAGAGCTCCGACCCGATGCGCGAGAAGCAGCGCGGCGGCGGCAGGGACGCGCTCGCCCGGGGCATCCGCTACGCCGTCGACCAGGGCGCCGACGTCATCAGCATGTCGCTGGGCGGCGGCAGCGGCGCCTGGGAGGGCTCGGCCGCCGAGGAGGAGGCCGTGCAGTACGCCGTCTCCAAGGGGGCGGTGCTGGTCGCCTCGGCCGGCAACGACGGCGAGGGCGCCAACAGGAAGAACTTCCCCGCCGCCTACCCCGGCGTGATCGCCGTCGGCGCGGTCGACCGCAGGCTCCGCCCCGCGCCCTTCTCCAACCGCCGCGACTACCTGTCGGTCGTCGCCCCCGGCACCGGCATCGTCACCGCCGGCCCGTCCGGCTCGTACGTGGTGGGCGACGGCACCAGCTCGGCGGCGGCCCTGGTGGCGGGCATCGCGGCGCTGATCAGGGCGGCCCACCCGGAGCTGTCGCCCTTCCAGGTGCGCCGGGCGATCGAGGCGGGCACCCGCAGGCGGCCCGACGGCGGCTACGACCGCACCTACGGCCACGGCGTGGTCAACGCGGCGCTGGCCCTGCGCCAGGCGGCCCGGCTGGCCGGCCCGGCGCCGCCGCCGCCGATCCCCGGCGCCCACTTCGGCGCGGGCCTGCCGCCGCCCGAGCGGCCCTGGTCGCGCACGCCGGTGGTGGCGGGCCTGCTCGTGCTCGCCTGCGTCCTGGCCACCCGCGTCGTCGTGCGCCACCGCAGACGCGCGAGGCCCTCCGCGGACCGGTCCGCGGAGGGCCTCTGAAGGCGGAGTGCGCCTAGCTCACGTGCACCACGTCGTGCGTCTCGGCGAAGTGGCACGCGCTCTCGTGCGTGGTCCCCGGCCGGATCTGCAGCAGCGGCTCCTCGGTCGCGCAGATCTCCTGCGCCTTCCAGCACCGGGTGCGGAACCGGCAGCCGGACGGCGGGTTGGCCGGCGACGGCGGGTCACCCTGGAGGATGATCCGCTCGCGCTGCTCCCGCCCCTCGGGGTCGGGCACCGGCACGGCCGACAGCAGCGCCTGCGCGTAGGGATGCGCGGGCTTGTCGTAGATGTCGACGTCCTTGCCGATCTCCACGACCTTGCCCAGGTACATCACCGCGACCCGGTCGGAGATGTGGCGCACCACCGACAGGTCGTGCGCGATGAAGATGTAGGCCAGGTTGAACTCGTTCTGCAGCCGCTCCAGCAGGTTGATCACCTGCGCCTGGATCGACACGTCCAGCGCCGAGACCGGCTCGTCACAGACGATGATCTCGGGCTGGAGCGCCAGCCCGCGGGCGATGCCGATGCGCTGCCGCTGACCGCCCGAGAACTGGTGCGGGTAGCGGTTGATGTGGTCGGGGTTGAGGCCCACGACCTCCAGCAGCTCCTGCACCCTGCGGGCCCGGTCGCCCTTGGGCGCGACCTCTGTGTGGATGTCGTACGGCTCGCCGATGATGTCGCCGACCGTCATCCGGGGGTTCAGCGAGGTGTACGGGTCCTGCATCACCATCTGGATGTTGCGCCGCATCCGCTTGAGCTCGGCGCCCCTGGCCTTGGCGATGTCCCGGCCGTTGATCTTCACCGAGCCGGACGTCGGCCGCTCCAGCGCCATCAGCACCTTGGCCAGCGTGGACTTGCCGCACCCGGACTCGCCCACGATGCCCAGCGTCTCGCCCCTGTCGAGATCGAACGAGACCCCGTCGACGGCCTTGATCGCGCCGATCTGCTTCTTGAACATGATCCCCTGGGTCAGGGGAAAATGCTTCACCAGATCGCGGACCTCGAGGATGCGCTCACCTTTGGTCGCCATCGAGGACCTCCCTCCAGTAGTGGCAGGCGCTGTTGCGCGTACCGCTGATCTCGTGCAGCGGGGGGACGTCGGTCACGCAGTTGTCCTGGCGGTACGGGCACCGCGGGTGGAAGGCGCAGCCGGTCGGCATGTCGAGCAGGTTGGGCGGCAGGCCCTTGATCGCGTAGAGCTCCTGGCCCTTGAGGTCGACCCGGGGGATCGACTCCAGCAGCCCCTTGGTGTAGGGGTGGGCCGGGGACTTGTAGATCTCGTGCACGGTGGCGTTCTCGACGATGCGCCCGCCGTACATGACCGCGATCTTGTCGGCGACGTCGGCGACGACGCCGAGGTCGTGCGTGATCAGGATCATGCCCATGTTGCTCTCGCGCTGCAGCTCGGCGAGCAGCTCCATGATCTGGGCCTGGACCGTCACGTCGAGCGCGGTCGTCGGCTCGTCGGCGATCAGCACCTCGGGGTCCAGCGCGATCGACATGGCGATCATGATGCGCTGCCGCATGCCCCCGGAGAACTGGTGCGGGTAGTCGTGGACGCGCTGCTTGGCGGCGGGGATGCGGACCTTGTCCATGAGCTCGACGGCCTTCTTCATGCCGTCGCGCTTGGACATGCCGCGGTGCACCCGGAACATCTCGCTGATCTGCCAGCCCACGGTGAACACCGGGTTGAGCGCGGAGAGCGCGTCCTGGAAGATCATCGCGATGCGCTGGCCTCGCACCTGGGTGCGCGCCTCCTCCGACAGCCTCAGCAGGTCGGTGCCGTGGAAACGGATCTCCCCCTTGGGAATCCGGGCCGGCGGCATGTCGAGGATGCCCATGATCGCCTGGGCGGTCACGGACTTGCCCGAACCCGACTCGCCCAGCACGGCGACCGTCTCACCGGGGTTGAGCGAGTAGCTCACCCCGTTGACGGCCCGCACGAGGCCCGCGCGCGTGGCGAACTCCACGTGCAGGTTGTCGACCGCGAGCAGCGGCTCGTTGCTGCGCCCTCCCTCGGCGAGCAACGTGTCCAGCGATGTCTTTCTCACTTATCCCCCCTCCTACCTGAGCTTCGGGTCGAGCGCGTCGCGCACGGCGTCGCCCAGCATGATGAACGCGAGCACGGTGATGCTCAGGAACACCGCGGGGAACACCAGCGGCAGCGGCGCCTCCAGGAACCGGCTGCGCGCGTCGGCGATCATCAGACCCCACGAGATGTCGGGCGACTGCACGCCGACCCCGAGGAAGGACAGCGCGGCCTCGGCCGCGATGAACCCGCCGAGGTTGATGGTGGCCACGACGATCACCGGGGCGACCGCGTTCGGCAGCAGGTGCTTGAACATGATCCGGCTCTGGCTCGCGCCCAGCGCCCGCGCCGCCATGACGAAGTCCTGGCTCCTGGCGGTGATGACGGCGGCCCGCATGATGCGGAACGTCATCGGCCAGGCGATGATCGACAGGGCGAAGACCACGATCCAGATGCCCAGCTCGGCGTCCCGGAAGGTCGCCGTGATGAGCAGCGCGCCCAGGATGGACGGGATCGCGAAGAAGACCTCGGTGATGCGGGAGGTGATCGTGTCGGTGATGCCGCCCCGGGTGCCGGCGATGAGGCCGAGCAGCCCGCCCACGATCGCGGTGATGGCCATGGTGGCGACACCGATGATGATCGAGTTCTTGGCGCCGTAGATGGTCCTGGCGAACACGTCGCAGCCGAGGTTGTCGCGGCCGAACAGGTGGCCGGGGCTCGGTCCCTGACGGGCCGTCGACAGCTCGCAGGTGCGGGCGTCGAACGGGTCGATCGAGGTGAACAGCGACGGCCAGAACGACATGACCAGCAGGATCGCGATGAGGACCAGCGAGAAGATGAACATCGGCCTGCGGCGCAGGTCGTGCCAGGCGTCGCTCCACAGGCTGGCCGACCGGGCTTCCTTCTTGCGGTGCTTGACCGGGGGCGGCGGCGCCGGCTTGGCCTGGTCCGCCGTCAGCGTCTGGGTGTCCGGGCTTGGTGTGTCACTCATAGCGGATCCTCGGGTCGAGCACGGCGTACAGCATGTCGACGATGAGGTTCGCCACGATGTACACCAACACCAGGATTGTCACGATACCTACGACGATCGGCTGCTCTCGCAGGTAGACGCCATCGTAGAGCTGCTTGCCGATGCCCGGCAGGTTGAAGATCGTCTCGGTGATGACCGCACCGCCCATCAGCGCGCCGAGGTCGGCGCCCAGATAGGTGACCATCGGGATGAGCGCGTTGCGCAACCCGTGCCTGCCGACGACCCGGCGCCTGGACATGCCCTTGGCGGTGGCCGTGCGGATGTAGTCGGATCTCAGCGTCTCGACGAGGCTCGTCCTGGTGAGCCGGGTCAGATAGGCGATCGACGTGCCGGCCAGGACGAATCCGGGCAGCAGGTACGACTTCAGACCCTGGGTGGCGCCCGCGATCGGGAAGATCTCGGTGCCCACGGCCTGCTTGAGCCAGACGCCCAGCCAGAGCTGCAGCACGAATCCGGTGACCAGGGTCGGCACGGAGATGAGCAGCAGGGTCGAGGCGAGGATCGCGGTGTCGGTGGCCCGCCCGCGACGCAGCGCCGCCCAAAGACCGAGCACGACGCCGATGATGGCTTCGAGGGTGAGCGCCACCAGCGCGAGGTTCAGCGTGACCTGGAGCTTGCCGGCCAGCAGCTCGGTCACGGGGACCCCGGCGAAGGTCTTGCCGAAGTCGCCTTCGAAGATGATCCCGGTGATGTAGTGCCAGTACTGCACCAGAAGCGGATCGTTCAGGTGGTACTGCTCCCGGATGACGGCCAAGATGGCCGGGTCCTGGCGCTTCTCGCCGGCCAGCGCTTCCACGGGGTCACCGGGAAGTGCGAAGACGATGGCGAAGATGAACAGGGTGGCGCCCAGCAGGACTGGTATCGCCTGGATCAGGCGCCTGATGACATAACGGCCCATACAAGCCTCCCGTACATGCCTGAAGGCAGTCCCTGGGAACCTGGGGTAAAACGGCCCAAGCGACTGCCTTCGAGGCGGGCTCTCAAGGGGTGGACGAGCGCGCCGCCCACCCCTGGATCAACGTCAGGCCTTCTGGACGTCGGCCCACTCGACCTGGTTAAGAAGGTTGATCTTGACGTTCTTGACCTTGGTTGAGTACCCGGAATTGTTCCGGTAGAAGTACACCGGAATGTAGGGGAGATCCTTGATCAGGACGTCATCCGCCTGCTGGTAGAACTTCAGGCCCTCTTCGGCCGTCGGCGCCTGGTCACCCTTGGCCACCAGCTCGTCGAACTCCTTGCTGGAGTAGCCCGCGTAGTTGGAGCCGGTGGTGATCGCGCCGGTGGAGAAGATCGGCGTCAGGTAGTTCTCGGCGGACGGGTAGTCGATCGCCCAGCCCATCCGGAACATGCCCTTGTACTTCTTGGCGTCCAGGTCGTCCAGGATCGCCGCGAACTTCTCGAACGGCTTGACCGTCACCTCGACGCCGAGGTTGGCGCGGAGGTTGTTGGCGACGGCCTCGATCCACTCCTTGTGGCCACCGTCGGAGTTGTAGCCGAGCTCCAGCTTCTTCGGGCCGTTGGCCGCGGCGTACTGCTCCTTGGCCTTGCCCGGGTCGTACGTGCAGGCCGCGCAGGCGCCCTGGCGGTAGCCCGCGATGGCCGGGTTGATGAAGTCGTCGGCCGGGGCGCGGGTGCCGGAGAAGACCGTCTCGGCGATGGTCTTCCGGTCGATGGCCATGGAGATGGCCTCGCGGACCTTGACGTCCTTGTACTCGTCGTTGTACTTCAGGGGGAAGCCGACGTAGCCGATGCCGGCGTCGGGCTGGTCCTGGTAGCGGTCGCCGAGCGCGGTCTTGGCGCTGGCGATCGCCGACGCGGGCAGCGAGTCGTGGATGTCCACGTTGTCGGCCTGGAGGTCGTTGTAGGCCGTCTCGGAGCTGTTGTAGAGCTTGAACTGCAGCTTGGTCCAGCCGGTCGGCTTGGTGCCGGGGTACTTGTCGTACACCGTCAGGTCGACCGTCTGGTCGGTGCCCTTCTTGTAGGGCTTGTCCAGCTTGAACAGGCCCTGGCCGATCGGCTGCTCGCCGTAGGCGTCGGTGACCTTGCCGTCGGGGCCGAAGGCCGCCTTGGGCAGGGGGTAGAACGCGGTGTAGCCGAGCATCACCTTGAACTGCGAGAACGGCGCTGCCAGCGTCACCGTGAAGGTGGTGTCGTCGACGACCTTGAGACCCTTCATCTCCTTGGTCGTGACTTCCTTGCCCTCACCGGGGGCGAGGTCGCTGTAGCCGTCGACACGGCCGAAGAAGTAGCCGGCGCCCTGGGCGTTGTCCTGGTTGGCGGCGTAGTTCCACGCGTCGACGTAGTTCTGCGCGACGAGCGGCTCACCGTTGTGCCAGGTGTAGCCCGGCTTGAGCTTGATCGTCCAGGTGATGTTGTCCTCGGTGGTGATCGACTCGGCAGCGGCCTCGACGGCCTGCTTGTTCTCGTCGTAGTTCACCAGGGGCTCGAAGACGGCCGCGAGGAGCTCGGCGCCCTCGGACTCCGTGGTGTTGGAGGGGACCAGCAGGTTCTGCGGCTCGCCCAGCTCCATGCGGACCGGCGTCTCCCCGCCGCCCGCAGTGGGGTCTCCGCCGGACGGAGTGGCGCCGCCGCCACACGCGGCAACCGCGAGAGCGAGCAGCGCGGTACCGGCGACGATTCGTGCGCCTCGAGTAACACGCATGGTGAAAAACTTCCTCCCTCTACAAGTGGGCGTAAGCGCTGAGCTGCGATGATCGTGAGCAGCCTGACGGGGGGTTCCTTGTAATCCCCCGGGTTTGGCTGACCTGGTCAAACCAGCCGACGCCCTGCCAGTCGATCGCGACTATCCCTTACTACTTGCCACCAGGGAGTCTCTGGCGCGTTGCAGTTCGGTCACACGTGCGCCTATCCCACGTCACACCCATACAACGCACGCCGCGACAAAGGTCATGAAACGGTCATGTGAGCACAGGAGTGGACGTGAACAGTTGATGAAAAATACCTCCTACCAAACAGTGCTCGCGCCGTTCCGGGCAGAGTCGTTCTAGCTGAGCTACGGTTGAGCGAGTCTTGACGGTGCCTTGGAACCGGGCACCCGGGACGACCGTCCAACAGTCGGCCACAGTCCCCGTGGCAGCCACCCCAACGACCCGGATCCAATAGAGTCCTTGCCATGAGCCAGCCGGAATCCGCTGTCGCGGACGCCCAGGCGGGCGGCCGAAGCGGGCAGGAGCCGCTGGCCAAGCTCGCCGAGAGATACGGTCTTCGCCGTGCCATCGCGCGGCCGAGGTTTCCCGTATACATGCGCCAGCTGTGGGAGCGGCGTCACTTCGTCATGACCTACGCGACCTCGCGTAACGTCTCGAAGTACTCCAACTCGGCGCTGGGCCAGCTGTGGCAGGTGCTGACCCCGCTGCTCAACGCCGGCATCTACTACGTGATGTTCGGCCTCATCCTGGGCGGCAAGGGCAACATCGTTAACTACCCGGCGTTCCTCATCACCGGGATGTTCGTCTTCACCTTCACCCAGCGCACGGTGACCGCGGGCGCCAAGTCGATCTCCGGCAACCTGTCGATGATCCGCGCCCTGCACTTCCCCAGGGCCACGCTGCCGCTCGCCTACACGATCCAGGAGCTGCAACAGCTCGCGATCTCGATGGGCGTGCTGGCCGTCATCGTGGTGGCCACCGGCGAGTTCCCGACCTGGGCCTGGCTGATGATCCCCGTGGTGCTGCTGCTGCAGACGATGTTCAACATCGGCGCGGCGCTGATCATCGCCCGGCTCGGCGCCTCCATGCGCGACCTCAACCAGTTGCTGCCCTTCATCACCCGCACCTGGCTCTACGCCTCCGGCGTCTTCTTCGCCATCCACGACAAGGTCGTCAACGTCGCCAAGCTGCCCGAGTGGGTCGCCACCGCGATGTACCTCAACCCGGCCGCCTCCTTCATCGAGTGGATGCGCGAGATCCTGATCAAGACCTACAACCCCGACTACGGGCACCACCCCCCGACGATGGTCTGGGCGTCTTGCGTATTCTGGGCAGTGTTCGCACTCGGATTCGGCTTCTGGTACTTCTGGCGAGCCGAGGAGAGGTACGGGCGTGGCTGAGCTGACCAAGGAGCTGTCAAAGGTGAAGGGCGAGGAGCCCGCCGTCCCCGGCAAGGACGTGAGGGTGCACCCCAACCCGGAGCCCGCGACCAAGGGCCCCTTGGACGCACCCACCGGGACGCCGACGGTCATCGTCGACGACCTGCACATCATCTACCGGGTCTACGGCGCGGCGTCGGACAACGAGAAGGGCAACGCGGTCAACGCCCTCACGCGCATCCTCAAGCGTCAGGGCCGGCCGCAGATGAAGGAGGTGCACGCCGTCAAAGGCGTCACCTTCGTGGCCTACCACGGCGACGCCATCGGGATCGTGGGCCGCAACGGCTCCGGCAAGTCCACGCTGCTGCGCGCCATCGCCGGCCTGCTGCCCCCGCACTCCGGGGCGGTCTACACCGACGGCCAGCCGTCGCTGCTGGGCGTCAACGCGGCCCTCATGCGCGAGCTGACCGGTGAGCGCAACATCGTGCTCGGCTGCTACGCCATGGGCATGACGCCGGCCGAGGTGCGCGAGAAATACCAGGAGATCGTCGACTTCTCCGGCATCGATGAGTTCGTCCAGCTCCCGATGTCCACCTACTCCTCCGGCATGGGCGCCCGCCTGCGCTTCGCCATCTCCTCGGCCAAGACTCACGACGTGCTGCTCATCGACGAGGCCCTGGCGACGGGCGACCGCGAGTTCCGCAAGAAGAGCGAGCAGCGCATCCGGCAGATCCGCGAGTCCGCCGGCACCGTCTTCCTCGTCGCCCACGACCTGCGGGTCATCGAGCAGACCTGTAACCGCGTCATCTGGCTGCACAAGGGCAAGATCAAGATGGACGGCGACCCCAAAGAGGTCCTCGCCGCCTACACCAAGGGCTGACGCCCGCCCTCCCGCCCGTGCGCCCTCCCTCCGGAGGGTGCCGTCGGCATGCCCGCGATCGCTCGTGTGTACGAAAAGCGCCGTGACACGTGAGGCAAGAGACTGACAGCGAGACGGCCGGTCCGATAGGATTCGAACGTCGGTTCGAGCTGTTGACGGCGATGGAGTGGGGGGCGCGATGGGTGAGCTCTCGGCCGCGATCGACCACCTGGCCACCGAGGATGTGTCCGAGATACCCAAGACGCAGCTGGTCGAGCAGCTGCTCGAGTTGCACTGGCAGATGGCCCGGCTGCAGGCGCAGATCGCCCGCCGCACCGGCGTGCGCCTGCCCTGACCACACACACGCGCACACGAAAAGGCCGCCGGCCCGGTGAAGGGGCCGGCGGCCTTTGACGAGCGGCTCCGCGGGCGCCGCCGCCCTGCAGTGGCGGCGGCTCCGGCGAGCCGGGGCCGGGGTGACACCCCGGCGGGGATGAGCCTCCGAACGGGCCCCGGCATCTCAAGGGGCGTTCGAGAAGGTCTCAGGCGGGCCGCAGACGCGGGGTCGGCACCTCAAGGAAGACTCCCGCCGCGACCACGCGGGGTGTCAGTTCGTGGGCCAGGCGTCGGCCGCGTGGCGGGTGAGGGCGGCGGTGGACCAGCCCAGGGAGGTGATGGTCTCGTTGTAGGACCCGGTGGCCTTGGTGCCGTTGGTCGACAGGACGTTGGAGACGTCCTCGACAAGCGGCGACACCTCGTCGACCGCCGCGATCTGGGTGGTGCCGGGCAGCGACTCGATGAGCGGCGCGGCCTCGGCGGGGGTCAGGTGGCCGATGAGCGGCGACAGCTCGCCGCGCGAGGCGTGGGGCAGCGCGTGCTTGGCGGCCGCGCCCAGGCCGGCCATGGTGCTCTCCAGCGACAGGTTCTCCAGCCCCTGCGTGGTGCCGTTGAGCGTGTCCGTGGTGGTGTTGCTCGCGTCGACGACGCTGGTGGTGCCGCCGGGCAGCAGGCGGGTGGTCGACAGCTTGGCCATGGCCCCGCTCAGGGAGCCCTCGACCAGGTCGGCCACCGACGCGAACGCGCCGTGCAGGGTGCCGTCGACGTTGGGCTTGACCTTCGCGTTCTGCGGCACGGCCAGGCGGGAGGCGCCGGGCACGACGCCGCCCAGCGGGAGGCCGCCGGCCAGCGGCAGGCCCTTGCCGAGGCCGCCGAGCAGCGGCAGGCCGGCGACCCTGGGGGCCAGCTCGGGCCGCGGCTCCGACCAGCGGGTGGCGTCCTCGTAGGAGTTGGGGCCGATCGGGCCCCGGGGCTCGGCCTGGCCTTCGTACTTCTCGGCGGGCGCGGACTTCTTGCCGCCGCCCAGCAGGCCCCCGCCGCCCCCGAGCAGGCCGCCCAGCAGGCCGGTGACCGGGCTGAGCAGGCCGCCCAGCGGCCCGCCGCCCTTGCCGCCCGGCTCGTCGGCCTGGGGGGCGGCCCGGTGACCGAGCTCCTGGACGTCGGCGTGCACCGGCGGGGCCAGCGCCGCCGCAAGCCCGAATGATGTGACAGCCACGGCCGTCTTGATTGCGCGTTTCATGATTGCCTTCCCGGCTCGTTGATCGATCGCTCTCGAATGCAGCGAATAATGCGAATCGATAACCCCCGAATGCCGAGTCGTCCGCGCTATGGGCACCACACGAAGCGCGACGTCCCGGCTGAGCTACTAACGCAGTTCTATCACCCCGTACGAGCCCGGGGCAGCTGCTGGAAGCCCGCGTGACACGGGCTTTGTGGGTAAGTTACCGAGCGGCGGAAAGGTAATGCGCGGCCGGACAAAGCGGGAAATACCAGGAGGCGATTTCGGATATTCCCGGGACAAGGAAGTGCGCCCGCACGGCCCGCCGGCATCATCGTCAAAACGAAATGCCAGGGGCCGGGGGCGCAGATTTTCCGGTTGCGGTAGACGCGCTTGAACCGGTCAGACCGTCAGCAGGGCCTGCTCGGCCTCGAACGGAAAACGGTCGGCGAATGCCGGACGCAGATCCGTCAGCCACACCGCGGTGGGGTCGTACCGGGCGAAGAACGGCCGCCCGACCAAGCCGGGATCGCGGGCCTGGATGAAGTGGAGGACGAACACGCGCTGCCCGTCGATCTCCGTGACTCCGTCGACGCACACTTTGCCCGGCGTCGCCGACATCGAGGGCCCCCGGACCGTCCGGCAGAGCCCGGAGACGCCGGCATAGGCGTCCCTGAAGACCTCGTACGCCCGCGCGAGCGGCACCGCGAAGTAGTCCTGCGGGCCGGTGTCCCGCTCGATGAACATGTAGTAGGGGATCATCCCCATCCGGAGCTGCCGCCGCCACATGTACGACCAGATGTGCGGGTCGTCGTTGATGGACCGGATGAGCGGCGCCTGGGTCCTGATCGTGGCCCCGCTGCCGAGGATGCGCTTGACCGCCGACTCCACCAGCGGTGACTCCAGCTCGCGCGGGTGCGAGAAGTGGGCCATGAAGGCGAGGTTCTTGCCCGACTCCACCACCTGCTCGAACAGGCCGAGCGTGGCGTCGGCGTCGGGGTCGGTGACGAAGCGCTGCGGCCAGTACGCCAGCGCCTTGGTGCCGATCCTGACGGATTCAAGCTGGTCGAGCTCCAGCAGCGGCTCGATGTAACGCCGGATCACCGGCTCGCCCATGATCATGGCGTCGCCGCCGGTGATCAGGACGCTGGTGACCTCCGGGTGCCGGCGGATGTAGCCGACCATCTGGTCGATGTCGTCCGAGGCGAACTTCAGGTCGGCGTCGCCGACGAACTGGGCCCACCGGAAGCAGTAGGTGCAGTACGCGTGGCAGGTCTGCCCCTGCTTGGGGAAGAAGAGCACCGTCTCCGGATACTTGTGCTGCATCCCCGGCACCGGCTCGTCCCCGATGCGGGGGACGTTGAGCTCCTTCTGCCCGGCGGGGTGCGGGTTGAGCTGCGCGCGCACGCGGTTGGCCTCGGCCTGGATCTCCGCGTTGGGCGCCTCGGCCTTGAGCAGGTCCGCCAGCCGGGCCACGTCGGCCGCGGGCAGCATGTCCTCCTGCGGGAAGACCAGGCGGTACATGGGGTCGTCGGGCGCTGCCGACCAATCTATGAGTTCATCCACGACGTAGGCGTTGGTCCGGAAGGGGAGCACCGTGGCCACGGCGCGTACCCTGAGCCGCTCCTCGTCGTCGAGCCCGGCTCGCAGCAGGAGGTCGTCGAGGTGCTTGGACGTGTACGCCTTGAAGCGTCGGGTTCCTGCTTGGTTCAAGATCACTAGGCCGTTCCCATCTTTTTTGTTCGATCGTGTAAACCTGATGCCTCCGTCGCGCGTCTAACGCTCTTATATCGGGACGCGGCATGCCGGGGCTACGGTTCCGCGTGGGCTCCAAGTTTCTCTGGAGAGTTCTTCTCGCGACATATCGCGTTTTGACCTAGACTGGCGGGCGTGACCGACGACCCGACGATGCGCGCCTCCGACGCCGACCGTGACCGCGCGGCCACGGTGCTCGGCGAGGCGTTCGCCAGTGGACGACTCACCAGCGTCGAGCACGCCGACCGGCTCGAAGCCATCTACACCGCCAAGACCGTCGGCGAGCTCGTCCCCCACACCAAGGACCTCCCCCAGACCCCCGCCTCGGGCGGCGCCCCGGCCACCGTGGAGCACCAGCAGGTCAGCGCTGTGTTCAGCAAGGTGATCAAGCGCGGCCGCTGGATCGCCTCCCGCCACACCCACCTGGCCGCCACCTTCGGCGCCCTCATCGTCGACCTGTCGCAGGCCGTGCTCCCCGGCCGCGAGATCACCGTCTCCGTCAGCGCCTTCTGCGCCAAGACGATCGTCAGGGTGCCGCCGAACGCCCAGGTCATCGACGAGGTCGGCGCGGTGTTCGCCAAGCGCCAGGTGTCGGGCGGCTCCGGCGGCGACGGCCCGGTCATCAGGATCACCGGGCGGGTCACGTTCGGCAAGGTCATCGTCGCCCGCACCGTCACGGACTGGAACCTGCACGGCGACGCATAGTGCGACTACTGACCGGTTAACCTGGTAGTGGCCTGTGAAGACATGCCGTACGAGGTGACCATTGTCCGACAGCAGGCCGATCGCGGTCGACGCCATGGGCGGCGACCACGCGCCGCACGAGATCGTGGCCGGCGCCGTCCACGCGGTGCGTGAGCGGGGGCTGCAGGTCGTGCTCGTCGGCGCGCCGCGCGTGCTCTACGAGTCGCTGGCCGACCACGGCGCCACCAACGAGCTGCCCATCGTGCGCGCCGAGGAGGCGCTGGCGATGGACGAGGGCGCGCTGGCCAGCCTGCGCCGCCCCCGCTCCAGCATCGCCGTCGCCTGCCACCTGCTGCGGCGCGGCGACGTGTCGGCGGTCGTGTCAGCCGGCTCGACCGCGGGCATCGTGGCCACCGGCAAGCTCCGGCTCAAGGCCCAGCAGGGCGTGCTGCGCCCGGCCATCGCCGTCGCCCTGCCCACCCTGCCGCACCCCACCGTGCTCCTCGACGCCGGCGCGAACGCCGAGGTCAAACCGGAAGCGCTGGTGCAGTTCGGCCACCTGGGCGCCGCCTACGCCGAGCTGGCCCACGGCGTCGAACAGCCCCGGGTCGGCCTGCTGACGATCGGCAGCGAGGCGGGCAAGGGCAACAAGCTCGTCCGCCGCGCCCACGAGCTGCTGGAGGCCGCGCCCGGCCTGCACTTCGCCGGCAACGTCGAGGGCTACGACCTGCTGACCGGCAAGGCCGACGTGATCACCACCGACGGCTTCACCGGCAACGTCGCGCTCAAGACCATGGAAGGCGCGGTCCGCTACGCCTTCGACGAGCTCAGGCAGTCCATCGGCGACAGCCCGGTGGCCAGGCTGGGCGCGCTCATGCAGCGTAACCGGCTGCGCGAGCTGAGCCGGCGGCTCGACGCCGAGGCCCACGGCGGCGCGGTGCTGCTCGGCCTCAACGGCACCGTGGTCATCGCGCACGGCTCCTCCCGGGCCGCGGGCATCAGCGCGGCCTGCCGGCTGGCCGCCGACCTGTCCGAAGGCGGCCTGGTGACCAAGATCGGCGAGCGGATCGCGAACGCCGGCCGGTCCCACAGGTCGCGCTAGGGTGTGGCAGAGCCAGGGGGATGGCGGGGGGAGCTGTCGTGACAACGGGGCAAGGGCTGACGGCTGCGCAGGTGGCCGCGGCGAAGCCCAACCACGTGCCCAAACGGTCGAGCAGGTCGCTCGCCGCGATCGTACGGGCGAACTTCTGCACGCTCTTCAACCTGGTCATCGGCGTCTTATGGCTGTTGATCCTGATCTTCGGCGAGTGGCAGGACAGCGTGTTCGGCCTGATCATGCTGGCCAACGTGCTCGTCGGCGTCGTGCAGGAGCTGCGCGCCAAACGCACCCTCGACCGGCTGGCCGTCGTCAGCCAGAGCCCGGTCACGGTCCGCCGCGACGGCCGCGAGCAGGAGATCGCCCCTGACCGGGTGGTGCTCGGCGACCTCGTCCTGCTCTCACCCGGCGACAACCTGCTGGTCGACGGCGAGGTCGTCGAGTCCGCCGGGCTGGAGGTCGACGAGTCGCTGCTGACCGGCGAGGCCGACCCGGTGCTCAAGCGGCCCGGCGACCGGGTGCTGTCGGGCAGCTTCGCCGTGGCCGGCACCGGCGCGTTCACCGCCACCGCCGTCGGCACCGACGCCTACGCCGTGCGGCTGGCCGAGGAGGCCGCCAGGTTCCACCTGTCGCACTCCGAGCTGCGTGACGGCATCAAGAAGTTCATCCGTTACGTCACCTGGCTGGTCATCCCGATCGGCGCGCTGCTCATGTACAGCCAGCTGCGCCACTCGGTCGACTTCGGCACCGCCATCACCGGCGCCGTCGCGGGCATCGTCACCATGATCCCCGAAGGGCTCGTGCTGATGACCTCGATCGCCTTCGCCATCGGCGTCGTACGGCTCGGCCGGCGTCGCTGCCTGGTCCAGGAGCTGCCTGCGATCGAGGGCCTGGCCAGGGTCGACGTGCTCTGCCTGGACAAGACCGGCACGCTCACCGCCGGCGGCATGGAGCTGGACCAGGTCCTGCCGCTGCGCGACGGCGAGCCGGTCGGCGACGCGCTCGCCGCGCTGGCCGCCGCCGACCCCCGTCCCAACGCCACCGCCCGGGCCATCCTGGAGCGCCACCCGGCCGCGCCCTGGCGGGCGCGCGCCGCCGTCCCGTTCTCCTCCGCCCGCAAGTGGAGCGGCGCCGACTTCGGACCGCACGGCGTCTGGGTCCTCGGCGCCCCCGACGTCCTGCTCTCCGACGGCGAGGAGGGGTACGCGCGAGCCGCCGGCCTGAGCGCCACCGGTGCCCGCGTGCTGGCGCTGTGCCGTACGGACAAACTCCCGGAAAGCGGCACACCCGAGGTCGAGCCCGTCGCACTGGTGACGCTCAAGCAGCGGATCAGGCCCGACGCGCGCGAGACCCTGCGCTACTTCGACAAGCAGGGCGTCACCGTCAAGGTGATCTCCGGCGACAGCCCGGCGGCGGTCTCCGCGATCGCCGTCGACCTGGGCATCCCGGGCGGCGAGCGCGCGGTCGACGCCCGCACGCTGCCCGACGACCCCGACGAGCTGGCCGAGACGCTCGACGCCAACACCGTCTTCGGCCGCGTCACCCCGCAGCAGAAACGTCTGTTCGTCGGCGCGCTGCAGGCCCGCGGCCACACCGTGGCCATGACCGGCGACGGCGTCAACGACGTGCTGGCGCTCAAGGACGCCGACCTCGGCATCGCGATGGGCGCGGGCAGCCCGGCCACCAAGGCGGTCGCCCAGGTGGTGCTGCTCGACAACACGTTCGCCACGCTGCCGCACGTGGTCGGCGAGGGGCGCCGGGTGCTCGCCAACATCGAACGCGTGTCAGGACTTTTCCTGACCAAGACCTTCTTCGCCATCGTGCTGGCGCTCACCACCGGCGTGGCCGGGATGATGTTCCCCTTCACCCCCCGACACTCGACGCTGGTCAACGCGCTCACGATCGGCATCCCGGCGCTCTTCCTGGCGCTGGCGCCCACGCTGGAGCGGGCCAAGCCCGGGTTCGTGCCGAGAGTGCTGCGCTTCGCCGTGCCCGCCGGGGTGTTCTGCGCCCTCGCCGTCCTGGCCGCCTACGCGGCGGCGGCCACCGGGTCGCTGGAGCAGGACCGCACCTCGGCCGTGCTCGCTCTGTTCCTGACCACCTGGTGGGTGCTCGTGCTCGTCGCCAGGCCGCTCACCCGGGGCCGGATCGTACTGGTCGCCGCCATGGCCGGGCTGTTCGCACTGGCCCTGGCCATCCCCGCCGTACGCGAACTCTTCACGCTCGAACCCGGCGGCGTACGGGCCGATCTGATCGCCGTCGGCGTCTCCGTCGCGGCGGCCGCCGCGCTCAGCGCCGTGCTCAAGGCCACCGGTACCCTTAGGACATGACCGACCCGCAGCTAGTGCTCACCGAGCGCGTCCAGCAGGCGCTGGCCGCCGCGTTCGGTGCGGAGCACGCCGACGCAGACCCGCTGATCCGGCCCTCCCAGTTCGCCGACTTCCAGGCGAACGTCGCGATGAGCCTGGCCAAGCGCCTGCGACGGTCCCCGCGGGAGGTCGCCGAGGCGATCCGGGCCGAGCTGTCCGACTTCCCCGGCACGGTCGAGGTCAGCGGCCCCGGCTTCCTCAACATCACCCTCGACGACTCCTGGATCGAGTCCGAGGTCAACCGCATGGCCGCCGACCCGCGCACCGGCGTGGGCACGATCGCCCCCGCCCAGACCGTCGTCATCGACTACTCCGCGCCCAACGCGGCCAAGGAGATGCACGTCGGCCACCTGCGCACCACGATCGTCGGCGACTCGCTGGCCCGCGTGCACGAGCACCTCGGCAACCAGGTGATCCGGCAGAACCACCTGGGCGACTGGGGCACCCCGTTCGGCATGCTCATCGAGCACCTGCTCGACATCGGCGAGGAGGCCGCGGTCCAGCAGCTCGAAGCCGGCCAGAGCACCGAGTATTACCAGGCGGCCCGGGTCAAGTTCGACAACGACGAGGCGTTCAAGTCGCGGGCCCGCGCCCGGGTGACCACGCTGCAGTCGGGCGACCCCGAGACGATGCGGCTCTGGCACGTCTTCATGGACGCCACCGTCCGCTACTTCAACAAGATCTACGATCTGCTCGGCGTCACGCTCACCGACGCCGACATCGCCGGCGAGAGCATGTACAACCCGATGCTGGAGAAGACCTGCCGCGACCTGGAGGACGCGGGCACGGCGGTGATCAGCGAGGGCGCGCTCTGCCTGTTCCCGCCGGGCTTCACCGGCTCCGACGACAAGCCGCTGCCGCTCATCATCAGGAAGAGCGACGGCGGCTACGGTTACGCCTCCACCGACATGGCCGCGATCCGCTACCGGGTCCACGACCTCAAGGCCGACCGGATCCTCTACGTCGTCGGCGCCGACCAGGCGCTGCACTTCCGGATGGTGTTCGCCTCCGCCCGGATGGCCGGCTGGCTGCCCGACACCGTCTCGGCCGAGCACGTGCAGATCGGCATGATGCTGGGCAAGGACGGGCGCCGGTTCAAGACCCGCTCCGGCGAGTCGGTCAAGCTGATCGCCCTGCTCGAAGAGGCCGTCGACCGGGCCCAGCAGAAGCTCGCCGACCGTGAGTACGACGAGGCGACCCGCCGGGAGATCGCCAACGACGTCGGCATGGGCGCGGTGAAGTACGCCGACCTCTCGGTCAGCCACGACACCGAGTACGTCTTCGACTTCGACCGGATGCTGGAGTTCCACGGCAACACCGGCCCGTACATGCAGTACGCCACGGCCCGGATCCGCTCCATCTTCCGCAGGGCCGAGCTGGAGCCGTCGCAGGCCACCGCCGGCATCGTGCCCGCCGAGCCGGCCGAGCGCGCGCTGGTGATGCACCTGCTCGGCTTCGGCCAGATCGTCGAGCAGGTGGCCGAGCACTCCGAGCCGCACCGGCTGTCCACCTTCCTGTTCGAGGCCGCCAAGCTGTTCAGCGGCTTCTACGAGGAGTGCCCGGTCGTCAAGCCGGGCGTCGACCCGCAGATCCGGGCGCACCGGCTCGCGCTGTGCGCGCTGACGCTGCGCGTCCTCGAAACCGGCCTCGACCTGCTCGGCGTCCCCGTCCCCGAGCGCATGTAACAGGCAGTTAGCGCGAAAGACCCCTGTTCCGTTGGGGCGCGCCTCCACCTCGAAGGCACGCTCCAACGGTTAGGCTTTACGCGGTCATGAACTGAGGCCGAAATGGGGGAGTTCTCTGCCTTGAGCACGGACCTGACTACGAGCCCCCAGACAGCGGCGGAGCTGCGCCGCTACGCCGAGGCGCTGCTGGCCCACTTGGCGGCCAACGGCTCCGCGCCCCCTGCCCCGCCCGGCTTCGCCGACATCCCGGGCAACTGGCTGCCGCCCGCCGTCGAGGCGCTGGTGGCGATCCTGGCCGGCGACGACCCGCTGGAGCCGCTGAGCAAGGCCGCCGGCCGCGACCAGCAGCAGACCGCGCTCTTCCTGTGCCTGGCGCTCGCCGTGGCCGGCCACGGCAGCCGCATCCACGCCTCCTGGCTCGGCACCGCGTTCGGCGACCTGTCACTCGACCAGCCCGTCAGCCACGGCCAGCGCTCGCTCTGGCTCGCCGCCGCCCGCGGCGCCTACGGCCCGGCAGGCAAGATCTTCGTGCTGCGCAAGCTCGACGCGCTCGCCGTCCAGGAGCACGCCGACCCGTCGCAGTGGACCCAGGCCCTCGTGCCCGGCGAACCCTCGGTCGTGGTGCCCGCCTCGCTCGTCGACTTCCCGGAGATGGCCGAGATCCCCGAGCTGGCCCGGCCCGCCCAGGCCGCCGCCCGGCTCGACCGGCTGCGCGCCCGCTGCGCGGAGATCACCTCCACCCCGCAGGCCGGGCAGAGCGCGTCGACGCCGCTCACCAACTCCGACGCCAGCCCCGCCGCGGCCTGGCAGGAGGACGAGCCGCTGGCCGTCCTGCGCACCCTCATCGGCCTGGGCGGACCGCCCGGCCCGATGGCCTCGCTCAGCTCCCACCTGCTCGACGACCTGCGCCCCGGCGCCGACCCGCACCTGGCGGCGATCGCCCTGCACGTGGCCGGCCCGATCCTGCGCGGCGTCGCCGAGGAGCTGGAGGCCGACACCCGCCTGGAGCCGCCCGCCACGGTCACCGTCGCGCTGCTCGGCCATCACATCAAGCTGCACCCCGAAGGGCCGGACGAGAGCTCGATGGCCGCCGCCGAGGCCGCCATCGTCAGCGCCGGCACCACCCCGCGCCGCCGCCCCTGGGACGTCGCGCTGCTGGTCCTGGCCGGGCTGGCGTGCTTCGCCGGCGCGGTGCTCGGGCCGCCGCTGCTCGCTGTCGCGGGCGCCGGCCTGCTCGGCGCGGCGGGCTGGCTGCTCTGGCGGCGGCGCAAGGCCGCCGAGGCCGACGCCCGCTGGGTGGCCGCCCAGGTCGCCGAGCTCAAGGAGCTGGCCGACGGGGCCGTGTGGGCACTGCACGCCTACGCGCACGAGGCGGAGGGGCGTGCCAAGCAGGCCAGTGAAGACTGCGCCGAGCTCACCCGCCTGATCCGCCGCGGCCCCCGCGCCGCCTGACCCGGGCTCTTCTCCCCGGAGGCGCCTGAGCCCTTCTCACTCCTGGGCTCTTCTCGCTCCTAGCCCCTGCTCGCTCCTGGACCGTGCTCCCGGAGCAGCCAGCGGAGTCGAGCGCCCGCTTCCGCTCGGAAGGATGGCCCGAAAGTGGGGATGGAGGCGTGTGAGCGCCTGCTCGCCCGCCCGAGACGGCGGAGGCGCATGAGCTGAGCATCCGGCCCCACGGCATGACGCCCGAGGCGCGTGGCCACCTTCTCCCCCCGAGAAGGCGGCGGAGGCGAGCCGCCCCGGCTTCCCCTGAAGCCGGGCTCAGCTCGTCTCGATCTCCACGTGCGCGGGCGCCAGCAGGAAGACCCGATCGGCGATGCGCTCGATCCGCCCTTCACAGCCATAGGCCAGGCCGGCCGCGAAGTCGACCATCCGGGTCGCCTCCGGCATCGCCATGCCCGTCACATCCATGATCACCGTCTGGCCCTCGCGGAAATACTGGCCGATCAACGGTGCGTCGTTGTACTTGAGCGGCTGCACCATCACGATGCGCGACGACTCGATCGTGGACCGCCACCTGCGCGCGGCCCGCTCCGTCGCGGGCATGTACTCCTCTTCGTACTGCCCGTCGTCGTCGTAACCCTCGTCGTAGTGATCGATCCCGCCCAGGCCAAGGTATCCCGCAACCTTACGCACTGCCCCCATCGGCTTGTCCTTTCCTCAGGAACTCACCGCAATCGGCACGTCCCGACACATTGGACGGTAACCGACGATTCCGCGTTCGCCATGCGACACGCCCAGCACTAATTCCATTTTGTACGGCTAGCGTCCTGGTTTCACCCCGATATCCGGCCCCGTATAGCATCGAGCCATGCGCCTGTTCATCGTCGATGCCTTCACCAGCACCGCATTCAAGGGTAATCCCGCGGCCGTGTGCCTGCTGGAGGATCGCGTTCCGGACGAGTGGATGCAGGCCGTCGCGGCCGAGATGAACCTGTCGGAGACGGCGTTCCTGCTGAGCGATTCGCTGCGCTGGTTCACGCCGAAGGTCGAGGTCACGCTGTGCGGCCACGCCACCCTGGCCACGGCCCACGTCTTGTATTCGACGGGCGCGGCGACGGGTCCGGTGAAATTCGCCACGGCGAGCGGTCCGCTCACCGTGAATCGCATGCCGGACAACATGATCACTATGGATTTTCCGGCCAAGGAAGTGACACCCGCCACAGTTCCGGACGGCTTGGAAAAAGCACTCGGGGCTTCCCCGGTGAGCGTCGGCAGGAGCGCTCTCGACCTGCTGGTCGAGCTCGAATCCGAAGAAGTCGTCCGGTCGTTGACGCCCGACATCCCCGCATTGGCGGCGATCGACGCGCGCGGTGTCATCGTGACGGCCGCCGGCTCGGCGACCGATTTCGTCTCGCGCTTCTTCGCCCCGAACGTCGGCGTGCCCGAGGATCCGGTGACCGGCTCGGCGCACTGCGCGCTCTCGCCGTACTGGACGGCGCGGCTGGGCCGCGACACCCTGACGGGCGCGCAACTGTCGGCACGGGGCGGGGTCGTACGGGTGACGCTCGACGGCGACCGCGTCCAGCTCGCGGGACACGCTGTCACCGTCGTCACCGGCACCCTCCACATCTGAGGCCTCATCAGTCACGTGGATGTGCCCCACGCAGGCCACGCACACACTCCGGCGCTGATCACAATTTGATCACATTTGATCATGAAGGTAAAGTCGCAGGTCACTGAGCCTTGAGCCGTCGATGGCGCCGGGATTCCCAGCGCTTGAGACACGGTTCCCGCCTCCGGAGCCGGCACCGAGGGTTACGGGCTTCCGTAACGGGCCCTACGGCTCGTACGGACCCGCTCAGGGCCGCCGGGCGACCGTCGTAGCCGGGGCGGCCGTCGGAGTCCCGGCGGCCGTCGCAGTCCCGGCGGCCGTCGCAGTCCGGGCGGTCGTCGTGCTCTGGCTGGCCGTCGTGCTCCGGGCGACCGTCGTGCTCCGGGTGGCGAGGAGGCGGAGCGCGGTTTCGGAGGGCGAGCCGGGCGCGGCATTGAACACCGCCACCCGCTGACCCTCGTCGTCCGGCAGCGTCATGAACTCGGCACTGAGCTCCATCGTCCCGACGGTCGGATGACGATAGACCCGCGGCCCGGTGTCGCACTCGCTCACCGGATGCGCCGCCCACAGCTCCGCGAACTCGGCGCTGCCCACGGTGAGCTCGCCGACCAGCGAGGCCAGCTCGGGAGAGCCGGGATACCGTCCTGCGATCAGCCGGAGGTCGGCGACGGTCGAGCGGGCCTTGCCCGCCCAGTCCGCATACAGCTCACGCAGCCGCGGGTCCAGGAACAGCATGGCCGCCACGTTGGGCCGCCCTGCGGGGTCGTCCGGCGCGTCGAAGCCCAGGTGTCCGGCCAGCAGCGCGTGCGCCGTGGCGTTCCAGCACAGGATGTCGCAGAAGCGCCCCATGACCAGCGCGGGCACGTCCCGGAACGACTCGATCATCACCCGGACGCCCGGCCGCACCCGCTCCGCCTCGGCGGCCCGACGCGGCGGCCGAGGCTTCGCCCTGGCCAGCGAGTAGAGGTGCCCCCGCTCGTCGTCGTCCAGCCGCAGCACCCGGG
This sequence comes from Nonomuraea sp. NPDC003214, assembly GCF_053590035.1. Classification (NCBI taxonomy): domain Bacteria; kingdom Bacillati; phylum Actinomycetota; class Actinomycetes; order Streptosporangiales; family Streptosporangiaceae; genus Nonomuraea; species Nonomuraea sp. NPDC003214. Next base: position 2,255 of record NZ_JBSFSX010000014.1, on the reverse strand, counting down.
CTACGGCGTCGAGCACGGCATCGGAGGCGTTGGGACTCTGCCCCTGCTCCAACCGGGTGTAGTAGCCGGCGCTCACCCCGGCGAGCTGAGCCAGCTCCTCCCGGCGCAACCCGGGCACCCGCCGCCGCCCGTACACCGGCAGCCCGAGCTCCCCCGGCCGCAACCGCGCCCGCCTCGACCGCAGAAACTCCCCCAGATCCGCACGCCCGTCCACACCCCCAGTATCCCGGCACCCGCCCCCGCCAACCTGCACCTGCCAGATGTACCCACACCAGACCTCTGCCTGGGCCACCAGCCCGCCTGCACGCTGGACTGCACTCTGCTGGGCCACCAGCCCGCCCCCTCGCTGGACTGCGCTCTGCCTGGACCACCCGCCCGCCCCACGCTGGACTGCGAACCACCCGCCTGAGGAGACACCTGTGAGAATCATCGTGATCGGCGCGACAGGCACCATCGGAAGCGCGGTCGCCGCCCTCCTGGCAGCGGACCACGAGGTGGTGCCGGCATCCCGCCGCGGCCCGGCGCGTGTCGATCTGACCGACCCCGCGTCGCTCGACGCCCTGTTCGCCACGGTCCCCGACGTCGACGCCGTGGTGTGCTGCGCGGCCTCCGGCGCCCTTGCGCCACTCGCCACCCTGCCGGACGCCGACTACTGGCGCGGCCTCGACGGCAAGCTCATCGGCCAGGTCAACCTGGTCCGCCGCGCCGCCCTGCACCTGCGGCCCGGCGGCTCGGTGACGCTCACCAGCGGACGCATCCCCGCCCCCCTGCCGGGCAGCACCCTCGGCCACCTGGTGAACGCCGGCCTGGAGTCCTTCGTACGCGCCGCCGCCCCGGAGATGCCGCGCGGCATCCGCCTCAACGCCATCAGCCCCGGCTGGGTACGCGAGACCGGCCTCGCCCTGGGCATGGACGGCACAGCCGGCATCCCGGCACACGACCTGGCCCGCATATATGCGGACACCGTCGAGGGCACCGCCCACGGCCAGGTCATCAGCCCCTGAAGCTCCCAGTCTCCTGGAGACCGGCGAATTCCAGGTGGTCGCAACACACGACCGACAATTGGCTGCTGCAGCACAGTAAGACGCTCGGCTGGATATCTCGGCCGAGCCTCATGCAGGCTTGGACCGGCCTCGAGACATCATGTCTGGGCCGGGGCCATCATGGATGGCGGCTACGAACGCCGCCCGGTTGGCGTTTCGGGAAGCCGGCCGACTACCTTGCCCTCGGAGTCCAGCACCTTGATCGCCGGCTGGTCGTCGCCGTCGATCTCCAGCACGATCCTCGGGCGTCCTCGCGAGTCGCTGAGCACCAGGAAAGCTCCTTCCGGAGTGCTGTAGCCGAGCTGGACGCGAGGCGGCATGGCGGGTACCTGGTCGATCGGGAGCGATGGATCAGGCATGTGCTTCATCTCCAGCAGCGCTGCGCCCTGAACGCCCTCCCAGCGGGTGGCCATCGTGATCGCCTGCGCGTTGGTGTAGTCGAGCGAGAGGCTGGCCCCGACAGAGGAGGCAACTATTCCTCCCTTCTCGTTGCCGTCGCCGTCATTGAAGACCAGGTAGGTGCCTTCGGGCCCCTGGCGTTGGTCGGCGGGGTACGTCTTACCTCCAATGATCACCGGAGGTTTGCTTGAGCTCGCCAGGAAACGCTGTCGGCCTCGGCGGTCCACTACCCGGAACGAATTTCGGACCTGCTCGCCGGAGGACTCCGCTCGGGCGGGTTCGCTCGCCGCCATCACGGTCATGCCACTCGCCAACAGCGCGGTCGCCGCTCCGATCGCAGCCCGCCGATCACACTGCTCCATCTCCCGTTCCCTTCTCGTCTGAGGGCAACCAGTCGATCATCTGAGCGCTGCTGTGTCCCTACGGCCAACATGAAGATCACGGGTAGGGATAACTTCCCTACGCTGATGGACCTGTCCATACGTCGTCGCGTCGTCTCTCGCCGAGAAGCCCTGACGCCAACCGACGCCTACGGACCATGCCGGCACCGCACTCCCCCCTACCACTCCTATGAGCCAGGCAGGCGCGCGTCGGCACGCACCTGAGCTGCCTTATCGTGAACGCAGAAAAGGCCCCCGGGGGATACCCGAGGGCCTGTTTCGCCATACAACGCAGAGAAGGCCCCGACAATCAACTTGTCGGGGCCTTCTCTAAAAAAATTGTCCGGCGGTGACCTACTCTCCCACACCCTCCCGAGTGCAGTACCATCGGCGCAGGGAAGCTTAACTTCCGGGTTCGGAATGTAACCGGGTG
>NZ_JBSFSX010000013.1:0-208540 GCF_053590035.1 Nonomuraea sp. NPDC003214 | reverse complement strand
AGAAGGTCAGGAACTTCGAGGGGCTCCTGGATGCGCGAAAAAGAGACGCGACGGGGACCGGCGGGTACGGCGGAGGCGTTGCGCGAGGCTGCCAAGGGGTGTCCTTCCGGAAGGCACGGACGGAATCGGACTGCGCGCATGCCGAACGCCCCGGCAGGAGCCAGGGCGTGGAAGGGCAGCGCGAGGGAGCAGCATAACGCAAACAGGAAACGGATGTCCACACGTACTATAAGCGTCAACCTCGGCGCCGCCTTCAGGATGACACAGCGGGGTGAACTCGTCAACTTTCCCGCCGATCCGAAGCCCGGCGCCTTGACCTGGACAGGTTGCCTGCCCGTCAAATATCGTTAACTCTTAGGAAGGTTTCCTTTTTATTCCTGTCTCATCCCCCCAGGAGCACAGGTGCGCAAGAGCACAGTCGCCGCCATGACCGCCGCCACAGGAATGCTGGTCCTGCTGCCGGCCTCCGCGGCCCACGCCCACGGAACCATGTCCAACCCGCCCAGCCGCGTCTACGTCTGCAAGAACGAAGGCCCCGAGGCGCCGAAGTCCGACGCCTGCAAGGCCGCCGTGGCCGCCAGCGGGCCCCAGGCGTTCTACGACTGGAACGAGGTCTCGCTGCTCGAAGCGGGTGGGCGGCACCGCCAGCTCATCCCCGACGGCAAGCTCTGCAGCGCGGGCCGCGAGAAGTATCGCGGGCTCGACCTGCAGCGCGCCGACTGGCCCGCGACCCAGGTGCGGCCGGGCAACTTCACGCTGACCTACCACGCGTCCGCGCCGCACGGCAACAGCAACTTCGAGTTCTACATCACGCGCGACGGCTGGAACCCGACCATGCCGCTCAAGTGGTCGGACCTCGTCCACATCAAGACGTTCAACGGCCAGAACCCGACGACGTTCACGAACTGGACCATCAACCTGCCCCAGCGCAGCGGCAGGCACATCCTCTACTCGATCTGGCAGCGCGTGGTCGGCAGCAACGAGGCCTTCTACACCTGCTCGGACGTCGACTTCGGCGGCGGCAGCACGCCCACCCCGACGCCCACGCCGACGCCGACCCCCACGCCCACCCCGACCCCGACGCCGACTCCCACCCCCACGCCGACGTCGACGCAGCCCGGCGGCACGTGGAGCGCGGGCACGGCCTACCGGACGGGTGACCGGGTCACCTACGGCGGCGCGACCTACGAGTGCCTGCAGCCGCACACCGCCCTCACCGGCTGGGAGCCGCCGAACGTGGCCGCCCTCTGGAAGCGGATCTAGGAATTGGCCGGAACAGCGGCACGCTGGACCGCCACAGTCCTGAGTCTGCTGCTGGTCGTCGCCTGCGGACCCACCCGGTCCGCAGGCGATCCGGTCAACGCCGAGGACGTGATGTTCGTCCAGATGATGGTCCAGCATCATCGCCAGGGCATCGAGATCGCCGAAGTGGGCGCCGCCAGGGCGAAGACGCCGGAGCTGAAGACGCTGGCGTCGGCCATCGCGCTCACCCAGCAGGACGAGGTCGAGATGATGCTGCGCTGGCTGCACGCCTGGTCGCAGCCCCTGACCGCCGCCTCGGACTCCCACGACCACCACGGCGGCATGCCGGAGACCGACCGGAAGCAGATCGCCGACCTGAAGAAGTCCAAGAGCTTCGAACGTGACTTCCTCAACTTGCTGATCGCCCACCAGGACGACGCCGTCCAGATGGCCGGCGCCGAAACGGCAGGCGGCGCCAACCCGGAGGTGAAGCAGTGGGCGACCCGCGTCGAGGCGTCCCGCAAGGAGCAGATCCAGCAGATGCTGGCCCTGCTCAAGCGCGAACCCGCAAAGCGGACGTAGCCGGCGAACGGACCTGACCGGCAGGTCACCTCTCCACAGGTGGGGCGGTGACGCGCCGGTTGGCGTACAGGCTGGTGAGCGTGACGGTCGTCAGGACCGCGACGATCACCCCCAGCGAGGCGAGCGTGGGGATCTCCGGCACCGCCGGCCAGATGCCGTGCGCCCAGTGCAGCACGAGCTTGAGGCCGATGAAGCCGAGGATGACGCCGAGCCCGTGGTTCAGGTGCCGCAGCTTCTCCAGCACGCCCTGCAGCACGAAGTACAGCGCGCGCAGCCCCAGCAGGGCGAAGGCGTTGGTGACGAAGACCAGGAACGGGTCCTCGGTCACGCCGTACACCGCGGGCACCGAGTCGACGGCGAAGACGATGTCCGTGGCGAAGACGGCCACGATGGCGAGCGCGAGCGGGGTCAGGGCGCGCCGGCCCCCCTCGCGGACCGTCAGCCGGGAGCCCCGGTAGTCGCCGGTGACCGGCATGAACCGCCGCAGCAGGCGCACCGAGCGCATCGAGTCGATGTCGACCTGCTGCTCCCGGCCGCTCAGCGCCTCCTTGAGGATCTTCCAGGCGGTGACCACCAGGATGCCGCCGAACAGCAGGAACGCCCACGTGCCGCTCTGCAGCACCGCGGCGCCCAGCGCGATGAACACCGCGCGCAACACCAGCGCCCCGATGATCCCGTACAGCAGCACCCGCTGGGCCAGCTCGCGCGGCACCGCGAACGCGGACAGCAGCAGCATGAACACGAACAGGTTGTCCACCGACAGCGACTTCTCCACCACGTAGCCGGTGTAGAACTCCACCGCCACGCCGCCGCCGAACGCGCTCCACACGTAGACGCCGAACAGCAGCGGGAGCGCCAGGTAGAACACCGACCAGCCGACCGCCTCGCGCATCCGCACCTCGTGCGGGCGCCGCGTCAGGACGAAGTCGACGCCCAGCAGCAGGACCAGGCCGGCGATGGTGACCCCCCACAGGCCGGGTGAGCCGATCGTCTCCAGCTGGGCAGCCGTCATCGAACCGGGTGGAGCGAGCATGGAACCTCCTCGAACGAGAGCCGTTCGAGGTCTCCTTCACCCGCGGCGCGCGGGCGGCCGCCCGGGGACGAGGTCACGTCCGTACTGACCGGGCCGGCGCTTGGGAAGTACTCCCCTCGCCCCCCAAGAGTAGGCGAACCCGCCGGTACGAGCCACCGCCGGGAGACCGATTGACCGGTGCGGGGCCCCGGGACGATAGTGGAGGAAGCACGGAGGGGAGTACCCGCCGTCCGACGTCCCGGCCGTCATCACGGCCTCCGCAGGCCCGGCGGGACGGCCCTTCCCGGCGCGGGAGGGTGCGGGAAGACCTTCGTCCTCGCAGTCGAGGCCGAAGGAGTCCTCATGTTCTTCGAAATTCTGCTGGGCGCCCTGCTGATCCTCTCCGCCCTGGTCGCGGCCGCCGTGCTGTGGGTGGGACCGCCGCGCTCCCACGCCGAGCGCCGGCACCGTACGATCCCCGTCGAGGATCGGCCGGACTGGCCGGGACGGCGGGGCTGACAAACCTGGTAAGCTACGTGCCGTTGGTTCGGATTCGGCTGGAGGGAGGTGAGGTTTGATGACCGCGGTGAAGACCGCTGCCCTGCGCAGCGCCCGGACAATCCTCACGTCCCGGGCCCCGGTCTGACCCACTTCCACCCCTTGCCGTAAGCCGTCGGGCTTGCGTGGCGGGGTGATGCCTGCGTCTCGTCGGGGCCCCTTCCCGCAAGGTGTCTCACGTTGCCACAACTTTTCACCGATCCATCCGACGACGGTCTGACCCGATACGGGTGGACCGACGCGCTCGACGAAGACTTCGCCCCTCACCGGGCGGCCGGTCTGGTGCCGGCCCGGATCGTGCGCGTCGACCGCGGCCGCTGTGACGCGGTCACCGAGACCGGCCCCGTACGCGCCGGTCTCGCGGCGCTGCACTCCCCCGATCCGCTCCTGGCGCCCTGCACCGGAGACTGGGCCGCGCTGCGGCCGGGCCCCGAGCCGGAGCTGGTGGCGCTGCTGCCGCGCAGCAGCGCGATCGTCCGCTCGTCGGCGTCCGGCACCTCCCACGGGCAGGTGCTGGCCGCCAACGTCGACGTCGTCGCCATCGCGCTCTCGCTCGCGGCCCCGCTGGACGGGGCCCGGCTGGAACGCATGCTGGCCCTGGCCTGGGAGAGCGGCGCCCGGCCGCTGGTCGTGCTCACCAAGGCCGACCTGGCCGCCGACGCCGAAGCCGCCCGCGCCGAGGCGGCCACGCTCGCACCGGGCGTCGACATCCTGGTCACCAGCGTCACCACCGGCCAGAACATCGACGTCCTCACCGCGTCGCTGAGCGGCACCACGGTGCTGCTCGGCTCGTCCGGGGCGGGCAAGTCCAGCCTCGGCAACGCGCTGCTCGGCGACGACCTGCTCGCCATCGGCGCGGTGCGGGAGCGTGACGGCAAGGGCCGCCACACCACCGTCCGCCGCGAGCTCGTCCCGCTGCCGTCCGGAGGCGTCCTCATCGACACCCCCGGCCTGCGCGGGATCAGCCTGTACGACGCCGCGGACGGCCTGGAGCGGACCTTCGCCGAGATCGAGGCGCTGGCCCGCGACTGCCGCTTCGGCGACTGCGCCCACGACACCGAGCCAGGCTGCGCGGTGCAAGCCGCCATCGAGGCGGGCGAGCTGACCGAACGCCGCCTGAACAGCTACCGCAAGCTGCAGCGCGAGAACGCGTGGGCCGCCGCGCGGACCGACGCCCGGCTGCGCGGCGAGCGCACCGACAGGCAGAAGGCCATCACCAGCCATCTGCGCGCCACCTACAAGTTCAGGGACCAGCAGACATGACCGCCGACACGCCGCCAGCGGCGGCCGACCCGGTCGTGACCGCGTTCTTCGCCCTGCACGACGGCCTGCGCCGGGAGGGCCCCGGCTCCGACGCGACCACCCGCCGCCTGCTCGACCTGGCGGGGCCGCTGCCGGCGCGCCCGCGCGTGCTGGACGTCGGCTGCGGCCGGGGCCCGGCCGCGCTGCTGCTCGCCCGGGAGGCCGGCGCCGAGGTGACCGCGGTCGACCTGCACCAGCCGTTCCTCGACGACCTGGACCTCGCCGCCCGCGAGGCCGGGCTGCCCGTCCGCACGCTGCGGGCGTCGATGGCCGAGCTGTCCTTCCCCGGCGGGAGCTTCGACCTGATCTGGGCTGAAGGTTCCGTCTACAACATCGGCTTCGACACGGCGCTGCGCGTGTGGCGGCGGCTGCTCGCCCCCGGCGGCACGCTGGTCGTCACCGAGTGCGAGTGGAGCACCGGCTCCCCCTCGCCCGAGGCACGCGCGTTCTGGGACGGCCACTACCGGCTGCGCACCCACGAGCAGAACGCCGCCGCCGCCCGCGCCGCCGGCTACGACGTCGTCGCGGTGCACCCGCTCCCCGACGGCGACTGGCTCGACGAGTACTACACGCCGCTCGCCGAACGGGCCCGCGCCGCCGACCCGGCCGTGCCCGGGATGCGCGAGGCCGTCGAAGCCACCCTCCAAGAGATCGCCATGCGCCGCGACCACGGCGCCGAATACCAGTACACCGGCTACGTCCTGCGCCCGCAGGCCACCACGGAAACGGACATCATGACCACCTCCTGGATCACCCGCCCCGAGACCACCGCCGACCTCGCCCGCATCCGCGAGGTCAACCTCGCCGCCTTCCCCAGCGCGCACGAGGCCGACCTGGTCGAGGCGCTGCGGGCCGACTCCGAGGCGTGGCTGCCCGGCCTGTCGTGGGTCACCGAGACGGCCGACGGCGAGCTGGCCGGGTTCGCGCTGCTGACCCGCTGCCACGTCGACGGTGAGCCCGCGCTCACCCTGGGCCCGTGCGCGGTCTCGCCCGAGCACCAGCGGATGGGCGCCGGCTCGGCCGCCATCGAAGGGGCCCTGCGCGCCGCCCGCGAGCAGGGCGAGAACCTGGTGCTGGTGCTCGGCCACGCCGAGTACTACCCGCGCTTCGGCTTCACCCCGGCGTCCGGCTTCGGCATCCGGCCGCCGTTCGAGGTCGAGGACAAGTACATGATGGCGCTGGCCCTCGACCCGGCCCGCCCGGTGCCGACCGGCACGATCCGCTACCCGGCGGCGTTCGGGGTCTGACGGATGCGCGTGGACGGCGGCCGGGCAGTCCGGCCGCCGTCCACCGCCAGGGCATGACCGACGGTGAACGCGGCCTCCGCCGAGCACAGCAAGAGCACGGCGGAGGCGATCTCCCCGGGTCCGCCCACGCGCCCGGCAGGCTTCTGGCCGATCCCGCCCTGGCGGCCCTCGGGGGCGCCGCCTTGCCGGCTGATGCCGACCACGCCGTACGCATTCGTCGTCACTGATCCCGGCGTCCACGGCGGCGCACGCCCTGGTCACGGGGTCAGGGCTGCAGGAGGACCTTGACGGCGCGGCGCTCGTCCATCGCCCGATAGCCCTCGGCGGCCTGCTCCACGTCCCGGTACGGCCACAGGTCCGAGCCGCAGACGCAGGTGGCCGTCAGCCGGATGACCGCGTCGGTCGGCTCGATGATCGCGGGGTCCTGGCGGTCCTCGACACGGATGTCACCCGGGGCGTACAGCACTGCTCCCCGCATGAGTGGATCCCCTTCGGACGGCAGCGGATGCCCGCCCTCACACCGGGAACGGGCGGGCGGTCCGCGTCCGGGGACAAGATGGCCGTCCTTAGGCCGATGCTTTGCCCCGCTGAGCGCGGCCCGTACGGCAAGGACCTCACCGGCCTGGCCGGCGAGCTGCCGGGCGGTCGATCGGGTCGTTCCTGGAAGAGGCTCCTACCGCTCCGCCGGCTGGGGAGCGCGGTGGGAGGCGACGAGGCTGAGCACGCCGATGACGAGCACCGGCCAGCCGCCCGTGACCGGGAAGTAGAGGACGCACAGCCCGAGGCCGAGGACGAGCAGGTACCAGCCGAGCTGCGCGGGCAGCCGCCCGGTCGTGCGGATGATGTGCGCCGCCATCGTGCCCATGGCCAGCAGCGCGACCCCGGCGACCATGAACCACACGCTCGTCTCGCGGGCGTAGTAGTCAGGGAGGCTGTCGTCGGCGACGCTGCGGTAGAAGCCGTCGGCGGCGATCGCGCCCCACGCGTTGGGCTGGACGAACGCCCAGGCGAAGTGGAGCAGCGCCGTGGCGATGACGAGCCGGGGGATCCAGCGGGTCAGCGCGTTCATGCGGGCTCCGCCTCCTTCTGCGGGGCCAGCCGCAGCGCGCGCTGGTAGATGTCGCGCAGCTGGGGCGCGGGGACGGCCGGGATGATCTGCTGGGCGCCGATGAGGACCAGGTAGAGCAGGTGGGCCATGGGGTCCACGTCGCTCTCCGGGCCGCCGAGGTCCCGCCACAGCACCCGCAGGTAGTCGATGCGGGTGCGGTCGACGCGCTCCTGCACGGCGCGCACCTCGGCGTCCTGAAGCGCCCAGGCGCGCACCGCCGAGTCCAGTCCCTCGCTGACGCTCTCGTCGTCGAGGACGAGGTCGACCAGGGCGCGCAGCCGGGCGTCGGCGGTCCCCTCCGCCTCCTCCACCGCCGAGATGAAGCGCGCGGTGTGCTCGGCCTCGAAGTGCGCGAGCAGGTCGGTCTTGAAGCCCGCCATGCCTTTGAAGTGGTGGTAGAAGGAGCCCTTGGTGAGGTCGAGCTCCCCGCACAGCCGTTCGATGGTCAGCGCCCGGGCGCCGTCCTCGGTGAGGACGCGGAGCCCGGTGCGCAGCCAGTCGCGTTTTGACGCCATGCCAGCGACCATACCGTACCGTATGGTGCTGAGAGGTGAGGGGGTCAGCCGACCTCCGCGAGCGCCCTGCGGTAGAAGGCGACCTGGTCGACGGCCACGCGTTCGCGCAGCTCGGGGTCGGTGTAGAAGGTGAAGTGGGTGCCCGGGAAGACGCGCAGCTCGCCGTGCGGCGCCCGGTCCGCGAGCTCCCGGCTCGTCTCCAGCGGCGTCTCGTGGTCGTCGGCGGCGGCGCAGACGAGCAGCGGGCAGCGCAGCCGCGCCGCGGCCTCGGCGGGACGGTAGCGCATCATGTCCAGCAGGGCGCGGGGGGCGATGCTGTTGCGCCACAGCGTCTTCGTGTTCCCGCCGGTCAGCGTGCGGATGTGCGCGTCGGCCTCCGGGGTGGCCGTGACCGCCCGCTCGCCGGGCCGGCCCACCATGGGGATGTAGTGCGGGCTCAGGCCGAGCCTGCCGCGCACCGCGTCCCACACGATGGAGCTCATCAGCCGCAGGGTCTGGGAGGTGTCGCGGTTCTCGACCCCTTTCGGGAACCCGTTGAACGGGATCTGCGCGACCACGGCTGCGACCTTCGGATCGTCGGCGGCCACGACGATGGCGTGCGCGCCGCCGAGCGAGTTGCCCCAGAGCGCCACCCGCGCCGGGTCGATCCGCTCGTGGGCGCGGGCGAAGGCGAGCGCCGCGCGCAGGTCGTCGCGCTGCCCGGCGAGGTCGGGAAGCTGCCGGGGCTCACCGCCGCTCTCGCCGAAGCTCCGGTAGTCGAACACGAGCGCGCCGAACCCCTCCCCGGCGAACCCCTCCGCGTACGGGAACAGACGGTCCATCGTGCCGCTGAAGCCGTGGCACAGCACCACGCAGGGCACCCGCCCGGCGCCCGCGGGCAGGTAGAGGTAGCCGGCGCACCGGACGCCGCCGACGGTGAAGGACACCTGGGTCCGCTCGAACATACGGATCACCTCGAAGCCGTAGACTGACTGTCGGTAAGCACTCTAGCCCCGGAACTGACCACAGGTAAGTGAGATCCATGACACCCCAGCGGATCCTCGCCGCCGCCAGGACCCTGTTCGCCGCCCGCGGCTACCGGGCCACGTCCATGCAGTCCATCGCCGACCGGGTCGGCATCACCAAGGCCGCCCTCTACTACCACTTCGACTCCAAGGAGGAGATCCTCCACCAGCTCACGCTGCCCCTGCTGGACGAGTTGGAGGCGGTGCTCGCCGAGGCCGAGGCGTGCGGCGATCCCGGCGAGGTGCGGTGGCGGGCCGTCGAGGGCTACGTGGACGTGCACCTGCGCCACCGTGAGACGCTCACCATGCTGGTCAAGGACATGACGCTGCTGGTCCAGGCGCCGGTGGCCGAGCGGTTCCGCGCCGCGATCGCGCTGGCCAACGAGCTGGTGGCGGGGCCCGGCGGCGGGCTGGAGCAGCGGGTGCGCGCCTCGCAGGCGGTCGCCGGGCTGGCCGACCCGGTGGTCCTGTTCCGCGACGTGCCCGCCGACCGGCTCAGGGCCCTCATCCTGGACGGCACCCGCGCGCTCCTCGGCGAGCCGCCCCGCCCGCCCGAGTCCCCTCGCCCGCCAGAGCCGCCACGCCCACCCGAGTCCCCCCGCTCGCCCGAGTCCCCCCGCTCCCTGGAGGTGTCCCGCCCGCCGGAGGTCCCCGCCGGGCGGGGGCGTGCACGGGGCAGGAGCGGCGGGCGGCCGGCCGCGCTGACCCCGGAGCAGGCCGCGCGGGCCCGTGAGATGCACGCCGAAGGGCGCTCCGCCGAGGAGATCGCCACCACGTTCGGCGTCTCAAGAGCAACCGTCTACCGCAGTCTCAAAAACAAATGATTATGAGACTTTGATTTCGAGACAAGCACACGGAGGCGCGTTGCCGTTTTAGCAAGAATGTTTGCCATGATGACGGAGGCTGACGCACCATCACGCCATGATGAAGACGCAGTATGACGTGATCGTCGTCGGAGGCGGCGCCGCCGGACTGAGCGGCGCCCTGACGCTGGCGCGGGCGCGCCGCTCGGTGCTCGTGATCGACTCCGGCCTGCCGCGCAACGCCCCGGCGTCCGGAATGCACAACTACCTGGGACGCGAAGGCATCGCGCCGTCGGAGTTCCTGGCCATCGGCCGCGAGGAGGCGGCCTCGTACGGCGCCGAGATCGTCACCGGCGTGGCCGTGACCGCCGAACGGCTGGACGGCGGCGGGTTCCGCGTGGTGCTGGAGGACGGCACCACCCGCACGGCCGCGCGCCTGCTGGTGACCACCGGGCTGGTCGACGAGCTGCCCGAGGTGGCCGGGCTCGCCGAACGCTGGGGCCGCGAGGTGCTGCACTGCCCCTACTGCCACGGCTACGAGGTGCGCGACCGGCGCATCGGCGTGCTGGCGAGCGGCCCCATGGCCGTGCGGCAGGCGCTGCTGTGGCGGCAGTGGAGCGACCGCGTGACGCTATTCCTCAACGACGTGCCGGCGCCGACCGGCGAGGACCTCGAACAGCTCGCGGCCCGCGACATCGCCGTGGTCGGCGGCAAGGTCACCGGCCTGGAGGTGACGGACGACGCGCTCACCGGGGTGAACCTGGCCGACGGGCGGGTCGTCCCGGTCGAGGCCGTCGTCGTGGCGCCGCGCTTCACCGCGCGGACGGGCGTCCTGGCCGGGCTCGGCCTGGAGCCGGTCGACCACGAGATGGCCGGGCACGTGCTCGGCTCGCACATCGCCGCCGACCCGACGGGATCCACCGAGGTGCCCGGCGTCTGGGTCGCCGGCAACGTCGCCAACGTCGCCGAGGTCGTCATCGGCTCGGTCGCGGCGGGCGTGAAGGCCGCCGGCGCGATCAACGCCGACCTCGTCGCCGAGGAGACCCGCGAGGCCGTCGCCGCCCGCCGCACCCAGCCCGCCGAGCCCGGCGCCACCCCGACCGCCGACCACCCCGCCGAGCACGGCGGCACTCAGGTTCTCGGCGGGGAGGAGTTCTGGGACGCCCGCTACAGCGAGAGTGACCGCGTCTGGAGCGGCAACCCGAACGACATCCTGGTCCGCGAGGCCGCCGACCTTCCGCCCGGCACCGCGCTCGACCTGGGGTGCGGCGAGGGCGCCGACGCCATCTGGCTGGCCGGGCGAGGCTGGCGCGTCACGGCCGTGGACGTCTCCGGCGTGGCCCTGGAACGCGCCGCCCGCCAGGCGGCCGAGGCGGGCGTCGCCGACCGCGTCGACTGGCAGCGGCACGACCTCGGCCGGTCCTTCCCGGAAGGCGTCTACGACCTGGTCTCGGCGCACTTCCTGCACTCCTACGCCGAGCTGCCCCGCGAACGCGTCCTGCGCCGGGCCGCCGAGGCCGTCGCGCCGGGCGGGGTGCTGCTGATCGTCGGGCACGCCGGGTTCGCCTCCTGGGAGGAGAACCCGCACCCCGACGTGCACTTCCCCACCCCGCAGGAGGTCCTGCGCAGCCTGGAGCTCCGCGACGGCGCCTGGCAGGTGGAGCTGGCCGAGGAGCACGAGCGCGTCCAGATGCGCCCCGACGGCACCCCCGGCACCCGTACGGACAATGTGCTCAGGCTGCGGCGCCGCACCGGTTGAGCGGCGATGACGCTGGACGGGACGCGGGCGCGGCGGGCAACGTGGGGCGGGTGCACCACGAAACCTGGTACGACCGCCCCGAAGCCCGCCGCTGGACCTGCGAGCCCGCCCCCGCCGGGGTGCGGGAGTTCCACGCCGGCCTGGCCGGTTACGCGCCCACGCCGCTGACCGAGGTCCCCGGCCTGGCCTGGCCGCTCGGGGTGGGGCGGCTCCTGGTCAAGGACGAGTCGAACCGGCTGGGCCTGCCCGCGTTCAAGGCGCTGGGCGCCTCCTGGGCGATCCACCGGATCCTGGCCGCCCGCCCCGGGAACGATCCCGTACGGCTGGTCACCGCCACCGACGGCAACCACGGCCGGGCGGTGGCGCGGATGGCGCGGCGGTTCGGGCAGCGGGCGCACGTGTTCGTGCCGGAGGGCGTGCATCCGGCGGCGGTCGCGGCCATCGCGGCCGAGGAGGCGCGGGTCACCGAGGTCGCCGGCGACTACGACGAGGCGGTGCGCCGGGCCGCCGAGGCGGCGGAGGAGCCGGGCTCGGTGCTCGTCCAGGACACCGCCTGGCCAGGCTACGAGGAGACGCCCGGGTGGATCGTGGCGGGCTACTCGACGCTGTTCGCCGAGATCGACGAGCAGCTCGGCACCCCGGACCTGGTGGTCGTCCCGGCGGGCGTGGGGTCGCTCGCCCAGGCGGCGGTGATCCACTACCGCTCCGGCTCCGCTCCTGTGGCGCTGATGACGGTGGAGCCCGAATCGGCCGCCTGCGTGCTGGCCAGCCTCCGGCGGGGCGCGCCCGTCAGCGTCGGGACCGGCGACACGATCATGTCGGGGCTCAACTGCGGCACCCCGTCCAGCCTGGCGTGGCCGTACCTGAGAGACGGCCTGGACGCGGCGGTCGCGATCGGCGACGACGACAGCGCCGCCGCCGCGCGGGAGCTGGCCGGGCACGGGGTCGCGGCGGGCCCGTGCGGCGCGGCCTCGCTGGCGGGCGCCCGCGCGGCCCTGACCGGCGACGGCGCCGCCGCCCGCCGCGCGGCGCTGGGCCTCGGCCCGGACGCCACGGTCGTCCTGCTCAGCACCGAAGGCCCGGACGCCAACCCCGCCCTCTGACCGAGCGGCGTACGATCCCCCGCCCAGGTCCCGTGACCTGGGCGATATCAGGATGCGCCGGGCGATGCGGACGCAGTAGCGTCCAGACCCATGACACCCTCACGCACCAGGCCCCCCTTCGTAGCGGACGAGCGCACCCAGCTCGTCGGCTGGCTCGACATGCAGCGCGCCATCGTCCACTGGAAGTGCGAGGGCCTCTCCGAGGAGGACGCGCACCGCCCGGTCCTGCCGGACTCGCCGCTGATGACCGTGGCCGGCCTGGTGTCGCACCTGCGCTGGGTCGAGCACTGCTGGTTCGAGGTGCTGTTCATGGGCGGCCCGGCCGTCGGCCCGCAGTTCGACGAGGACGGTCCCGAGGACGCCGACATGATGGTCGACGACGTCCCGCTGGCCCGCCTGCTGGAGGAGTACGAGCGGCAGTGCGCCGTGTCGAACGAGATCATCGCCGCGCACTCCCTGGACGACGTGGGCAAGCATCCCGACTTCCGCTCCGCCGCCGCCAGCCTGCGCTGGATGCTCATCCACATGGTCGAGGAGACCGCCCGCCACGCCGGCCACCTCGACACCGTCCGCGAGCTCGTCGACGGGACCAAGGGCTACTACTGACGCGGGCGCCTCTTGCGGACCGGCGGCGCGCGCGTTCATGCTCGACTGGCAGCACGAGCCGATCCCGGGAGGCGCGGTGCACGGCCAGGTTCCTGACGACGCCCGCCGGAGCCGCCCATGACGGTGACGGCGACGCCGCCGGTCCGGCGCGCGGCGGCGGTCCCCAGGCGGGTGCGCACCCTCGCCGGGCTGTCGCTGCTGTCGCTGGCGCTGCTGCTGGCCGCGATCCTGGCCGGCGCGGCCAGCACGGGCGCCAGCCTGCGCACGATCGGGCATGACGCCGGGCCGCAGGTCCTCGCCACCACCGGCCTGTATCGGCAGATGTCGGAGATGGACGCGCTGGTGGCCGAGACGCTGCTGCTGGGCAGGGAGTACGGCCCGCAGCAGCAGGCCGACCTGACCGCCTACGACCAGCGGCGCCTGGAGATCTCCGAAAGCCTGCTCAAGGCCTACCGGCTGGCCCTGGACAACCCCACCGAGCAGCGTACGGTCGAGGCGCTGATCGAAGGGCTGGGCCGCTACGAACGGCTGGCGGCCGAGGCCCGGCTGCTCGACCGGCAGTCCGGGCACACCGCTGGTCAGCCGCCCGCCCCCGTGGTCGCCGCCTACCGGCGGGCCACCGACCTCATGCACCGCGAGCTGCTGCCCAAGGCGTACAACCTGACCCTGGAGACGGGCACGATCGTGCGGCGGGCACACGACGCCGAGCAGTCGGCCACCGCCCTGGCCCGCACCGCGGTCGTCCTCACCGGGATGCTCGCGCTCGCCTGCCTGGTGGGCCTGCAGACCTACCTGACGCGCAGGTTCCGCAGGGTGTTCGCGCCGGCCCTGGTGGTCGCGACCGTGCTGGGCGCGGCCGGGCTGGTGACCGGCGCCGTCCTGATAGAGCGGCAGGGCCGGGCGCTGGAGGAGGCCAAGCGCGGCGGGTTCGACGCGGTCCTGACGCTGACCAGGGCGCGGGCGATCAGCAGGAGCATGCACGGCGACCAGAGCCGCTACCTGCTCGACCCCGGGCGCAAGGACACCTACGAGCACACCTTCCTGGACAAAGCGCGGGCGATCGCCGCCGTCGAGTCCACGAGCCTGCCCGACTACCAGAGCAGGCTCGGCCCGGGCTTCCAGGGCCTGCTCGGCGGCGTGACCGGCGCGGACCGGACCAGGCTGTTCACCGCCTACCAGAGGTTCCAGCAGGCCGACGCGCGGATGCGCGGGATGTCGGGCGCGGCGGCGATCAAGTTCTGGGACGGCGAGCTCACCCAGGCGTACGAGGGCTACGACAAGGTGCTGGAGGAGCTGGTCCGGCGGCACGAGTCCGACTTCGAGCGGGCCATCGACAGCGGCGACGGGGCGCTGGAGACGCTGTGGCGGCTGGTCCCCGCCGGGCTGGCCGCCGGCGCCCTGCTCGTCCTGGCCGGCGTGTGGCCACGACTCAGGGAGTACCGGTGAGACGACTGCTGATCTGCCTGCTCCTGCTCCTCACCGCCTGCGGCACGGCGCGGCCGGAATCGCTCGTGGACAAGGACGAGGTGATCGTCGCCATCCGCTCCGACGTGCCGCTGATCAGCTTCAAGGGGCCGGACGGCGCCTACCACGGCTTCAACATCGACGTGGCCGAGGACCTGGTCTCCCGGCTGGGCAAGCGGATCCGCTGGCTGGAGATCACCGCGGGCGACCAGCTCACCGTGCTGACCGGCGGCCGCGCGGACCTGGTCTTCGCCCACATGTCGGTCACCCCGGAGCGCAAGAAGGTGATCGACTTCGCCGGGCCGTACCACGTCGACTTCCAGGACATCGCGGTCCGCCCCGCCGACAAGGACGCCATCCGCGACGTACGGGACCTGGAGGGGCGCAGGATCTGCTGGGTGCGCGGCACGAACATCGCCCAGCGGATCGTCGGCGAACGCCGGGTCCGGGCGATCCCCGTCGAGGCGCCCGACTACAACGTCTGCCTGGACATGATCGAGGACGGCCGCATCGACGCCATCTCCACCAACGCCCAGATCCTGGCGGGGCTGCTCACCAAGCCGGGCGTCGACCTGCACCTGGTGGGCGCGACGTTCAACGAGCAGCGCACCTCGATCGGCGTGCGCAAGGGCGACGTCGACGGCTGCGAGGAGCTCAACCGGGCGATCACCCAGATGTACCAGGACGGCACCGCCCACATGCTGCTGGACAAGTGGTTCGGCAGGTCGGGCATCGACCTGTCGGTGATCGCCGTCCCCCAGTTCGAGGGCTGCTCGTAGCCGGTTCAGGCGGGTGGCTCGGCGACCTCGGCGCCGAACCTGGCGACGAGTGACTGCTTGGCGCGGCCGGCGGCTTCGACGTCGTAGGGGACGAGCTTGACGGCCGCCGGGTCCGCGGCCTTGGAGTGGGCGGGCACCTCCGTGTTGGTGGGCAGCGCATAGAACCGCACGAGCGGTCCGAGCCGCTGGGAGGCGCCGCTGAGCGCCCAGTCGACGTACGTGCGCGCGCCGGCCGGGTTGTGCGCCCCGGCCAGCACGGCCAGGCCGCCGAGTTCGTAGCCGGTGCCCTCCTGGGGGAAGGTCACCTCCAGGTTCGGGTAGCCCTGCTCCTGGGCTGCGACGCAGTCGTGGGAGAAGACGACGCCGACCGCCGCCTCCTCCTTGGCCGCCTGCACGGCCGCCGCGCTGCCGGAGGCGTTGTAGCGCAGCACGTTCGGGTGGAGCCGGCGCATGTAGGCGAGCGCGGCGTCCTGGTCGCCGCCGTTGAGCAGCGCCTGGGTCCACAGGGCGGTGTAGGCGGTGCCGGAGGTGGCCGGGTGGGCGATGGCGACGCCGCCGCGCAGCCGCTCGTCCAGCAGGTCCGTCCAGGAGCGGACCGGCTTCAGGCCGCGCCTGGCCAGCTCCTCGGTGTTGTTGCAGAAGGCGAGCACGCCGGCGTAGACGCCGCTCCAGGCGTGCTCGGGGTCGACCGGATCCGCTCCAGCGCCTCCCCGCTCGACAGCCGGACGAAGTCGGCCTCCACGCCGGTGGCGTCGGAGAACCGCTTGACCATCATCGAGCACCACCGCTCGCTCGCCCCGCACGCGACCGTGATCTTGTCCCGGCGCTGCGCCGAGCACCCGGCGGCCAGCAGGACCGCCACCAGGGTGATGGCCAACGGCCTCATCGCGTCTCCCCACGGTTCGCCGGTGTTGCGCGGGTGCCGCTCCCATTCGACACTCCGCGGCGAGCCCCGCGCAACCGGTCTCAGCCGCGCGGCGCGTACATGATCACCAGGACGCCCGCCAGGCAGACGAGCGCGCCGATGACGTCCCACCGGTCGGGCCGGAAGCCGTCGACGGCCATCCCCCACGCGAGCGACCCCGCGACGAAGACGCCGCCGTACGCGGCGAGGATGCGGCCGAAGTTCGCGTCCGGCTGCAACGTCGCGACGAACCCGTACAGGCCGAGCGCGACGACGCCGGCCCCGATCCACAGCAGGCCCCGCTGCTCGCGCACGCCCTGCCAGATCAGCCAGGCCCCGCCGATCTCGGCGAGGGCGGCCAGGGCGAACAGCAGCAGGGAACGCGCGACGGTCATGCAGGCCAGTAGACCGCATCGCCGGCACTACGTTGACATTCTAGGGCATCTATGTTTTTTTAATGACTCTAAGCAAACTTACGGGCTCTCCAGGAGGATTCCTGACATGCCGCGCAACCCTCTGGCCGCCGTCTTCGGCAAGTACGCCACGGAGGCGACCGTCGCCGTCGCCGAGCACGTCACGCCCACGATGCGGCGCGTGCGCCTCGAGACCGACCGGCCCGTGGACTTCCCCTACACCCCTGGCCAGCACGTCAGGATCCAGCTCAAGGACCCGCTCTCGGTGGCGGGGATCATGCGCCCGGCCGACACGCTGCGCACGTACACGATCTGGGAGCTCTCCCCCGGCCGCCGCGCCCTGGAGCTGCGGATCCACCTGTACGACGGCGACGGCATCGGCCTGGAGTGGGCCCGGGCGGTCCGGCCGGGCGACCGGGTGACGTTCTGGTGGCCGCAGGGCGACTTCTTCACCCGCGAGGCGGACTTCCACGTGTTCGTCGGCGACGAGACGGCCGGCGCCGCCTTCGGGCCGATGATCGCCGGGCTGGACGGCTCGGCGGCGGTGTTCGGCGTGCTGGAGAGCGAGGGCCCCGAGCACGACCTGCCGATGCCGGGAGACCCGCCGCTGCGCCGCGTCCACCGGCACGGCGCGCCGGCCGCCTCCTCCCGCGTGCTGCTCGCGGCCGTGGCCGAGCTGGACCTGCCGGGCGACGCCGGGGCCGCCTACGTGGCCGGTGAGGCCAGGACCTGCCAGATGGTGCGCGACCACCTGGTCCGCGAGCGCGGCTGGCCGCGCACCTCGATCAAGGTCAAACCGTTCTGGGCCCCCGGCAAACGGGGCCTGCACTGACCCTTTCCGTTCCCATCACCAAGGAGAGACCATGAAAGTGATCATCGTGGGCGGCGGCATCGGCGGCCTCACCGCCGCCGTGGCGTTCCACCAGCGCGGCTGGCAGGTGGAGGTCCTCGAACGCGCCCCCGCGTTCACCGAGATCGGCGCGGGGCTGTCGATCCAGCCCAACGGCCTGCGCGCGCTGGACGTGCTCGGCCTGGGCGACACGCTGCGCGCCGGCGGCCAGGCCGAACCCCTCGCCGGCGTGCGGCACGCGAGCGGGAGCTGGCTGATCCGCAACGACACCGCCGACCTGAAGCGCAGGTTCGGCCAGTGGGTGATCGTGCACCGCGCCGACCTGGTCGCCCTGCTGTGCTCCGCCCTGCCGGGCGAGGCGCTGCGGGCCGGGGTCGACGTGCGGCACGTCGGGCCCGACGGCACGGTGGCCCACAGCGGCGGCACCTCGACGGCGGACCTGGTCGTGGGCGCCGACGGCGTGCGCAGCGTCACCCGGCGCTCCCTCTGGCCGCGCCTGCGCGGGCCGCGTTACGTCGGATACACCACCTGGCGGCTCATCGTCGCGCCCCGGCCCATCGAGGGCAGCGTGGAGACGTGGGGCGAGGGGCAGCGGTTCGGGCACCAGCCGATGCCCGACGGCAGCGTCTACTGCTACCTGATGGCCAACGCCCCGGCCGGCTCCCGTCACGGCCTCGACCACTTGCGCGAGCGCTTCGCCGGCTGGCACGACCCCATCCCCGCCCTGCTGGCCGACGCCGACCCGGAGACCGTGCTGCAGCACGACACCTACGAGCTGCCCGGCCTCCCCTCCTACGTCCAGGGCCGGGCCGCGCTCCTCGGCGACGCGGCGCACGCCATGGCGCCCAACCTCGGCCAGGGCGCCTGCCAGGCGCTGGAGGACGCGGTCACGCTCGCCGCCGCGGTCGACACCCGGGGCGTACGGGCCGGGCTGGCGGAGTACGACCGGGTCCGCAGGCCGCGCACCCAGAAGATCGTCCGCCTCTCGCGCCAGGCCGGGGCGCCCGCGCACTGGACCTCCGGTCCCCTGACGGCCCTGCGTGACCTGGCGCTCCCGAGGCTGCCCGACGCGTTCTTCGAGCGCTCGATCGTGCCGACCTACACGTGGACACCGTGACGCGCGCCCTTGCGCGCCGCCACGACGACGAGGAGCCCGGCGACGACCCCCGCGACGTACGGCGACGGCACGAGCAGGATCCCGCCCACCGCGCACCAGGCGGCGAGCCCCCACCCGGCCCAGGCGGGCACGGGCACGCCGCGTCCGGCCAGGCGCCAGATCAGGCAGCCGAGCAGGATCAGCGGCACGCTGAAGCTGCCGGGGCCCGCCCAGAAGGTGACCTCGTTCTGCAGTGACCCGACGGTCGGGGCGGCGCCGCCGCCGGTGAGCGCGAGCGGGACGGCCGCCCACAGCCCCCTGCTCGCCCAGCCGGTGATGTCGTCCCACGCGATGAGCGCCAGCAGCGTCAGGTGCCCCGCGCCCAGCACGACCATGATCCCGCTCGCCCAGCGGAGCAGCGGCTTCGTGGAGTCCATCGTGACGTCCCCTTCCGGTGGCCGTGATCTATACGGAGCCGTACAGAACGATGTGTACGGTAACGTACAAACCCGGACGCGATCAACGGAGGTGGCTGCGATCCCCGCCACACCACGCACGACCCGGGCCCGCTGGATCGAGGCGGGCCTCGAAGCGCTCGCCCGGGGCGGCCCCGACGCGGTGCGCGTCGAGACGCTGGCCGCCACGCTCGGCGTGACCAAGGGCGGGTTCTACGGCTACTTCGACGGCCGGCCCGCGCTGCTGGCGGAGATGCTGGACGAGTGGGAGCGCAGCTGCACCCGCGAGCTCATCGCCCAGGCCGAAGCCGAGGGCGGCGACCCGGCCGACCGCATCCGCCGGGTCGGCCAGCTCACCTTCACGGACGACTTCCACCGGGTCGACCTCGCGGTCCGGGCCTGGGCGCGGCATGACGAGGCCGTCGCCGCGCGGCTGCGGCGCGTGGACAACGAGCGCATGGACTTCCTGCGCGAGATGTTCGGGGCCTTCGTCGCCGATCCCAGGGAGGTCGAGGCGCGCAGCATCCTGGCGTTCTCGCTGGCGATCGGGCGCTACTTCATGGCCGTGGACCACCCCGGTTACAGCACGCTCGAAGCCGTCCACCTGGCCGGCGAGCACCTGCTGCGCCCGCCGTCGTGAGCGTGACGGTCAGGCCCAGCGGCCCGTGAACAGCTCCTCGCCCGGCGGGTCGCCGGGCAGACCGCCGGGGGCGCCGGGGCGCAGCCCGTCGAGCGCGATCGCGACCAGGCGGGCGCGGGCCCGGACGGCGGCGGGAAGCAGGTCGTCCCTGCCCTGCTTGCGGAGCTGATCCACCAGCGGGGAGCGGCCGAGCTGCTCGATCAGCAGGGCGACGTCGACGGCGGCGACGTCAGGGCGCAGCACCCCGGCGTCCTGGGCGCGCCGCACCAGGGCGTCGAGCAGGTCGTCGCCGCGGCGCGACGCGGCGTCCATCTCGTCGCTCACCTCGACGGCCCCGGCGATCGGGGCCAGCGTGCCCTGGCCGAACTCCACGCACGCGGCGACGAACCCGGCCAGCCCCGCCCACGGGTCGGGATCGGCCAGGCCCTGCTCGGCGGCCTCGTTCCAGTGCTCCAGTGACAGCACGGCGAGCCGCTGGAACAGCTCCTCCTTGGTCCGGTAGCGCCGGTAGAGGCTGCCGATGCCGACGCCCGCGCGGGCGGCGATGGCGGCGACGGAGGCGTGCGCGCCGTCCTCGGCCAGGATGGCGCGGGCGGCTTCGAGAAGCGCCCGGTCGTTGCGCGCGGCGCGATCGGTGCGGCTGGTCATCGCCCTGATCCTAGCAGACTTGCGGAGCGATTCGCTCCGGTGTAACGTCGCGGTCGAACCGGAGCGAATCGCTCCGCTATTGCTGAGGAGACGGACATGAACACCGAGAGGGCCGCGATCGAGCAGGTCGTCCGCGACGCCGAGAAGCTGCAGAACGACGTGGACGGCTTCACCGGGCTGCTGGCCGAGGACGTGTCGCTCGTCAACTTCACCGGCATCCGGCTGCGGGGCCGTGAGCAGGTGCGCGAGGTCATGGCCAAGGCGCTGCGCAGCCCGCTGAAGGACGTCCTCACCACCAACGAGCTGCAGGACGTCACCTTCCTGCGGGAGGACGTGGCGCTGGCCACCCTGGTCAAGCACGTCAATGACGGCAGGCGTGGCGCGCTGACGTTCGTGCTGGTCAAGGAGGGCGGCCGGTGGCTGATCGCGCTGGCCCAGACGACCCCGATCGTCTGACCCCCGGCTTAGTGGTTCGATCGGACCACGACGCCGCGGCCTCCCCGGCCACGCCCGCCGCCCCCGTCGCCATGACGGGCCCGTCGGCGACCGGCGCTGGCGGCCACCGGCGCCGGTGAGGCCCTGGCCCGGCGTCCGTGACGCGACGGCAGCCGGACCGGCGTGCCCGCAGCCCGGTGCGCCCGACATGCCGGAAGGCATCGCGCAGAGCGAGGACTGCCTGACCGTGGAGGTGACCGCACCGGCCCGCCCCGGGAAGAACCGGCCCGTCATGGTCTGGCTGCCCGGCGGGGGGTTCGTCACCGGCGCCGGCTCCATCTACGACCCGGCCCGGCTGGTCACGACCGGCGACCCCAACGGGCCGGGCAGCCCGCGCTGGCCCCGCCTGGACGCCGCCGACCGTGCGCTCCGGCTCGCCCCCGGCGCGGTACGGCCGTTCGACCTGAAGAACGCCCACCGCTGCGGCCTCTGGTCTTGACGGAACGGGGTTCCGCCCGTGCTCACGACGTGACCCGGCCGCGACATGATCACATCATGAGACGGCTGATCATCTCGTTGGCGGCACTGGGCGCGCTGCTGGGGGGCGCCGCCCCCGCGCAGGCGGTGGCCAAGGACCCTGTCCAGGCACTGAAGGCCGTTCTGGGCCCCGGGCGCGGCGTGAGCTTCACCGAGACGGCCACCCTCGCCGACGGCGCCTTCGAGCAGGCCGAGCTCCGGCGCAGGGGCGCCTTCGAGCTCGACGCCGAGGGGCGCGTCAAGGCCCTGGACGTCACCACCACCGGCGGCGAGCACGGCCCCGAGCGGGCCATCGGCTTCAACCACCGCATCGGCGGCACCAGCTACCGTTCCGGCGGTCTTGTGGGGAAGTGGCTGAAGAAGGGCAAGACCTGGTGGGAGGACCGCCACCAGATGCACCTCTGGCACACCGAGCTGCTGGGGTATGACGAGCAGCTCGTCAACCCGGGCGAGCCCGCGACGCTGGCCGCCCTGCTGAGGAACGGGGTGCGGAGCGGCGACACCGTCACCGGCGCGATCACGTTCAAGGAGCTCGAGCGGGTCTCCCGGTGGGCGGAGCACGCCTCGCACATCGGCTGGGACGGGGGCACGAGGGTCTCCTACACCCTCACGCTGAGCCCTTCGGGCCTGGTTAGCGGGGTGCGGAGCACGTTCACGCTCGCCGGCGGCCTCGACGAGCTGGTGGGGAAGACCGTCCACGTCGACACCCGCTACGAGCGGTGGGGCGGCAAGGTGCCGATCAAGGCGCCGGACCCCCGGAAGACGACCTCCGAGCTGTGTGTCGAGAAGCTGTGCAAGTGGCGCCTGCCTAGCTGAGAGCTTGATCGAAGTTGACCTTGACACCGTGACAAGGTCTTCACTGGGGCCGAGGAGGTGGCCCCATGCCGCTGCAGGAAACGGTTACGGTTCAGGTCGTGCGAGGGTTGGCGGACGACGGTGCGTCGGTGCGCCTGCGGGCCGCGATGGCGGCCGGCACGACGCCTGACCCGGGGTTCGTCGGCGCGCTCGTCGAGCGGTGCGCGGTCGAGCCCGACTTCCAGGTGCGGGAGATGCTGACGTGGGCGCTCACGCGCCATCCGGCGTCGCTGACGGTCCCGGTGCTGGTCGACGAAGTACGCTCGGAGCGGGCGCAGGCACGGAGCCAGGCGCTGCACACCCTGTCCAAGATCGGGGATCGGCGAGCCTGGCCGGCGATCACGCCGCGGGTGCTGGCCGACGCCGACGACGAGGTGGCGCGGAGCGCCTGGCGGGCGGCGGTCGCGCTCGCGCCCGAGGACGAGCGGCCGGAGCTGGCCGTGGCGCTGACCGCGCAGCTCGGGCGGGGCGGGCGTGAGGTGCAGCTGAGCCTCAGCCGGGCGCTGGTGGCGCTCGGCGAGGTGATCGAGCCGGCCCTGCGCGCCGCCGCGGCGGACCCCGACCCTCGGGTGCGCACGCACGCGGCGGCCACCGAGCTGCTGCTGCGCGACCCCGACTCCGGGTTCGAGTTCGCCATCGAGGAGGCCAAGCGCGCCGTGGCGCTCGGCGTGGAGTAAGAGCGTGGAGTGACAGGGTGGAGTGAGAGCGTGGAGTGGCAGGGTGAGCAGCAGCGACAGGTGAGGAGGAGTGGCAGGCGGTGTTGATCGGTGAGGTGGCGCGACGGTCCGGGGTCAGCGCGCGCATGCTCAGGCACTACGACGCGCTCGGCCTGGTGCGGCCGACGGGCCGCACCAGCGGCGGCTACCGGGAGTACGCCGCCGAGGACATCCGGCGGATCTTCCACATCGAGAGCCTGCGCTCGCTGGGGCTGTCGCTGCGTGACGTCGGCCGGGCGCTCGACGATCCCGATTTCACCCCGGACGCGCTCGTCGACGACCTCATCCGCCGGACCCAGGAGCGCATCGCGGCCGAGACGGAGCTGCTGACGCGGCTGCGCCGGATCGGCGCGGCGGAGCCGGAGGGGTGGGAGGACGTCCTCCAGGCCGTCGCGCTCCTCCAGGCGCTGGGCTCGAAGAGCGCCGGGCGGCGGCAGCACGCGGCCCTGTCGTCGGTCCAGGAGGCGGCGGTGCCGGTGGAGGCGCTGGCCGAGGCGGTGCTCAGCGAGTCGAACCCGCACGTCGCGGGCGCGCTGCGCTGGGCGCTGGCGCGCTCGGGCGGTGACGGGCCGGCGCTGCTGGCCGAGGGCCTGTCCTCGCCGGCGGCCGAGGTGCGCGAGCGCGCCGTCCGGTCCCTCGCCGAGCTTCCCGGCGCGGAGGCGGCCGCGCCGCTGCGCGACGCCCTGGCGAGCCCGGACCCGGTGGTCCGCAGGCACGCGGCCCTGGCCCTGGGGCCGCGCGGGGTGGCCGACGCGGTTCCGACGCTCGTCGACATGGTCGTCGAGGGGACGAAGGACGTCGAGGCGGCCGACGCGCTGGGCGCGCTGGCGGCCGATCCTGCGCTGGCCGACCGGATCGCCACCATGCTCGCCGATCGCCTCGCCCCCGCGGGAGTCGACCCGGCCGCACGCCGGCGGCTGCCTCAGGCGCTCGCCGACATCCCGGGCGCCGTGGCCTCCCGGATCCTGACGGAGCTGTCCGGGGACGGGGACCGCGCCGTCGCGCTCACCGCGTCCTACGTCCTCGGCCTGCGCGCCGCCCTCTGACGGTCATCCCGCGGCGCGGACCCGGGACTTGGCCAGGTAGTACAGCCCCGTCGCCAGCCCGGTGACCAGCAGCACGAGCCCCAGCGCGATCATCACCGCGATGACCGGCCAGCGCAGCCCGTCGGGCACGTGCAGCGCCAGGAACCAGGACCGCTCGGCCGCGCCGCCGGACAGCATGAGCGCGGGTACGACGCCCTGCGCCACCAGCGGCACCCAGCACAGCGTCAGGCTGACGATCACGTACGCGCGCCGCCCGGCCGGGGCCAGGTCGAGCCCGAGCCGTTCCAGCCAGGCGTCGGGCCGCTGCGGCCGGACCCGGTGGGCCGCTGCCACCCGGGGCGGGACCAGAGGCAGGGACGGCCGGCGGCGGGCGGGCCGGGAGCCGGTGCGCAGCAGGTGGAGGAGCTCCGGCGCGGTGCGGCCCAGGACGGCCGCGGCGACCCGGCCGAGCAGCCAGGCCAGCGCCGCGCCGCTCACCACGCCCACAAGGGGCCCCGCCCACACGGGACCGAAGCGTACGGCGAAGAAGGCGGGCGCGGCGCAGGCCGCGGTGAGGATCAGCACCAGCAGCACCTGGGTGAAGTCGGTGCCGTTGTCCAGCAGGTTGCCGCCGCGCCGGTGCGGGTCGGCCATCGGCACCGGGCGCAGCACCGAGACGAGCACGGTCACGCCGGCGCCGCCGCCCAGCAGCGCGGGGACGAGCGCGGCCGGCCACGGCCACAGCGCGTACTGCCCGGACAGCGCCGTGAAGGCGATCGTGAGGACGAGGGTGGGCGGCGCGGCGACCAGCAGCCAGCCGAGCTGGCGGCCCCGGACGTCGTGCCGGGCGGCGCCGGGGATCATCAGCTTGCCCCACAGCTCGGTGCCGTCCTCGCCGTAGAGGTTGGCCGACACGGCGGCGGTCCACAGCGCGAACAGCAGCCCCGTCCACGGCAGGAAGACGGGCGCGCCGACGGCCAGCGGCAGCAGGCAGAACACCATCGCGTAGCCGAGCGCGAAGCACGCGAGGTGGAAGCGCAGCAGGTCACGGGTCCAGGTGCGCAGCTCGCGGGCGGCGACGGCGGTGACCGGGCCGCGTACCCACCGGTCGGCGGAGGCGCGCATGGGCCGCCCGCTCGCCCGGCGCGTGGTCAGCCGGCGGCGCAGCAGCACCGACCAGCCGGCCAGGCAGGCGACGCCGAGCGCCGCCAGCCCGGCGAGGGCCGCGGCCGTGGTGAGCCAGTCGCCGCGCCCTGCCGCCCGGACGGCGGTCAGGCTCCACCCGGACGGCAGGGTGTGCACCCAGGCGGAGAACGCCGGGGGGAACCCGGTGCGCAGCGCCTCCCCCACCAGCGGCGACAGCACCCAGCCCGAGTGCGTCCCGGCCAGGAGGGCGGCGCTGACGAACCCGGCCAGCGCCGCCCCCACGCGTGACCGCATGACCTGCCCGAGCAGCGCGGTGACCAGCTTGGACGCCAGGACCGTGCCGCCGAGCTGCAGTACGGCGGCGAGCACGCCGACGGCGACGGCCGCCGGGCCGAGCCCGGCCGTGACGCCCGCGACCACGAGCGCGGCGAGCGCCACCAGCGTGACTACGGGGGCGACGCCGACGAACGCGGTCGCGGCCAGCCCCGTCGCCAGCGCGCGGTGCGTGAACGAGTGCAGCGCGAAGTGCTCCGGGCGCAGCGTCTCGTCGCCGCCGCCGAACAGTGCCGGGCCCAGCAGCCAGCCCGCCGTCCACACGGCCAGCGCCGCGCCGACCAGGTCGAACCGCAGCTCGGCGACGGGGTAGCGCTGTGCGGCCAGCAGCAGGACGCCCGCGGCCAGCGCGAGCCCCACCAGCCCGCCGGTGATCATCTGGGCCGCGCGCGGGCCGGTCATGGAGTTGCGCAGGACGGCCAGCTTCATCCGGATCAGGACGCCAGCCACGCCAGCTCCCCCACCTCAGGCAGCTGGCCGCCGACCAGGCTGACGAACCGCTCCTCCAGGCTCAGACCGCCGCGCACCGCCGCCAGCGGCCCGGTGGCCACGACCCGGCCGGACGCGATCACGGCGACGTGGTCGCAGAGCTGTTCCACCACGGCCATGACGTGGCTGGACAGCACGACCGTCCCGCCGCCCTCGACGTAGCGGCGCAGGATGACCTTGATCGTCGCCGCCGAGACGGGGTCGACCGCCTCCAGCGGCTCGTCCAGCACCAGCAGCCTCGGCGCGTGCAGCAGCGCGGTGGCCAGGCCGATCTTCTTGCGCATGCCGGTCGAGTACTCCATCACCAGCGTGCGGCCGGCGCCGTCCAGGTCCAGGACGGCCAGCAGCTCGTCCGCGCGCCGGTCGACGTCGGCCCGGTCCATGCCGCGCAGCAGCCCGGTGAAGCGCAGCAGCTCGCGGCCGGTCAGCCGTTCGGGCAGGGCGAGCCCGTCGGGCAGGACGCCGATGAGGCGCTTGGCGGCGGGCGCGTCGGCCCACACGTCGACGCCGAAGATCTCGGCGCGGCCCGCGTCCGGCCGCAGCAGGCCGATCGCCATGGACAAGGAGGTGGTCTTGCCCGCCCCGTTGGGCCCGACGAGGCCGAAGAACGACCCGTCGGGCACCTCCAGGTCGAGGGCGTCGACCGCGCGCTTGGGCCCGAACGTCTTGGACAGGCCGGCGAGCCGCAGCGCCGGCGGATGGCCACGCATGACTTCCCCTTCAAGCTCTGAACGGCACGTGTCGTACCGTTTCGAGGGCAAGTGTGTGGGCGGCGTTCCGCTCGTGTCAATACGGCACGTGCCGTGCCATCCGCCGTGGTCAGCGGTTGCGCAGCTCCGCCGCCACCGCGCGTTCGCGCAGCCGCTCGGCCTCGGCCCGGGACGCCTCCAGCTCGGCCCGCAGATCCTCCAGCCGCGCCCGCTCCAGCCGCAGGTCGAGCAGCACCTGGTCACGCTCGCGCCCGGCCGCCGCAGTCTCTTCCCGGGCGCGTTCGCTCTCCCGCCGCGCCCGCTCGGCCTCCTCGGCGGCCTGTACGGCCTGCGCGCGGGCCTCCTCGGTACGCGCCTGGGCCGCCTCGACGCGCTCGGCCAGCTCCTGAACGGCCTGATCCCTGGCCCGCTCGACCAGCTCGACGTGCCGCGCTGCCTCCTCGGCCCGCCGCTCGGCCGCCTCCGCGCGCCGCCCCGCCTCCTCCGCGGCCTGCAACGCCTGCCGCTCGGTGCTGGCCGCCTCCCGCAGCGCGGCGAGCGCCTGCTCCCTGGCCCGTTCGGCGTCGGCCAGCGCGGTGTCGCGCTCGGCCTCGGCCTCCTCCAGCCGCACCCGCATGTCGGCCGTCTGCCGCCGGGCGTGCTCGGTGGCCTCGCGGGCCAGTCGTACCTGCTCGAAGGCCTGCTCGCGCTCGGTGCGCGCGATCGCCACCCGCGTGTAGGCCTCCGCCTGCACGGCGCTGAGCCGGGCCTCGACCCCGGCGGGGCTCAGCTCCTCGGCCAGCGCCCGCGCCAGCGGCTCGATGGCCGCCGCGAGCCCGCTCTCCATCCGCTCGTAGAGCTGCTCGGCCCTGGCCAGCGCCCCTTCCAGGCCTGGCGTGGCCCGCCGCAGCTCCCGCTCGCGCTTGGCCGTGGCCTGGCAGTCGCGGCCCGGACAGTATTCCCTGGGCCGGCCGCGGCCCCGCTTCTGCTCGATCGCCGCTCCGCACTGCTTGCACGGGGTCACGGTGACGGCGTCGTCCGGGGCGGTCATTGGCGCACTCTAGCATTTCTGTTTTCCAGAAATTGAAATTCAGAAATTCGGTCACACGACGGCTTGACTCTTACGTGACGTGAGTCCGTACGGTCACCGGCATGGCGAAGAAGAAGATGACCTCCCCCCTCACCGCCGAGGAGAAGCGTGAGGTCTGGGGCGAGTGGGCCGACCGGGAAGAGGAGTACCTGGACGAGGTCGAGCAGCGGTGGGGCGACTCCGAGGCGTACGCGCAGTCGGCGAAGCGGGTCGCGACCTACGGCAAGGAGGACTGGGAGCGGATCAAGAGCGACAACGCGGCGATCGAGGCGCGCATCCGCGAGCTGATGGACGCCGGCGCCGACCCGGCCGGCGAGGCGGCCATGGACGTGGCCGAGGCGCAGCGGCAGCACATCTCGCGCTGGTTCTACGACACCACGCACGACTTCCACGTGCTGAAGGGCGAGCTGTACGTGGACGACCCGCGCTTCCGGGCGGGCATCGAGGCCGGCACGCGTCCGGGCGCGGCCGAGTGGCTGCGTGAGGCGATCCGCGCCAACGCCGAGCGGTTCAGCCGCGCGTGACGCCGCCGACGACCGTGGTCACCATCCGGTGCACGGCGTCCGGCTCGGGCCGGGCGCCGGTGCGGTCGGCGTAGAGCAGGTGGCCGGCGCCGATCAGGGTGGCGCCGAGCGTGTCGACGTCGGCGTCGGCGGTGACGCGGCCCAGCTCGCGTTCGGCGGCGAGGTAGGCGGCCAGCATGGTCGCGGCCTCCGTCAGGACCGGGATGCCGACGGGCCAGGTCGCGCGCAGCCGAGCGCGCAGCTCGTCGCGGAAGA
Organism: Nonomuraea sp. NPDC003214; assembly: GCF_053590035.1. NCBI lineage: Bacteria > Bacillati > Actinomycetota > Actinomycetes > Streptosporangiales > Streptosporangiaceae > Nonomuraea > Nonomuraea sp. NPDC003214. The sequence goes on along the minus strand of NZ_JBSFSX010000013.1, from coordinate 180,356 downwards.
CGACGAGCGCGACGATTGCCACCGCGACCGACTCGAACAGGGCCGACAGCGCGGCCGTGAGGTTGCCGGCGACGGTCCCGGTGCCCGCGGCCTCGCGCAGGGCGGTGATCTGCGGGGCCATCCGGTGGACGCGGTCGAGCACGAACTCGGCGAGGAAGGCGTCGAAGTCGGCGAAGTGCCGGTGCAGGACGCCCTTGGCACAGCCCGCCTCGGTGGTCACCGCCCGGCTGGTCAGCGCGTTGGGCCCGTCGCGGAGCAGGATGCGCTCGGCCGCGTCGAACAGCTGATCGCGCACGTCGCGAATGGCCACACCGGTCGGCATCGTGCGTCCCCCTTGTCGAGTGGGCAGTTGCCCACTATGGTGGGCGCATGCCCACTATACCGTTGGGGGCCTCCGAGCCCCATCATGCCCGGCAGGTCGCCGAGGGGTTCGGCGCGGACGCCACCCTCTACGACCGGACCCGCCCCCGCTATCCCGGCGCCCTGATCGAGCGGATCGTCGCGAGCAGTCCCGGAGCCGACCTGCTCGACGTCGGCAGCGGGACCGGGATCGAGGCCCGGCAGTTCCAGGAGGCGGGCTGCCGCGTGCTCGGCGTCGAGCCCGACGAGCGGATGGCCGCCTTCGCCCGCGGCACCGGGGTCGAGACCGAGGTGGCGGCCTTCGAGACCTGGGACCGCGCCGGCCGGACCTTCGACGCGGTCGTCTCCGGGCAGGCCTGGCACTGGGTGGACCCGGTCGCGGGAGCCGCCAGGGCCGCGGAGGCGCTGCGGCCCGGCGGCCGGCTGGCGCTGTTCTGGAACGCGTTCCAGCCTCCGGCCGACTTCGCGGAAGCCTGCGCGGCGGTCTACCGCAGGGTGCTGCCCGAGCTGCCGATCTTCAGCCGTACGGTGCCCGACGTGGAGACGTACACCGCGCTGCTGGACAGGGCCGAGGACGGCATCCGGAAGGCGGACGCGTTCGGCGAGCCGGAGCGGTGGCGCTTCGACTGGGAGCGGCGCTACACCCGGGACGAGTGGCTGGAACAGATTCCGACGTTCGGCGGCCACAACCAGCTCCCGCCCGGCAAGCTCCGCGACGTCCTGGCGGGCGTCGGGGCCGCCGTCGACGCCTTGGGAGGCGCCTTCACGATGGGGTACGCCGCGGTCGTGGTCACCGCGGCCCGGACGGTGTGAACGCGGCGGCTACCCGGCCCTCTCCCCCGGCCGGGCCCGGCCGGGGGCGCTCCCTCAGCGCGTGAGCGACCGCTCGTGCTCCTCCTCGTCCAGGGGAACCTTCTCCCCGCCGTACGCGAGCGACATCCGGGCGCGCAGCCGGCCGAGCGGGCCGCGCAGCCGGGCGGGCGGGACCTCGGAGGCGGCGGGGGCGGCGTCGGCGAGCATCGGCACGGGCTCCTTGCCGCGCAGGTGCGCCTCCATGTCCTCGGCCAGCGGCGCGTGCACCTCGGTGAACGCGCCGCCGGGCAGCCGCTTGACCACGCCGGTCGGCAGGCCGTGCCCGACGAGCTCGGCGTCGGAGCGCTGCAGGCCCAGGCAGATCCGGTACGTGATGACGTACGCGAGCACGGGCCCGGCGATCACCAGCACGCGACCGGCGTAGGTGGTGGCGTTCAGGCTGATGTGGAAGGTGGCGGCGAGCTCGTCGTTGGCCCCCAGCAGCCACAGCACGCCGTAGAAGACGACGGTGGTCATGCCGATCGCCGTGCGGTGCGGGTTGTTGCGCGGCCGGTCGAGGACGTGGTGCTCGCGCTGGTCGCCGGTGATCCAGCGTTCCAGGAACGGGTAGAGCACCATGCCCGTGAGGACGAGGCCGAGCGGCACCAGCGCCGGGACGACGACGCTGAGCGGCACCGTGCCCGCATGGCCGGTGCCGAACAGGTTGACCTCCCAGGCGGGCATCAAGCGCAGCGCCCCCTCCAGGAAGCCCAGGTAGAAGTCGGGCTGGGAGCCGGCCGAGATGTCGGCCGGGGTGTAGGGCCCGTACAGCCACACGGGGTTGATCTGGGCGAAGCTGGCGAGCCCGGCCACCGAGCCCAGCGTGAACAGGAAGAACGCGCCGGTCTTGGCCATGAACGACGGGTAGAGCGGGGCGCCCACGACGTTCTTGCGGGTGCGGCCCTTGCCCGGCATCTGGGTGTGCTTCTGCACCCACATCAGCACCAGGTGCACCGAGACGAGCGCCAGCAGGATGCCCGGGATGAGCAGGATGTGCAGCGCGTAGAAGCGGGAGACGACGTCCTCGCCCGGATACTCGCCGCCGAACAGCAGGAAGGTCGCGTACGTGCCGACCACCGGCAGCGACATGAGCACGCCCTGGGTCACCCGCAGGCCGGCGCCCGACAGCAGGTCGTCGGGGAGCGAGTAGCCCGTCAGGCCCTCCAGCAGGGCCAGCGCGAGCATCGTGACGCCGATGACCCAGGTGAGCTCGCGCGGCTTGCGGTAGGCGCCGGTGAAGAACACGCGCAGCGCGTGGACCATCATGCCGCCGATGAACAGCAGGGCGGACCAGTGGTGGATCTGCCGGATGAGCAGCCCGCCGCGCACCTCGAAGCTGATCTGCAGAGTGGAGGCGTACGCCTCCGACATCTGCACGCCCTTCAGCGGGGCGTACACGCCGTCGTAGACCACGTGGCTCATGCTCGGCTTGAACCAGAACGTCAGGAACGTGCCGGTGAGCAGCAGGATGACGAAGGAGTAGAGCGCGATCTCGCCCAGCAGGAAGGACCAGTGGTCGGGGAAGATCTTGCGCAGGTTGCGGTTCAGGAAGCGGGCCGCTCCCAGGCGTTCGTCGAGGAACGACGATGTCCGGGCGACGCCGCCGGGGACCGTTTCCATGCGTGCTACTTCCTTTCTGTCCGCGTTCACCACTAAGACGCCACAGGGCGAGGAAATGTGACATCGGCGACGTCGCATGGGGTGCGCCCGATGTCACAATCGGCGGCGCTGCGGCGTCTTATGAGCGACTGACGCACGTTCGAGACACGGCGAGGTGAGCCATGGCGACCCCTTCACACACCGGCCCCGGCTCGTGGCACATCGTCCTGGAGGCGACCGAGGCGAAGCTGACGGCGCGCGGCCTGAAGGGGCCCCGGCTCCTGTTCGCGCCCACGCGGCTCGACGGCGCCTTCTACCTGCGGCCCGACGCCGTCCTGGCGGGCTTCGCGCTGGAGCTGCCCCTGCCCTCGCACCGGGCCGAGCCGCCGGTGCTGCGCTGGGAGTCGGCTGAGCTCGACCGCGACGGGCACGCCTGGCTGCGCTTCGGCAGCCAGGCGGTGCGCTCCCCCGTCACGGTCATGTGCGCGGAGATCCCCGGTGAGCGGCCCTACGTGAAGATCGTCCTGGAGACCGTGTTCTCCTCGCGGAACCTGCGGCTGCCCGCCTGGTTCCTGCCGCGGACGGTCACGCTGCGGCTGTTCACCGAGCTCCGCCCCTGGTGACCGGGGGCGGTCCTCACCACGAGATCGGGCCGAGCCGGTCGCTGAAGGTCCCGGTCGGCCCGTCCGCGCCGATCGTCGCGAGCCTGACGATCGAGTCGGTGCCCTCGGTGACGGTCAGCGTCCCGGTGTGGTGGTTCATGTCGGTGGCGGCGTAGGTGCGGTTCACGACCTCGCCGGGCGTGATGGCGTTGAACTTGATCTCCGGGAGCGCCTGCGCGTATCGGACGGTGAGCATGTTCAGCGCGGCCTTGGACGAGGCGTAGGCGAGCTCGTGCATCGACGCGGAGGGCTGGTCCGGGTCGGTGATCACCGCGAAGGAGCCGGCGCCGCTCGACACCATCACCACCCGCGGGCACTCGGCCTCGCGCAGCAGGGGCAGGAACGCGTGCGTGACCCTGACCGGCCCGTACACGTTCGTGTCGTAGACGGCGTGGATCTCCTCCGCCGTCGCGTCGGCGGGCGGGACGCCCCTGCCGGACGCGCCGGCGTTGTTGATCAGCACGTCCAGCCGGTCGGTGTGCTCCCGGACGAGCGTGACGGCGGCGGCCACCGACTCCTCCGACGTCACGTCCAGCGGCACCAGGACCACGCGCGCGCCGCCCGCGGCCAGCTTGCCGGCCGCCTCCCGCCCCCGGCCCTCGTCACGCGAGCCGAGAAAGATCGTCCACCCCAGCTCGCCGAGCCGCCGGGCGGCCTCCAGGCCCAGCCCCTTGTTGCCCCCGGTGATCAGCGCCGACGTCGTACGGACTGCCATGTCCACTCCCCATGTCAGGTGCGGGTCGTTCATTCGGTCGGCCATGAAGATGCCGGTGACCCGGCCTTTGTGACGTCGAGATGTCACAGATTCGGGGGAAGTGGCATCTTGTGCACGAAACCGATGGCGCACGACCAGTCAGGAGCACTCATGTCCAGCGGCGCGGATCCCGCCACCGAGGCGTTCGTCGCCCACCGCAACCTGCTGTTCACGGTCGCGTACGAGATGCTCGGCTCCGCCGCCGACGCCGAGGACGTGCTGCAGGAGACCTGGATGCGCTGGGCGGGCGTCGACCTCGGGGTCGTGCAGGACCCGCGCGCCTACCTGGTCAAGATCACCACCCGGCAGGCGCTGATGCGGCTGCGCGCCCTGGGCCGGCGCAAGGAGTCCTACGTCGGGCCGTGGCTGCCCGAGCCGCTGCTGACCGCGCCCGACGTGGCCGAGGACGTGGAGCTGGCCGACAGCGTGTCGATGGCGATGCTGCTGGTGCTGGAGACGCTCACGCCGACCGAACGGGCGGTGTTCGTGCTGCGCGAGGTGTTCGACCTGGGCTACGACGAGATCGCCGATGCCGTGGGCAAGAACGCGGCCGCCGTCCGCCAGATCGCCCACCGGGCCCGCTCCCACGTCGCCGCCCGCCGCCCGCGCGGCGACGCCTCCCCCGCCGAGATCCGGGGCGCGCTGGAGGCGTTCCGGCGCGCGGTCGAGACCGGCGACCTGCAGGGGCTGCTCGACATCCTCGCCCCCGACGTCGTCGTCCTGAGCGACGGCGGCGGCGTCAAGCAGGCGCTGCTGCGGCCCGTGCGCGGCGCCGAGCGGGTCGTCCGCGTCTTCGCCACCGGCCTGAAGAGGTTCGGCGCCGCGATGTCGCTCGAACCGGCGCAGGTCAACGGCGGCCCCGCGATGCTGATCCGGCTCGACGGCGAGCTCGACGGCGTCCTGGCCGTACGGGTCGAGCACGGCCTGGTCACCGGCCTGTACTACGTGCGCAACCCCGAGAAGCTGTCACGCGTAATGAGCGAGACCGCCATCCACCTGTGACCCGCGCGCGGGCTAGCGGTTGTAGAGCCGCCGCGCCAGCAGGTAGCCGGTCAGCGCGATGACCGCGCTCCACACCGCCGCCTGCGCCAGGCTCGCCCCCGGCGCGCGTCCGTCCAGCAGCGCGCGCAGGGACTCGATCACCGGCGTGAACGGCTGGTTCTCGGCGAACCAGCGCAGCCCGGCCGGCATCGACTCCGGCGGGACGAAGCCGCTGCCCAGGAACGGCAGCATCATCAGCGGCATCGGCAGGTTGCTGGCCGTGGCGACGCTCTTGGACATCAGCGCGAGCGCCACCGCCAGCCAGGTGATCGCGAAGGTGAACATCGCCAGCACCGCGGCCACGCCGAGCCAGTCCAGCACCGAGGCGGCCGGGCGGAAGCCGATCAGCAGCGCCGCCAGCAGCACCACCGCCATCGCGATGAACGTCTGCACCATCGCGCCGAGCACGTGCCCGGTCAGGACCGAGACCCGGGCGATGGCCATCGTCTTGAACCTGGCGATGATGCCCTCGGTCATGTCGGTGGCCACCGAGATCGCGGTCCCCTGCGCGGCCGCCGCGACCGTCATGATCATGATGCCGGGGGTGAGGTAGCCGGTGTAGGCGGCCCGGTCGCCGCCGATGCCCACGCCCATCGTCCCGCCCAGGACGAAGACGAACAGCAGCAGGAACACCACGGGCACGGCCGCGAACGTGATGATCAGCGTCGGGTAGCGCCAGATGTGCTTGACCTGGCGGCGCAGCATCGTGGCCGAGTCGATGACCGCGTTCATCGGGCGGGCTCCTTGGTGAGGGTGAGGAAGACGTCGTCCAGGTCCGGGCTGTGCACGGTCAGCTCGGCGACCTCGACGGCCTGGCCGTCCAGCCAGTCGAGCAGCTTCTTCAGCGTCCTGACGCCGCCCTCGTTGGGGATCTGGGCGGTCAGCGTCGCGTCGTTGCGCGAGGCGGCGCCCAGGTACGGGACCACCCTGCGGTAGCCGTCGGCGTCGGCGAAACGCACGACCACGCGGCCGCCCGGCACCAGCCGCTTGAGCTCGTCCGGGGTGCCCTCGGCGACCAGCTCGCCCTGGCTGAGCAGGGCGATGCGGCCGGCCAGCTCGTCGGCCTCCTCCAGGTACTGCGTGGTCAGGAAGATGGTGACGCCGTCCTGCTCGACCAGGTCGCGGACGATCTGCCACATCGTGCGGCGGCTGCGCGGGTCCAGGCCGGTGGTCGGCTCGTCGAGGAAGATGAGCCGGGGCGTGCCGACCATCGTCATCGCCAGGTCGAGCCTGCGCCGCATGCCGCCCGAGTAGGTGGCCGCCGGCTTGCCCGCGGCCTCCGTGAGGTCGAAGCGCTTCAGCAGGTCGCGGGCGCGTGCCCGGCCCCGGGCGCGGCCGAGGTGGAGCAGGTCGGCCATGAGCCGCAGGTTCTCCTCGCCGGTGAGGAAGCCGTCCACGGCCGAGAACTGGCCGGTGACGCCGATCGCGGCACGCACCTTGTCGGGCTCCGCGGCCAGGTCGTGCCCCGCCACCCGGATCTCGCCGGCGTCGGCCTTGATCAGCGTGGACAGGATCTGCACCGTGGTGGTCTTGCCCGCGCCGTTGGGGCCGAGCAGGGAGAAGATCGTGCCCTGCGGGATGGTGAGGTCGATGCCGTCCAGGACGCGGTGCGGCCCGTACGCCTTGCGCAGCCCGGTCACCGAGATGGCGGCGTCCGCCACCGCGCTCACCTCCGGTCCCAGGTGACGGGCAGGCTGACGACGCCCTGCACCTGCGTGGGGTCGGTGCGCGTCCGCACCTCGTGCTCCGGCACGGCCAGGCGCAGGCCCGGGAAGCGGGCGAGCAGCGCGGGGAAGGCGACGCGCATCTCGACGCGGGCGAGCTGCTGGCCGAGGCACTGGTGCACGCCGTGGCCGAACGCGAGGTGCCCGGCGGTGGCGCGGCGCAGGTCGAGCAGGTCGGGGTCGGGGAACTTGGCCGGGTCCCGGTTGGCGACGTCGAGCGCGACGACGACCGTGTCGCCCGCCTTGAGCTGGACGCCGTCGAGCTCGACGTCCTCCCGCACACCGCGCATGCCGAGGGCGGCGATGGACAGGTAGCGCAGCAGCTCCTCGACGGCGCCGCCGATCAGGCCGGGGTCGGCGCGCAGGGCGGCGAGCTGCGCGGGGTTGCGCAGCAGGGCGTAGGTGCCGAGCGCGAGCATGTTGGCGGTGGTGTCGAGCCCGGCGCTGAGCAGGAAGGCGGCCACGCCGCCGAGCTCGTCGTCGTCCAGCTCGCCGCCCTGCGCCAGGTCGCTGAGCAGGTCGTCGGTCGGCTGGGCGCGCTTGGCGAGCGCGAGCTCCCGCAGGTACACGCCGAGCTCGGCGAACGCGGTGTACTGGGCCTCGGCGGCCTCCGCCGTCCCGGCGTCGGCGAGCGTCCGCGTCTGGTCCTGGAACCGGCCGCGGTCCTCGTACGGGACGCCGAGCAGCTCGCAGATCATGAGCGCGGGGACGGGCCGGGCGAAGACGTCGAGCAGGTCGGCGGGCGGCCCCTGCCGCTCCATGGCGTCGAGCCGCTCGCGGGTGATCTCGGTGACCCGTTCGGTGAGCAGGTTCATCCGGCGGACGGTGAACCGGCCCGTGAGCAGCTTGCGGAAGCGGGTGTGCTCGGGGGCGTCCATGCCGGTCAGGTCGCCGACGGGGGCCGGCGGCAGGTGCCCGCCCATCAGCGGGTGGTACAGGGTCTCGTAGCGGGAGCTGAAGCGCGGGTCGGCGAGGATCTGCCGGACCGCCGCGTAGCCGGTGGCCAGCCACACGCCGGGCGCGCCCTCGGGCGTGGCCAGGCGGGCGATCGGCCGTTCGGCGCGCAGGGCGGTGAGCGCGGGGGCGGGATCGAAGGGGCAGCCGGGCGCGCGGTCCAGGGACGGGGCGACCGGCTCATCGCGATAGTACGTGTTCGACATACGTTGAAAGCTACGTTGCGCCGGAAAATGCTGTCAATCAACCGGAGTGCATAAGTCCAGGTCAGAGCGGCGAAACTGGTGCAATGACGATGGGCGCGAATGCACCGTCTTGTTGCAATGGGTGATGGCGAACGCAATACTGACGGCATGCCTGGAGGACGCTTGACCCAGCGGGACCGGCAGCGCATCTCGGCCGGGCTCGCCCAAGGGCTGCCCTATGCCGAGATCGCCCGGCGGCTCGACCGGCCGACCTCGACGATCAGCCGGGAGATCGCCCGCAACGGCGGTCCCGCCGCCTACCGGCCCGAGCAGGCCCACCGGGCGACCGAGCGGCGGGCCCGGCGCGGCCCCCACGCCGCTCCCCGGTCCGCCGGATCGGCCGCCGGCCGGGCCGCCGAGGCCGAGGACACCGTCGTCGAGATGGCGGTCGCGATGGGGCTGCCCAGGATGATGGCCCGCGTCCTCATCGCCCTGTGGCTGAGCGACGAGGGCAGGCTCACCTCGGCCGGGCTGTCCGACCGGCTCAGGGTCAGCCCCGCCTCGGTCTCCCTGGCCGTCGGCTACCTGGTCCAGCAGGGGCTGATCAGGCGCGAGCGCGACCCGCAACGCCGCCGCGACGTCTACGTGGTCGACGACGACGCCTGGTACCAGGCGATCGTGACCAGCGCGTGGCAGACGCTCCACGCGGCGGAGACCGCCAAGCAGGCGGGCGAGAGCTTCGGCCCCGAGACGCCCGTCGGCCGCCGCCTCGCCCACGGCGGCGCCTTCCTGGAGCGGATCAGCCTCGACGTCCTGGAGTCCGCCGAACGCTGGCGCCACCTGCTGCCGTGACCCCCGCCTGGTCAGGTCCGGCCCTGGGCGCGGTCCTTGCCGAACGTGACCTCGGGGTGTCGCGGCGACGGCCCGTCCAGCAGCGGCTGCCGCGTGCCCCTCAGGTGCCGGTCGAGGAAGGCCGCCACGTACGTGCGGGTGAGCTCCACGGCGCGCCCCGCCGCCATGATCCCGGTCGCGGGCCGGACGCCGAAGGCGGCGGTCAGCACCGGCCCGTCGGTGAACGACTGGTGCTCCGCGCCGGTCACGACGAGCCAGCGCTTCCACCCGGTCAGCAGCTTCCAGTCCCGGTCCCACGAGCCGTCGCCGCCGCCGGGCCCGTGCTGCGGGGTGCCGACGAACATGAACGGCCGCGCGAGCCCGCCCCGGGGGATCCTGGCGTAGGTGCTGCCGTCCAGGTCGATCCCGGCGCGCACCCGGGGGTCCGTCACCATGGCCGCCAGGGCGGCGGCCCCGCCGATCGACTGGCCCGCCATCGCGATCCTGCCCGGATCGACCAGCCCGGTGCCCGCCAGCCGGTCCAGGACGAACGACACGTCGGCCGCCCGGCCGCGCACCACACGGGCGCCGAAGCCGGGGTCGGTGTCGCTGTCGCAGGCCAGGCACTCCGCGACCGTCCCGTCCCGCCACGTGGTCGCGTAGCTCTCATGGGTGTGGTCGATCCCCGCCACCGCGTACCCCCGGCTGGCCAGGTCCTCGGCCAGCGACGTGAGCAGGCTGACCGGCTTGGTGAAGCCGGGCGACAGCACCACCAGCGGCAGCTCGCGCCCCGCCGGCTCGGCGTCCCGGATCGCGTGCGTCCGCGTCCGGCTCAGCAAGTCGTACGGGACGCCCGCGATCCGGCCGCCCTTCAGGTTGAGCTCCGACTCCTTCGGCGTCATGTACGGGGCCGGCTCCCCGTCCCGCCGCTCGGCCGGATACCACAGCGTGACCTTGAGCCGCCGGGTCCGGGCGTCGGGGTCCCAGGGGTCGGGGCGGGAGTCGTCCTCCACGTACATGGTCCTGGTGCCGACCCGGTGCGGGCCGGTGGGGGCGGGCAGCGTGGCGGGACCGGCCGGCGTGGCCGGGGCGGCGGCCGTCCGGGGCGGGGCGGGCGCGGCGCACGCGGTCGCCAGCGTGACGACGGCGAGCGCCGCCAGGATCGCTCTCATGAGGCCTCCCTCAGCAGGCGCAGGCCCTGCGCCAGCGCGGGATCGCGCCCGGCGGCGGCGTCGCGCGGGGTCAGGGGCGCGTAGTGGTCGGGCGGCACGCCGATCCGGTCGATCACCTCGCGGTGCGGCCCGAGATGGCGCTTGCCCGGCAGGCTCAGCGTGGTGTGGTTGCCGAGCCGGTACGCCTGCGCCGGGCCGGAGATCACCCCGGCGGTCCTGGTGCCGACCAGCTGCCCCGCGCCCAGGGCCTTGACGGCGGAGCTGAAGTGCTCGCACGCCGAGGCGCAGCTGCGGTCGACGAGCACGACCAGCGGCAGTCCGACCAGCTCGACGGTGTCGTCGGTGCGCGACGTCTCGCACCGGCCGTCGCCCGCGCACTGGTAGGCGGTGACCTGGCCGTGCGCGAACGCGCTCACCAGCCGCACCGCCTCGTCCGGGCTGCCGCCGCCGTTGCCGCGCAGGTCCAGCACGACACCGGCGAGCGTCCGGCCCGCGCGCAGCCGCGCGATCGCCCTGAGCGCCCGGTTCGCCGAGTCGGGCGCGAACCCGGCCACCCGTACGTAGGCGACGTCGTCGTCCAGCAGCCTCGACCGCACCACCTGGAGCTCGGCCAGGTCCCGCTGGTAGAGGCCGGGCCTGAGCGTCACGCTCCAGCGGCGGCCGGTGCTCTCCCGCAGCAGGCTCAGCCGGACCGGCCGGGCCCGGGGGTAGGGCTCGTACAGGGCGGCGATCGCGGCCGTGGCCTTCCCGCCGATGAACGGGGCCGATCCGTCGATCGACTCGATCACGTCGCCGGGCCGCAGCCCGGCGGCCCGCGCCGCGCCGCCGTGCACGGCCGTGACGAACAGCGGGGGCACCGCGGCGGCGGGGTTGCCGTGCACCTGCGGGCCGTCGGCGCTCGCCTGGAGGCCCAGGCCGTAGCCGTCGCCGTCGTAGTGGCCCGGCGGCCGGGCGAGGCCGTGCGTCCAGCGGGCGTGGTTGTCGCCGAGGCTCGCCACGATGGCCTCCAGGGTGACGACGGCCGGCTGGTCGCCCAGCCCGGGGACCTGGCCGGTGATCTTCCGGAAGGCGGTCTCGAACGCGGCCCAGTCGGCCTTCCGGTCGCCGGTCAGCGCGGGCATGGTGGCTTCGGGCAGGTCGCGGCCGTGGCGGTCGAGCTCCCGCGTCAGCGCGGCGAACCCGGCGGTCAGCAGCGAGCGGGCGTCCAGGGCGGCGCCGCCGTAGTAGGAGCCGAGGATGCAGAAGTACGCCTGCTCGATGACGTCGATCGTGGTGGCCGTCTCGGCGGCGGGCGGGCCCGCGGGACGCTCGCAGGCCGTCCCGGCCGCTGTGCTGCCTGTGCCGCCCTGGCTGCGCGGCGGCGCGGGCGCCGTGCACGCGGTGGCGGCCAGGAGCAGGGCGAGCCCGGCGGCCGCTGTCCTGGCCGTCATGACAGGCGCCTCCGCACCCACCGGAAGGACAGCCCCGTCAGCGCGGCGGTGAGCAGCGCGTAGATGCCCGTCTCCATCCACTGCAGGGCCCAGAAGCGGTCGAGGGGCTGGTAGGCGGCCCGCTGCCGGTAGCCGAGCCGGCTGAGCTCGGCCAGGCAGGCCTCCGGGCCCTGCCGCGCCTGCTGTGTCCCGCAGGGCCCGGAGGTGACGGAGACGCCGTGGACGACCGCCTCGTCACCGCTCGCGGCCAGCGTGCGGCCCGAACCGTCGATGAGCTCGCTCGACAGCACCCACGCCCCCGTGTGCCCGGGGATCGCCTGGGTCAGCGTCACCGTGGTCAGCCCGTCGCGGCGCACGCCGAACATGTCGACGTTCTCCTGGGCGAGGTCGAACGTCGAGGTGACCGGCGGCATCAGGTGCGGCCTGACCAGCAGCGGCATGGCGACCTGGACCGCGGTGAAGACGAGCAGCGTGAGCGCCATCGCGGGCAGCGTCCGCTTGACGAGCATGCCGATGCTCACGCCGAGGACGAAGGCGAAGGCCGCGAAGCCGAGCGGAAGGATGCCGCGCGCGCTGAACACCAGCGGGTCCATGAGCGCGAAGCCCTCCGGCGCCGACTGGTCGAGCGGGCCCGACCACCAGGTGACCGCGAGCCCGCTGACCCCGGCGGCGGCGGCCGCGACCAGGCCGGTGAGGGCGAGCTTGACCGCCAGCCAGCGCCTGCGGGTGATGCCCTGGTTCCACACCAGCAGGTGGGTGCCGGCCTCCAGCTCGCGGGTGATCAGCGGCGCCCCCCAGAAGAGGCCGACGAGGGCGGGCAGGATCAGGACCACGAGGGTGCCGGCCAGGAACGGCATCCGGTACGCGTCGAAGAACCGGTCGTAGAAGTGCAGGCACTCCGCGCCGGGCGCGCAGGCGGCGAGCCCGGCCGCGTAGTCGGCGGCCAGCCGCGAGCCGGTCGGCGCCAGGACGGCGGCGAGCGCCACGAGCAGGGCGGACGTCATCAGGGCCGCGCCGCGGAACTGCCGCCAGGTGAGCCAGATCATCGCCGCACCTCCAGGGCGGGCCGGGGGTCGGCGGCGGTGGAATCGTCCATGTACGCCAGGACCAGGTCCTCCAGCGTGAGCCGGCTGACCGTCCAGGCCGGGTCGAGTATCGGCCGGTCGGTGCGGACGACGTACGTGCTCTGCCGGTCGGTGTGCCGGGCGGAGACGACGTGCTGGTCGGCGGGCAGCGTGCCGGGGTCGCGGCGCGGGCCGGTGAGGCGGTGGTGGGTGGCCAGCAGCCGCTCGGCCTCCCCCGCGATCCGGACCCGGGAGTCGACCAGCACGATCAGGTAGTCGCACGTCCGTTCCAGGTCGGAGACCAGGTGGGAGGAGAGCACGACGCTGAGCTCGTGCTCGACCGTCGCCTCCATCAGCCCTTGCAGGAACTCGCGGCGGGCCAGCGGGTCGAGCGAGGCGACCGGCTCGTCCAGGATCAGCAGCTCGGGCCGCTTGGCCAGGCCGAGGGTGAGGGCGAGCTGGGCGCGCTGGCCGCCGGACAGCCGGCCGGCGCGCTGGGCAGGGTCGAGGCCGAGCCGGGCGATCCGCTCGCGCGCCGTCGCGGCGTCCCAGCCGGTGTTGAGCCGGGCGCCCAGCCGCAGGTGCTCGGCGACGCTCAGCCCGGCGTAGACGGGGGTGTCCTGGGCGACGAAGCCGACCTTGGCCAGTTGCGCGGGCCCGGCGGCGGGCCGGCCGCCCAGCACCGACAGCCCGCCGGTCGTCGGCTGGAGCTGGCCGCCGGCCAGCTTCAGCAGCGTGGTCTTGCCGGCTCCGTTGGGCCCGACCAGCCCGACGACGTGCCCGTCGGGGATGTCGATGGTGCACTCGCGTAACGCCCAGCGTCTGCCGTATCGCTTGCCCAGCCCGCGGGCCTCCAAGACGGAACTCACGCGATGTCCTCCTGTGCGGCGGTCCTGAATGTGGTCATGAAGAGGGCCTCGATGCTCTCGTCGTCGAGCCCGGCCCGGCGCGCCTTGGCCAGCCAGTGCCGCAGCTCCAGCCGCAGCGGGCCGTGCGCGGCCAGCGACGTGCCGGCGAGCGTGGCCGTCACGAACGTCCCGACGCCCGGCCGGGCGGCGACCAGGCCCTCGTGCTCAAGCTCCCGGTACGCCTTGAGGACGGTGTTGGCGTTGATCGCCAACTGCGCCACGACCTCCTTGAGGGTCGGGAGCTGGTCGCCCTCGTGGAGCAGCCCCAGCCGGAGCGCGTGCCGTACCTGCTGGACGATCTGCTGGTAGGGCGCGAGGCCGGACTTGGCGTCCAGGTAGAACTCGATCACCATTTCTCCATTTATCTAGTGTTCTAGGACATTAGATGGTTGCAGATATGGCCAGGGTTAACTACTCCGGAAGCGCGCACGACCTGCACAGGACCCGCACACAGGCTGCGCGGCGCCCGCAAACCCGTCTGCTTTGATGACGCCGTGCCCGAGGGGACAAGGAGCCGAACCGTCATGCGTCATCCCACAGAACACCCGCCCCGGCGCGCCGTCCGGGCCGTCCTGCGCAGCCCCGTGGCCGCCGCGCTCGCCGTCGCCGTCGTCCTGGCGGGCGCGGGCACGGCCGCCGCCAACGACTGGGTGCCGATCTTCCGGACCGAGCGGATCGAGCCGGTCGGCGTCGGCGCCGCCGACCTCGTCGCCCTGCCCGACCTGAGCGCGTACGGCGACGTCGTCGTGACCGGCGGCGACGGGCCGCGCGAGGTCCCGGACGCGGCGGCCGCCAAGGCGCGCACCGGGCTCGACGTGCCCGTGGTGCGCACGCTGCCGCGCGGCGTCGCCGGCGAGCCCGTCCACCAGGTCGTGGACGAGATGACCGCGACGTTCACGTTCTCCGCGGACCGGGCCGGCAAGGCCGCCGCCGAGGCCGGGCAGCCGCTGCCGCCGCCCCCGCCGGGGCTGAACGGGCAGCGGGTGCGCCTGGTCGCCGGGCCCGGCGTGGCCGGGATCTGGTCGCAGCCCGCCGGGGTGCCCGCCCTCGTCGTCGGCCGCGCCGTCGCGCCCCGCGCGCTGTCGTCCGGCGTCCCGTACGCGAGCGTGCGCGACTACCTGCTGACGCTGCCCGGCCTGCCGGACGAGGCCGCCGCGCTGCTGCGCGCGTTCGGCCCGGAGCGGGACACCCTGCCGCTGCCCGTGCCGGCCGGGCGGTTCACCACCTCCCGGGCGATCGTGCATGGGGTGCCGGCCACGGTGATCGCCACCCGCGACCGGACGCTGGCGGCCGTCGTGTGGGTGGACGGCGGCGTGGTGACCGCCGTGGCGGGCGCGCTGGACGCCGCCGAGGTGCTGGCGGTCGCCCGGGACCTCCGATGACCGGAGGCACGCCGCCGAGCCCGCCCGCCGTGCGGTGCTCGGGCCTGCGCAGGCGCTACGGCAGGCGGCCCGCCGTCGAGGACGTGTCGCTGGAGGTGGGCCGCGGCGAGGTGGTCGGGCTGCTCGGCCCGAACGGCGCCGGCAAGTCCACGGTGATCAAGATGCTGCTCGGCCTGGTCCGCCCCGACGCGGGCGAGGCGGCGCTGCTCGGCCGGCCCGCGGGCGATCCCGCCTCCCGCGCCCGCGTCGGCTACCTGCCGGAGCTCTTCCGCTACCAGCCCTGGCTGAGCGCGGCCGAGGTGCTGGCCCTCCATGTCAGGCTGGCGGGCGTCACCGTGCCCGCGCCGGAGCGGCACGAGTGCCTGTCCCTCGTCGGGCTGGGCGAGCGCGCCGCCGACCGCGTGGGCGGCTTCTCCAAGGGCATGCAGCAGCGGCTCGGCCTGGCGGTCGCCCTGGTGGCCCGGCCCGAGCTGGTGATCCTGGACGAGCCGACCAGCGCGCTGGACCCGCTCGGCCGCGCCGACGTGCGCGACATCGTCCTGTCGCTGAAGGCGCGCGGCGTCGCCGTGCTGCTCAACTCGCACCTCATCGGCGAGGTCGAACGGGTCTGCGACCGCGTCGTCATCCTCGACCGGGGCCGGGTCGCCGCGTCCGGGACCCTCGGCGAGCTGCTCGGGCGGCGCGAGCTCCGGCTGCGCCTGACGGACCTCTCCCCCGAGGCGCGGGCGCGGCTGGCCGCGACCGGGGACGTGCGGCGGGACGGCGACGGGTTCACCGTGGCGCTGCCGGCCGGCGACGACGAGGCGGCCGTCCCCGAGCTGGTGCGCGACCTGGTCGCGCTCGGCGTGCGCGTGCACGCGGTCGAGCCGGCGCGCGTCAGCCTGGAGGAGCGCCTGCTCGGCATCCTGCGGGCCGGTCAGGAGGACGCCGCATGACGGTCCTCACCGTCGCCGCGCTCACCCTGCGCGAGGCCTCCCGGCGGCGCGCGCTGCTGGCCGTCGTCGTGCTCACGGCCGCGCTGCTCCTGCTGAGCGGCTGGGGGTTCTCCCGGCTCGCGGCGGAGAGCGGCCTCGGCACGCTCACCAGCGGCCAGGCCAGGCTGGCGGCCTCCCAGCTGCTCAACCTGGTGATGTTCGGCCTCAGCCTGATCGCGGCGCTCGGCACCGCCTTCCTCGCCGGGCCCACGCTGTCGGGCGAGACCGAGTCGGGCATCGCGCTCGCGGTGCTGGCCCGGCCGGTCCGCCGCTCGGCGGTGCTGCTGGGCAAGTGGCTGGGGCTGGCCGCGTTCGGCAGCGGCTTCATCGTGCTCGCCGGGCTGGCGCAGTGCCTCGTCGTCCTGGCGACGGTCGGCTACTGGCCGCCGCGACCGGCGACCGCCCTGGCGCTGCTCGCCGGGCAGACGGTCGTGCTGCTCACGCTGGGCCTGCTGCTGGCCACGGTCGTCTCGCCGATGGCCTCCGGCGTCGTCGCGGTGGGGCTGTTCGGTGCCACCTGGGTCGCCGGGGTGGTGGGCGGCATCGGCCAGGCGCTCGGCAACGACGGCGTCGCGCGCGTCGGCGCCGTCTCGCGGATGCTGCTGCCCACCGACGGGCTGTGGCGCGGCGCCATGCACGCCTTGCAGGACCCGGTCGTCCTGGCGCGGTTCGGCGCCGAGTTCGACGGCTTCCCGTTCCTGGGCGAGGCGCCGCTCTCGGCCGCCTACCTCGGGTGGGCGGCGGCGTGGGTGGCGATGATGTGGGCGCTCACCGCGGTGTCCTTCCAACACAGGGATCTGTGACTGGTACGGGCCTTCGCCCCGCTTCACGATCGGACGGTGGAGATCCTCCCGTACGTGCTCGCGGCCGGAGGCCTCACCGTGGTCGTCATCGGCTTCCTCGGCCTGACCGAGCGGCTGCCCCGCAACGGCGACGGCCGCCCGTCCCGCTAGCCGGGGCCGGGCATGCGCAGCGCGATCATGGCGACGTCGTCCTGGCCGGAGACCGGCATGCGGCTCAGCACCTCGTCGCAGAACTGCTCCAGCGGCGCCCGCGCCAGCTCGCCCGCGTGCTCGCTCAGCCGGGCCAGCCCGTCGTCGAGGTTCTCCCCCGGCCGCTCCACCAGGCCGTCGGTGTAGAGGAGCAGCGTCGCCCCCGGGGGCAGCGGCTCGCGCGCCGAGACGTACTCGCGGGGGTAGGGCACGCCGAGCAGGGGATTGGCCCCCGCCGTCAGGAAACGCCCCTCACCCGCGTACGTGACCAGCAGCGGCGGCGGGTGCCCGGCGACCGCGTAGTTGAGCCGGTGGCCGCCGTCGTGCGGCTCGATCCTGGCCAGCACGCAGGTCGCCGTCTCGTCGCCGTACAGCGTCTCGGTCGCCATGTTGAGCCGGGACAGGATCTCCCCCGGCGGCTCGCGCCGGTCGACCACCATGCCGCGCAGCATGTTGCGGAGCTGGCCCATCGCCACGGCGGCCCGCAGGTCGTGCCCGGCCACGTCGCCGATGGCGAGCACGGTCGCGCCGTCCGGCAGCACGAACGAGTCGTACCAGTCGCCGCCCACCTCGGCGGCGGCCAGGCTGGGCCGGTAGCGGGCGGTGATCAGCAGGCCGGGCACGCGCGGCGGGTCCGCGAGCAGGCTGTGCTGCAGGGCGAAGGCGATCTGGCGGGTCCGCTGGAAGTGCATGACGTTCTGCAGCGCGTCGTGGGCCTGCTCGAAGATCTGCCGCAGCAGGTCGATCCCGGCCCGGCCGATCGGCGGGCGGTCGCCGCAGGTCGCCGCGGTGACCACGGCGGCGACCGTGCCGTTGACCGACACCGGCAGGATCGCCAGGCTGTTGGCGCGGCTCAGCTCCAGCCAGGTCCGGGTACCCGCCGGGCCCAGGTCGGGCGGGGGCGAGCCCGGCGGGAACGTCTCCAGGAACGGCCTGGCCAGGCGCACCGCGCGCACGAACCGCGCGTCGGACGGCAGCCGCTGGGCGCTGAAGCGCGGCATGCGCGGCAGCCCGGGGCCCGCCGCCGTCGCCACCCGCTCGACGACCAGCGTCGTCTCCCCCGCCAGCCCCTCCGCCAGATCGGTCACCAGGTGGACGCCGCAGCCGTCGGCGAGCTCGGGCACGATGACGTCGGCCAGGGCGCCGAGCATCTCCTCCACGGACGTGCGGTTGGCCATCGCCTCGGCGGCCCGGCTCAGCAGGCGCAGGCGGCGCTGCGCCTGCCACTGCTCCTCGATGTCCGTGCAGCTCCCCACCCACTCGATCACCCGGCCGTCCTGCTTGATCGGCACGGCGCGGACCTGGAAGTGCCGGTAGCCGCCCTCCGTGGTGCGCAGCCGGTAGGTGTGCTCCCACCGGTCGGGCACCCGCTCCAGCGCGCGCTGCCACGACTGCGCCGCCTCGGCCCGGTCGTCGGGGTGCAGGGCGTGCAGCCAGCCCTCGCCGCGGAACTCCTCCCACGGCTGCCCGGTCACCCGCTCCCAGCCGGGGCTCGGCTCGCTCACGCCGCCCTGGGGGCCGGTCACCCAGATGATCTGCGCGCTGACTCGTACCAGGCTCTCGTAGCGGCGCAGGATGCGGCGGCGCTCGTCGGCGATGTGCTGGATCTCGCGGGCGGAGCCGACCTGGTCCGTCACCTCCAGGCACATCACCAGGACGCCGCGCCGGTCGGCGAGCGGCCGGTCGTCGAACGTCGTCTGGGACAGGCTGAACGTGAAGAACCGCTCCTGCCCGCTCTCGGTCACCAGGGTCGGATCGCCCGGCATGTCCGTGACGACGATCGGCTCACCGGTGTCGAAGACCTGGTCGAACAGCAGGAAGTAGTCCTTCCTGACGAGGTCGGAGAACGCCTCCCGGATCGGCACGCCGAGCGGGCGCTCGCCGAACAGCGACCGGTAGCCGCGGTTGGTGTAGAGCAGCCGGTGGTCGTGGCCGAGGGTGACGGCGATCCCGACGGGCGCGGGCTCCAGCACCTCGAAGGTCAGCCCGCTGACGCCGTCGCCACCGCGCTCCCCGGCACCGCTCATGATGACTCCTCCCGATGACGCGCGCGAGCAGGACGTCATCACATGCTGGGCGGCGGACGGTCAGCACGAGCCGCGTGACACGCGTGACCGTACGAAGGAGTTCACCAGTCCTGGTCAAAGGCATGCCAACCGTGCGTCGCCGTCCGGCGCATATTCGTTGGCGTGGCGGCTCGGGCGCGGGCTAGCGTTGCTGCCGCGATCCGCCCACACGTGACAGACCCGTACCTGACAGACCCTTACCTGACAGATTGGAGACGCGGGATGACCTCTCAGCTCGTCGCGCTCAGCTTCGACGCCCACGATCCCGTCCGGCTCGCCCGGTTCTGGGCCGGAGTCCTGGGCTGGGAGTCGGCCGACGATCCCCGCGAGGGCATCACGCTCCTGCCGGCCGACGACACCGGGTTCCGGCTGCGGTTCCTCCCGTCCCAGGAGGACAAGCTCGTCCAGAACCGGATGCACTTCGACCTCACCAGCAGTTCGCTGGAGAACCAGCGTGAGACCGTGGCCCGCGCGCTCGAACTGGGCGGCCGGCACATCGACATCGGGCAGAGCCCCGACGATCCGCACGTCGTCCTCGCCGACCCCGAGGGCAACGAGTTCTGCGTCATCGAGCCGGGCAACAAGTTCCTCGCCGACTGCGGGTTCATCGGCGCGCTCTCCTGCGACGGCTCGCAGCAGGTCGGCTACTTCTGGAGCGAGGCGCTCGGCTGGCCGCTGGTCTGGGACCAGGACGAGGAGACCGCGATCCGCTCGCCGCACGGCGGCCCCAAGATCGCCTGGGGCGGCCCGCCGGTGGCGGCGAAGCAGGGCAAGGCCCGGCTGCACTTCGACATCACGCCCGCGGACGGCGACCAGCGGGCCGAGGTCGACCGCCTCCTCTCGCTCGGCGCGCAGCGGATCGACCTCGGCCAGGGCGACGTTCCCTGGGTGGTCATGGCCGACCCCGACGGCAACGAGTTCTGCGTGCTGCCTGCCGGCTGACCCCGCCGGTGGAGCGCGCTCCTCAGCGGCCGGTCATCCAGCGCGAGGGGCGGGAGGGGCTGGGCGGCTCGGTCCCGCTCGCGCTGCTGACCGGCTTGATGCTCTGGCCGCCGGGCTCTGGCTCAGCCGCCCGCGGCCGGGAGCACGGCGACGGCCTCCACCTCGACGAGCTGGTCGTCGTAACCGAGCACGGTCACGCCGAGCAGGGTGCTGGGCACGTCGTGCTCGCCCATGTACTCCCGATAGACCTCCCAGGCGGCGACCAGGTCGGCCTGCCGGGAGGAGGCCACGTACACGGTGGTCTTGGCGACGTCCGTCAGTGACGCGCCGACCTCCTCCAGCGAGATCACGAGGTTGCGCATCACCTGGTGCGTCTGGGCGACGTAGTCGCCGGCCGCGACGGTGTCACCGTTGAGGTCGAGGGGGCACGCGCCGGCCACCCAGATGTTGCGCGCCGGCGCGTCGGCGACGGCGGCGTAGGCGTAGTCCACCTGCTGCGTGAGCCGGGGATTGCGGACCAATCTGACACTGCTCATGACATGCTCCTCATGGTTGTTGCCGGGGCCAGCTCGGTGAACGGCCCAGGTGTGCGACGATCTCGTCCAGCGTCGTCCCGCCCTCCCAGGCGAGCGCCGGCGCGAAGGGCGCCCGTGGCGCGCGGCGGGCGTCGCCGTCGGGCACGGCCTTGGCCACGGCCAGCGCGGCCTCCAGCAGGCCGGGCGGGAACTCGACCCCGGCGCCCAGCGCCTTGGCGAGGTCCCAGGAGTGGACGACGTAGTCGATGAAGTGGAAGCCGATCGCCTGCCTGCCGGGGAAGACCGCCCCGCTGCCGAACTCGGGCAGCGGGAAGTCGCGCTCCGGCACGCCGTCGACGGCGAAAGCCGCCAGCACGTGCTCGGCCGAGGCCCGGTAGCCCGCCGCCGGGTCGGCGCCGAGCGGGCGCGTCTCCCAGCAGGCCAGGCCGCCGTCGCCCCTGGACGCGGCGGCGAACCCGTAGTGCTGGGCCGCCATGTGGGCGAGCAGGTCGTGGACCGTCCATCCGGCGCAGGGCGTCGGGCGTGACAGGTCCGGCTGCCGCACCCTGGCGGCCAGCTCCACGCTGACCCGGACCGCCTGGGCGTCGAGCGCGACGATCGGTTCCCCATTTGTAGGCATTGGCTTATGATCTGCGCATGCTTATCATCTGTCAAAAGGTTTTCGCGGGCGCGTCATGAGCCGACGTGACCTGGCCGAGATGCTGCATCCGCTCCTGCAGGCGCTCATCGCCGCCGAACGGCCCGTGCTGGCGGAGCACGGGGTGACCATGTGGGGCTACGCCGTCCTCGGCGCGCTCCACGACGGCTCGGTGCGCACCCAGGCGGCGCTGGCCGAGGCGATCGGCGCCGACAAGACCCGCATCATCGGCACCCTCGACCGGCTCCAGGCCGCCGGGCTCATCACCCGCGAGCCCGATCCGCGCGACCGCCGCGCCCGCATCCTGGCGATCACCGACGAAGGCCAGCGGCTGTGCGGCTCGATCCGTGCCCGGATCCAGGAGGCCGAGGACCGCCTGCTCGCCCACCTGCCCGAGGCCGACCGCGAGACCTTCCTGCGTGCCCTGCACACGCTCCACCGGCTGGTCCGGGAGGCGGGGGTCACGCTCTGACGGGGCCGCCCAGGGCGCGGACGGCCTGCTCGAAGCGCCGCGCCTCGGCCGGGTCCACGGTGAGGGCGTCGGGCCTGCCCTTCTTCCAGGCCGTGAGCGGCGCCGCCGGCGGCTGTTCGATGAGCGCGGCGATCGGCGGCACGGCCTTGCTCACGGACTGCGCGAACACGGCCGAACCCGCCCGCACGAGCGCGCGCAACGGCTGCCGGAAGGGCGTGTGCAGGCTCGTCGCGACGAACACCGGGTTGTAGAGCACGTACCGGATGCCGGCGGACCCGTAGGCCGCCCCCAGCAGCTCACTCGCGCGGGCGCCCTGCATGGTCGCGGTGAAGCCCCGGTAGCCGTTCCTGAGCTGGAGGTCGTCCCAGTGGATCCGGCCGCCCTGCCCGGCGCCGCACAGGTTGACGATCACCGGTCGCGGCGCCCGCTCCAGCGGGCCGCGCAGCCCTTCGGCCATCAGCCAGCGGTTGATCACGTACAGGGCGAAGGTGTGCTCGAAGCCCTCCTCCGTCTCGACGCGCGCCGGGTTGAACCGGAACGCGGCGAGCACCAGGGCGTCGACGACGGGGTGTTCGGCGGCGACCCGTGCCACCAGGTCGCGGGTCCGGCTCACCGAGCTGAGATCGCACCTGACGAACCGGGCTCCCGGCGCCTCCTGGCGCAGGCGGCGGCCGCCTTCCTCGCTGCTGCCCACGGCCACGACGCGGTCGCCGCGTCCGGCGTGGTGGCGGGCGAGCGCGAGGCCGATGCCGCTCGTGCCGCCGGTGATCACGATGGTGCGGGACATAAGTTGAGGTCCTCCTCAAGTTGAGATGGCCCTCAAGTTAGCTAAGCTTGCGGACATGCGCAAGGACGCCGTGCACAACCGCGAACGCCTCCTGGAGGCGGCCCGGCGGCTGTTCGCCGACCGCGGGCTCGACGTGCCGCTCGAGGAGATCGCCCGCACGGCCGGGGTGAGCATCGGGACGCTCTACAACCGCTTCCCCACCCGCGACGCCCTGGTGGAGGCCGTGTTCGCCGACCGGGTCGCCCGGGTGGGCGAGCTGGCCGAACGGGCGCTCGCGGCCGGCGACGCCTGGGAGGGGTTCACCGCGTTCCTGACCGGCGTGTGCGAGCTCCAGGCCGCCGACCTCGGCTACAACGACCTCGCCGCGCGGACCGCGACGGCCGGCGACCGCGGCCCCGCGCTGATGGAAGAGATCCTCGACCGCGCCCGGCGGTCCGGCGACCTGCGCGACGACGTCACGCTCACCGACCTGGCCTTCGTGATCTGGGGCGTCGCGGCGACCGTCAAGGCCACGCACGACGTCGCGCCGGGAGCCTGGCGGCGGCACCTGGCGCTCTCGCTCGACGGCCTGCGCGCCGCCGCCGCCCGGCCGCTGCCCGCCCCTCCCCTGTCCGCCGAGCAGGCCCGCGCGGCGATGCGCGCGTGCTGAGCGCATCGGTCAGGAATGGAGAAGCGCCCCGCCCCTCTCCCGCCCTAGCGTGACGTGCATGGACATCACCATCTACGCAAGCTTCCTCCCGCACGACGACCCGGACGCCTCCCTGGCCTTCTACCGCGACGCCCTCGGCTTCGAGGTGCGCGGCGACGTGGGCGCCGAGGGGATGCGCTGGATCACCGTCGGCCCGCCCGGCCAGCCCGGCACGTGCATCGTGCTGGAGCCGCCCGTCACCGACCCGAACGTCAGCGAGGACGAGCAGCGCGCCATCGCCAGTCTCATGGACAAGGGCGTCTACGCCGGCATCACGCTGGCCACCCCCGACCTCGACGAGACGTTCAAGCGCGTCCAGGCCGCCGGCGCCGACGTCGTCCAGGAGCCGACCAGCCAGCCGTGGGGCGTGCGCGACTGCGCCTTCCGCGACCCGGCGGGCAACCTGGTCCGCATCAACGAAGCGCGGTGACCGGCGCGCCACGCACCTGAGACCGACGAATAACCTCGAAGCTGGTCGGATCACACCCCGGCGAGTGCGCGAAGGCGACCTCAGCGAGCCTGAGCAGAAACAGATGGAGAGAGCATGAGCACGGCCCCTGGCCAGGACGCGCAGTCGCCTGCGCGGCACGACGCCGACACGCACGACCTGATCCGCGTCCACGGCGCCCGCGTCAACAACCTCAAGGACGTCAGCGTCGAGATCCCGAAGCGCCGGCTGACGGTGTTCACCGGCGTTTCGGGCTCGGGCAAGAGCTCGCTGGTGTTCGGCACGATCGCCGCCGAGTCGCAGCGGCTGATCAACGAGACCTACAGCGCGTTCGTCCAGGGCTTCATGCCCTCGCTGGCCCGGCCCGAGGTCGACGTGCTCGACGGGCTGACCACCGCGATCATCGTGGACCAGCAGCGGATGGGCGCCGATCCGCGCTCCACCGTCGGCACCGCGACCGACGCCAACGCGATGCTGCGCATCCTGTTCAGCCGCCTCGGGCAGCCGCGCATCGGCTCCCCCCAGGCGTTCTCGTTCAACGTCCCCACCGTCCGGGCCAGCGGCGCGATCACCGTCGAACGCGGCGCGCGCAAGACGGAGAAGGCGACGTTCACCCGCATCGGCGGCATGTGCACCCGGTGCGAGGGCCGGGGCACGGTCTCCGACATCGACCTCACCCAGCTCTACGACGACTCCAAGTCGATCTCCGAAGGCGCGTTCACCATCCCCGGCTGGAAGTCCGACAGCTTCTGGACCGTCCGCGTCTACGCCGAGTCCGGGTTCGTCGACCCCGACAAGCCGATCCGCGACTACACCAAGAAGGAACTGCAGGACTTCCTCTACAAGGAGCCGACCAAGGTCAAGGTCGACGACGTCAACCTCACGTACGAGGGCCTGATCCCCAAGATCCAGAAGTCGTTCCTGTCCAAGGACCGCGAAGGCATGCAGCCGCACATCCGGGCGTTCGTCGACCGGGCGGTCACCTTCACCACCTGTCCCGAGTGCGACGGCACCCGGCTCGGCGAGGAGGCCCGCTCCTCGCGCATCGCCGGGATCAACATCGCCGACGCCTGCGCCATGCAGATCAGCGACCTGGCCGAGTGGATCCGCGGCCTCGACGAGCCGTCGGTCGCGCCGCTGCTCGCCAAGCTGCTGCACACCCTGGAGTCGTTCGTCGAGATCGGGCTCGGCTACCTCTCGCTCGACCGGCCCGCGGGCACGCTGTCGGGCGGCGAGGCGCAGCGCACCAAGATGATCCGCCACCTCGGCTCCGCGCTCACCGACGTCACCTACGTCTTCGACGAGCCCACCATCGGCCTGCACCCGCACGACATCCAGCGGATGAACAACCTGCTCAAGCGGCTGCGCGACAAGGGCAACACCGTCCTGGTCGTCGAGCACAAGCCGGAGACGATCGCCATCGCCGACCACGTCGTCGACCTCGGCCCCGGCGCCGGCACGGACGGCGGCAGCATCTGCTACGAAGGCACCTACGAGGGCCTGCGGGCCGGCGGCACCATCACCGGCCGCCACCTCGACGACCGCGCCCGGCTCAAGGACACGGTACGCGAGCCGACCGGCAAGCTGGAGATCCGCGGTGCCAACCGGCACAACCTGCGCGACGTCGACGTGGACATCCCGCTCGGCGTGCTCTGCGTCGTCACCGGCGTCGCCGGATCCGGCAAGAGCTCGCTGATCCACGGATCGATCCCGGCCAGGGCGGGCGTCGTCTCCGTCGACCAGAGCGCGATCAAGGGCTCGCGGCGCAGCAATCCGGCGACCTACACCGGGCTGCTCGAACCGATCCGCAAGGCGTTCGCCAAGGCCAACGGCGTCAAGCCGGCGCTGTTCAGCGCCAACTCCGAGGGCGCCTGCCCCACCTGCAACGGCGCCGGGGTCGTCTACACCGACCTGGGGATGATGGCCGGCGTCGCCACCACCTGCGAGGACTGCGAAGGGAAGCGGTTCCAGCCTGCGGTGCTCGAATACCGCTTCGGCGGGCGCGACATCAGCGAGGTGCTCGCCATGCCGGTGACCGAGGCCGCCGAGTTCTTCGGCTCCGGCGAGGCCCGCACCCCGGCCGCGCACGCCATCCTCGGCCGCCTCGCCGACGTCGGGCTCGGCTACCTCAGCCTCGGCCAGCCGCTCACCACGCTGTCCGGCGGCGAGCGGCAGCGGCTCAAGCTCGCCACCCACATGGCCGACAAGGGCGGCGTCTACGTCCTCGACGAGCCGACCACCGGACTGCACCTCGCCGACGTCGAGCAACTGCTCGGCCTGCTCGACCGGCTCGTCGACGCCGGCAAGTCGGTCATCGTCATCGAGCACCACCAGGCGGTCATGGCGCACGCGGACTGGATCATCGACCTCGGCCCCGGCGCCGGGCACGACGGCGGCCGGGTCGTCTTCGAGGGCACGCCCGCCGACCTCGTCGCCGCCCGCTCCACCCTCACCGGCGAGCACCTGGCCGACTACGTGGGCGCGTAGCGACCGGCCGGTCAGCGGCGGCGTCGGTTAGCGTACGTGTCGTGGAGTCCTTCATCCGGTCGTGGGCGGCGTTGCGCGCCGCGGTCGCAGAGCTCACCGACGACGATTTCGCGCGGCCGTCCGGCTGCGCCGGCTGGCTGGTGCGTGACCTGGTGTGCCACCTGGTCATCGACGCCCAGGACGTGCTGATCACGCTCGTGACCCCCGCCGACGCGGAGCCTACCCGCGACGCGGTGACCTACTGGGAGGTCAGCCGGACGCCGCCGACCGGTGACGACCCGCTCGACGCGCTGATCGTCCGGCTCGCCGCCGCGTACGAGGAGCCCCGGCTGCTCAAGTTCCACCTCGACGACGTCGGCTCGGCCGCCGGGCGCGCCGCCGCCCTCGCCGACCCGGGCCTGCGGGTGAGCACCCGTGACGTGGTGCTCACCGCGGGCGACTACCTCACCGCCTACGTCCTGGAGTGGACGCTGCACCACCTCGACCTGGTCGCGCACCTGCCCGGCGCGGCCGGGCCGCCCGCCGAAGGGGCGGCCCGGTCCAGGGCGATGCTGGAGCGGATCGCCGGCGCCGCGTTCCCCGCGTCGTTCTCCGACGCCGACGCGCTGCTGGTCGGCACCGGACGGCGCGCGCCCACCCGCGCGGAGGCGGCGGAGCTGGGCGAGCTGGCGGCCAGGCTGCCGTTCGTGATCGGCTGAACCACCCCGGGGCGGTTCAGCACTCACCGCCCCAGTACATGTTCCTGATCGTCGCGCCCACGGCCCCGTCACGCAGGTCGAGCTTGTAGCCGCTGCCGGGGTAGAAGTGCAGGCACTTCGGATACCACTTCGAGCCGCCCTGGTGCCGGTACTCGAAGTACACGTGGTCGGCGCCGTCCTCCTGGCGGCCGTTGTTGACGATCACCCAGAACGACTTGCCGTCCGGAACGTTCCCGGCGGTCTGGTAATAGAGGTAGTCCGGGGTCTGGTTGCCGTTGTACAGGCACACGTTGCCCGGCTTGCAGCCCCAGACGGTGGTGTCGCCGGCCGAGGCCGGGGGCGCCATCAGCGCCAGCGCGAGGGTCGCGGCGGCGGACAGCGCGATCACGGTGCTCTTCCTGGTCATGAGCGGTCCTTTCCGTTAGGCGGCGGGGCTTTCCTGACCAGGGACGTTACGCCCGGCCGCTTTCGACGCGCTTTCGCCGCCTCCGCCGGGGCCCTCGCCCGCGGGCCGTTCGTGGCGCACGATGGCACCACAGCCGAAAGCCACCGAGAGTCCGGAGGACTTCCTTGAGCACACCACCGGTGCCGTTCGATCCGGAGCTGGGCGCAGCCCTGGCCGTGCTGGCCGAGTACGTGTCGCCGTCGATCACCCTGGACACGCTCGGCGCCCTGCGAGCGGCCCGCGAGGTCATCCCGTCGCAGACCGACGAGGAGCTGTCCCGGGGCGGCGCGCTAGTCGTCGGCCGGCACACGGCCCCCGGCCCGCACGGCGACGTGCCGCTGCTGGTGTGC
Source organism: Nonomuraea sp. NPDC003214 (assembly GCF_053590035.1). Taxonomy (NCBI): domain Bacteria; kingdom Bacillati; phylum Actinomycetota; class Actinomycetes; order Streptosporangiales; family Streptosporangiaceae; genus Nonomuraea; species Nonomuraea sp. NPDC003214. The sequence continues at coordinate 152,916 of NZ_JBSFSX010000013.1, read as the reverse complement.
CGCCCGGCGGGTGCGGCCACGCCGCTTCCGGCGATCTACTACACGCACGGCGGCGGCATGATGTTCGGCGACGCCCGCACCGGGCTCGACGACCTGCTCGACTGGGCGCTGGAGCTGGGCCTGGTGGTGGTGTCCGTGGAGTACAGGCTCGCCCCCGAGCATCCGCATCCCGTGCCGGTGGACGACTGCTATGCGGGCCTGGCGTGGACCGCCGAGCACGCCGCCGAGCTGGGCGCCGATCCGGCGCGCCTCGTCGTGGGCGGGCCCAGCGCGGGCGGCGGGCTGGCGGCGGCGCTGGCCCTGTTGGCCCGCGACCGGGGCGGCCCGGCCCTGATCGGCCAGTTGCTCATGTGCCCGATGCTCGACGACCGCAACGACACGCCGTCGGCGGCGCAGATGGCGGGCCTGGGCATCTGGGACCGCACCTCGAACGAGACCGGCTGGACGGCCCTGCTCGGCGACGCGCGCGGCGGGCCGGACGTGTCCCCGTACGCGGCCCCGGCGCGGGCCGGCGACCTGTCCGGGCTGCCGCCCGCGTTCGTCGACGTCGGCTCGGCCGAGACGTTCCGCGACGAGGACGTCGCCTACGCCACCCGGCTCTGGCAGGCGGGCGGGCAGGCGGAGCTGCACGTGTGGCCGGGCGCCTTCCACGGGTTCGACCTGATGGCGCCGCAGGCGGTGCTGTCACAGGAGGCGAGGGCGGCCCGGCTGCGCTGGCTGCGGCGGCTGCTGGCCTGAGCGCAAGAATCCGCCGGCGGCTCCGACCACCTCCGAGACGAAGCTGTCAGAGGAGGACGAATGTCGCAGTTGCTGAAGGTGCAGTGCTTCAACGTGTCGAGGGACGGGTTCGGCGCCGGGGAGGGGCAGAGCCTGGAGCGGCCGTTCGGCCACGCCGATCCCGGCCCGATGTGGTCCTGGGCGGGCGCCACCGCGAGCTGGGTGAACCGGACCGACCCGGGCGGCACGCGCGGCCTGGACGACTACCTGACCCGCGACTGGGGCAACAACATGGGCGCGGAGATCATGGGCAGAAACAAGTTCGGCCCGCAGCGGGGCCCGTGGGAGAACCACGACTGGCAGGGGTGGTGGGGTGACCGGCCGCCGTTCCGCACGCCGGTCTTCGTTCTCACCCATCACGTACGGCCGTCGTTCACGCTGGCCGACACCACGTTCCACTTCCTCGACGCGAGCCCGGCCGAGGCGCTGGAGCGGGCCAGGCGGGCGGCCGGCGGCCGGGACGTGCGCCTGGGCGGCGGGGTGGCCACAATCCGCGAGTTCCTGGCGGCCGACCTGGTCGACACGCTGCACATCGCCGTCGCGCCGGTCGAGCTCGGGCGGGGCGAGCGGCTGTGGGAGAGCCACACCGAGCTGCTCGACCGCTTCCACCTCGACACGGTGCCGAGCCCGAGCGGTATGACTCACCTGCTGTTCTGGAGGCGCTGATCGGCGGCGCGGGAGCGGAAGGTGCGGCGGTAGGCGTCCGGGGCCACGCCCACCGCGCGGTTGAAGTTGCGGCGCAGCGTGGTGGCGGTGCCCATGCCGGTGGCCGCCGCGATGGCGTCCATGCTCTCGCCGGTGGTCTCCAGCAGCTCCTGGGCGCGCCGGATCCGCTGCGTCAGCAGCCACTGCAGCGGCGTGGTGCCGGTGACCGACCTGAAGTGGCGGCCCAGGGTGCGCGAGCTCATCCGCGCCTGGCGGGCCAGGTCCTCGACGGTCAGCGGCTGGTCGAGCCGTTCCATCACCCAGGGGAACAGGCCGGTGAGCGGGTGGTCGCCCGGCTCCGGCACCGGCGTGGTGACGAACTGGGCCTGGCCGCCGTCCCGGTGCGGCGGCACGACCAGCCGCCGGGCGACCACGTTGGCCACCGAGGAGCCCCGGTCGAGGCGTACCAGGTGCAGGCACAGGTCCATGGCTGCGGCCTTCCCGGCTGAGGTGAGCACGCTGCCGTTGTCCACGTACAGGACGTCGGGGTCCACCGTCACCTTGGGGTAGCGGGACGCCAGGACCTCGGTGTGCGCCCAGTGGGTGGTGGCGCGCCGCCCGTCGAGCAGCCCGGCGGCGGCCAGCACGAACACGCCCGTGCACAGCGAGACCACGCGCGCGCCCGCCTCGTGCGCGGCGCGCACCGCGTCGACCAGGTCGGCGGGCGGGTCCACGTCGACGTCGGCCCAGCCCGGGACGATCACGGTGTGGGCGCGCGGGAGGTGGCCGAGGCCGTGGTCGGGCTCCAGCAGGAACCGGCCGGCGCGCACCGGGGCCGGCCCGCACACGGCCAGGTCGTACCAGGGCTCGACGCCGGCCGGGGCGAACCCGAACACCTCGTAGGCGAGGGACAGCTCGAAGTGCAGCATGCCGTCGGTGACGGCCAGCGCAACAGTGGTCATGTCCGGAATTGTATGGGCAATGGCGTTCCAGACACTCGTGCGGGCCGCCCGTGATCGGAAGGATGAACGCAACAGATCGACGCGAGTTCGGGGAGCACCCATGCAATCATCAGCGCACACGGTGGCGGTTTTCGGCGCGTACGGGCACACCGGGCGTTTCGTCGTGGCGCGGTTGCGGGAGCGCGGGTTCGTCCCGCTGCTGACCGGGCGCGACTCCGCCAGGCTCAAGGAGCTGGCCCACGAGACGGGGCTGGAGTTCCGCACGGCGTCGGTCGACGACCCCGGCGCGCTCGACCACGCGCTGGCCGGGGCGGCGGCCGTGGTCAACGCCGCCGGGCCGTTCGCCACGACGGCGGCCCCCGTGATCGAGGCGGCGCTGCGCGCGGGCATCCCGTACGTGGACGTGGCGGCCGAGATCGAGGCCAACGCCGACACGTTCGCGCACTTCGGCGACCGGGCCCGGGCGGCGGGCGCGGTGATCGTCCCCGCGATGGCCTTCTACGGCGGCCTGGGCGACCTGCTGGCCACGGCCGCGATGGGCGACTGGACGTCGGCCGACGAGGCGCACATCGCGTACGGGCTGAGCGGCTGGCACCCGACCGCCGGGACGCGGGCGGCGGGCGTGGTCTCCCGGCAGCGGCGGGACGGGCAGCGGGTCCGCTTCGCCAACGGCCGGCTGGAGTACCGCCACGACGACCCGCCGCTCCTGGAGTGGCCCTTCCCCGCGCCACTGGGGCCCCGGCCGGTCGTGGGCGAGTTCTCGATGGCCGACATCGTCACCGTGCCGAGCCACCTGTCCATCCCCGAGGTGCGCACGTACATGACGGTCGAGGCGGCCAGGGAGGTCGTCGCGCCCGACACGCCGACGCCGGCCCCGGCCGACGAGCTGGGACGGTCGGAGCAGACGTTCCTCGTGGAGGTCGTCGTGCGCTCCGGCGGCGCCGAGCGGCGGGCCGTGGCGCGAGGGCGCGACATCTACGCCTTCACCGCGCCGCTCGTGGTCGAGGCGGTCGACCGCCTGCTCACGGGACGGACCAGGGCGACCGGCGTCGTCTCCGCCGGTGAGGTCTTCGACGCGCCGGACTTCCTCCGCGCGCTGTCCGCCGACCTCACCGTGGAGCTGGAGTCCTAGGCGCCGGGCTCGGGCGGGAGCCGGCGGGCCCGCGTGGCCTCGCGGACCACGGCCCAGGCGTCCGCGACCGGGCCCAGGTGGGCGAGCTTGTCGGGGTTCAGCACCGTACGGATCGTCTGGATCTGCCCGTCGAGGATGTCGAGCGACCAGATGTTGACGATCCGGCCGTCGCGGTCGCGGAAGATCGCGCCCGGCCGCCCGTTTACCTCGCGCGGCTCCACGGAGCCGCCGATCCGGGCGAACGGCGGCACGATCGAGGCCAGCGTGCGGGCCACGTTCGCGGCGCCGAACACGCCCTCGCCCCACAGCGGGGCCTTGCCGCCGCTGTCGGCGACCAGCTGGACGTCGGCGGCCAGCAGCTCGCGCAGCCCGGCGACGTCACCTTCGGCGAAGGCGTCGAAGAAGCGCCCGGCCAGCTCCTCCCGCTCGCGCCGGCCCGCCTCGAAGCGGGCGCGTCCCGCGTCCATGTGGCGGCGGGCCCGCACGGCGAGCTGGCGGCAGGCCGCCTCCGACCTGCCGACCGCCGCCGCGACCTCGCCGAAGCCGAACCCGAACACCTCACGCAGCACGAACACGGCCCGCTCCAGCGGGCTCAGCCGTTCGAGCAGCAGCAGGGCCGCCATCGACACCGAATCGGCCAGCTCGGCCGCCCGCTGCGGATCGTCGTACGGATCGGTGAGCAGCGGCTCGGGGAACCACGTGCCGACGTACTCCTCCCGCCGGACGCGGGCCGAGCGCAGCACGTCGATCGCGATGCGGGTCACCACCGCCGACAGGAACGCCTTGGCCGACGCGGGCGGCGTCGTGATCGCCTCGTAGCGCAGCCAGGTCTCCTGTACGGCGTCCTCGGCGTCGCTCACGCTGCCCAGGATGCGGTAGGCGATCGAGAACAGCAGCGGCCGCAACTCCTCGAACTCCTCGGCCCTGCTCATGCGGGCTCCTTCCCGTCGTCGCGCCTGCTTCCGGTACCTGAGACGAGACAGCCCGCCGTTCTGTGACATCGGCCCGCATGTCACAGAACGCCGGGCTGTCTCGTCTCGGGGCGGACACACCGTACGGACGACAAGGGGTTGATCATGAACGAGCGGAAGGTCGCGCTGGTCACCGGCGCCAACAAGGGCATCGGCCGGGCCGCCGCCGCCCAACTGGCGGCGCTGGGCATGACGGTGCTGGTCGGCGCCAGGGACGCGCGGCGCGGCGAGGAGGCCGCGGCGGCCCTGCGCGCCGCCGGCGGGGACGCGCACGCCGTCACCCTGGACGTCACCGACCCGGCCACGGCACGGGCCGCCGCCCGGCTGGCCGAGGAGCGTTTCGGCCGCCTGGACGTGCTCGTCAACAACGCCGGCATCACCGGGTCCGGGCAGGTCGCGCCGCAGGACGCGCTCGACCAGCTCCCCAGCGTCGTCGACGTGGACATGGTGCGGGCGGTCTTCGAGACGAACGTGTTCGGGGTGATCACGGTGACCAACGCCATGCTGCCGCTGCTGCGCCGCGCCCCCGCGCCGCGCATCGTCAACGTCAGCAGCGGGGCCGCGTCGCTGACCATCGCCGCCACCCCGGGCGGGCCGCTGGCGGCGCTGCCCGCCTCGGCCGCCTACACGCCGTCGAAGGCCGCGCTCAACGCGCTGACCGTCCAGTACGCCAACGAGCTGCGCGAGGACGGCATCCTCGTCAACGCCGCCGACCCCGGCTACGTCGACACCGACATCAACGACCACCACGGCTTCCGCACGCCCGACGAGGGCGCGGCCGTCCTCGTGCGGCTGGCGACGCTCGGCGACGACGGGCCGAGCGGCGGCTTCTTCAACGACAGCGGCCCGGTCCCGTGGTGACGCCCCCGGCGCCCGGGCGGTCCGTCATGGGAGCGGGCGGGCGCTGAGCCGGCAGTCGCGGGGCCGCTCGGGGCGTTCGCCGGTCCAGCCCGCCTCGGGGGCCCATGCCTGGTAGGTCATGAACGTCCCCTTGGCGAGCCCGTCCGTGCTCTCGTCCGCGATCGCGGCGTGCTCCGCCAGAACGGCGCCGGTCCGGGGGTCGAGGATGGTGGTGTACCGCTGCGCCACCTCGTCGTCGGCGCCGAACTCGGCGGTGAAGCCCTCGCTGTCCCTGAAGGTGACCGCGAGTCCCGGACGTCCCAGCGGGTCGGTGATCGTGCCGCGCACCCGGGTCGTCGGCAGTCCGGCGAGCAGCCGCAGGGCGGCCGCCCTGACCGAGGGCTTCACCGGGAGCTCCAGCAGGGCGGTGGAGGTGGCGAGGAACTTCTCGAAGCTGTAGCCGGGCTCCTTGGCCCGCCGGATCTTCCAGTAGGCCCGCAGTTTCTCCCGGAGCTGTCCGGCGTCGCCGGGCAGCGCCGCGAGGTCGGCCAGCGTGAGCTCACCGATCCGGGAGTCGCCGAGCACGCCGCCCGGCTCGACCGCGCGCGTGTAGACGCACTGCGTGGGCTTGGACCGCAGCCGGAGCTTCGCGCAGTCTCCCGCCCGGGTGCCCCGCGTGCACACGCGCTGGACCGTGCCCGGGGAGCCCGCCGCCCGCCACGCCCGCTCGTCCGCCTCGGTGGCGGGGCGGACGAACTGCTGCCACTGCTCCGCCTGTACGGGGTCGCGGAGGTCGCGCGGCTGCCAGAGGTCGATCCGTGACGAGAACAGCACGTTGAACGCCTGATTGCCCGCCCGGACCCGGATCAGCGTGTCGTTGAGCAGTGGCCGCCGCCAGTAGGCGCCGCGCTCGTCCGGCAGCTTCGCGACCCGGTCCGCGAGCTGGAGCAGGGCGCTGTTGCCGCCTTCGGGCACGAGCACAGGTGCGGGAGCGGGGGTCATGTTCGACACCAGCGTGACGACGGCCAGGACGACGGCGATCGTCGTCGCGGCGGCTCCCAGGGTCCATCCCCAGGCCGGGCCGCGCCGGCGGGCTCCTGCCGGCGGTCCCTGCTCGCGCCGGGCGGCGGCGAGCCGGAGTCGGGCCCTCTCGACCACCTCGGGCGAGGGCGGCGGGGCGTCGGGCAGCGCCCGCGCCAGGAGGCTCAGCTCATCCATGGGTCTCCTCCAGCGGGTTGACGTCGCCGAGCGCCTTGCGGAGCTGCTTGCGGGCGCGGTGGAGCCGGGAGGCGACCGTCCCGGCCGGGATGCCGAGGGCGGCGGCGACCTCGGCGTGGCTGAGGTCGCACAGCGCGCTCAGCAGCAGGACGTCGCGGTCGCCCCGGTTGAGCCCGGCCAGCGCCCCCGCCAGCCTGCCGGTCAGCCGGTCCGCGGTCACGCGGGTCAGCACCGCGTCCTCGGGATCGTGCTCGGCGCGCTCGGCCGTCCGGCTGAGCGCCTTCCACTTGCGGATCTCGGTGCGGCGATGCCGGGCGATGAGGTGGGTGGCGATGCCGTACAGCCAGGGGCGCACCCCGCCGCGCGCGGCGTCGTAGCCGCCCCGGCAGGCCGCCAGGAACACCTCGGCGGCCAGGTCGTCAGCCACGTCGTCGGACAGCCGCCTGGCGATGTAGCGGTGGATCTCGGTGAAGTGCGCGGTGAAGACCTGCTCGAAGTCCACCTGCAGATCGGGTGGGTCGGCCAGGTCGGGTGGAACAGCCATGCGGGCGTCTCCGCGGGGTCGGTGAACGATGGTCGCCCCTTCTTGCCCGAAGCGCCCTGCCGCTTTCACGGGCCGTCGCCGTGGGCGGGTGACCTGGCCGGCTCCGTCAGGCGTTGAGGATGAGGTCGGCGGCGCGGGAGCGCACCTGGGCGGGGGTGCGGCCGTCGTGCTCGGCGGCCAGGAAGTGCTGGCCGATGGTCAGGCAGAAGGCGAGCAGGCTGCGCGCCTCGACCTCGTCGGGGTCGGCGCAGAAGGTGCCGATCTGTTCGCGCAGCAGGTCCATGCGCCGGTTGTCCACGTGCCGCAGGCGTGCGGCGACGGCCTCGTCACGCCGGGCCCAGTGCCGCACCGCCAGGTCGATCGGCAGCAGCCGCTCGGAGAGCGTCAGCTGCCCGGCCAGCCGGACCTTGGTACGGGCGTCGCCTCCCGCGCGTTCGACCCGGTCGAGAACCTCGTCGATGCTCTCCCGCTCCCAGGTGTCGAGCATGGCCTCCAGCAGGGCGTTGCGGTCGGTGAAGTAGCCGTAGAAGCCGCCCTTGGTCACCCCCAGCGCCTTGGCCAGCGTCTCGACCCGGACGGCGTCCACCCCGGACGCGGCCAGCACCCGCAGCCCCTCCTCGATCCACTTCTCCCGCGGTGTACGCAACGAGCCCATCTGTGGCCTACCTCACCTCTCGCCTGGTTGTACGGTGCCGTATAACAGGTCTAACCTTACGTTATACGGCACCGTATAACGGAGAGAGGAAACCCGTCATGTCATTCGGTTTCGTCGCGTTCCACTACCCCGCCCCCGAGCACCTCGAGGCGTTCGTCAAGGAGTGCCACCAGGTCGCCGAGATGTCGCGGAGCCAGCCGGGCTTCGTGTCCGTCGGGGTCTGGGTCACCCCGGACGGAGACGCCGTCGTCACCACCGGCGAGTTCGAGTCCGAGGAGGCGTTCCAGGCGGCGGCCCGGATCGGCCGCGAGATCGGCGCCACGCCCGACGGCATCAGCGACCTCGAGGTCCGGCCCCGCGAGGTCACCTTCCTGGTGTCGCGGTGACGGGGCGGCCGACATGTCCATGAGGCTCCCCGTCACCGAGCACACCTCGCGGCCGTGGCGCATCCACGAGATCGCCCCGGACTTCCGCATCGAGGACGTGTGGGCCTTCCGCACGCCCGGCGCCGGCCCCGACGACTTCCCCGCGATGCTGGCCGCGCTGCGTGCCCGCACCGCGCCGCAATATCAGTCCTGGCCGGTCCGGTTCCTGTTCGCGGTCCGGTGGAAGCTCGGCGCGCTGTTCGGCTGGGACGAGCCCGGCGCCGGACTCGGCGGGCGGGTCGGCTCCCTGCTCGACCGCCTGCCCGCCGACCTGCGCCGCTCCCCCGGCGTGAACGACCCCAACATCCCGTTCACACCGCTGTACGCGATCGCCGAGGAATCCGCCCAGGAACTGGCCAACAAGACCGTCCACACCGTCTGCCACCTGGGCTGGGTGCCCACCGCCGACGGCGAGTACGAACTGCGCATGGCGGCCCTGGTCAAGCCCAACGGCCTGTTCGGCAGGGCGTACATGGCCCTCATCAAGCCGTTCCGCTACCTCGTCGTCTACCCGGCCATGACCCGCCGATGGGAGCAGGCCTGGCGTGACCGCGCCGAGCTCACGTACGGGCGGGTTCGCTGACGCCGAACCACCGCCGCAGGGCCGCCCGGAGCGCCTCGACCTCCGCGGGGCCGGGCCGGGGAGACGCGGACGCCCAGGCCACGTAGCAGTCCGGCCGCAGGAGCAGGGCCGTCGGCGCGGGAGCCTCGGCGCGGGCCGTGACGACGTCGACCTGGTCGTGGCCGAGAGCCCGCGCCAGTGAGGCGTCGTCGGTCAGGTCGAGCAGCAGGGGCCGCGCGCTCCTGGTGAGCTCGGCCAGGCGGACCGGTCCGGCGGGGGTGCGCAGGTCCAGGTCCGGGGCGAAGCGGCCGGTCAGCGGGTGCGCCTCGGCGCCGCCCGGGTCGTAGCGGACGTCGGCGCCCGCGGTGAGCTCGGCCAGGCGGCGCACGGCGCCGGGGTCGCGGAGCAGTTCGGCGAACACCTCGCGCAGGCCGGTGACATCGCTGCCGGGGGCGATCAGGGCCGCCTGCGCCTGCGCGTTCAGCACCATGCGCCGGGCGGCCGCGCGCCGCTCCGGCTCGTAGGTGTCCAGCAGTCCGGGCGGGGCGCTCCCCCGGATCTCGGCGGCGAGCTTCCAGCCGAGGTTGACCGCGTCCTGCAGGCCGAGGTTGAGCCCGGGACCGCCCCCGGTGGCGGCGTACACGTGGGCGGCGTCACCGATCAGGAACACCCGGCCGTCGGCGAACCGCTCGGCCACCCGGGTGTTGCCGCCGGTCAGCCGGCGCAGCGCGTGCGGCCCCGGGCCGCTGGGCGGGCCGAGCGGCACCTCGGCGCCGAGGACCCGGCGGACGCTCGCCCGCAGCTCCTCCAGGCTCATCGCGGCGGCGGTCGCCGGCTGGTCCCATTCGGTGGTGCTGACCAGCGGCGGGTGGCCGGGCATCGGCGCGTAGGAGAACCCGCCGCGCTCGGTGCGGTGGGGCATGAACGGCGCGACGGCGCCGTAGCCGGGCACGTGCAGCGCGCCGGTCGCGGGATCGACCCAGTCCGCCGGGACCGTCGCGTGCGCCGAGCGCACGGTCATGCGGTCGTAGGTGACGCCGGGGAACCCGATGCCGGCGAGCTTGCGCGTGGCGCTGTGCGCTCCGTCCGCCCCGACCAGGTAGCGGGCCCGCACCTGGTACGTGCCGTCCGGGCCCGCAACGTCGGCGGTGACCGCGTCCCCGTCCTGCGCCAGTCCGGTGAGCTCGTGGCCGCGCCGGATCTCCACGCCGAGCTCGATGGCGCGCTCCTCCAGGACCTGCTCGATGCGCCGCTGCGGCACCGGCAGGGTGTGGACGGGGCTGTGCTCCAGCAGGCTCAGGTCCAGGCCCAGCGCGCCGAACATGAAGTAGGCGGAGTTCGGCCGCGGCGGTTCCGCGCTGCCGCTGAGGGGTTCGCACAATCCTCGGTGGTCGAGCATGCGGACGACCTGGCCGAGCAGCCCGTTCGCCTTCGGCTCGTCGCTCGGCTGCGGCAGCCGCTCCAGCACGAGCGGCCGGACGCCGCCCAGGCTCAGCTCGCAGGCCAGCATCAGCCCGTTCGGGCCGCCGCCGGCGATGACGACCTCGGTGATCAACGTGTGCTCCCGTGGTAGTGGCCGGCGAGGAACACGACCTCGGCGCCCTGCCGCCGGATCCGCTCCGCCCGCCCGGCGCAGTCGGCCAACAGCGACAGCGTCTCCCCGGGGGCCAGCTCCAGCCGCTCCGGGTCGCCGCCGATGACGCGGACCGCGGTGCGGTGCAGGTCGTCCCGGATGATGCCCAGCTCACGCCTGACCACGTCCGGGTCGAAGCGCTCGCGGGACAGCCCTCCGTTGCGTACGAACCCTGTGTCGTACGTGATGCCCTTGGCTCTCATGGCATGGGTCCTTCCGGTGGGATGGGACGCTCACGCTAGGCCAGAAAAGTGCGTGCACGCAAGTTTGCGTACGCGCATCGAAAGATGGGATGCTAGGCCCGTGACGACGAGACGGACGGGGCTGCGCGAGCAGAAGAAGCAGGCCACCCGGGACGCCCTGCGCACGGCCGCCCTGCGCTTGGCGCTCGAACGCGGACCGGACAACGTCCGCGTCGACGACATCGCCGAGGCCGCCGGGGTCTCCCCCAGGACGTACAACAACTACTTCTCCAGCCGCGAACAGGCGATCGTCGCCGCCGTCACCGGCGACCGGGAGGCGCGGGTGGCGGCGGCGGTGGCCGCCCGGCCCGACGGCGTCGGGCTCGCCGACGCCGTCATCGAGGCGGTCGTGGGCCAGTACACCGCCCCGGACGCCGCCGGCCGGGACGCGCTGCTGCTGATCACCACCCGTCCCGCGCTGCGCGAGGCGTTCGTCGAGGCCACCACCGCGATCGAGCACCCCCTCACCGACGCCATCGTCGCACGCGTCGGTGACGGCGGCGAGCATCAGCACACCGCGCGGGTGCTCGCCGCGAGCGTCGCCGCCGCGGTCCGCGTGGCGCTGGAGCGGTGGCTGAGCGCGGCCGTCTCGTCCGTCACGGCCGGTGGGCTGGTCGTGCCGTCCGGGTCGCTCCCGGACCTCCTCCGCGCCGCGCTCGCCCCCCTCGCCCCCGCCCTGGACGCCGCCGACCGCGCCCGAGGCGGTGGGATCCGTGACGCCGGCGACCGCGCCCGAGGCGGTGGGACCCGTGAGGGCGGGCCCGCCGGCCGGGCCTGAGCGGTTACTTCGCGACGGCCTCGCGGACGGCGGGGGCGACCTCCTGGCCCCAGCGGGCCAGGAGGGTGAGGTCGGCGGCGCCGTGGCCGGTGTCGAAGAGCGTGAAGCCGGACGCGCCGTGCTCCAGCACCGCCCCGGTCAGCTCCTCGACCCACTGCGCCACCGAGCCGCCGATCCACCGGCCGTCGCGGTCGCGGGTGGCGGGCAGCGGCCGGTCGGTGATGCGGCCGGGCAGGTTGAACACGGTACGGATCTCGCCCGGGTCCCGGCCTGCCGCTGCCGCCGCCTCGTCGATGACGGGACGCGAGGTCCGGTAGCGCTCGCTGAGCCAGTCGGCCGCGTGGCCGGGGATCCACCCGTCGGCCACCCGCCCGGTGGCGGCCAGCGACTTCGGCCCGACCGAGCCCGTCCACACCGGCGGCGCGGCGACGGGCGCTGGCTCGATGCGGCGCACTCGGTAGTGGGTTCCCTCGTAGGTGACCGGAGGGCCGCCGCCGGACAGCAGCTTGACCAGGACGATCGCCTCCTCGAAGGCGTCCACGGCCGCGCCCGGCGACAGCCGGGGCACGCCCATGTCCGTGATGCGGTCCCACAGCCCGCCCGCGCCCATGCCGAGCACGACGCGGCCGCCCGACAGCGCCGACAGCGACGTCACCGTCCGCGCCAGCATCGGGGCGGGCCGGGTCGGCAGGTTGGTCACGTTGGCGAATCCCGCGATGCGCTCGGTGCGGCCCAGCAGGAAGCCGAGCGCGGCGTAGGCGTCGAGGCGCCCGCCGAGGTACGGGTGGTCGGAAAGGGTGAAGATGTCGAGCCCGTCCCGGTCGGCCTGCTGGGCCATGCGCAACAGCTCCGGCACGTCGTCGATGCCGGAATGCGCGCCGAAGCCGAAGACGACGTCATGTGCGGACATGGTTCTGCCTTTCCCTCAGGCCGCGCCCGAAAAGGATTGCGGTTCGTGCCACGAACCATATTAGTTCGTGGCACGAACCGCAAATTCCGGCTTTCGTCTCAGCGCACCTGATCGGGCTCCAGGAAGACGGTCGGCACCTGGTTGTCGGTCACCACGCGGCCCAGCAGGGCGGCCAGCGTGTCGCGCTCGGCGGCGGTGAACCCGGCCGTCAGCTCCTCGACGCGGCGGCAGGTCTCGGCGTAGAACTCGTCGGCCAGCCTGGCGCCGCGCCGGGTGAGCGCCACCCGCACCGCCCGGGAGTCGTCGGGGTCGGGCCTGCGCTCCACCAGGCCGTTGCGCTCGGTCCGGTCGACCAGGCCGGTGAGGCTCGACTTGGCCAGGCCGAGCACCCCGCCCAGCTCGGTCATGCCATAAGGCTGCGCCATCAGCACGCACAGCAACTGACCCTGCTGCTGGGTGATGCCGTATTCGCGGGCCGACTCCACGTACACGGCATTGACCAGGAACGTGGACCGCACCAGCGCGGCCACCGCCCCTATCTCGCCGGCGACATTCTCACTCATCGGCCAAGCGTAACAAATTCGCGCCACGAACTACCCGGCGGCCTAGCATCGGGCGCGTGGAAGCGATGGGTGAAGAGACGCTGGAAGCCGTGTTCGAGGAGCAGCGGCCCAGGCTGTTCGGTCTGGCCTACCGGCTGCTCGGCTCGGCGGCCGAGGCCGAGGACCTGGTCCAGGAGACGTTCCTGCGCTGGCGTCAGGCCGGCCGGGCCGACGTGCCGGCCGCCTGGCTGACCAGGGTGATCACGAACCTGTGCCTGAACGAGCTCGCCTCCGCGCGGCGGCGGCGGGAGAGCTACGCGGGGCCGTGGCTGCCCGAGCCCGTGCTCACCGGCGACGGCGCGCTCGGGCCGCTGGAGACCGTCGAGCAGCGCGAGTCGGTGTCGCTGGGCCTGCTCGTCCTGCTGGAACGGCTGAGCCCGGCCGAGCGGGCCGTGTTCGTGCTGCGCGAGGCGTTCGGGCACAGCCACGCCGAGATCGCCGCCATGCTCGGACTCGGCGAGGCGCACTCGCGCCAGCTCCACCGCCGCGCGCGTGAGCACGTCGGCGCGGCGCGCAAGCGCTTCGACGCCGACCGCGACCAGCACCGCCGCATCGTCGAGAAGTTCCTGGCCGCGACCCTGGACGGCGACGTGGCGGGCCTGGAACGGCTGCTGGCCGCCGACGTCGTCGCCTGGGCGGACGGCGGCGGCTCGACCGCGGCGCGGCGGCCGGTGCGCGGGCGCGCCAGGGTGCTGCGCTACCTGGGCGGGTTCGGCCTCCGTCCCGAGGCGGCGGCGGTGACGGCCGTGATCGCCGAGGTCAACGGCGAGTACGCGGCGCTGCTGCGGCACGACGGCGAACTGCGCGCGGTCATGGCCGTGGAGATCGCCGGCGGGCGCGTCACCGCGGTGCGGACGATGGTGAACCCGGACAAGCTGGCATTCGCCGCCGCCCAGCTCGTGTGAGCACGCTCACAGCGCGACGCTGTCACGAATCGCCCGGCTCGCCGGTTCAGGTGGGGACTTCGAACGGGAGGAACCATGACAGGACACATCGTGGTGCTGGGCGGCGGCTACGCCGGTCTGGGCGCGGCCAAGCGGGCGGCCCGGCGGCTGCGCGGCACCGGGGCCCGGGTGACGCTGGTGAACGCGGCCGACCGGTTCGTGGAGCGGGTGCGGCTGCACCAGCTCGCCGCCGGGCAGCGGCTGCCCGACCTGCCCCTGCGCGGCCTGCTCGACGGCGCCGGGGTGCAGCTCGCGGTGGCCACGGTGACGGGGATCGACCTCGCCGCCCGGGTCGTCCGGCTCGACGCGGCCCCGTACGAGCTGGGCTACGACGTGCTGGTCTACGCGCTCGGCAGCGGCGCCGACCTCGGCGCGGCGCGAGGGCTGGCCGAGCACGCGTACACGGTCGCCACCGAGCGCGAGGCGGCCAGGCTGCGGTCCCGGCTGGCGGCGGCGCGGTCGGTCGCCGTGGTGGGCGGCGGGCTGACCGGGATCGAGGCCGCGGCCGAGTTCAAGGCGGCCCGCCCGGGACTGGAGGTCAAGCTGGTGTCCGGCGGCCCGATCGGGGCCGGGCTGTCCGCGCGGGCCCGCCGCCACCTGCGCCGGGCCTTCGACCGGCTGGACGTCACCGTGCGCGAGCACGCCCCCGTCGCCGAGGTCGGCCCCGGCGGGCTGCTCCTGCGCGACGGCGGCGAGGTGCCCGCCGACACGGTGGTGTGGGCGGCCGGGTTCCGCGTCCCGGAGCTCGCGGCGGCCTGCGGGCTGGCCACGGACGAGCACGGCCGCATGCTGGTCGACGCGACCCTGCGCTCGCTCTCGCATCCGGAGGTGCTCGGCGCCGGCGACGCCGCCGCCGTGCGGGGCTCGCGCATGTCGTGCCAGACCGGCCTGCCGCTCGGCCTCCAGGCGGGCGACGCGGCGGCCGCGCTGCTCACCGGCCGCGCCCCGCGACCGGCGCGGATCCGGTACGTGTGGCAGAACATCAGCCTGGGCCGCCACGACGGCGTCACGCAGTTCACCCGCGCCGACGACAGCCCGAGCGGGCCCGTCCTGACCGGGCGGCCCTCCGCGCTCTTCAAGGAGGTCATCACCCGCGGCACCGTCTGGCGGATGCGGCACCCCCACCTGTCGCCCTGACGAGGGCCGATGGCGCGATCTGTGGGGTGCGTGTCGTTGACGCCATCGGGGCGCGGGCTGGACCGTGGAAGGGTGCAAGCACACCGCATCGCCTTCGTGATCTACGAGGGGTTCCAGTCGCTCGACCTGGTCGGGCCGCACGAGGTGTTCCAGCTCGCCGGAGGCTACGACTGCGCGATCGTCGCCCCCGTCCCCGGGCCGGTCCGCGCCGAGCACGGCCTGCCGGTGCACGCCTCCCACGGCGTCGCCGACCTCCCGCCCGCCGGCTTCGACACGCTGGTCGTCGCGGGCGGCGGAGGCGTCTACGAGGCCAGGAACGACCCGGCGCTGACCGGCTGGATCGCCGCCGCGGCCGACGGCGCCCGGCGGGTCGCCTCGGTCTGCAGCGGGGCGTTCCTGCTGGCCGAGGCCGGGCTGCTGGCCGGTCGCCGTGCCACCACCCACTGGGCCAGGGCCGAGCGGCTGGCCCGCGAACACCCGGAGGTCACCGTCGACCCCGATCCGATCTTCGTCCGTGACGGGCCCGTCTGGACGTCGGCCGGGGTGACCGCCGGGATGGACCTGGCGCTGGCGCTGGTGGAGGAGGACCACGGGCAGCGGGCCGCGCTGGAGGTGGCCCGCCAGCTCGTGCTGTTCCTGCGCAGGCCGGGCAACCAGTCGCAGTTCAGCGTGGGGCTGTGGTCCGCGCAGCCCTCCTCCGACCCGGTACGCCGGGCCGTGGCGGCCATCCACGCCGACCCCGGCGCCCGCCACGACATCACCGACCTGGCCGCGCACGCCGGGCTCAGCCCCCGCCACCTGCAACGCCGCTTCACCGCCGAGCTCGGCCTGCCGCCCGGCGCCTACGTCGAGCGGGTCCGGGTGGAGGCGGCGCAGCGGGCCCTGGAGGACGGCGGCGACCCCGTCGACGTCATCGCCCGCCGCTACGGCTTCGGCACCGCCGAGACCCTGCGGCGCAGCTTCCACCGCCGCCTGGGCGTCGCGCCCTCCGACTACCGAGACCGTTTCCGATCCACCACGGGAGGACATCCGTGACCACGTACGGACTGCTGATCTTCGACGACGTCGAGGAGCTGGACTTCGCCGGGCCCTGGGAGGTGTTCACCACCTCCGCCATCCTGCGCGCCGACGCCGACCTCGCGGTGCTCGTCGCCGAACGGCCCGGCCCGGTCCGGGCCAGCAAGGGCCTGCGGGTGCTGCCCGACTGCACCCTGGACGACAGCCCGCCGCTGGACGTCCTGCTCGTGCCGGGCGGGCGCGGCGCCCGCGAGGTCCAGCCGCACAACCCGGCAGTCACCGGCTGGATCGCCAAGACCGCCGAGCAGGCCACCTGGGTGGCCAGCGTGTGCACCGGGGCGTTCCTGCTCCACGCCGCCGGACCGGCGCGCGGGCGCCGGGTGGCCACCCACTGGGCCTACGAGGACGCCCTGGAGGCGCGCGGGGACGTCACCGTCGTCCGCGACGCCCGCTATGTCGTGGACGGCAACGTGATCTCCACCCAGGGCGTGTCCGCCGGGATCGACAGCGCGCTGTGGCTCGTCGGCCGGCTGCACGGCCGCGACCACGCGCGCGCCGTCCGCCGCGAGATCCAGTACGACCCCGCCCCGCCGTATCTGGCCGACGAGCCGCTTCAGGCGGGCGGGTAGGCCGTCGAGACGAGGCGGGCCAGGAAGGCGTCCAGGTCGTCGAGGCCGTAGGCGGCCAGGACGTCGGGCGGCTGGGTGAGCAGATAGGTCAGCGCGCTGTTGATCGCCAGCGTCACCGTGGCCGCGCCGTGCCGGGTGGCCGGGAGCCCGGCGGCCCGCTGGGCGGCCAGGTGCAGGTCGAGGTCGGCGCGGGTGAGGCGGGCCAGGGTCTCGCGCACCTGGGCGTTGCGCGCGGCCTCGGCGTGCAGTTCGAGGTAGGCCAGGATGCGGGACCGGTTGTCCGTGAGCGCCCGGTCGATCATGCGGCGCAGCAGCGCGAGCAGTCCGTCCACGTCGTGCACCTCGGCCTGCTGGAGGTCGCTCCAGTAGCGCTCCACGCACCGCTCGGCGGCGGCCCGCAGCAGGCTGTCGCGGGTCGGGAAGTAGTTCTTGGCCGTGCCCTCCGGCAGCCCGGCGACCCGGTCCAGCGCGCGGTGGGTCAGCCCGCGCCCGCCCTCCCCGGCCAGCACCTCGATGGCCGCGTCGCGCAGCCGGTCGCGCCGGTCCCTGTTCTCCACCATGACGGCCCATTCTCCCGCTCGACACAACCACCACAAACGTGGTACCACATTTGGGGTGATGAGAATGAGGAAAGCCGCCGTCGTGGGAGCCGGGGTCGGCGGGCTGACGGCCGCCATCGCCCTGCGCCGCATCGGCTGGGAGGTCTCGATCTTCGAACGCTGGCCGCGCATCGTCGCCGAGGGCACGGCCCTCGGCATCCGGCCCGACGCCCAGGCCGCGCTGGCGGGCCTCGGCCTGGGCGAACGGCTGCGCGAGCGCACCGTCCCCTACCGGCACGCCCGCATCCGCACCCCCGACGGCCGCCACCTGGCCGACCTGCCGCTGGAGCGCATCGAACGGCGCGGCGGAGCGCCCGTCCGCATGCTGTCGCGCGTGTCGCTGATCGAGATGCTGGTGGAGGAGGTGGACCCGGCGACGATCAGCACCGGCGTGGAGATCACCGACCCCGCCGCGCTGCGCGACTCCCACGACCTGGTGATCGGCGCCGACGGCGTGCGCAGCGCGGTGCGCCGGGCGTTCTTCGCCGCCCCGACCCGGCCCCGCTACGCCGGCATCGTCGCCTGGCGCGGCGTCGTCCACGGCTTCGAGCCGCAGGAGTACGGCGAGACCTGGGGGCGCGGGCAGATGTTCGGCATGACGCCGCAGTCCCCCGGCGTCACCAACTGGTACGCGCCCGTACGGACCCCGAAGGGGGTGCGCGAGACCCTCGGCGACCTGCGCGCCCGTTTCGCCGGCTGGCACGACCCGATCCCGCGCGTGCTCGCCGCCGCCGAGGAGGACGCCGTGCTGCGGCACGAGGTCCACGACCTCGCCCCGCCGCTGGCCTCGTACGTGACCGGCAACGTGGCCCTGCTGGGCGACGCCGCCCACGCCATGACTCCCGCGCTCGGGCAGGGCGCCTGCCAGGCACTGCTCGACGCGACCGCGCTGGCCGCCTGCCTGCGCGACCACCCCGGCGACGTGCCCGGGGCGCTGCGCCTGTACGACGCCGGGCGGCGTCCGGCGGCCGAGCGGATGGTCACCGCCTCGCGCTGGATGACGCGCCTGGCCGGAGCGGGCCGCCTGGCCGGGCCTCGCAACGCCCTCATGCGCCTGGGGAGGCGGTGAACCCGGTTCGCGGAGAATGCCAGGATGGGGCGCATGGGCGCGGGGGAACTGCACGGGAGAAAGCCCGAAGAGGACACGATCGCCGAGCTGCTGGCGGCGGCTCGGGGCGGCGCCAGCTCGGCGCTGGTGCTGCGCGGCGAGGCGGGCATCGGCAAGACGGCGCTGCTCGACCACGCCGCCGCCACCGCGGGCGACCTGCGGGTGGTGCGCGGCACGGGGGTCGAGTTCGAGGCGGAGCTGCCGTTCTCGGGCCTGCAACTGCTGCTGCGCCCGGCGCTCGGATCACTCGGCGCGCTGCCCGGCCCGCAGCGCGCGGCCCTGGAGGGGGCGATCGGGCTCGGGCCCGCGACGGGCTCCGAGCCGATGCTGGTGGGGCTGGCCGCGCTCTCCCTGCTGGCCGAGCACGCGGGTGAGACGGGGCTGCTGTGCCTCGTCGACGACGCGCAGTGGCTCGACCGGGCGTCACGGGACGCGCTCCTGTTCGCCGCCCGGCGCCTGCACGCCGAGGGCATCGTCATGATCTTCGCGGCGCGGGACGGCGAAGGCTCCTTCCCCGCCCCCGGCCTGCCCGAGCTGCGCCTGTCCGGGCTGGCCCCGGAGGCCGCGGCGGCCCTGCTCGACCGGCACCCGCTCGCGCCCGCCGTCCGCTTCCGGCTGCTCGCCGAGGCGGGCGGCAACCCGCTGGCGCTGCTGGAGCTGCCGATCGCGCTGGCCGCCGAGGGCGGCAGCGCGTTCGCGCCGGGCGCGCTGCCCCTCACCGGCCGCCTGCAACTGGCCTTCCACGGCCAGGTCAGCCGGATGCCCGCGGCCTGCCAGAGCCTGCTCCTGGTGGCGGCGGCCGACGAGACCGGCGAGCTGGCCGTGATCCTGCGCGCCGCCGCCGAGCTGGGCGCCACGGTCGAGGACCTGTCCCCCGCCGAACGGGCCGGCCTGGTGGTGCGCGGCGACGCCGACGGCACCGTGATCCGCTTCCGCCATCCGCTGATCCGCGCCGCCGTCCACCAGCGCGCGCCGCTCGGCGAACGCCTCGCCGCGCACCGCGCGCTCGCCGCCGCGCTCGGCTCGCCCGAGCACGCCGACCGCCGTGCCTGGCACCTGGCGGCGGCCGCCACCGGCGCCGACGAGGAGGCCGCCGCCGCGCTCGAACGCACCGCCGCCCGCGCCCGCGAGCGCAGCGGCCACGAGGCGGCCGCCGCCGCGTACGAGCGGGCCGCCAGGCTGAGCGCCGATCCCTCCGCCAGGGCCCGCCGCGAGGCCCTGGCCGCGGAGGCGGCGCTGGAGGCCGGCGACATGGACCGCGCCCGCGCCTTCGGCGACCGCGCGACCGGGCCGGACAGGCCCCCGGCGGTACGGGCGCGGATGGCGCAGGTGCGCGCGCTCGCCGACTTCTGGCAGGGCGCCTACCCGGCCGCCCACCGGCTGCTGCTCGACGGCGCCGGCCTCGTCCGCGACAGCGACCCCGGCCAGGCCGCCACGCTGCTCGTCCAGGCCGTGCACACCGCCTGGTACCTGGGCGAACAGCAGCTCGCCGGCACGCTGGACCGGCTGGCCGCGCTGCCGCTGGACGACGCCGACCCGCTCGCCCCCGTGGGCCCGTACCTGGTCCATCTCGACCCGTCGGGCCGGGCCGGCGGGCCGCCGCCGCTGGCCGGTACGCTCGCCGCGATCCGGCGCCGGGGCGAGGTCCCCGGCCAGGTGCTGATGATCCTCTGCGGCGCGGCGCTCGTGCTGGGCCAGGACGCCGACGCCTACGAGCTGGCCACCGCCCTCGCCGCCGAGCAGCGGGACCGGGGCGGCGCCGGGCGGCTGCCCACGGTGCTGTTCTTCGTGGCCGAGGGCGAGGTGTTCACCGGACGGCACCGCGACGCGCTCGCCACGGCCGCCGAGGCCCTCCGGCTCGCCCGCGACACCGGCCAGCAGCAGTGGGTCAGCCAGTTCAGCAGCGTGCTCGCCTACCTCGCCGCCGCCGAGGGCGACGAGGCGGCCTGCCGGAGCCACGCCGAGGCGGGGCTGGCCGGAGCCACCGCCGGGGCCGTCTCCCCCGGCGCGCCCTGGGCGCACTGGTCGCTCGGCCTGCTCGACCTGGGTCTGGGCCGCGCCGAGGCGGCGCTGGCCCGCTTCGAGCGCCTGACCCGCGAGCCGATGCGCCACCACATCTGCGCCACCCGCTCCACCCCCGACCTCGTGGAGTCCGCCGTACGGGTGGGCGCGCCCGAACGCGCCGCCGAGCCGCTGGCCCGCTTCGAACGGTGGGCCGAGACGGTCCGGCAGCCGTGGGCCGACGCGCTCGTCCTGCGCTGCCGCGCGCTGCTCGCCGACGACGACCGGGCCGAGGCGCTCTACACGGCGGCACTCGGACGCCACGACCAGGACGGCCGCGCGCTGGAGTACGCCAGAACCGCGCTGCTCCACGGCGAGTGGCTGCGCCGGGCCAAGAGGAAGGCCGAGGCACGCGGCTCGCTGAGCGACGCCCTGGAGGTCTTCGACCGGCTCGGCATGCGGCCGTGGGCCGCCCGCGCCCGCGCCGAGCTGACCGCCACCGGCGCCCAGGCCGCCGAGCAGGCCGAAGGCGCGGCCTCCGCGCTCACCCCGCAGGAGCTGCAGATCGCCCGGCTGGCCGCGCGGGGCCTGTCGAACCGCGACATCGCCGCGCAGCTCTTCCTCAGCCACCGGACGGTCGGCTACCACCTGTACAAGGCCTACCCGAAGCTCGGCATCGCCTCCCGCGGCGAGCTGAAAGATCTGGACCTGTGAGATCGTGGACCTCATGGAGGTACAACCCGGGCAGATGCTCCCCGTGGACGTCGAGACGGTCCCGCCGTACGAGCTGGCTCCCGGCGTGGTCGTGCGGACGCTCCCCGGCATGCCGGGCATCCGGACGTGGGTGATCGACCTCGCCCCCGGGACCGAATGGCCCGACGTGGACGTCCACGAGACGTACGGCGAAGCGTACTTCGTCGTCAGCGGCGAGCTCATCGAGGGCGAGCGCACCCACGGCCCCGGCACGTACGTCGCCTTCGGGCCGCGCACCAGCCACCGGCCCCGCACGGAGACCGGCGTGCGCGCCTTCGGCTTCAACTACGACGAGCGCCCCGGCGCCTAGCCGGCGGCCCGCGCGTTCAGGCGATCAGGAGGCGCAGGCCGAGCTCGGCCGCGTCGAGGCCGAGGAGCTCCCGGTTGCGTTCGGCCCAGCGGCCGGAGGCGAGGTCGTCGCGCAGGGTGCGCACCGTGCGCCGCTCGGCCTCCGGCCCGACCCTGGACCAGACCGACATCCCGCGACGGACCCGCTCGTCCAGGTACGCCTCCGGCCGCCGCCAGTAGGCCTCGAAGAAGCCGTCGGCGCAGTCCCACGGGATCGGCACCGGCTCCGTGCGGGCGCCGATCGCGGCGGCCAGCTCGGTGATCGCCGGGCGGCCGGTGAGCAGGCCGGCGACCTCCGGCAGGTAGTCGCGCGTGAGCCAGAACCGCCGCAGCCATCCGGCCTCGCTGGTGTCGTGCGTGAACACGACCACGCGACGGGCCACCCGCCGCATCTCGCGCAGCCCGGCGATCGGGTCCCGCCAGTGGTGGACGGAGGAGACGGTCATCGCGGCGTCGAAGGACCGGTCGCCGAACGGCAGGCTCTCCGCCGACCCGGCCAGGCACGGCGCCGCGTCGGGGGCGCGCTGCGACCGCATGAGCGCCGACGGCTCCACCGCGACGACCCGGCGGTCTCGGGGCTCGTACGAGCCGGTGCCCGCCCCGACGTTCAGCACGGTCCTGGCGTCGCCGAGCGCTGCCAGGATGCGCTCGGCGACGCGGGGGTCGGTGCGCCGCGTCGCGGTGTAGGCGGCTCCGATGGTGTCGTACAACTGCGTGCCGGACATCAGCCCTGCCTCTCCCCGCTGGTCCCGCCATTGCATCACAGCGGGGGCGAACCGCGGAGCCCCCGGTTGACCTTGACACGGTGACAAGGGCTTCGCTGGGCGGCATGACCGCGATTGCGCGAGTCGGCGATGGCGGTCGCTGGGCTGGACGCGGAGCGGGACCGGGAGGCGCTCGACTCGGTCGTCCTGACGTTCACGCACTCCAACCCGCGCAGGGAGCGGCTGCCGGTGTTCCCCGACGAGGCGCTGCGCGGCCTCGCCATGCCGGTCCTCGTGATCGCCGGAGACCGTGACGCGATGTTCGACTCCCGGGGGACCGCCCGGCGGATCCGCCGGTGCGTCCCTCGGGCGAGCGTGAAGCTGCTTCCCGGCGTCGGTCACGCGATCTTCGGCCAGGCGGCGACGATCACCGGGTTCCTGGCCGGGGATCGCCGGAGGGCGTAGGCGGGACGGCCGTGGCGATGCAGTCGAGGACCCGCCTGAGCCCGTAGCGGAACTGCTCGTCGCGGCTCAGGTGCGGCTGGCGCGCCTCCGTCACGATCTTCGCGAAGATCGGGTACTGCCCGCTCTTCACGAGCTGGTCGATGTACGGGTAGCTGCGCGCCATCCACTCCGGCTCGGTGAGCCCGCTGAGGCGGAACTCCCTGGCCGAGCTGATCTCCTCCCGGACGGTGCCCTCGACGTAGCTGTTGAGGAGGCCCACGAGGCTGAGGTTCTCGTCGATGGGGACGAAGGGGTCGAGCACCCCCATCAGCCGTTCGATCAGGAGCAGCTGGTTGGGCCCGAAGCTGGGCAGCGACCGCTGCACGGCGGCGATCCACGGGTGGCGCAGCCACATGGCCCGCAGCTCGTCGGCGTAGCGGGTCAGGTCGGCCCGCCAGTCGCCGGAGGGCAGGCCGGTGACGTCGATCTCGCCCATCAGCCGGTCGGCCATGAGCTCGATCAGGTTGTCGCGGCTGGGGACGTAGCGGTAGAGGGACATCGCCCCGGCGCCGATCTCGGCGGCGATCCGCCGCATGGTGGCGGCCTCCAGCCCTTCGGCGTCGGCGATGCGGACGGCCGCCTCGGTGATCTGGGCGCGGCTGTAGGCCGGCTTCGGCCCCCGGGCGGGGCGCTCGGGCCGCATCCAGATGTTCACGTACTCGGCGTCCGCCACCGTCACACCTCCTTGTTGCGTACATAGTACCCAGTGGCTTAGCCTGGCCGACATAACCGCGTACAACGTACCCAGTGGAGGTGTCCGTGTCTGATCCCATCGTGGTCGCCGAAGGGCTGCGCAAGTCCTTCGGCGACACCCACGCCCTGCGGGGCCTGGACCTGAGCGTCCCGAGAGGAACGGTCTGCGGCCTGCTGGGGCCCAACGGCGCCGGGAAGACCACGGCGGTGCGCATCCTGGCGACCCTGTCCGCCCCCGACGCCGGGCACGCCCGCATCGCCGGGCACGACGTCGTCCGCGAGGCCGCCCAGGTGCGCGAGCGGATCGGGCTCGCGGGCCAGTACGCCGCCGTGGACGAGAAGCTCACCGGCCGGGGCAACCTGCGCATGTTCGGGCGGCTCTACCACCTGCCACGGCGTCAGGCGCACCGCCGGGCCGACGAGCTGCTGGAGCGCTTCGGCCTGACGGAAGCCGCGGACCGGCCGGTCGGCGGCTACTCCGGCGGCATGCGGCGCCGCCTCGACCTGATCACCTGCCTCATCCTCCGCCCCGAGGTGCTCTTCCTGGACGAGCCGACCACCGGCCTGGACCCGCGCAGCCGCGGCGAGATCTGGGACAGCGTCCGCGAACTGGTGGCCGACGGCACCACGGTGCTGCTCACCACCCAGTACCTGGACGAGGCCGACCGGCTGGCCGACGACATCGCCGTCGTCGACCAGGGGAAAGTGATCGCCACCGGCGCCCCGGACGAGCTGAAGGCCACGATCGGGGACCGCCTCGACGTCGTCCTCGAAGACCCCGCCACGCGGCCCGCGGCGGCGGCCGTGCTGAACGCCCTGGCCGGCGCCGAGCCCGCGACGGCCGACGCCGACCGGCTCAGCGTCGCCCTGCCCGCCACCGGCCTCCGGCTCGCCGACATCGTGCGCGACCTCGACCGCGCCGGGGTCGCCGTCGCCGACGTGAGCCTGCGCCGCCCCACCCTCGACGAGGTGTTCCTGCGCCTCACCGACCGCAAGGAGCCCGTCCGATGACCGTGATCCCCGTGCCGCTGGGCCGCCTGCGCTGGACGCTCACCGACGGCCTCACCCTGGCCGGCCGCGAGCTGAGCCGGTTACGGCAGGAACCCGGGCAGATCGTCGCCGCGCTGCTCTTCCCGGTCGTCATGGTGCTGCTGTTCGGCTACGTCTTCGGCAGCGCCATCCAGGTGCCGGGCGGCGGCGACTACCGCGCGTACCTCATGCCGGGCCTGTTCGCGATGGTGACCTTCACCGCCGTGCAGGGGGTCATGGGGCGGATGGCCGCCGACGCCTCCCGGGGCGTGATGGACCGCTTCCGCTCCATGCCGATGGCCCGACTGGCGGTGCCGTTCGGCCACAGCGGGGCCGACTCCCTGATCGGCGTGCCGCTGCTGGGCGTCATGGTGGTCACGGGCCTGCTGGTGGGCTGGCGGCCGCAGCAGGGCCTGCTCCCCGCCGCCGAGGCGTTCGCGCTGATCGTGCTGCTGCGCTACGCGCTGGGCTGGGTGGGCGTCTACCTGGGCCTGGCGGTGAAGGACGAGCAGGTCGCCGAGGCGATGGTGCCGCTGGGCCTGCCGTTCACGATGCTGTCGAACGCGTTCGTCCCGACGGACGGCATGCCCGCCTGGCTGCGGTTCGTCGCCGAGTGGAACCCGGTGAGCGCGCTCACCGCCGCCGTCCGACGGCTGTCCGGCAGCCCGGGAGCCCTGCCCGGGGACGCGGCCTGGCCGCTCACGCATCCGGTAGCCGCCGTCCTGCTCTGGTCGGCCGCGCTGCTGGTGATCTTCGTCCCGCTGTCGCTGCGCGCCTACGCGCGCAAAGGACGCTGAACGCCTCATGGAGGAGATCATGGTCACCGAGAAGGACCGTGACGCGGCCGTCCGGCGCCTGCGGGACGCGTACGCCGACGGCCACGTCACGCACGAGGAGATGGACGGGCTCCTGCACCGGCTGCTCACCGCCGGGACGCGCGGCGAGCTCCGGGCGGCGCCGGCCACGCTCCCGGAGGAGGACCCGGGCGCCACGGCCGAGATCGCCGCGGCCGCCGGATCCGCCACGCCCGCCGCTGACGCCCCTGGTCAGGCGCCGGGCTTGACGAACTCCTCGATCAGCACTGGATACTGCTCCCCGCCGCGTCCGGCGGCGATCGCGCGGTCGGCCAGCGCCTTGATGAGCTTGGGCAGCTCGGCGTTGACCCCGACCGCCTCGCTCTCCTCGACCAGGTGCGCCATCGCCCGCACGTCGGTCTCCAGGGCCGACACGTCGGCCGGGTAGGAGCCCGCGTCGACCTGCTCGGCGTATCCGGGCAGCCAGCCGGCCACCTCCTCGGCGATCATCCGCGTGAACGGCGTGAACGTCGCGGCGTCCACGCCCGCCGTCCTGAGCAGCGCCACGCCCTGGAGCCAGCCGTTCAGCACGCTCCACATCATGGCCAGCCCGGCCACGTCGTACAGCGAGGCCAGCCCGTGGTCCTCACCCAGGTAGGTGAGGGTGCCGAGCGCTTCGAGGACCGGCCGGTGCGTCTCGAAGTCCTGGTGCGGCCCGCTGTGCAGGATCACCGCCCCGGCGGTCCCGATGGACGGCGGGATGGCCATGACGGCGCCGTCGAGGTAGCGGGCGCCGCGCTCCCCGGCCCACCGGGCGGTCTCCCTGGCCTGGGCCGAGTCGCCCGACGTCAGGTTGACCAGCGTGGCGCCGTCCAGGTCGGCCGTGGCCAGCAGCTCGCGCACGGCCTGGTAGTCGGTGAGACAGATGATCGTCAGCGGGCTCGCCTTGATCGCGTCGGCGGCGGTGGGGGCCGGTCGCGCCCCCTCGGCGACCAGGTCGCCGGCCTTGGCCGCCGTGCGGTTCCACACGGTGGTGGGGTGCCCGGCCCTGAGGAACGCCCCGGCCAGCGCCCGGCCCATCAGCCCGAGCCCGAGAACGGTAACGGAAGAGGTGGTTTCGTTGTTCATGCCAGCATCGTCAACGTTGATACCGGTATGAAGGTCAAGTGAGGGTGCGATGCGGATCGGGGAACTGAGTCGCCGGACGGGCGTCAACGCCCACCAGCTGCGCTACTACGAGTCCCAGGGACTGCTGGAGGCCGAGCGCGGGTCCAACGGCTACCGCGAGTACGACGAGGACGCCGTGCTGCGGGTGAAGCAGATCCGCCACCTGCTCGGGGCCGGGCTGTCGTCGGAGGACATCGCCTACCTGCTGCCGTGCGCGGCCGGGGAGGAGCCTGAGCTGCTGGGCTGTCCCGAGCTGCTGGACGCCATGCGGGCGCGGATGCGGCGGCTGGAGGACCAGATGGACCGCCTCGCCCAGTCGCGCGACGCCCTGGCCCGCTACATCGTCGCGGCCGAGCGCACGAGCGCCGACAGCTACCCGCCCTTCCACGGCGCGGGCCTGGCCGTCACGGGAGTCGGATGAGACGCCGCTCGACGGCGGCCGTGACGGCGGCCGTGCGCGTGTCGACGCCGAGCTTGCCGTAGATGTGCACCAGGTGGGTCTTGACCGTCGCCTCGGTGATGAACAGCCGCCTGGCGATCTCCCGGTTGCCCGCGCCGCTGGCCAGCAGCTCCAGGATCTCCACCTCACGGCCGCTGAGCGCGGGCGCGGGCTCGCGCATCCGCCGCAGCATCCGCGTCGCCACCTTGGCCGACAGCACCGTCTCGCCGCGCGCCGCGGCCCGGATGCCCTGGAACAGCTCCTCCGGCGGGCAGGCCTTGAGCAGGTAGCCGGTGGCCCCGGCGTCGACGGCCCGCATGATGTCGGCGTCGGTCTCGTACGTGGTCAGGACCAGGACCTGCGGCGGCGGGGACAGCTCGCGGACGCGCCGGGTGACCTCGACGCCGTCGAGGCCGTCGCCGAGCTGCAGGTCCATGAGCACGACGTCCGGCCGCGCGGCGGCGATGCCGCGCAGCGCCTCGGCCCCGCCCTCGGCCTCGCCGACGATCTCCATGTCGTCCTCGCCGGACAGCAGCGCCACCAGCCCCGCCCGCACCACGGGATGGTCGTCCACCAGGAACAGCCTCATCGCTCCCCGATCCTGCCGGGCACCCGGGCGGCGACCGCCGTCCCCTCGCCGGGCGCGCTCTCGACGGTCAGCACGCCGCCCACCTCCGCCAGCCGGTCGCGCATCGCCCGCAGCCCGAAGCCCCGGCCGGGGGCCGGGACCGGCTCGGCGAACCCGGTCCCGTCGTCGAAGACGTCCAGCGTCACCTCGCCGTCGAGGTAGGACAGGGTCACGGTGGCGGTGCGGGCGCCGGAGTGGTCGCGGACGTTGGCCAGCGCGCCCTGGGCGACCCGCAGCAGCGCCGCCTGCACGTCGGGCTCCAGCGGGTACGGCTCGCCCTCCAGCCGGAAGCGGACCCGGGCCGCGCCCGCCTCGCTCTCGCCGAGGCGGGCCAGCGCCTCGGGCAGCGTCACGTCGACCAGGCCCGGCGGCTGGAGGTCGCGGACGAACCGGCGGGCCTCGTCGAGGTTCTGCTCGGCGGCAGCGGCGGCCCGCCGGACGTGGGCGCGGGCCTGGGCGGGGTCGGCCGTCCACATCCGGTCGGCGGCCTGCAGCAGCAGGCCCATGCTGGTCAGCCCCTGGGCGAGCGTGTCGTGGATCTCCCTGGCCAGGCGCTCGCGCTCCTCCAGGACGCCCGTGCGGTGCCGCGAGTCGGCCAGCGTGCCGCGCGTGCGGATCAGGTCGTCGATGAGGAGCTGCCGGGCGGCGCTCTCCCGCTGGAGCTCCCAGAAGATCACCGCGGTCATGGTGGCGATGCCGATCGGCGCGAGGATGAGGCTGGGGTCGATCTCCCGGGCGATCTTGAGCTGGGCCGCGATGACGATCAGCGTGAGCGTCGCGGCGGCCACGGCGAACCCGCGCGCGCTCAGCAGCCGCAGGCACACGAACAGCAGCGGGACCGCGCACCAGCTGAACGACGGCGCGAGCACCACCAGCGCCAGCCAGATCACGGCCACGCAGCCGAGCCACACCAGCCGGCCGCGCCCGAGCCGGCCCCAGAACACGATCCCCACCGCGTACGCCACCGCGAGGACGGCGCAGACGACCAGGGCGGCGACGGTCTGCGCGACCAGCCCGTGCCGCGACACCAGCCGCAGCGCGGAGGCCACGAGCAGCAGGTAGAACCCCACGTGCATGGCCCAGTTGAGCCACGTGCGCTCCCTCATCACCCCTCCCCGTCCGCTCATCTTCCGACGTTATCCCCTGTGGTCGGAGGGCGGATCAACCGATCGGTTGACCGGCGGCCCGGCCGATCGGCGCGCGGGGATCGTCCGTCCTCGCGATGGCGGCGGGCCCGCCCGGCGGCAGGCTGGGACCGCAAGCTTCACCCGCTGACCTTGGGAGACATGATGACCGGATCGTTCCGCACCCGCCTGATCGCCGGCGCCGTCACGGGGCTCGCGCTCCTGACCGCCGCCCCCTCCCCCGTCCAGGCCGCCGCGCCCGCCCCCGCCGTCGTCCAGACGGGCACGCTGTCGGCCGGCGCCGCGCTCAAGGTCGCCGACGCCGCGCTGAAGGAGGCCGCCAAGCTGAAGCAGCGCGTCACGGTGGTGATCGTCGACCGGTCCGGCGCGACCCGGCTGGTGCTCAAGGGCGACGGCGCGGGCCCGCAGACCGAGGAGTCGGCCCGGCGCAAGGCGTTCACCGCCGTGTCCTTCGGCCGGGCGACCAGCGAGCTCGCCAAGGGCCTGACCGGCTCCGGCCCGAACATCGCCGACATCCCGGGCACCCTGTTCCTGGGCGGCGGCGTTCCCGTGGCCTCCGGCGGCGCCCCCGTCGCGGGCATCGGCGTCGGCGGCGCCCCCAGCGGCGAGATCGACGAGGCCATCGCCCTCGCCGGCGCCAAGGCGGTCGCCGGGCAGCTCGGCTGAACCGCCCTCCGACGTGCAGGATGATGGGATGAGGCGCCGGACGATTCTGGCCTGCGGGATCGGGCTGCTGCTCGCGGCCTGCGGTTCCCGGACGCGAGACGGTGTGAAAGGAGACAACGTGCTCAACGAGGAACTACGGGCCGCCGCCGCGCGCGGTGACGCCGCCGCGGTGCGCGACGCGCTGGCGTCCGGGGCCGACGTCGAGTCCCGTGACGGGCAGCGCCGCACCGCGCTGCTGCTGGCCGCCGCGGCCGACCACGTCGAGGCCGCCAAGGTGCTCGTCGCGGCCGGGGCCGACCCCGACGCGCAGGACGCCAGGCAGGACACCCCGTGGCTGGTCACCGGCGTGACCGGGAGCGTCGAGATGCTGCGGGCGCTCCTCCCGGCCGGCCCCGACCTGACGATCCGCAACCGCTACGGCGGCGTCTCCCTCATCCCCGCCTGCGAGCGCGGCCACGTCGACTACGTGCGCGAGGTGCTCAAGACCGGCATCGACGTGAACCACGTCAACGACCTCGGCTGGACCGGGCTCCTGGAGGCCGTCATCCTGGGCGACGGCGGCCCCGCCCACCAGGAGATCGTCCGCCTGCTCATCGCGGCCGGCGCCGACGTCGACCTGGCCGACCGCGACGGCGTCACCCCGCTCGCCCACGCCGTCGCCAAGCAGCAGACCGAGGTGGCCGCCCTGCTGCGCGGGGCCGGGGCGCACTGACGCCGCGCGGGCCCGCGCCGGCTCAGGTCACGGGCAGGGCGGTGGCCAGCAGGATGACGCCGATCGACCCGATCAGCGACGAGATCGCCAGCGCCCGGGCCAGGGCGCGGCGGCCGGCGCCGCTGGCCCAGCCGTGCAGCGCGGCGGCCACCATGACCGCGCAGAAGAGCAGCAGCTTGGCCGCCAGGATCCGCCCGTAGCCGGGCTCGGCCAGCGAGTCCCAGGTGACGCCCTTGTGCCAGGCGATCGCCACGCCCGTGGCGAGCTGCACGGGCAGGAACACCGCGGCGGTGATCACCCCGAACCGGCGGCCGACCGCGGTCAGCATCTGGGCCCGCAGCCGGTCGTCGAGCTGCCGCCGGGCCAGCGGCAGCACCACCAGCGAGACCGTGAGCTGCCCGCCGACCCACAGCGCCGCCGCCAGCACGTGCAGGAACCGGACCACCGCCCACCACGTCATCGGGCGCCCACCCGGAACAGGCCGTGCGCGCCCGCCTCGGCGTGCCGCATCGTGTGGTCGACCACCGGATACGTGCCCGGCTCGGGGAAGACCAGCTCGGCGAAGCCGCCCTGGGCCGGGGCCAGGTCCAGCACCTGGGCGGCGCCCGGATCGTTCGTGCGCACCTGGTACGCCCCTTCCTTGTAGACCGTGTCGAACGGCGCCCCGACCACGTGCAGGGCCGTGCCCGAGCTCGGACCGGCGGCCACGGCCCAGATCCGCACCCGCTCGCCGGCCCTGGCGGTCAGCGGCGCGTGGTCGTAGCCGGCGGCGGTGCCGTTGAACATCCAGCCGTCCGGCCGGCCCTCGCGGATCTTGGCCACCTGCGCGTCGCCGCCCGGCTCGCCGAGGTGGAGCTCGCTCTGTACCAGAAGGTACTCCCGGTCCACGGCGGGCAGGCCGGGAGGGTCGATGATCACCGCGCCGAACATGCCGTTGGCGATGTGCTGGCTCATCGGCATGGTGGAGCAGTGGTAGAGCCAGGCCCCGGCGAACCCGGCCCGGAAGCGGTACGTGAGCCGCTCCCCCGGCTCGATGGTGCGCATGACGCCGTCGGGCGCGTTGGCCCCGGCGTGGAAGTCGATGCCGTGGCCGGTGGTGCCGCCGTTGACGAACGTCACGGTGAAGACGTCGCCGACCTTGCCGCGCAGCACCGGGCCGGGCACGGTGCCGTCGAACGTCCACACCCGCTGCCGCACGCCGGGCGCGACCTCCCGCACGACGGTGTCGTCCACGCGGATCTCGACGGCGTGCTCGGTGCCGCCCGGCGCGGGGTCGAGCGCCGCGTCGTACGGGCTCCAGCCCGGCGACATGGGGGCGCCCAGGTCGAGGCCGCCCGCCGTGGCGTGCCCGTCGTGCCCGGTGGCGGCCCCGGCGTCGGACTGGACGTCGGACCGGGCCTCGGACCGGGCCTCGGTGCGGGCGCCCGAGGGGACGATGCGCATGGTCATGCCGGCGGCGCGGTGCCCGGCGACCGTGCACCAGCCGTCCACCGGCGCGGCGAGCGGGGCCAGCGTCAGCGTGGCGCGTTCCCCCGCTCCCAGCAGCGGGGTGCGCTCGCCGGTGGCCAGCCGCAGGTCGTGCCGCTGGGCGTCGGCGTTGGTGACCCGCAGCGTCAGCACGGTGCCTGCGGGGGCCTCGATCACGGCGGGCCGGACCCTCATGCCGGACAGCGTCACCTCCACGGTGCGGGCCCCGGTGGCGGTGACGGTCACCGGCGGGCCGCCCGTGCCGGTCATCGACACGACGACCGCGCCCGCCGTCAGCAGGCATCCGGCCGCCACCCCGGCCACCGCGGGCCACGTGGACGCGCGCCCGGCCCGCGTCCCGTCCGCGTCCGCCCCGGTACGGGACCGGACCAGCGCGAGCACGGCCAGCAGCACGAACGCGGCGACGGCGGCCAGCACCAGCGCCCAGCCCACCAGCCGCAGCGGCTCAGGCACCGGCAGCGCGAGCAGCGGCACGCCCAGGTTGAGCGCCGCCAGCCGCGCCTTCCAGCCGCGCTCCAGCAGGGCGGCGTTCTCCTTGAACCGGACCGGGCCGCCGCCGAGCACGGCGGGCAGCAGGTGCAGCAGCGAGCCGAGCAGCACCTGGGCGACGAACCCGGCGAGCACCAGCGGCAGCAGCGGCTCCAGCGCGGCGGCCACCTGCCCGGCCGGCCGGGTGGCCACGACGACCAGGTTCGCCGCCAGCGCCACCTCGAACCACACCACACCGGCCCCCAGCGTCCAGGCCGCCCCGGTGTGCGGGCGCCGCGCGCGTACCGCCGGGACGAGCGGGGCCAGCGCCGTCAGCGCCCCGGCCGCGTACAGGACCAGTCCCGCGGTGGCCGCCCACCGCCAGCCCGCCGCGAGCGCGCCGACGGCGGCGGCCAGACCCGGCGCGGCCAGCCACAGCCCGATCCGGGAGGCGCGGCGGGTGCCGTCCGGCATGCGGGTGCGCAGCACGGTCGGCCACAGCGTGAACAGCGTGCCCAGCACGGTCAGGCCCACCCAGCCGAGCACGTTCGCCTCGGCGTGCGCAGCCTGGAGCCGCTCGTGCGTCACGCCGCCGCCGGGCTGCGCGGCCAGCAGCCCGCCCAGCGCGCCTCCGGCCGCCAGCGCCACGGCCGCGCTCACGTACCAGCCGATGACGTGCCCGAACCTGCCAGGCAGCGCCCGGCGCAGCAGCGTGACCAGCACGTACGCGTGCCACAGCACCACGGCCACCACCACGGCCGCCCCGGCGACGGCGGGCTGCCACGGCCCGGCACCGACCCCGTACAGGATCGCCGCCGTCGCGGCGTTGAGCAGGGCCAGCCGCGCCAGGCTGCCGTGCCGGGCGGGCGCGCGGGTGCGCAGCAGCGCGACGGCGAAGTGCTCGCTCCAGATGAGGATCGCGGTCGAGACCGCGCCGAGCAGGAACACGTGGACGAGCAGCCAGCGCGGCGCCGGCAGCGCGTCGCCCGCGAGCGCCGCGGCGAGGGTCAGGCCGAGCCAGCCGACGACGATGGCGTTCGCCCGCAGGTGCCACGACGCGCGCGGGCGCGCCGGGCCCGGCCGGACGCGCACCTCGACGGGGATCTCCTGCCTGGTCACCGGGTCACCTCGCGCAGGATGCGGTCCACGACGTCGGCGGCGGAGTGGTCCTCGGGCAGCCCGGTGAGGAAGCCGGCGTCCTGGCCGAGCGTGAGCAGGGCGGGCTCGCGGTAGCCGTCGGCCCGGTGCTGGCCGAGGCCGACGGCGGCGAGCAGCGCGTTGCACAGGCACCGGCGGCCGTCGGCCTCCTCGGCGGGCCTGCCCTTGCGCTCGTAGGCGTCGACCGGTTCGGCCGCGCAGCGGTAGCCGATCCCGCCGCCCGGTCTCACGTACGGGGTGCGCAGGTAGCCCAGGTCGCACAGGCGGGGCCGGTCGGCGTACACGGTGGCGTCCGACAGCGTGCCCGGCAGGTCGGCGATCTTGAACGGGAAGCCGGTCGGCGAGGCGCGCGGGTCGTTGCGGACCTCCAGCGTGCCGTCGGCGGCCTGCCGCAGCAGCCGCCGCCGCAGCCCGGGGTCGAGGCCGGACTCGCGGCACAGCGCGAACGCCGAGCCGACCTGGATGCCGGCGGCCCCGGCCGCCCGCGCCCGCGCCAGGCCGCCGGGCGTGCCGTAGCCTCCGGCCAGCCAGAACGGCAGCCCGAGCGCCGCCATCTTCGCGGGGTCGGGCTCGTCGCGCGGCCCGTAGACGGGCTGGCCGTCGGCGTCGAGCCGCATCCGGCCGCGCGGCGGCGCGCTGTGGCCGCCGGCGACGGGCGTCTCCAGGACGAAGCCGTCCGGCCGGGTGGCCGGGGTGCGCGCCAGGTAGAGGGCCAGGACGTGCGAGGACACGATGGCCAGCAGCCGGGGCCGGGCGAGCGGCCGGGTGAGGCCGAGGAGCGCGCCCGGGTCCAGCTCGGCGTGGTGGCCGGTGTCGTCGCCGCCCGCCACGGTGACGGCGACGCGGGCGGGCCGGTGCGCGGCCAGGTCGTCGAGCAGCCTCGGGATCTCCGCCGGGATGCCGGCGCCCACGAGCACGTAGTCGACGCCGGCCAGCATCGCCCCGTAGACGGCGGCGGGCGTGGCCATCTGGATCTTCTCCAGGTAGTTGATCCCGACCGGGCCGTCATGGCCCTCCTTGGCGAGGAACACCTCGGCGAAGTTCGCGACCACGGCCAGCTCGTCGCGGGCGCGGCTGGGCCGCAGCCCGAGCCGGGGCACCGGCCGGTACGGCAGCCCGGGATCGGCCCCGCCGGGCACGAAGTAGCGGCCGAGCACCCGCTCGGCGACCTCGGGCGCCGGGAAGCGGGCCAGCGCCCGGCGCAGGTGCCCGCCGGGGTCGCCGCGCTGCAGCCGCCGCGCCAGGGTGGCGTCCAGCGCGGTGCCGGACACGACGCCGAGCTGCCCGGTGGCGGCCACGGCGCGGGCCAGCCGCCACCCGGACACCCCCACGCCCATGCCGCCCTGGATCAGGAGCGGGACCGCCGGGGCGGGGACGAGCGCGCCCGGGCCGCCGGGGGTGGCGAACGGGCGGCCGGTCACCGGGTGCTCCCGGGGCGCGCGGTGCGGCGGCGGTAGACGACGTAGGGCCGCCACAGGTAGGCGACCGGCGCCGACCACACGTGGACGAGCCGGGTGAACGGCCACATCGCCAGGAACACCCACGCCGACAGCGCGTGCAGCTGGAAGATCAGCGGCACGCCCGTCATCAGCGACGGGTCGGGGCGCAGGGTCAGCACGCCGCGGAACCAGACGGCGATCGTCGCCCGGTAGTCGTAGCCGCCGCCGATCAGGTTCTCGCCCACGGTCCCGGCCATGCCGAGCAGGATCACCACCGCCATGACGGCGAACAGCGCCTTGTCCGTGCGGGTGGTGGTGCGGCGGACGCGCGGGCTGGTGAGGCGGCGGGCCAGCAGCAGCGCCAGCCCGGCCACCACCATCACCCCGGCGACGGTCCCGGCGGTCACCGACACCAGGTGGTAGACGTGCTCGGACACGCCGGCGGCCTCGGTCCAGCTCTTGGGCACCAGCAGGCCCAGGGCGTGGCCGCCGATCGCGGCGAGCACGCCGAGGTGGAACAGCGGCGAGCCGAGCCGCAGCAGCCGGCTCTCCAGCACCTGGGTGGTGCGGGTGGTCCAGCCGAACTGGTCGACGCGCCAGCGCCACACGTGCCCGACGACGAAGACCGTCAGGGCGATGTACGGGACGACGACCCACAGGGCGACGCTCATGGCCGCGCCTCCATTTCGTTCACGGCCGGCCCGAACGGCGCCAGCCCGACCTCCTCGGCGGGCGGCCCGGCGAGCGCGAGGTCGGCGACGGCGGCCTGCTCGGCCGCCGACAGTCCGGGCAGCTCCGCGCAGAGCGCGTCGAGGACGAGCGCGTACGGGGACCCGCTGTCGTGCAGGGCGGTGCGGATGAGCTCCAGGCCCTTGCGGTGCTGGCGCAGCGGCGCCTCGCCGGCGGCGGGCCCGGCCAGGGCGGCGAACTCGCACACCACGGGCAGGAAGTCGGGCAGCTCGCCGTCGGGCGGGGTGAGCCCGGCCACCCGGTAGCGCTGCTTCAGCGTGAGCAGGGCCATGCCGCGGCGGCGGGTGTCGCCGTGCAGGTAGTAGGTGAGGTAGAGGCTGGAGCGGCGGCGCAGGTCGAACGTCTCGACGTAGGCGCGGGCCAGCGGCATCGGCTCCGCGTCGGCGAACCAGCGCAGGAACCGCTCCAGCGCGTCGCGGGCGGGCGAGGCGGGCAGCGTCGCGGCGGCGCGGCCGAGCCCGGGGCGGGCGGCGAGCAGCCCGGCGTCGGGATACTGCAGCAGCAGGGAGACCAGCCGGAACAGGGTCGCCCGGCCGGGCGCGTCCTCGGCGCGGGCGGCGCGCCTGGTCAGGAGCTTCACGGCGTGCCTCCCTTGCCCACGAAGAGCTTCAGGCCCGTCCGGCCGTCGGTGCGGCGGCCGGTGAGGGCGGCGGGGTGGAACTCGCTCATGCCGGGCCCGCCGTCGCCGTCCAGGCTGCATCCGCCGGCCTGGGCGGACAGCGCGGCGGCGTCCTCGCGGTGCGCGGCGGGCACGACGTAGCGCTCCTCGTACTTGGCGATGGCCAGCAGCCGGTACATCTCCTCCAGGTCGGCCGCCGGCATGCCGACGGACTCCAGCAGGTCGCCGGAGACGGCGCCGTCGAGGGTCCGGGCCCGCATGTGGGCGCGCATCGCCGACAGCTTCATCAGCACCCCGGCCACCACCTCGGTGTCCCCGGCGGAGAACAGGCTCGCCAGGTAGTCCAGCGGGATGCGCAGCTCGGTGATGGCGTGGAAGACGTTGTCGGGGTCGTCGGCGTCGGCGCCCGCCCCGGTGACCGCGTCGAGCACCGGCGACAGCGGCGGGATGTACCAGACCATGGGCAGCGTCCGGTACTCCGGGTGCAGCGGCAGCGCCACCCGGTAGCGCATGGCCAGCCGGTAGATCGGCGACCGCCGCGCCGCCTCGATCCAGTCGTCGCTGATGCCGGAGGCGCGGGCGGCCTCGGCCACGGCGGGGTCGTCCGGGTCCAGGAACACCTTCCGCTGCGCCTCCAGCAGGTCGCGCGGGTCGGCGACCCGGGCCGCGTCCAGCACGGCGTCGGCGTCGTACAGGACGAGGCCGATGTAGCGCAGCCGGCCCACGCACGTCTCGGCGCAGACGGTCGGCTGCCCGGCCTCGATCCTCGGGAAGCAGAACGTGCACTTCTCGGCCTTGCCGGTCCGGTGGTTGACGTACACCTTCTTGTACGGGCACGACGAGACGCACATGCGCCAGCCTCGGCAGCGGTCCTGGTCGACCAGGACGATGCCGTCCTCCTCGCGCTTGTACATGGCGCCCGACGGGCAGGCGGCGACGCAGGCGGGGTTGAGGCAGTGCTCGCAGATGCGCGGCAGGTGGAACATGAACGTCCGGTCGAACTCCAGGCGCACCTTCTCCGCCATCGCGGCCAGGTTGGGGTCGCCGTGGGCGTGCTCGGGGGCGCCGCCGAGGTCGTCCTCCCAGTTCGCGCCCCAGGTGATGGTCAGGTCGTCGCCGGTGATGGCCGACTTGGGGCGGATGACCGGGGTGTGCGGGCCGGCGGGCGCGTTGATCAGCGTGTCGTAGTCGTAGGTCGCCGGCTCGTAGTAGTCGTCGAGCTGCGGCAGGTCGGGGTTGGCGAACAGGTTGAGCAGCCGCCTGGCCCGGCCGCCGGCCCGGAGTTTGAGCCGGCCGCGCCGGTCGAGCTGCCAGCCGCCGCGCCAGCGTTCCTGGTCCTCGTAGCGCTTGGGGTAGCCGACGCCGGGCTTGGTCTCGACGTTGTTGAACCACACGTACTCGACGCCGTCCCGGTTGGTCCAGGTCTGCTTGCAGGTGACCGAGCAGGTGTGGCAGCCGATGCACTTGTCCAGGTTCATCACCATGGCGACCTGGGCGAGCACGCGCATCAGTACGTCACCTCCTGGCCGCGCCGGCGGATCACCGTGATCTCGTCACGCTGGTTGCCGGTCGGGCCGTAGTAGTTGAAGCCGTAGGTGAACTGGGCGTAGCCGCCGATGAGGTGGCTGGGCTTGAGCAGCAGGCGGGTGAGCGAGTTGTGCACGCCGCCGCGCCTGCCGGACCTCTCCGTCAGCGGCACGTTCACGTTGCGGTCCTTGGCGTGGTACATGTACACGGTCCCCGCCGGCATCCGGTGCGAGACGACCGCGCGGGCGACCACGACGCCGTTGCGGTTGTACGCCTCGATCCAGTCGTTGTCGGCGACCCCGATCTTCGCCGCGTCGGCGTCGCTCATCCAGATCGTCGGCCCGCCGCGTGACAGCGCCAGCATGTAGGCGTTGTCCTGATACTCGGAGTGGATCGACCACTTGGAGTGCGGGGTGAGATAGCGGACCGTGACCTCGGCCGCGTCCCCGTCGCCCTGCTCGCCGAAGTGGCGGCGCATGTTGAGCGGCGGCCGGTAGGCGGGAAGCTGCTCGCCCAGCTCGGCGATCCACTCGTGGTCGAGGAAGAAGTGCTGGCGGCCGGTCAGCGTGTGCCACGGTTTGTCGCGTTCGACGTTGATGACGAAGGCGGAGTAGCGGCGCCCGCCGGTCTCCGAGCCCGACCACTCGGGTGAGGTGATGACGGGCTGCGGCCGGGTCTGGGTGTCGGCGAACGTGATCCGCTTGCCCTCGTGCTCGGCGGCCAGGTCGGCCAGCCGGGTGCCGGTGCGCCGTTCCAGCGTC
Organism: Nonomuraea sp. NPDC003214; assembly: GCF_053590035.1. Lineage (NCBI taxonomy): Bacteria > Bacillati > Actinomycetota > Actinomycetes > Streptosporangiales > Streptosporangiaceae > Nonomuraea > Nonomuraea sp. NPDC003214. The sequence goes on along the minus strand of NZ_JBSFSX010000013.1, from coordinate 114,793 downwards.
TCGAAGCCCTGCGTGGCCAGCCTGCCGTTGGTGGTGCCGGACAGCGCCAGGATCGCCTCGCACATCCGGTCGGCGCTCTCCAGGGAGATCCGGCCGCCGGGGGTGACGCCGTTCTTGGCGCGCAGGTGGTCGAGCTCGGGGCCGACCTCGTACGTGACGGCCTTGGTCGTCAGACCCAGCTCCTCGAAGAGCGGGCCGACGGCGCGCATCCGCTCGCCGACGGCGGCGTAGTCGCGCTCGATCGTCACGATCTTCGGCATGGTCCGGCCGGGGACGGGCTCGCACTCGCCGTGCTTCCAGTCGAGGGCCCGGCCGCCGGGCTGGGCCAGCTCGTCCGGGGTGTCGTGGGCGAGCGGCACGGCCAGCACGTCGGTGCGCCGCCCGAGGTGGGCGGCGGCCAGCTCGGAGAAGCGGTCGGCCAGCGTGAGGAAGGCGTCGTAGTCGCTGCGGGCCTGCCACGGCGGCGCGATGGCCGGGTTGAACGCGTGCACGAACGGGTGCATGTCGGTCGAGGACAGGTCGTGCTTCTCGTACCAGGTCGCGGCGGGCAGCACCACGTCGGCGAACAGCGCCGTGGACGTCATCCGGAAGTCGATCGTGGTCAGCAGGTCGAGCTTGCCCTCGGCGGCCTCCTCGCGCCAGGTCACCTCGGCGGGCCGCAGCCCCTCCTCGTTGCGGGTCTCGGCGTCGGCGCCGAGCAGGTGGCGCAGGAAGTACTCGTTGCCCTTGCCCGAGGAGCCGAGCAGGTTGGCCCGCCACACGGTGAGCACGCGCGGGAAGTTGGCCGGGTCGCCGGGGTCCTCGGCGGCGAAGCGCAGCCGCCCGGACTTCAGCTCGGCCACGACGTGCTCGGCCGCCGGGACGCCCTTGGCGGCGGCCTCGTCGGCGAGGGTGAGCGGGTTGCGGTCGAACGTCGGGTGCGAGGGCAGCCAGCCGAGCCGCGCCGCCTGGGCGTTGCAGTCGGCGAACGACCTGCCCGCGAACCTGCCGGGGCCGAGCGGGCTGGCGAGCTCGTCCGCGCCGATCCGCTCGTAGCGCCACTGGTCGGTGGCCAGGTACCAGAACGCGGTGCCGGCCATGTGCCGGGTCGGCCGCTGCCAGTCGAAGGCGAACGCCAGATGCTGGAAGCCGGTCACCGGCCGGACCTTCTCCTGGCCGACGTAGTGCGCCCAGCCGCCGCCGTTGACGCCCTGGCAGCCGGTCAGCAGCACCAGCGTGAGGAAGGAGCGGTAGATCTGGTCGGAGTGGAACCAGTGGTTGGTGCCCGCCCCCATCGCGATCATCGACCGGCCGCGGGTGCGCTCGGCGTTGCGGGCGAACTCCCGGGCGATCCGGGTGATCGTCGCCGCGGGCACGGAGGTGATCTCCTCCGCCCAGGCGGGCGTGTACGGCTGGGCGGCGTCGTCGTACGACGCCGGCCACTCGCCCGGCAGGTCGCGGGCCACTCCGTACTGGGCCATGAGCAGGTCGAACACGGTGGTGACGAGCCTGCCGCCGACCTCGGTGACCGGGACGCCGCGCCGCATCGCGGCGCCGCCCTCGGTGTCGCCGGTGTCGAAGCGCGGCAGGTCGACGGCGACCGCGTCCGGCGCGCCGAGCAGTGTCAGCTTCGGCGTGACGCCGTCCAGGCCGAGGTTCCAGCGGCCCTCGCCCTCCTGCCCCCAGCGGAAGCCGAGCGAGCCGTTCGGCACGACCGGGCGGCCGGTCGGCTCGTCCAGCAGGACGGTCTTGAACCGCGCGTTCTCGCTCTCCTCGCCGAGGTCGGCGGCGGTCAGGAACCCGCCGGGCACGTACGCGTCCCCGCGCGGCTCCAGCGTCACCAGGAACGGCAGATCGGTGTATTTCCTGACGTAGTCGGTGAAGTACGGGACCGTGCGGTCGCGGAAGAACTCCGTCAGCGTCACGTGCCCCATCGCCATGGCCAGCGCCCCGTCCGTGCCCGGGTGCGGGGCCAGCCAGTCGTCGGCGAACTTGACGTTGTCGGCGTAGTCGGGGCTGACCGCGACGACCTTGGTGCCCTGGTAGCGCGCCTCGGTCATGAAGTGGGCGTCGGGCGTGCGGGTGACCGGGATGTTGGAGCCCCACATGATCAGGTAGCGGGAGTTCCACCAGTCCGCCGCCTCGGGCACGTCCGTCTGGTCGCCCCACACCTGCGGGGAGGCGATCGGCAGGTCGGCGTACCAGTCGTAGAAGGACAGCAGCGTGCCGCCGATCATCGACAGGAACCGGGTGCCCGCGGCGAACGAGGCCATCGACATCGCCGGGATCGGCGAGAACCCCACCACCCGGTCCGGCCCGTACTCCTTGATCGTGTGGACGTGCGCGGCGGCCATCAGCTCGACGGCCTCGTCCCAGCTCGCCCGGACCATGCCGCCCTTGCCGCGCGCCCGCTTGTAGGCCCGCGCCCGCTCCGGGTCGCCGGTCAGCTCCGCCCACGCCAGCACCGGGTCACCCAGCCGGGCGCGGGCCTCGCGCCACATCTCCAGCAGCACCCCGCGCACGTACGGATAGCGCACCCGCGACGGCGAGTAGGTGTACCAGGAGAAGGACGCGCCACGGGGGCAGCCGCGCGGCTCGTACTCGGGCGACTCCGGCCCCACCGACGGGTAGTCGGTCGCCTGGTGCTCCCACGTGATCAGGCCGTCCTTGACGAACACCTGCCAGGAGCACGAGCCGGTGCAGTTCACGCCGTGGGTGGAGCGCACCACCTTGTCGTGCGACCACCGGTCCCGGTAGAAGCGGTCCCAGGCGCTCGGGTCCACCTGGTGCAGGGTGCGGCCGTCCGCCGACACCTCCGACCTGGTGAAGAAGGCGCGGGCGGCGAGCAGCGGCCCCATGCCGGGGATGGCGTCGATATCAGTCACAGGTCTTCCTCACCGTCGGATGAGTTCAGCCTCGTGGTGGGGACGCCTGTCCCGGCAGGGACCAAAGTCCCTAGGTGCGGGCCCGATGGGCCCACGCGGATCGCGTCAGAGGGGCACGTGCCAGAGCAGCCGCGTGCCGCCGCCCTCGGGCGACTCCACGTCCGCCTCGCCGCCCAGCAGCGCCGCCCGTTCGCCGATGTTGCGCAGGCCGCTGTGCCGGGCCCGCTCCCCCACGCCGACGCCGTCGTCGCTCACCACGAGCGTGAGCGCCGAGCCGGCGACCTCGACCAGCACGTCCGCGCGGGTGGCCCGGGAGTGGCGCACCACGTTCGACAGCGCCTCGCGCAGCACCGCCAGCAGGTGCTCGGCGACCGCGTCGGGGACGAGCGTGTCCAGCCGGCCCTCCATCCGGAGGCCCGGCATGAAGCCGAGATGCCCGCCCGCGCCCTCGACCAGGTCGACGATCTGCCCGCGCAGGCTCGGCGCCGCCTCCTCGCGCGGTCCCTGGAGGGCGAAGATGGACGAGCGGATCTGCCGGATGGTCTCGTCCAGCTCGTCGATGGCGTGCTGCAGCCGCTTGCCCGCCTCCGGCCGCTCGACCAGCCGGACCGTGCTCATCAACGTCATGGCGGTCGCGAACAGCCGCTGGATGACCAGGTCGTGCAGGTCCTTGGCGATCCGGTCGCGGTCCTCCAGCAGGCCGAGCCGCTCGGCGTCGCGGCGGGCCTCGGCCAGCTCCAGCGCGATCGCCGCCTGCCCGGCGAACGACTGCAGCATCTGCCGGTCGGCGTCGCTGAACGGCAGCCGCCCGCTCCGCTTGGCCAGCGTGAGCACGCCGTGCACCTTCGGCGCGGTGCCCAGCGGCACCATAAGGCCGGGACCGAGGCCGAGCCGCCGCAACGGCGAGCCGGTGCCGGGCGCGCCGTGCAGGTCCTGGTCGGTCATCGGCTCGCCCCGGGTGAACACCTCGCCGACGGACGTGCCCGGCACCGGGAAGGCGGTGCCCCGCACGTCGGCCGCGCCCTCCCCCTCGGCGACCGCCACACTCAGCGACTCGCCCGACGGCTCCGGCAGCAGCACCTCGACCAGGTCGGCGTCGCACATCTCGCGGGCCCGCGCCGCCACCGTGGTGAGCACCTGCCGGGGCTCGGCGCCGGACAGCAGGCTCGTGGTCACCTCGGCCGACGCCTGCAGCCAGGTCTCGCGCCGCCGCGACTCCTCGTACAGCCGGGCGTTCTCCACCGCGACGCCCGCCGCCGTGGCCAGCGCGATCACGACGGCCTCGTCCTCCTCGTCGAACTCGCCGCCGCCGCGCTTCTCCGTCAGGTAGAGGTTGCCGAACACCTCGTCGCGCACCCGGATCGGCACCCCGAGGAAGGTGCCCATCGGCGGATGGCCGGGCGGGAACCCGTACGACTCGGGATGGTCGGAGATGCGCCCCAGCCGGACCGGCCGCGCGTCCTTGATCAGCAGCCCGAGCAGGCCGAGCCCGTGCGGCCAGTGCTCGATCCTGGCGATCTCCTCCTCGGTCAGCCCGACCGGGATGAACTGCACCAGCGTGCTGTCGTCGCCGACCACGCCCAGCGCCCCGTAACCGGCGTCCACCAGCTTCGTCGCGGTCTCCACGATCCGCCGCAGCACCGTCTCCAGGTCCAGGTCGCTGCCCACGGACACCACGGCCTCGAGCAGCGCGTGCACCCGGTCCCGGGTGGCCAGCACGGCGTTCAGCCGGGTCTGCAGCTCGGCCAGCAACTCGTCCAGCCGCATCTGGGGCAGCAACGGGCTGTGCTCACTTTCGGACATACCGCTCAGTGTCGCACCGGCACCCGGCGATGCCGCGTTCAGGACCTTGGTCCCTTTTGCCGGAAAGCCGAGTGCGGATAGCGTCAAGGCATGATTCGCGTGTTCCTTGTCGACGACCATGAAGTGGTACGGCGCGGCGTCGCCGCCCTGCTCGACGGCGAGGACGACATCGAGGTGATCGGCGAGGCCGGCACGGCGGGGTCGGCCGTGGCCCGCATCCCGGCCCTCAAGCCCGACGTGGCGGTGCTCGACGTGCGGCTGCCCGACGGCAGCGGCGTGGACGTCTGCCGCGAGGTCCGCTCCAAGCTCCCCGGGCTCGCCTGCCTGATGCTGACCTCGTTCGCCGACGACGACGCCCTGTTCGACGCCGTCATGGCCGGGGCCGCCGGCTACGTGCTCAAGCAGATCCACGGCTCCGACCTGGTCGGCGCGGTGCGCACCGTCGCCTCCGGGCAGTCGCTGCTGGACCCGCAGACCACCGCCGCCATGCTCCAGCGGCTGCGCGACCAGGCCGCCCGGCGCGACCCGCTGGCCGCGCTGACCGAGCAGGAACGGCACATCCTCGAACTGATCGGCGAGGGCCTGACGAACCGGCAGATCGGCGAGCGCCTGTTCCTGGCGGAGAAGACGGTCAAGAACTACGTGTCGAACCTGCTGGCCAAGCTGAACATGCAGCGCCGCACCCAGGCCGCCGTGCTGGCCGCCCGGCTGCGGGCTGATCGGCGGGATTGACGGGACTTTCGCCCCTGCCGGACGCCCGGCCGCACCGGCCAGGCTGGGGGCATGCGACTCGACTCATCCGGCCTGCGGGTGCTCTCCCGCGCCGAATGCCTGCGCCTGCTGGGCTCCGCTCCGATCGGGCGGATCGTCTTCACCGACCGGGCGCTGCCGGCCGTGCAGCCGGTCACGTTCTGCCTGGACGGCGAGCGCATCGTGATCCGCACCGGGCCGGGCTCCAAGCTCGCGGCGGCCACCCGGCACTCGGTGGTCGCCTTCGAGGCCGACGCCTTCGACCCGGACCTGCGGACCGGCTGGTCGGTGACCGCGGTCGGGCACGCGCGCGCCGCCCGCGACGCGTCGGAGGTGGCGCACCTGGCCAGGCTGCCGCTGACGCCGTGGGCGCCGGGCGAGCGCGACCACTTCATCCTGGTCAGGGCGGAGCAGATCTCCGGCCGGGCGATCAGGTGACCGCCGGTTCGCCCGGGTTCGCGCGCGGCACCCGCATGGCCAGCACCTGTCCCGGCCACGCCTCGTACCGGAAGGGCTCGGCAGGCGTGAAGCCGTTGCGCACGTAGTAGCCCACCAGCTGACCGCCGCCGCCCGCCCAGCAGTCGACACGCAGCAGCTCCGCCCCGGCCCGCCGGGTCTCCTCGACGGCGAGGGCTAGCAGGGTCGCGCCGATGCCCCGGCCCGCGTGCCGCCGGTCGGAGACGAGCAGCCGGACGTACAGCTCGGGCTCGTCGGCCGGGGCGATGGGCATCTCGGCGCTCGGCCCGGAGTCCAGCACCATCGCGCCGACGGGCTCGCCGCCGAGCTCGGCGATGTGGGGAGCGCCGCCGGCCATGAGCTGCTCGATCCGCGCCGCGCCGCCGGGGCGCTGGGAGTAGGGCTGGGTGCCCCACTGCTCGGTGTTGCCGCGCGCGTTCATCCAGATCACGGCCGCGTCCATCATGGCGAGCACGGCCGGGGTGTCGGCGGGCCCGCCCGGCCGGATCCGCAGGGTGTCGTCGTTCACGGCGGCAGTCTAGTGAGCGGATATACGCTGGAGTGCGTCATTAATGGGCGGGTGACGCGGCGGGCAGCGGGCCGTCGCGCCCGGGGCCGAACAGCATCGCGGACAGGTGCTCGACGCCCTGGCACACCGCGCCCACGGCCACGCACTCGTCGCCGAGCACGGAGGCCCGCACCTGCGGGGTGCGCAGGCACATGGTCTCCAGCTCGCCTCTCAGCGGCTCCAGCAGCACGTCGGCCGAGCGGGAGAAGCCGCCGCCGAGCACCACCAGCTCGGGGTCGACGGTGAGGGCCATCGCGGCGGTGGCCAGCGCGAGCACCTTGACGTACCGCAGGACCGCGCCGCGCGCCGCGGCGTCACCGCCCCGGGCTGCCTCGAACACGGCCGCCGCGACCGCGTCGGGCGGCGTGCCCGGCTCCACGGCGGGGAAGGCGTGCAGCAGGTCGCCCACGTGGCCGAGGTTGAACAGCGGGTGCAGGCCGATCTCCCCCGCCGCGCCGCCTGTGCCGCGCAGCGGGACCCCGTCGAGCACGATCGCGGCCCCGGCCCGGCGGCCGACGTGCAGGAACACCAGGTTCCCCGCGTCGCGGGCGACGCCCCTGCGGCACTCGGCCAGGGCGGCGAGCCGGCTGTCGTTGTCGACCAGGACCGGGCAGCGCAGCCGCGCGCCCAGGTGCTCGGCCAGCGGCACGCCCGGCCAGTCGCGGATGGCCCGCGACGCGACGACGCGCCCCTCCAGGTCGACGTGGCCCGTGCTCCCCGCGACCGCGATCCGGACGTCGGAGGCGGCGGTGCCCGAGCCGGTCAGGCAGGCGTCGACGACGCGGTCCACGGCGGCCAGCCGCTCGGCGCGCGGCTGCTCGGGGGTGACCGGCTCGCGCGTGGTGTGCAGGACGGCGCCGTCGAGGTCGGCCACGACCGCGAGCACCTTGTGCGCCCCGATGTCGAGCCCGAGCACCCGGCCCGCCTCCGCGCGGAAGCGGTAGCGGCGCGCGGGCCTGCCCTTCTCCCCGCCGCTGGGGTCCAGCTCGGCGACCCAGCCCAGCCCCGTCAGGTCGTCGACCGCCGCCTTGACGGTGGCTCTGGCCAGGTCGGCGCGCTCGGCGAGCTGGGTCAGCGTCAGCGGCCCGGCGGAGCGCAGGGCGGAGAGCGCGGCGAGCGCGTTGTGGCGCCGCAGCCGCTGGAGGTCGCCGCCGGTCACCGGAAGCGTCACGGATCACCCTTCTTGACGGACCTTAATGGTGGACTCCATCATAAATGCGAGCGGGGGTCCGGCCGCAGGCTCCTCGCCCCCGGATCATTCTCCTCGCTGTCATGCGGCGGCAGCCGATCGCCGGGGTCGTGTTCACCGGCCGGACAGGCCGATCTACCAGCCTTTCCTCCCGTTACATCCCCCTATCTAGGAGTATGCGTGCATTCCCTCCGTAAGTGGATCGTTGTCGCCTTAGGTGTCACTCTGGCCACGTCAGCCTCACCGGCACTGGCCGCGCCCAAGCCCGTGGACGTGCAACTGCTGTCGATCGCCGACTTCCACGGCTACATCACCCCGCAGAACAACGCCGCCGACGGCACGATCAAGGATGCGCAGGGGAACACCCTGGTGGTGGGCGGCGCGCCGTACCTGGCGACCCACCTCAGCAAGCTGAGGGAAGGGCACGCGAACACGGTCACGTTCTCCAACGGCGACAACTTCAGCGGCTGGCCCACGGAGGTGTCCTTCCACGCCGACGAGCCCACGATCGAGTTCCTGAACAAGATCGGGCTGGACTTCACCGCGGTCGGCAACCACGAGCTGGACCGGTCCCTGGAGTTCCTGCGCGACCACATGGGCGCGGGCCAGTGCTTCGGCGAGGCCGACGTCGACAGCTGCTTCACCGACTCCGACGGCCGCCGCTTCCACGGCGCCGACTTCGCCTTCTCCACGGCCAACATCACCGAGAAGGGCGACACCCGCCCGGTGCTCGAACCGTACGTGATCAAGAAGTTCCGGGGCATCCCCGTCGGGTTCATCAACCTGACCACGCCCACCACGGTGGACGGCTCCACCTCCTACCAGCCGTCGCTGGACAACCTGCCGCTGGTGGAGACGGCCGACAAGTACGCCGCCATCCTCAAGCGGCGCGGCGTGCGGGCCATCGTCGCCAACGTGCACGAGGGCGGCGCGGCCGGCGCCGACTTCAACGGCTGCGCCGACCCGATGAACGGGCCGATCTGGGACTTCGCCAAGAAGGCCTCGCCCGACATCGACGTCATCGTCACCGGCCACTGGCACGCGTACTTCACCTGCTCGGTCCCCGACCCCGCGGGCGACCCCCGCCCGGTCGTCGAGGCTGCCAACCACGGCCGCCTCATCAACGAGATCAACCTGAAGATCGACCGCCGCACCCGCGACGTCATCAGGTCCGCGACCACCGCGGTCAACCACCCGGTGACCCGCGACGTCACCCCCGACCCCGTCATGACGAAGCTGGTCGACCACTGGAACGCCAAGCAGAAGGAGACCTACGCCAAGCCGTACGGGACCATCACCGGCGACATCACCAGGACCCGCGACGCCACGGGGCAGAGCACGCTCGGCAACACCGTGGCCGACGTGGCGTACTTCGACTCCCAGCAGACCGAGGGCGGCAAGGCTGATCTGGCCATGGTCGCCGTGGCCCCGGTCAAGGGCTCGAACTCGCTGCGCGGCGACCTGAGGTTCGCCAAGGGGCCGAACCCCGCCGACAGCGACGGCCAGGTGCTCCTGGGCGAGTCGTGGGCGGCCTGGGGCTACGCCAACCCGGTGCTCACCGTCTCGGTCAAGGGCTCGCAGCTGGAGCAGGCCCTGGAGCAGCAGTGGCAGACCCAGGCCGACGGCACCGTGAAGTTCGCGCCGCTGGCCGTGTCGAAGAACGTCCGCTTCTCCTACTCGCCGGGCAGGCCGGTCGGGGACCGGATCAACCCCGCCGACGTGCTCATCGACGGGCAGCCGCTCGACACCGGCAGGACCTACCGGCTCGCCGCGCTGGCGTACACGCTGCTGGGCGCCGACGGTTACAGCGCCTTCGCCGGGTACACCGACGCGGTGCGCGGCAACCGTGACTACGACGCCATGCGGGCCTACCTGCGGCAGGGGCCGCTGACCCCGCCCGCCCTCGACCGGGCGGTGCCGCTGACGTAGCACTCCCCCGTGCGGAGGGGCTCGCGTCCCTCCGCACGTTCTAATGCCTTATCGCCGTGTTGACGCGTTAGAGCGCTGCCCGCTATAACTAACGCATCATCGGCGTTGAAAGGCATTAGGTATGACGATTCCCGTGCTCGCCCGCACCCTCCATCGGCATCTCGACGTCGACGGCGTCCGGGTCTTCTTCCGGGAGTCGCTGCCCGAGCGGGCCGACGCGCCCGTCCTGCTGCTCCTGCACGGGTTCCCGTCGGCCTCGCACCAGTACCGCAGGCTCATCGACGTGCTCGGGACCCGCTACCGGCTGATCGCGCCCGACTACCCCGGCTTCGGCCACACCGAGGCCCCGGCCGGCTTCACCTACTCCTTCGACCGGCTCGCCGACATCACCGAGGGCTTCGTGCGGAAACTCGGCCTCACCCGGTTCGTGGCGTACGTGTTCGACTTCGGCGCGCCCGTCGGGTTCCGGCTCGCCGAACGGCACCCCGAATGGATCGCCGGCCTGGTCGTGCAGAACGGCAACGCCTACGAGGAGGGCCTGTCCGACGGCGCCCGCGACTTCATCGCGCTGCGCCCCGACCGGCCCGGCGCCGAGGAGACCGTCCGCGCCCTGTTCACCCTGCCGGGCACCCGCGGCCAGTACGAGACCGGCGTCGCCGTCCCCGGCCTCGTCGCCCCCGACGGATGGACCCTCGACCAGCACTTCCTCGACCTGCCCGGCCGCAAGGAGGCCCAGGTCGCGCTCGCCTTCGACTACCACTCGAACGTCGAGCGCTACGGCGCCTGGCAGGAGTGGCTGCGCACGCACACCCCGCCCACTCTCATCACCTGGGGCGCGAACGACCCGTTCTTCCCCGAGCCCGGAGCCCGCGCCTACCTGCGCGACCTGCCCGACGCCGAGCTGCACGTCCTCGACACCGGCCACTTCGCCCTGGAGGACCACCTGCACGAGATCGCCCCGCTCGTCGCCGGGTTCCTCGACCGCGTGTGGCACGCCGGCTGAGCTCGGTGGCCATCCCCGGCCGCCATCCCCGGCGACGGCGGCCGGTTCGTCCCAGCCGGGGCGAGAAAGGACTTTGGTCCCTGTTTACGGCGCCGGGTGGGCGGCAGGCTGTTGTCGTGACATGCCACCACGACCGGGCGCCGGACGGGACGGGAGCCCGGCGTCTGCGGGAACTGCCCGAGGCCGAGGCGTTGCGCCTGCTGGCCGGGGTGCCGTTCGGCCGGATCGTCTTCACCCGCCAGGCGCTGCCCGCGGTCCGGCCGGTGAACCACCTGGTCGTGGACGGGCGGGTGGTCATCCGGTCCAGCCCCGGGACGGTCCTCAGCTCCCACGTGGCGGTGCCGGAGGCCGTGGTGGCGTTCGAGGCCGACGACCTCGACGGGCACGCGCGGCTCGGCTGGAGCGTGATCGTCACCGGGGTGGCGCGGCTGCTGACCGACCCGGCGGAGACCGAGCGGCTGAAGGCGCTGCTCCACCCCTGGGTGACCGGCGAGATGGACCAGGTGATCAGCATCCAGCCGGAGATCGTCACAGGCTTCGAGCTGGTTCCCGCACCGTAGCCCGGCGCACCACGGTCACCGTCAGCAGCACGGTCAGCGCCGCCGTGGCGGCCAGCAGCCCCAGGCCCACCCCGTACGAGCCGAGTTCGCCGTACAGGAAGCCCATCAGCAGCGGCGGCACGAACCCGCCCAGCCCGCCCGCGGCGCCCACCAGGCCGGTGACCGCGCCGACCTTGTCAGCCGGGGTGACCTGCGCGACCAGCGCGAACGTGGCGCCGCTGGCGGCGCCGAGCGCGGCCGCCAGCGTCAGGAACGCGATCGTGCCCACCGGCATGAGGCCGGGCGTCAGCGCCTGGACCGCCGCCGCGCCGCACACCACCACGAACACCCCCGTCAGCACGGGGATCGAGCCGATCCGGTCCGACAGCCAGCCGCCCACCGGCCGCATCAGGACCGCGAGGACCACGAACCCGGCCATGCGGTTGGCGGCGTCGGCCTGCTCCAGCCCGTAGCCGGTCTGCAGGTAGGCGGGCAGGTAGACGGAGAAGGCGACGTAGCCGCCGAACGCGACCGCGTACAGCGCGCACGCCTGCCAGGTGATCGGCAGCCTGGCCGTGGCCGCGAGCCTCCCGAGAAGCGGCTGCGGCGACACCGTCCGGCCGGGCGCGTCCCGCATCACCAGCCACGCGACGGCGGCGTACACCGCGAGGACGACCGCGGTGATCAGGAACGGCGTGGTCGCGTCCCCGGCCTCGACCAGCTTGACCGTCGTCAGGGCGCTGATCGCGGTGCCGCCCATGCCCACCCCGAACACGCCGATGGCCAGGCCGCGCCGCCGGGGCGGGAACCAGGCGTTCACGAACGGCACGCCGACCGCGAAGACCGTCCCGCCGACGCCCAGGAAGAAGCCCCCGGCCAGCAGCGCCGGCAGCGAGCTCTGCCCGGCCACGCCGATGAACAGCACGGGCACGATGGTGGCCGCGGAGATCAGCGGGAACATCACCCGCCCGCCGAGCCGGTCGGTGAGCGCGCCCACCGGGACCCGGCCCAGCGAGCCCACGATCACCGGCACCGCGACCAGCAGCGCCTGCTGCGAGGCCGACAGTCCGAGCAGGTCCTTGTAGCGCGGCCCCAGCGGGCTGAGCAGCGCCCACGCCCAGAAGTTCAGCGCGAAGCCGAGCGTCGCCAGGCCGAGCATGAGCATCGGCCTGGCCCCGCCGTGGGCCGCCTGTTCCTTCCCATCGGTTCCGGTCGTCGTCATCGTGTCCCCAAGGTGTCGTGCTGGATCGGCGGGCGCGGGTGCGCCGCGTGTCCATCCCAGTGCGGAAGCCCGGCGAGGGGCACGGACCAAAGTCCTCGTTAGGCGGGGACTTCCGGTCCCTCCCGCCGCTCTTGATCACGTGAGGTGCGGCGCATACGCTGCCGGTGCCGGTCACCCCTCATGTACGGAGTCCCGACCCTCATGACGATCTGGACGAAGGCGGCACTCGCCGCATCACTGGCCGCGATCTCCCTCACCGCCGTCCCGCCCGCCGCTCAGGCCGCTCACGCCGGGTCCGCCGTCGCCTGCCCCGCCGTGTTCGGCCACGGCGGCTACCCCTCCGGCGCGAACCCCTGGGAACGCGACCAGATCCGCCAGCCCAACAACGTCCGCGCCGTGAACGACCAGAAGGCCTGGGGCGCCGACGGCGTCGAAGGTGACGTCCAGCTCACCAGGAACGGCACCAAGGCTGTCATGTGGCACAACACCACCACCAACGGGCTGACCGGCACCCGGACGAACATCACCGCCCTGTGGTGGGCGGCCGGAGCCGACAACCTGCGTGACCGCCGCATCGCGCGCGGCCCGTACCAGGGAGAGCAGGTCTACACGCTGCGCCAGTGGCTCGACCACGTGCGCTCGCGCGGCCTGATCGCCCTGCTGGAGGTCAAGCCCGAGGCCAGGGCGGTGCTGTCCGACCCGGCGTACGCGACGGCCGCGTGGAAGGAGATCTCCGACCCGATCAAGGAACGCCAGGCCGCGCAGCGCATCCTCGTCTACTCCACGGACTCCTGGATCCAGGGCGAGCTGGCCCGCCGCCACCCCGGCCTGCTCAAGGGCTCCCAGGCCCGCTGGACCGACGGCGTCGGCTGGGAGGAGCCGCCCCCCGCCTGGACCGGCAACATCAGCCGCTGGCAGTCGGTCCTGAGCCAGGCGCCGCCGAGCGTGATGACGAACTACACCCGCGACTACCGCGCCTGGCTCAACGGCAAATGCTCTTAAACGTCCTGTTCAACACATCTTGTTGACAACAGGGGGTGGATCGTCCAGGGTGGGGTGCATGCCGACGACTCCTGAGCAGCACGCCGATCCCTTCACGCCGCCGCATCCGGGGCAGGCGCGGGCGCACCGCGAATACGCCGCGCTCCTGCGCATCGCCGAGCGCCACGCCGCCACCGACGCGCAGCGGCGGCGTCAGGCGCACGCCTCCGAGCTGTCGCCGCACGAGGCCGTCCGGATCGTGGCGTTCCTGCTGAGCGGCGCGGTGTCGCTCGACGACGGCGAGCCGGAGGTGGACCGGGCCGACATCGTCGCCGCCCTGAGCCTGGTCGCGCAGGCCCGCGCCGAGGCCGACGACCTGGAGTCCGGGCTGCTCCGGATGGCCAGGGGGCGCGGCATGACCTGGCAGGAGATCGCGTTCGGCCTGGGGCTCGGCACCCCGCAGGCCGCCCGGCAGCGTTACGAGCGGCTGGCCGGGCGGAGCGCCGCCCAGGACGACGAGCTCTAGCCGCGCGGGCGGACGTGGATGTCCAGCCCGGCCGTCCCCGGCGCCTCGACGCCCGGCAGCAGGCGCATGTCGCGGCCGTAGTCGCCGCCGGTGAGCGTCCGGTACGGGACGGGCTCGTCGGTGAACAGCCCGTCGAGCCGCCGCCCGTACTCCTGCGTCACCTGGGCGAACCGCTCGCGTGGCACGTCGACCGAGTCGTACACCGCGAACGGCTCCAGCGGCGTCATGCCGGTGAACCAGAACAGCCCGTGCTGGAGCGGGAAGAGCACGTCCGCCAGCCGCCCGTGGACGCCCCGGCCGGAGAACGCCGACTCGCGGGCGCCGATCGTCACCGAGGCCAGCGCCCGCCGCCCGGCCAGCGCGCCCTCGCTGTAGGGCGGCGGGACGGACGGCCCGTGGGCGAACTCGAACGTAAACACCCGGTCGATCCAGCCCTTCAGGATCGCCGGCACCGAGAACCACCACAGCGGGAACTGCAGGATCACCGCCTCCGACCAGCGCAGCTTCTCCTGCTCGGCGGCGATGTCCGCGGACAGCCGGCCCGCCAGCGTGGCCTCCCCCGACACGGCGAGCACATCCAGCCGCCGGTCCCCCACATGCTCGGGGAAGTCGTCGGCGTCCACCGCCGCCTTCCACTTCGCCGCGTACAGGTCGGTCACCCGCACCTCGTGACCCGCCGCGCGCAGCCGCTCGACGGCGAAGCGGCCCAGGGCGGCGTTGAGCGAGCGAGGCTCGGGGTGGGCGGTGACGACAAGGATCTTCTTCAGCGTTTCGGACATGTCACCCACGTTCGCCTGGGCGCGCCGAGGTAGCCAGAACCCGGCCGAGCCGGTGGTCTCACAGTCCTGGTACCGCGAGGGCCACCCATGCTGGACAACCCATACTGGACACCATGGACGGCACGTACACCATCGACCACGCGGACGGCGGGATCGGTGACGCCCGGCGGGCACTCGGCGCGTTCCTGCGCGCCCGCCGCGAGCGCGTCGCGCCCGAGCAGGCCGGGCTCACGGGGCTCACGGGGCTCACGGCTGGGCGCCGCCGCCGCGTGCCGGGGCTGCGCCGTGAGGAGCTGGCCCAGCTCGCCGGGATCAGCGTGGACTATTACGTACGCCTCGAACAGGGACGAGCCACCCAGCCGTCCCCCGAAGTGCTCGACGCGCTGGCCAGGGCGCTCGGCCTCGACGCCGCCGAGCGGCGGCACCTCACCACGCTGGTCGGCGCCGAGCACGGCGGCGAGCACGGCCCCGCGCCCGCCGCCCGGGTCGGCCCCACGCTGCGGCGCATGCTGGACGCCCTGACCGGCCTCCCCGCCTTCGCCACCGACCGCCGCCTCGACGTGGTCGCGTGGAACGCACTGGGCTCCGAGCTCATCGGCGGCCTCACCGGCCCCTCCCGCCGCGACCCGAACCAGGCCCGCTACCTGTTCCTCGACCCCGCCTCCCGCGACGTCCACCCCGAGTGGGCGGACCGGGCGGCCGAGGCCGTGGGCCAGTTGCGGGTCGCCGCCGGGCAGTATCCCGGCGACGCGGAACTGGTCGCCCTGATCAAGGACCTGTCGGAACGCAGCGCCGAGTTCCGCCGCATCTGGGCCTCCGGCGAGATCGTGATGTGCACGGCGGGGCGCAAACGGCTCCGGCATCCGGCGGCCGGGCTGCTGGAGCTGGACTACGAGACGCTGCACGTACCGGCGGGACCGGGCGAGACGGGCCTGGTGGTGCACGTGTTCAGCGGTGGGGAGGGCACCCCGGAGGCCGCCGCCCTGGCCGCCCTGGCGGCGGGCCGCCGGGCATAGGGTGGGGCGGCATGACGCTGCGACTTGTTCAGGTGAACTTCAAGGCCCGGGACGACTCGGCGCTCGGCAGGTTCTGGGCGGAGGCGCTGGGCTGGCGGCTCTCCAGCGAGGGACCCGGCGTGACCAACCTCGAACCCCACGGCTTCGACTGGCCTGACCCCGACGGCTTCTACATCGACTTCGTCGCCGTCCCGGACCCCGAGACCGTGCAGTACCGCGTGCACCTCGACCTCGCCACCACCTCCGCCGAACACCAGGCGGAGCTGGTCGCGCGGCTGACGGCGCTGGGGGCGACGCCTGCCGACGTGGGCCAGGGCGACGTGCCGTGGACGGTGCTGGCCGACCCCGAAGGCAACGTGTTCTGCGTGCTGGAGCCCCGGGAGGTCTACCGGGACACCGGGCCGATCGCCACGATGGTGGTCGACTGCGAGGACCCCCGGGCCCAGGCCCGGTTCTGGGGCGAGGCCACGGGCTGGACCGTGCACGAGGTGAGCGACGACCACGCGCGGCTGCGCTCCGCCGAAGGCACCGGCCCGTACCTGGAGTTCCTCCGTGTTCCCGGCCCGCCCGCCGTGTGGAACCGCATCCACATCGACCTGCTGCCGGACCCCGTCGAGGAGCAGGAGGCGGAGGTGGCGCGGCTGCGCGCGCTGGGCGCCACGGCCGCCGACGTCGGGCAGGGCGAGGTGTCGTGGAAGGTGCTGGCCGACCCGGAGGGCAACGAGTTCTGCGTCCTCGGACGTGGCTAGCGCCTCCGCGGCGATTCCCCGCGATTCCCGCGGTTTCCCGCGAAGGTGACCTGAGGAGTCAACTTCTGTTGTGTCCCGCGTCCAAGATCGCTAACGTGGGATCGTGCCTGGAAGCAGCGCCACCTCCTGGACCGCCGCCTACACCCGCCAGGTCGCCGCGAACATCCGCCACCACCGCCGGCGCCAAGGGCTGTCGGTGCAGGGCCTGGCCGACCGGTGCACCGCTCACGGCTACCCGCTGGAGCGCGGCAACCTCGCCAAGCTGGAGTCCGGCCACCGCGCCTCCATCACAGTGCCGGAGCTGCTCGTCATCGCCCACGCCCTGGCCACGCCGCCGCTGCTGCTGCTCGCCCCGATCGGCCGCACCGGCGAGGCGGTGGAGATCCTGCCCGGCGTGGAGGCGGCGCCGCAGGACGCCGTCTGGTGGCTGGACGGCACCGCGCCGCTGCCCGACGACCCGCCCGACCACGGCGACGCCGCCCGCGCCGAGCTGCGCACCCTGCGCGAGCTGCAGGAACTGCTCGCCGAGTGGACCAGGCGTGACCGCGCCGCGGCGGCGGCCGCCGCCAGGGCGGAGGACGAGCGGGAGCCGCGCCCGCAGGCGTGGGCCGAGGCGGCCCGCGTCCACGCCGCCCAGGCCGCCGACCTGGCCGAGAAGATCCGCCACGTGCGGGAGGTCGCCCGGCTGCGCGGCCTGCCGTTGCCCGAGCTGCCGCCGGGCCTGCTCCACCTCGCCGACCCGGACCCGCTTCCGTAGACCGCCCTGTCCGATTCCGGCCTGCCTAGACAGCCTTGTCCGGTTCCGGCTTGCCTGAGCGCCCTGTTCGCTTTCGGGTTTCTTTGGCCGGCCCCTTTCGTCTCCCGGTTTCACGCAGGGGTGGTCTTCGGGTAGTGCGGGCGGAGGACGGCCGCGGCGAAGATCGACCAGCGGGCCCGCAGCGCGTAGCCGGACGCTGGCGGCACGAGGCACGCCACCTGTCTCACGCCTCCCGGCCGGGCTCGTCGCCCTCGGTCAGGGCCCGCAGCACCTCGGCCTGCTCGACGCCGACGCCCTCGGCCCGCATCCGGGCCGCCTCCTCGCCCGTGAACCCCGCCGCGCGCCAGGCCGCCACCTCCTCCATCGGCACCCCCGCCCGCCAGAACTCGGTCATCAGGGCGATGGCGTCCTGTCCCGAGGCGAGCACCCGTTCGGCCTCGCGGGCGGACAGGCCGAGCGCTTCGAAGACCCGCGCCTGCCCCGCCTCGATGCCGCGTTTCGCCCACTCCACCGCATCGGCGCCCGTCCACCCCGCCTCCACGTAGGGGCGGGCCCGGCCTGCCGGGATGCCGGTGCGCAGCAGCTCCCGCATGCTGTGGGAGCGTTCCTCGTCGGCGAACGCGCCGCCCGGCCGCTCGCCCCGGTGCAGCAGCCGCCCCAGCCAGCCGCGCGGGTGCGGGCGTTCCCCGGCCAGGTGCCGGTCGGCCGCTTCCTCGGGCGAATAGCCCAGCTCGCGCCACTGCACCGCGTCCCGTGGGGTCATGCCGGCCCGCAGCCACAGATCCACGGTGAACGGGGTGGCTCCGGCGGTGCGCCACGACCGCGCGTCGGCGGCCGTGTAGACGCCGGACCCGCGCCACCGCTCGGCGGTGTGGATCGGGAAGCCGTCCTCGATCCACTGCCGGGCCTCGGCGATGGTGAACCCGCGCCGCCGCCATTCGTGCAGCGGCTCGGGGCGCGGCTCGTCGGCGTGGTCCGTGGTCATGAGTCTCCTTTCGACGGCACGTCCGCCGGCACGCGGGCCACGGACGCCCAGTCGGGCGCGTGCCCGCCGTCGCCGATCAGGCAGACCACCACCAGCGCCCCGGGGCGCCGCTCCGGCCACGGCGTCTCGCCGTCGGTCAGCACGACGACCAGGTCGGGCCGGGGCCGCAGGGCCATCGCCGCATCGAGGCCGGCCCGCATGTCGGTGCCGCCGCCGCCGGTCAGTTCGATGTCGCTCGCCCGGCGCACCACCTGGACGGGGTGCGGGCGGACGTCGCAGCAGAACGCCCGCAGCCGCCGGTGGGGACCGGCCACGCCGTCGATGATCCCGGTCACCTCGGCCAGCAGCCGCTTCAGCACGTCGTCGGTGACACTGCCGGAGGTGTCGATCAGCAGCACCGTGTCGGGGACCGCGCGCGCCATCGACGGCGGCACGATGTCGGCGTACGCGCCGGCGCGGCGCGACGGGCGGCGATAGCTGAAATCGACCTGCCCGGCCACCGTGCTCAGCCCGCGCCGGGTCATCGCGCCCAGGCGGGCCCGCCAGTTCACCGAAGGGCGCAGGCGCTCCTCGGCCCAGCGGCGCCACCCCGACGGCACCTCGCTGCGCGCGCTGATCCGGTCCTGGATGCCGGCCGCGATGGAGCGTTCGAGCAGGTCCCGGTCGAGCTCGGTGAGTCCTTCGCCGGAGCCGCTGTCCTCGTACGCGCGATCCTGCCCGTCCACCGCGCTGCCGCAGTCGATCGCCTCGGCCAGGGCTCGCCCGCCCCGGCCCATCGCCTGGGCCAGCACGTCGAGCATCGGCACGTACTCCTCGGCGGTGCGGTTGACCGGAAGCCCCAGCTCGGCGGGCGACACCACGCCGGCCGGGCCGCGGAGGTCGGCGGCCTCCAGGTCATCGTTGATCTCGGCGTCGGCGGCCTGGTTCCAGCGGTGGGCCTCCTCGTCGCGGACCGGGCCGACGGCGTTGCTGACCTCGGGGCTCACCTCGGGGCCCGGCTCCGGCCGCACCGGCGAGCGGGCCGCGTGGCCGCGCACCAGGTGACCGACCTGGTGCAGCATCCACCAGCCGATCTCCTCGACGGGGGTGGCGAGCGTGGTGCCCGGTTCCACGTACAGGTTCCAGCGGGTGTCGGCGGGGAAGGCGCGGAAGCCGGGGTCGGGGACGGGAGCGCCGGTGTCCTCGTCCAGGGCCGGTTCCAGCACGACCGGGTTGAGGGCGAAGACGGCCGAGGCGAGGTAGGGCGCCTGGTGCGCCGCCCACAGCCGCGCGGCGGCGATCCGGGCGCGCACCGCCTCATCGGTGGCGCGGGGGCGGTCGGGGGTCATGGCATGAGCCCCGCCGAGCGCAGCACCGGCGCGAGTTCGAGCATCGTCCTGGGCAGGGTCGCGCCCTCGGGCCGGCAGCGGGCCAGCGACCGGGCCGCGGTCGCCGCCACGTCGGGGGCCGTGCGCGCGACCCGGGCCACCACCGCCCAGGCCCGCTCCCACGTGCCGGCCGTGGCGTCCGAGCGCACGTACGCCACCACGGCGCCGAGCAGGGCGTGCAGCCGGTCGAGCCGTTCGGGCAGAGGGGCCCGCGGGTCGTCCAGCAGGGTCTGCGGGTCGGGCAGGTCGAGGTTGCGCCGCCAGGACAGCAGCTCGAACCCGGCCGCCTCACCGACCGAGCCGAGCACCAGCTCGGCCAGGACCGGCTCGTCCGCGCCCAGGTGCTCGCACGCGGCGACCGCCCCCGCGGCCATCTCCCAGCTGCGCGGGCTGGGCCAGCCGCGTCCGGCCCGATCGGGGCTGTCGGGCACCGCCAGCACGAGTTCCGGCCGCACCCGCAGGAACGCCCCGACCAGCGCCCGGGCCCTGGCCGTCTCGGCGGGCCCGGCCGTGTCC
This sequence comes from Nonomuraea sp. NPDC003214, assembly GCF_053590035.1. Taxonomy (NCBI): domain Bacteria; kingdom Bacillati; phylum Actinomycetota; class Actinomycetes; order Streptosporangiales; family Streptosporangiaceae; genus Nonomuraea; species Nonomuraea sp. NPDC003214. The sequence goes on along the minus strand of NZ_JBSFSX010000013.1, from coordinate 94,794 downwards.
TTCACGTTGAACTCCGGTACGGGGAAGCCGCCGGTGAAGCCCTCGGCGATGTCCTCGGCCGACACACTCCAGGTCAGGTGAATGAGCCGGTTGGCCAGCGGCGCGGACAGGTCCCAGCCGTCGGCGGCCTGGTCCGGCGGGTTGGCGGCGGCCACGATCCGCACCTCGTCCGGCAGCACCAGGTCGCCGACCGTGCGCTCCAGCACCACCCGCAGCATGGCGGCCTGCACGGCCGGCGGCGCGGTGGTCAGCTCGTCGAGGAACAGCAGGCCGCCCCCCTCGGCGGCGAGCCGCTCGGCCCAGCGCGGGGGTGCGAACCAGGTGCCGCCCTCACGCAGCACCGGCAGCCCGGAGAAGTCGCTGGGCTCGCGGATCGAGCCGACCACGACCTCGACCGGCAGGCCGACGGCCGCGCCGAGCGCGGTCACCGCGGACGTCTTGCCGGTGCCCGGCGCACCCCAGAGGATGACCGGCAGATTGGCTGTCACGGCGACCGCGAGGGCCTCTCGTGTCACTGATGGAGCCGCCATGTCGTCCTCCTCGCCACTGCCCGGATGCGGCGCGCCCGACGGGCCGTCACCGCAGTGCCGTCATCCTAGGTTGACGATCCTCCGTGCGTCAACCAAAGATGACGCCACTCGGAAGGCGCCGGTGCGGATCAGGCGCGGAAGGCGGCCAAGGGGGCGGTGCAGAGGGTCTGCTCGGCGTCGTACTCGTGGAACGTGCTGACCGGCCGGAAGCCGAGGCGGGCGGCGAGCCGCAGGGATCGCGCGTTCGCGGACTGCGTCACGATCAGGACCGGCTGGTCGGGAAGCTCCGCCGCCGCGGCGCGCAAGGCGGCGGTCGTGGCCTCGAACGCGTACCCGGCCCCCCAGGCGTGGCGGCGCAGCAGGTAGCCCAGCTCCAGCTCCCCGCCCTCCTCGGTGACGTGGCCGTCGCGGTCGGCCGGCCGGCGGGACAGCATCAGCGAGCCGACGACCTCGCCCGTCGTGGTGTCCGCGACGATGAAGCTGCCGGGCGTGGAGGTCTCACCGGCGGCCATGACCGTGCCGAGATGCCGCTCGACCTCGTCCAGCGGCCGGGGGCCGCCGAGATGCGCCTGGACCTCGGGATCGGTCGAGAGCTCGATGAGCCCGTCACGGTCGGACGCGTATACCGCCCTGCGGAGCAGGAGTCGGTCCGTGCGGATTTCCTTGACGGACAGCGTGGGCGATTGGCTCATGAGCCCGTGATCATAGAACAAGGTCACCGAATGGTAGGGTGGCGGCCATGATCCAGAAGTTCATCCGTTCGCGCTGCAGCTGAAGCGGCCTGCGCCCGCCGGTCGCCGAGCGACCAGCGCACGCGTCTTCGTCATGCCTTTCAGCGAACGGACTGTTCTTCATGCGATCCAACCACTCCTCTTCGTCGTCGCCCACGTTCGTGCTGGTGCACGGCTCCGGCAGCAGCTCTTTCATGTGGGCCTCGGTCCAGCGTGAGCTGGCCCTGCTCGGTCACCGCAGCTACGCCGTCGACCTGCCGGGCCACGGCCTCGACGCGCAGTACCCCATCTCCTACCAGGCTCCGCAGGACCTCGACGCGTGGGCGGCCGAGCCGTCGACGCTGGCCGGGGTCACCCTGCAGGACAACGTCGACGCGGTCACCGGCGTGGTCCGGCGGCTGGCGGAGCACGGGCCGGTGGTGCTCGTGGCGGCCAGCCTCGGCGGCGTCACCATCTCCGGCGTGGGCAACGCGATCCCCGGGCTGGTGAGCCGGCTCGTCTACATCTCCGCCTGGTCGTGCGTACGGCTCCCCAACCCGATCGCGTACATGCAGGAGCCCGAGTTCGCGGACAACCTGATGGCCCCGCTGGCGGCCTTCAACGTCGGCGACCCCGCGCGGCTCGGCGTCGGCCGGGCCAACTACCGCACCGCCGACGTGGAGCTGCTCGACGCGCTGAAGGCCGCCACCCTGGCGGACGTCAGCGACGAGCGGTTCCGCGCCTTCCTCAACATCCTGCAGCCGGACGAGTCGATCGCGGTGATGACGGCCGACGCCCGCGTCGACGCCGCGACCTGGGGCACGATCGCCCGCTCCTACATCCGGCTCACCGGCGACCGGTCGCTGCCGGTGGCCATGCAGGACAGGCTGATCGCCGAGGCCGACGCCCTCACGCCCGGCAACCCGTACGACGTGCACACCCTGGACACGTCGCACGCGGGGTTCGTCTTCAGGCCCGCTGAGGTGGCCGCCCTGCTGGACAAGGCCGTGAGCTAGCCCACTATACGGGCGGGGGTATGCTCGGTGTCATGGAGATGACCCCCGCCCTCGTGGGCGACGCGTTGACCCGGTTGCGCCGGGCGCACGGGCAGTTGGCCGGCGTGATCTCGATGATCGAGGACGGCGAGGAGTGCGCCGACGTGCTCACCCAGCTCGCCGCCGTCTCGCGGGCGCTTGACCGGGCCGGATTCAAGATCGTGGCCACCGGGCTGCGGCACTGCCAGGCCGCCCGCGAGCGCGGCGACGAGCCGCCCATGACCGAGCAGGAGCTGGAGAAGCTCTTCCTGGCGCTGGCCTGAAGTCCCGCGACGCGGGAAGGCGATGAGCGCAATGTCTGACCCGGATACCCCCGGGGGTGTAGGAGGAATGATGAGCATCGACGTCCACGTCATCGCGACCTCGTCGCTGGGCGACCACAGCTATCTGGCCACCGACGGGCAGGCCGCGGTCGTGGTCGACCCGCAGCGCGACGTCGACCGGGTGCTCGCCCTGGCCGGCCGCGCCGGCGCCCGCATCACCCACGTCGTCGAGACGCACGTGCACAACGACTACGTCTCCGGCGGGCTGGAGCTGGCCAGGCTGACCGGCGCCCAGTACGGTTTCGCCGCCGCCGACCGCCCGCCGTTCCCGCACCTGCCGCTGGCCGACGGCGACGTCGTCGAGGTCTCGCCCGAGCTGCGCCTGCGCGTCCTGGCCACGCCCGGCCACACCTTCCACCACCTGTCCTACGTGCTGGAGGGCGCCGACGGCGTCCGGGGCGTGTTCACCGGCGGCTCGCTGCTGTTCGGCACCACGGGCCGCACCGACCTGCTGGGCGACGAGCACGCCGACACGCTCGCCCGCGAGCAGCACGCCTCCGTGCGCAAGCTGTCCGACCTGCTGCCCGGCGGCGCCGCCGTCTGGCCGACCCACGGCTTCGGCAGCTTCTGCTCGGCCACCCAGGCGTCCGGCGACGACTCCACCATCGAACGCGAGCGGCGGGTCAACCCGGCGCTGCGCCTGGCCGAGGACGAGTTCGTCAGCCGGACGCTGGCCGGGCTCGACGCCTACCCCGCCTACTACGCGCACATGGGCGTCATCAACCTGCATGGCCCCGATCCGGTCGACCTGCGCCGCCCGCCCGGCATCACCCCCGGCGAGCTGCGCGCGCGGCTGGAGGCCGGCGAATGGGTGGTCGACCTGCGCCACCGCACGGCCTACGCCGAGGCCCACCTGACCGGCACCGTCAGCCTCGGCCTGGACGGCCCGATGGCCACCTGGCTCGGCTGGCTGATCGACCGGGGCGCGCCGCTCACCCTCATCGGCGAGACGCCCGAGCAGGTCGCCGACGCGCAGCGGGAGCTCGTGCGCATCGGCGTCGACCGGGTCGCCGCCGCGGCCACCGGCACGCCCCGGCGGCTCGCCGACGACCCCGCCCAGGTGCGGGAGCTGCGCACGGCCACGTTCGCCGGGCTGGCGGCCGCGCTGGCGGGTGACGTGCCGGCCGGGCTGCCCGCCCCCGACGTGATCCTCGACGTGCGGCTCGGCAACGAGTGGGACGCCGCCCACATCGACGGCGCCGTGCACGTGCCGCTGCCCGAACTCGCCGCCCGCGCCGGCGAGATCCCCGCCGGGACCGTCTGGGTGCACTGCGGCAGCGGCTACCGCGCCACCGCCGCCGCCTCGCTGCTCGCCAGGACGGGACGCGAGGTCGTGCTGGTGAACGACGCCTTCGACCGCGCCGCCTCCGCCGGGCTCGCCATGGCCGCCTGACCCGCCGCGCGCCGCGAACGTACCGACCAGAAAGGCCAGCACATGACCACCCTCACCACCGCACAGGTCCGCGCCCTGCTCGACAGCGGCGCGGGCGTCCGGCTCATCGACGTCCGCAGCCCCGGGGAGTTCGCGGCGAGCCACATCCCCGGCTCGGCCAACGTCCCCCTCGACCTCATCCGCAAGCACGCCGCCGGCCTCGCCGCCCGGCACGACGACCACGTCGTCCTGGTCTGCCGCTCCGGCGTGCGCGCCCGCGACGCCCACGCGATCGCCGCCGCGGCGGGCCTGCCGGCCGTGAGCGTGCTCGACGGCGGCCTGACCGCCTGGCAGAGCGAGGGCGCCCCGCTGAACCACGGGCGCGGCGCCTGGGCGATGGAACGCCAGGTCCGCATGGTGGCGGGCACCCTCGTGCTCGCCGGGGTCGCCGGTGGCATGGCCTGGCGGCCGCTGACGTGGGTGGCCGGGGCGATCGGCGCGGGCCTGACCTTCTCCGCGCTCACCGACACCTGCGCGATGGCCAGGGCGCTGTCACTGCTCCCGTGGAACCGGACCGCCTCGGCCCGGCCCGAGGCCCAGACGCTGGCGGCGCTGACCGGCCGCCCGTGACCGCCGACTCTCAGGCCGTTTCGTCCGGTTCGCGCCGGGTGAGCACCAGGGCGGCGTCCTCGGTGATGGCCACCGTGTGCTCGGAGTGGGCCGTACGCGAGCCGTCGGCCGACCGGATGGTCCAGCCGTCGGGGTCGTAGACGATCCGGTCGGTCGTCCGGGCGAACCAGGGCTCGATCGCCAGCGTCAGGCCGGGCCGGAGCGCGAGGCCGCGCCCCGCCTTGCCCTTGTTCGACACGTGCGGCCCCTCGTGCATGGTGCGCCCGATGCCGTGCCCGCCGAACTCGGTGTTGACCGGGTAGCCGTAGTCGCCGGCCACCGCCCAGATGGCCGCCGAGATGTCGCCCAGGCGGTTGCCCGGCCGGGCCGCCTCGATCGCCGCCTCCAGCGCCTCCTCGGTGGCGCGGACGATCCGCAGGTCCTCCTCGGCGGGGGTTCCGACGATGACCGTACGGGCCGAGTCGGCCACCCAGCCGTCGATGCCGACCGCGAGGTCGGCCTTGAGCACGTCGCCGTCACGCAGGGTGTAGTCGTGGGGCAGTCCGTGCAGGACGGCGTCGTTGACCGACAGGCAGATGACGTTGCGGAACGGGCCGTCCCCGAAGGAAGGCGCGTAGTCCCAGTAGCACGACTCCGCGCCACGTCGTTTGATCATGCCGCGTACGTGGTGCTCAAGGTCGAGGAGGTTGACGCCCACGTCGGCGAGCCGGCCGACCTCGGAGAGCACTTCGGCGACGAACCGCCCGGCCACGTGCATGCGTTCGATCTCCGCAGGCGTCTTCAGTTCGATCACGGTTACCTCGCGTCCTAGAGTGTCGGTATAACTATACCGCCATCCAGGCGCTTGCCGGTATAGTTATACCGGCACTATCCTGGGGCGCATGGTCCGCCAACCGCTCACACGCGAGCAGATCGAAGCCGGCCGGCGTCTCGGCGCCCTCCTGCGCCACGCGCGAGCGGGACGCGACCTGGCCGAGGTCGCGCAGGCGGCCGGCATCTCGCCGGAGACCCTGCGCAAGATCGAGACCGGACGGCTCCCGTCTCCCGGCTTCGGCACGATCGTCTGCCTCGGCGAGGCGCTCGGCCTGCCGGTCGAGGAGCTGGCGGCCACCTGGCGCGGCAGCGACCTGCCCTTGGAGGCGGCCTCGTAGCGGCCCGCCCCTCACGCCACGCCCGCCGGCTCCCCCACGGCGTCGTTCGCGGGCGCCGGCTTGACGAGCGAGGCCGTCGTGCCGTCGGACGACTCCGTGCGGTAGCCCTCGGCGTGGTAGAGGGCGAGGTTGCGGCGGCTCCCGGCGCCGGTGGACAGCACGACGCGGCGGCAGTCCGCGTCGGCGGCGGCCTCGGCCCGGCGCAGCAGCCAGCGCCCGACGCCCTGTCCGCGCAGGTCCGGGGCGACGCCGAGCCGGCCCACGTGCCAGTCGTCGCCCGCGCGCCGGGTGCGCACCATGCCCAGCAGTCGACCGTCCCGCCACAGGCCCGTGCCCTGCCAGGCGCCCAGCCACGCGCGCACCTGCTCCAGCGACTCCCCCAGGGCGGGGATGTCCAGCGTGTCGTTGGCCTGCGCCTCGTCCACCCAGCAGCAGCGCTGGAGCACCAGGACCTCCGCCGCGTCGTCAGGAGTCAGCTCCCGGATGTACGAGCCCGGCAGCGGCCCCGGCGTCGAGCGGATCCGCTCGCGCATCGGGCGCAGGGCGTGGGTGAGGCCGACGAGCTCGTCCAGGATCCCGGCGGCGGCCGAGTCGCGGGCGGCGTCCGGGCGTAGCCGCCCGTTCTCCACCGTGTCGGCGATGCGCAGCGCGACCGTGGCGCCCAGCGGCACCATGCGCAGTGTCGTCACCACCTGCTTGGCGTGCTGGACCGCCCGGGTGCCCGCCGAGGTGTTGCCGTAGCTGACGAACCCCATCGGCTTCCACGCCCACTCGCGGCCGAGGTAGTCCAGGGCGTTCTTGAACGTGGCCGGCATGCCGTAGTTGTACTCGGGCGTGACGGCGATGAAGCCGTCCGCGGCGGCCACCATCGCGCTCCACCGCTTGGTGTGCTCCTGCCGGTAGACGCCGGACGACGGGTGCTCCTCCTCGTCGAGGAACGGCAGGGCCAGGTCGCCGAGCGCCACGGGCACGAGCTCCACGCCGAGTTCGGCTGCCCGGGGCGCGATCGCGCCGATCAGCCACTCCCCCACGACCGGGCCGAGGGCGCCGGGACGGGTGCTGCACACCAGGACGAGGACACGCGTAGTTTTCGTTGACATGGAAACGACCGTACCTGGTAACTTGTTTACATGTCAAAGAAGCAGTCTCACGCCACGGTGCGCTGGCTCGAAGCCGACGAGGAACGGGCGTGGCGTGCCCTGCGGCGCATGATGATCGCGGTCCAGACGCGCACCGCGCGCGACCTGGCCGAACTCGGCCTGTCCGACCCTGATTACGAGGTGCTGAGCACGCTGTCCGAACGCCCCGGCCGCACCAGCACGCTGCACGAGCAGGCCGCCAAGATGGGCTGGTCGCGCAGCCGCCTGTCCCGGCACGCCACCCGCATGGAGGCCCGCGGCCTGCTGCGGCGCGAGCCCGACCCGGACGACGGCCGGGGCTGCTACCTCGTCCTCACCGACCACGGCCTCGAAACGCTGGAGGACGCCGCCCCCGCCCACCTCGAATCGGTCCGCCGCCACGTCATCGACCGGCTCTCCCCCGCCGACCTGGCCGCCCTGGAAGAGATCGCCGGCAAACTGGAAGAACCCACCTGACCGGTGTGAAGCGTCCTAGGATGGGCCGCTATGCGGCTGGTCTGGGTCCTGCTTCTGCTGCTCACGGCGTGCGCCCCCAGCGCCGGATCACCCGCCCGGACGCCGGCGGACCCGGGCGGGTCGTGGCGGCTGACGCACACCTGGAACGGGTCCGGCGAGCACCGGTGGCACTCCGTCGCCGCCACGCGCTCGGGGCAGGCGTGGGCCTTCGTCGCGGGCGACCGGGCATTGATGATGCGGTGGGACGGGCGCGCCTGGCGGCGCACCGAGCCGCCCGGCGCCTTCACCCCGGCGGGCTACGGCTTCGGCTTCCGGACGTCACCGGAGGGTGACGACCTCTGGCTGGTGTCCGGCAGCGTGTGGCAGCGGGCGCGGGGCCAGTGGGTGAGACGCCCCCGGTCCTCTCCCTACGACGACCTCGACGTCAGGGACCTGGCGGTCCCGGCCAAGGGCGAGGCGTGGCTGGCCGAGACCGGCGAGTACGGAGGCTGGTACCTGCACCGGCGGGACGGCGGCAGGTGGAAGCCGGTGCGGAGACCCGCGGGCGAGGCGGGCTCGGCATGGCTGGAACGGGTCGCCGCCTCCGGGCCCGATCAGGTCTGGGCGATCCAGCAGGCCGGCGGCGCGACCCAGGCCATCCGGTGGGAGGGCTCCCGGTGGAGCGTCCACCCCCTGCCTCAGATCCCGGTCCCGTCCCCCAGCCCCACCAGCGCGGGCTGCGTCAGCACGGGGTGGCCGAGGTTCTCGATCCAGGCGCTGGCCGTGCCCCGCCGTGACGACGCCTGGGCCGTGGGCTCGGTCCTGGTGGAGAAGCCCGGCGCCTGCCTGCGCTACACGGCCAAGGAGGGCGTGGTCCTGCGCTGGGCGGGCGGCACGTGGAGACGGGTGGAACGCCCGATGCCCGGGACCGCGCTGACCGTCGCGCGGGCGGACACCGACGGCGGGGTGTGGATCGCGGCCAACCCCGACCAGGGGCGCAGACCGTACCTGCTGCACGTCAAGGACGGGCGGTGGACCGAGCACCCGCTCCCCGAGGGGCCGACCGAGATCATGGACCTCGCGCCGGTGCCCGGCACCGCCCGCGTGTGGGTGTACGCCAGGCAGGGCGGCCGGGTGTCGCAGCTCTACGAACTGGCCAGGTGACCCGGGCCGGGCCCCGGTGCCCGGAGGCCGCCGTTCACCGCGGCGACGGCCTCGATCTCCACCGTGAGCGCGGGGTCGGCCAGCGCGGCGACGACGGCCAGGGAGTGCGCCGGGACGTCGCCGCCGGGATACCACGCGTCGAACACCTCGTCCCGGGCCGCGCGGAAGCCGGGCAGGTGCTCCGCGCCGGCCACGAAGGTCAGCAGCTTGACCACGTCGTCCGGCCCCGCCCCGCACGCGTCCAGCACGGACCGCAGGTTGGCGAACGCCTGGCGGGTCTGCGACAGGGCGTCCGGGCCCGCGAGCGAGCCGTCCGCCAGGTTCCCCACCTGCCCCGAGACGAACACCAGCGTGGTGCCTCCCGGCACCGCGGCCACGTGGCTGTAGCGGCCGACGGGTGCCGGGACCCCGGCGGGGTTCCAACGGTTGATCATGACGCTCGCCTCTTCCGGTCTCGCAGCGCGTCGACGGCCCGTTCGACGTCGCCGCCGTCGTTGAAGTAGTGGAAGCCCACCCGCAGCCGGTCGCCGAGCAGGGTGGCGCGCACGCCCTCCCGGGCCAGCCGGGCCCGGACAGCGTCCGGGTCGCTGACGCGCACCACCGCGATGTGGCTCCCGCTGCCGGGAAGCGGGGCGCCGGCCTCCGCCTCGGCCACGCGCTCCCGGAACTCGGCGGCCAGCCGCAGGCAGTGGCGCTCGACCCGCTCGGCGTCGAGAGCGAGCAGGAGGTCCAGCGCGGGCAGCGCGCCGACCCAGGACAGCCAGGCGGGCGAGGTGTCGCAGCGCGCCGCGCTGCCGGCGGTGACGTACGGCCCGCCGAAGTACCCGTGCGGGGGCTCGGTGGACTTCCAGCTCGGCAGCAGCGGAACCAGCTCGCCGACGTGCTCGGGCGCGGTGACCAGCCAGGCGGCCCCGCGCGGGCACAGCATCCACTTGTAGCCGTGCACGGCGAGGTAGTCGGGGCGTACGCGGTCGAGGTCGAGGCGGAGCGCGCCGAGCGACTGGGTGGCGTCGACGAACAGCCGCGCGCCCACGCCGTCCGCGGCCCGGCGCAGCGCGGGCAGGTCGGCGCGGTGGCCGTCGATCGACAGCACGTCGCTGACGGCGAGCAGCGTGGTGCGCGGATCGAGCGCCGCCACCAGGTCCTCGGTCCGGGTGCGGCCGTCCCGGGGCGGCACCAGCGTCACCTCGTGCCCGGCGGACTCCAGTTGCCGCCACGGGAACAGGTTGCTCCGGAACTCCTGGGCGGGCACCACGATCCGGCCGGGCGGCAGGGACTTGGCGACCGTCGCGGCGGCCTCGGCGACCGAGCCCACGACGGCGATCCGCTCCTCGGCGACACCCAGCAGGCGGGCGACCGAGCTCCTGGCGGCGCCGGAGGCGCGGTCCCATTCCTGCCAGTCGAAGTCGCCGTACAGCCATGAGTCCAGGGCCGCCTGCAGCGCGTGCGCGACCTCGAGCGCGGCGGGCGGGCTCGCCGGCGTGTCCAGCCAGACGTGGCGCTGCAACGCGGGGAAGCGCGACCGGAACTGCTCGGAGCTGAGCATGTGATCCTTCCGGGTCCGTCGGTTCTGCGGTTGGCAGTATGGCCCGCGGCCCCGGGCACCGGCCCAGGGCCGGTCCGGCCTTTCGCTATAGTCGAAAACTCGCTTCGACGAACCCCGTGACCTGCCCGCTCATGGCATAGCGTGCGGGCGACCAGCCCGGGAGCCAGCATGACCAGCCCAGCATGACCAGCCAGCCCAGCATGACCGGCACCGCCCTGCCGCCATCCGCCGCCGAGAGCGACGGCAGCCTGCAGACCCTGCTGCGAGGCATCGACGTGCTGCGGGCCGTCGCCCTCGCGGGCGGCCAGGCCACGGCCAAGAGCCTCAGCCGGCAGCTCGGCCTCAGCCTCGGCCGCTGCTACCACATCCTGCGCACGCTCAAGGCGGGCGGCTACGTCGTGCGGCTGCCCGGCGGGCGCATCGACGTCGGCCCGGGCGGCGCCTCCCTCGGCAGGCAGCTGCGTGCCAGGTTCGAGCCCCTTCCCGAGCTGTTTGCGATCCTGGCCAGGCTGCACGCCCGGACGCGGGAGACCTCGTACGTCAGCGGCTGGCACCACGGCGTCATCACCCTGCTGCAGTTCATCGCCGGTGAGCAGGCGCTCGGCGTGCGCGGCCTGGACGTCGGCCACACCGGCGACACGCACGCCCGCGCCTCCTGCAAGGCGGTGCTGGCGCACCTGCCGCACGAGCAGATCGAGATCATGTTCCGCGGGGTCGAGCTGCGGCGGCTGACCGCGCGCACCCTCGGCGACGTCGACAGCCTGACCGTGGAGCTCGGCAACATCCGCAGGCAGGGCTTCGCGCTCGACCTGGAGGAGTTCAGCGACGGCATCTGCTGCGCCTCCGCCGCGTACTTCGGCCAGGACGGCGCTCCGGCGGGCTCGTACACGGTGTCGGCGCCCGCCACGCGGTTCAGGGCCGCCCAGCGCGACCTGGTCGCCGCCGTGCAGGAGGCCGCCGCCATCGCGACGAACCTCCTGCGCGGTCATCATTTGGCCGTGCCCGGCCGCGACTGACGGGACGCCCGCCCGTCACGCGGCCGTCGCGGGTGCGAACATCGAGAGGAGCCGCCCGGCCACCGTGTCACGGCCGGGGATCGCGGCCCGCTGGAGCGCGGGCGCGGCGGGGATCCGCAGGTCCTCGGTGGCGATCCGCAGCGGCGGCGCCGACAGCGGCACCCCGCGCTCGACCACCCGCGCGACGACCTCCGCGCCGAAGCCGCCGGTCAGGTTCGCCGCGTGGACCACCGCCAGGCGGCCCGTACGCGAGACGCTGTCCACGACGGTGTCCGTGTCGAACGGGTCGATCCAGCGGGCGTCGATCACCTCGACGCTGACGCCGGACGACTCCAGGACCCGGGCGGCCTCCAGCACCGTGTGCAGCATCGGCCCCCAGGTCACCACGGAGACGTCGGACCCCGCGCGGTGGACGCGCGCGCCGCCGATCGGCGCCCGGGGCCCGTCCTGGTCGACCGGGCCCTTGAGCGAGTGGTAGAGCTCCCGGCTCTCGATGACGACGACCGGATCGTCACAGCCGATCGCGGCCAGCAGCAGGTCGTAGGCGTCCTGCGGGGTGGCGGGCAGGCACACCCGCAGGCCGGGGACGTGCGCGAACAGCGCCTCCACGCTCTGGGAGTGCTGGGCGCAGGAACCGGGTGTCGCGCCCTGCTGGGTGCGTACGGTCATCGGCGCGGTCAGCCTGCCCCGGGAGACGTACCGGACGTTGGCCGCCTGGTTGATCAACTGGTCGAACGCGACGAATGCGAAGTCCGCCCACATGATCTCCACGATCGGCCGCAGCCCCATCATGGCCGCGCCCACGGCGCCGCCGAGGATGGCCGACTCGGAGATGGGCGTGTCGAAGACGCGCTCGCCGAACTCCCGGCGCAGGCGGCGGGTCACGCCGTGGACCCCGCCGGGGAGCGCGACGTCCTCGCCGAACAGCAGGGTGGCCGGGTCCTCCGCGAGGGCGCGGCGCAGCGCGGCGTTGACGGCCTGGGCGTAGGTGATCTCAGCCATGCACGTGCTCCTTCACGGTGGCGGGGTCGGCCGGCGGCGCGGCGAGCGCGGTGACCGCCGCGGCCGCGATCTCGGCACGCGCCCGGGCCTCGACCGCGGCGAGCTCCGCGTCGCCGGCCCCTGCCGCGCGCAGGGCCGAAGTCAGCACGACGATCGGCTCCGTGGCGCGGGCGGCCTCCACCTCGTCACGCGGCCGGTACGTCTGCGCGTCGCCGATGTAGTGGCCGACCAGCCGCTGGGTGTGCGCCTCGACGAGGACGGGCCCCCGGCCGGACCGGCAGGCGTCCACCGCCTCGGCGACCACGCGCCGGACGGCGCCGACGTCGTTGCCGTTCACCCACGAGCCCGGCATGCCGTACGCGGCGGCGCGCGAGACCAGGTCGTCGTCCCTGACCATCGCGGCGATCGGCGTCAGTTCGGAATAGTGGTTGTTCTCCACCAGGAAGACGACCGGCAGGTCGAAGGCGCTCGCCATGTTCATGGCCTCGTGGACGGCGCCCTGGTTCATCGCCCCGTCGCCGAACACCGCGAGCGCGACCCGGCCGGAGCCGTCGTACCGGGCGGCCAGCGCGGCGCCGACGGCGATGGGGGCGTGCGCGCCCACGATGGAGTTCTCGCCGTAGAAGCCGTGGTCGGGATCCGACAGGTACGCCGAGCCGGCCCGCCCGCCGTTGGTGCCGGTCTCCCGGCCCAGCAACTCGGCGAACAGCGCCGCCGGGTCGGCGCCGCAGGCCAGCGCCCAGCCGTGGCCTCGGTAGGTGGCGAACACGGCGTCACGCGTCAGGTCGAGCGCGGCGCAGGCGCCCACCGGGACGGCCTCCTGGCCGATGCACAGGTGGACCGAGCCGGCGATCCGCTCCTCGACCCGCAGGCGGGTGACGGTCTCCTCGAAGACCCGGATCCGCCACAGTCCGGCCAGATCCGCCAGCGCGGTCTGGGTAGGGGGATGAGGCAACTGGTCCACCTTTCCTGCGGGGGTCGTCACGGCATTCACTGTGCGTCCGTCCCCCTGTCGCCTCCACCGCGCGACGGCCCGCTTTCGACTATCTGCACATGAATGCACAGTGGATCAAAGCGTGCGGGGTGCTGACGGCTGCTGGGCGGTCGCCTCGGGTCCGGTGAGATCGCGCGGGTGAGCGGGCGGCCGGGCCGTGCCGGCACGGCGCGCGGCGACGAGGCCGAGCACGCCGATGGCGACCATCAGCCAGCCGCCCGTGACCGGGAACTCGATGACGCACAGCAGGGCGCCGCTGATGATCAGGTACCAGCCGACCTGGGCCGGGAAGCGTCCCGTGAGGTGGGCCAGCGTCCGGGCGAGGGTGCCCAGCGCCAGGAGCAGGATGCCGGCGGCGAAGAAGTAGAGCGTGTATTCGCGCTTGTAGTAGTCGGCGGCGGAGGTGTCGGCGGCGGAGGCCCAGAAGCCGTCGCCGGCCATGTCGGCCCAGGAGTTCGGCGTGGCGAGGGCGTAGGCGAAGTGCACGATCGCCAGCGCGATGATCAGGCGGGGGACCCATCGGGTCAGTGCGTTCATGTGGTGTGCTCCCACTCGTCCGGGCCAGGCGCGCAGGGTCGCGCTCGCTTACCAGGCGGACCATACCATACCGGATCGTATGGTTCTTTGCGCAGGTGAGCGAGCGCGCGCGGAGCCCGGTCAGCCCACTTGCTGGGCGCACTTGGACAGCGCCTGCTCGGCCTCCTTGTTCCCCGTCAGGCCCTTGATGTCGTCGGCCGATTTGAGGGAGCCGTCCATGTAGCTTTGCAGGCTCTTCGCGTCACCGTATTTCAGGGCGACGTCCGCCAGGCAGGACAGGGCCGGCTCGGGCATGCCCTTCATGTCCGCCTCGGCCTTCAGCTTCTCCGTGAAGCTCGCCTTGTCCACGCCGCCGCCGCAGGAGGCGAGGCCGAGGGCGAGCGTCGTCGCCACGCATCCCAGCATGACGGAACGGACGGTACGGGAAAAACGCATGATGCGACCTTTCTGAGGTGCGGGAATCCACTGAATTCAAGGAGTAATTCGGCCACCCGGACATTTCACGGGCGGCCCCTCGTTCCTTGATCGAAAAAGGTACCATACGGAATGGTATGCCCTGTCGGGACGTACAATTCCCGCTGTGAATGGGACAATTGCGGCATCAGCGGTCAAATACGTGCTGGGCGCAAGCGAGGACCCCGAGCGGCTGGCCCGGGAGACCGGCCTGTCCGATCACGAGCTCCCCTCCCGCGTCCCCGCCGACGCCGTGGACGAGCTCTGGACCCGGGCGGCGAGGCTGAACGGCGACCCGGACTTCGGGCTGACGCTCGGGCGGGCGTACCAGCCGGGCACGTTCGGCCTGCTGGACTTCCTGTTCCTGAGCTCGGACACGCTGGCGGGCGCATTCGGCGCCGCCGTACGGAACGTGGGGGTGCTCTCCACGGGCGGGTCGTACGGCTGGAACGAGCACGACGGGCTGGTCACGCTGAGCCGGAGCCTGCCGACGCAGAACAGGCACGCGGTCACGTTCCTGCTCGGCTGGCAGCTCGCGCTCGTCCGCGTGGCCGCCGGCAAGCCGATCACCCCCGTCCACGTCGGGCTGGCTATGCCCGCGCCGCGCCGTCACGGGGACCTGGCCGAGGCCTACGGCTCCCCCGCCGTCGACTTCGGGCGGCCGGCCAACTCGCTGACCTTCCGCCGCTCCGAACTGGAGATCCCGCTGGTCGGAGCCGATCCGGTGACGGCGGCGATGCTGCGGCGCCGGGCCGCGCAGCTCCTCCCCGCCGAGGAGAGCTGGCGGGACAGGGTGCGGGCCTACCAGGCGCAGCATCTCGGCGACCTCGAAGCCGCGGCCAGGCACTTCGCGATCAGCCCGCGCAGGCTCCAGGAACTGCTCAAGCGGGAGGGCACGAGCTGGCGGCGTGAGCTCGAAGCGGTCCGCGGCGACCTGGCGGTGGAGATGCTGGGCGACGGTAGCCTGCCGACGGCGGTGATCGCGCGGCGGCTCGGATACTCGGACGAGCGGGCCTTCCGCCGGGCCTTCCGCCGCACGCACGGAAGGTCGCCCCA
Source organism: Nonomuraea sp. NPDC003214 (assembly GCF_053590035.1). NCBI lineage: Bacteria > Bacillati > Actinomycetota > Actinomycetes > Streptosporangiales > Streptosporangiaceae > Nonomuraea > Nonomuraea sp. NPDC003214. The sequence continues at coordinate 79,681 of NZ_JBSFSX010000013.1, read as the reverse complement.
GCAGCATCGCGGGGGCGCGTGAAAGGTCCCCCGGACCACGCCTCCGGTCCTTACCGGCCGCCGCGGCGCGGCCGTACCTTCGCCCCCATGACGCAGAACACCACGCTGCAGCGCAGCAACGCGACCCGCTATTTCTTCGACGACCGCGACATGGACTTCATCTTCCAGTGGTCGCTGGGCGCGGCGAAGACCGGCGGGCTGGACTTCGGCGAGCTGTTCCACATCGCCTCCCGGATCGAGGACGGCGACACGGCCGGCTGGGTGGCGGAGTTCGAGGGCTTCGGCGACGCCCAGCGGGCCCTGGCCGAGCGGTGGGCCGGACAGGGCCGCAGGCGGAGCGCCGGCGAGGTCCTGATGAAGGCCTACTACGCCTACCGGCAGGCGTGGCAGTTCGCCGGCCGCGGCGAGCGGTTCCTCCCGTTGATCTCCAAGTACGAGGACGCCTTCAGGCGGGCCGTGGAGCTGCTGGCTCTCCCGATGACCTTCATCGAGGTGCCGTTCGAGGGCGCGTCGCTGCCGGGCCTGCGGATCGACGCCGGCCCCGGCACGCCCACGTTGATCGTGATCGGCGGCGGGGACACGAGCAAGGAGGACATGTACCACCTGGCCGGGCGCAACGCCTGGGAACGCGGCTACACCACGGTCATCGTCGACCTGCCGGGGCAGGGCAGCACGCCGCTGCGCGGGCTGCACCTGATGGCCGAGACCGAGCGGCCCGTCGGCGCGATCGTCGACCACCTGGTGGGGACCTACGGGCAGGACACCGCGAAGCTGGCGATCATCGGGTTCTCCGGCGGCGGCTACATGATCAGCCGGGCGCTGATGTTCGAACGCAGGATCGCCGCCGGGGTCGCCAGCACCCCGATCCTCGACTTCGGCGCGGTGCTGCCCGTCGAGGTGGTCGAGGCGATGGCGACCGACGGGGCGATGAAGGAGAGCTTCCGGATGTACCTGTGGCGCTCCGGCCTGGCCGAGCCCGTGGACTTCGCCCGTCTGCTGGCGACCTTCACCACCGACCCGGGCGAGATCCGCAGCGCGTTCCTGTCGATCGCCGGGCTGGGCGAGTCGCCCGTCCTCGTCGACCAGGCGCGGCGGTTCCACGAGGCGCTGCCGGTGGCGCGCAAGACCCTGCTGGAGTTCGACGCCGCCTCGGGCGCCGACGCGCACTGCCAGGTCAACAACCCGACCCGGCTCGCCCAGGAGGCCGTGGACTGGCTCGACGAGACGCTCGGCGTACGGGCCTGACCAGCCGGGCCCCGTCGCCCGTCACGGGCTCCCGGCCCGCCAGCCCCTGCCGATCATCCGGACCAGCGCCGGGTCCACGACCAGGCGGCGGAAGGGCCGGATGACGGCCATGTACGCCCTGCCGAACAGGCCGTTCGGCTTGACCAGCACCGCCATCTGCCCCCGGTGGCCACCCGTGCCGTCCGGGACCCAGCCGATGTGCATGACGGTGTGCACGGTGCGGTTGGCCAGCTCCGCCGCCCATTCGGCGCCGGTCAGGTAGACGGAGGTGAGCGGCACCGCGCGGGGGTCCGGGCCGCGCGGGCCGTCACGCAGGTCGGCGGGCAGCCGGTGACGCAGCGACTCCACCCGCGTGCCGACGCCCGAGCCCGGCCCGTCCCAGCCGAACAGCGCGCCGAGCCTCCAGCGCAGCGCGAACAGCCACCGGCTCGGCCCGGAGAACCGGCCCGCGCCGCCCGCCATCTGGGCGACCAGCCGGTCCAGGTCGCCGGGGCCGCCGGGCGTGGGCAGCGCCCACACGTCCTCCAGCCTGAAGTCGGGTGCCACGGCGTGGATGCGCCACGGGACGGAGGTGTGGGCGGTGTCCGGAAGTCTCATGAGCGGGCGGCCTCCCATTCGGCCATCAGGGCGAACAGCGCGAACCTGTCGAGCACCGGCTGGTCGGGGCGGATCTCGCGATAGCGCTGGTAGACGTTGACCACGGCCCGCTCGGCGTCCAGCCAGGCGGCGTACTGCGCCAGGTCGATCCCGAACGCCGCCTCCCGCAGGTCCAGGCCCTTGGCGTGGGCGGCGTCCGCCTGCTCGACGACGTGGCTCAGGTAGTCGCGTACGGCGCGGACGCCGGCGGCGTCGGTCACCGGGCCGTGGCCGGGCACGACGGTCGGCGCGTCCAGCGCGATCATCGTGTCGCAGGCGGCGATCCAGTTGGCGATCGGCCCGCTCCACACGATCGGCGTGCAGCCGACGAACAACAGGTCGCCGGCGAACAGCACGCCCGCGTCGGGAACGTGCACGACCGTGTCGGCCCCGGTGTGCGCGGGGCCGAGGTCGAGCAGGCGCACCTCCCGCCCGCCCACCTCGACGCTCAGCCGCCGCTCGAAGGTCTGGTCGGGGGCGCGCAGCCGGATGCCGCCGAAGTCGTAGTCGCCGAAGCGCGCGCGCAGGTAGCGCGAGAGCGCCGGCCCGAGGTCCATCACCTGGAGGGCTGCCGTCAGCTCCGGCGGCAGCTCGGTCCGCATCTCGTGGGCGGTGCCCTCGGCGGCGATGACGCGCACCGAGCCGGCCAGCAGCTGCCCGCCGTGCGTGTGGTCGCCGTTGGCGTGGGTGAGCACGTGGTGGCTGATGGGGTGCCGATCGGTGACGGGCCGCATGCCGTCGAGCATCGCGGCGGTGAGCCGCAGGTCGTACAGGGTGTCGACCAGCAGCGACGCGCCGTCTCCTGCGACCAGCCCGGCGTTGCTGCGGCCGTAGCCGCCGTCCGGCAGCAGCCACGCCCACACGCCGTCGCCGACCTGGTGCAGACCTTCGGTGTACGGCACGGCGGAGCGGGCCGGGTTGACCCGCGCGGGACGCGGGACGGCGGCCGGGTCGGGCCGCCGCGGCAGCGGGTGCGGGGCGGCGGCGGCGCGCACGGTCTGCCGCACCTCCCCCAGCCCGTCGGCGCGCAGCCGCACCACGTCGCCGTCCTTGAGCCAGCCGCGGAACGCGCCGAGGTCGCCGAAGTCGAGGTGTTCGAGCAGGCAGCAGCCGGGCACGGTGCCGGAGCCGAGGACGTCCCCGGGCCGGAGCTCCACGCCGCGCGAGGCGTACGAGACGACCTCGGCGAAGGACCAGTCCATGGCGTCGGTGCGGCCCTCGCCGACCACCTCGCCGTTGACCTCGGCGCGGACGCCGAGCGCGAGCCTGCCGTCCGGGCCCGTGGGCAGCTCGTCGGGGGTGACCAGCCACGGCCCGAGCGTGGTCGCCCCGTCCTTGCCCTTGGCCTGCCCGATCTTGAGCTGGCTCTCCAGCCCTTGCAGGTCGCGGGCGCTCCAGTCGCACATCAGCGTGTAGCCGGCGATGTGGCTCCCGGCCTGCTCGGGGGTCAGGTCGCGGCCCGGGGCGCCGATCACCGCGGCGATCTCCAGCTCGAAGTCGAACCAGGCGCTGCCCGGCGATACGGGCACGTCGTCGTGCGGCCCGACGACGGTGGCGGGGTTGCCGAAGTAGAAGGCCGGGATCTCGTACCAGGTCGGTTCGAGCTCGCCGGAGGCGCCCATGGCGCGCAGGCAGCCGCGCATGTGGTCGAGGAAGCACAGGCAGTCGCGGATGGACGGGGGCGTGGGGATCGGCGCCTTCAGCGTGACGCCGGCCAGCGGGACGACCTCGCCCGGCTCTGCCAGTGCTCGCTCCCCCGCCTCCCGCAGCCCGCCGGCGAGCAGCCCGGCGAGCGTGACGCCGGGCGGGAGGGGGTGGACGAGGTCACCGTCGAGGACCCCGGCTCGGTCGCCGTCGGCGGTGGCATAGGTGACGAAGCGCACGATGCTCTCCTGTGTTGGCCAACATAGAATATGATTGCTAGCACACAAGGAGGGTGTGTGACAACGCGACGAGAGCAGACCAGCCACGAGAGCCGCGAGCTGATCCTCACCGCGGCCGCGGAGCTGTTCGCCGAGAAGGGCTACCGGCAGACGACGTTCGTCGACGTGGCCGAGCGGTCCGGGATCAGCAGGGGCTCCATCCCCTGGCACTTCGGCAGCAAGGAGGGGCTGCTCCTGGCCGTGCTCGAACGCTCGGTGGCGGCGATCCGCGCGGGCCTCGACGCCGACGAGCCGGATCCCGGGCCGCTCTGGGAGGCGGAGGACGAGTTCGAGGCGCTGTTCACCGCGCCGACCACCAAGCTGTTCGTCACGCTCCTGGTCGAGGCGCTGGAGCCGGGCTCCCCCATCCAGAGCCGCTACGCGGAGATCCACGCCACCCTGCGCGAGCACCTCCGGCGCAGGCTGCGACGGGCGCCGCTGCCCGCCGGGGTGTCGGCCGACGCGCTGGCCGTGGTGATCGTCGGCGCGGGCATCGGCATCTTCCAGCAGTGGCTGCTGGCGCCCGACCGGGTCGACGCCGGGCAGGCGCTCGCGACGCTCCGCACGATGGTGGCCGCGCTGGTGCCCTGATCGGCGTCCCGCAGGCGTCCCGCAGGCATCGCGGATCAGCGCCGTGTCGGCCCGCCGACGGCGCGGGCGGCCAGGGACTCCAGCTCGGCCACCGCCAGGTCGGCGGCCGTCTCGGCGGCGATCTCGTCCGCCAGCCGGCGCGCCTCGCGCCGGAAGGAGCCGTCGTGCAGGACCCGGCCGGCCGCGCGGGCGATCGTCCTGGCCGAGGCGCCCTTGCCCACGACCAGCCCGGCCCCGGCGTGCTCGACGCGGCGGGCGACCTCGCCCTGGTCCCGGCCGAGCGGCACGCAGACCAGGGGCACGCCCGCCGCCAGGGACTTGACGGCCGTGCCGTGCCCGGCGTGGGTGATCGTCAGCGCGGCGTGGGGCAGGACGGCGCTGTGCGGGGCCGTGGCGGTGACCAGCACGTTGCCGGGCGCGCGGACCGTCGCCGGGTCCACGGCCGGGCCGGTGGTCAGCAGCCCGCGCACCGGCAGCGTGCCGAGGGCCTGGGCGATGCGGTCGAGCAGCGCGCGCTGGTTCATGAACGTCGAGCTGAGGCTGACCAGCGCCAGCGGCGCGTCGCCCGGGGGCAGCTCCAGCTCCCCCACCCAGACGGGGTCGTCCAGCCGGGGCCCGGCGTGGCGGACGTGGTCGGGGAAGCGCCGCCCCGGGTAGTCGAGCGCGCGCGGCGACAGCACGAGGAACCGGTCGACGCGGGCGAACGCGCTGATGACCGACTCCACCGGCCGCAGCCCGTGGGCGGTGCGGGCCGCGTTGAGCGCCGGCAGGCCCTTGGCCCACGGCCTGAGCGTCATCTCCGCCACGATCCGGTCACGCAGGCGGGCCAGCGGGCCGGTGGCGGGCTTGAGGCCGGGCCCGAACGGCGGCGCCCCGGGGGTGGCGAACGGGTAGAGGGTCGTGCCGAGGGCGGCCACCGGGATCCCGGCGGCCTCACCGGCGGTGAGCGTACCCAGCAGGGAGAAGTCGGAGACCAGCACGTCGGCCGGGTGGGCGCGCAGCTCGGCCAGCGTGTCGCGGGCGAAGTCGGCCGCGGGCCCGCAGACGAGCCGGTCGCGCAGCCGGGCGAACGCGCCCATCGGCGTGCGGGCCTCGAAGTCCTTCAGCAGGTCCTGCGCCGGGTCGGTGGTGTCGCCCTGGGGCGCCGTCGTCCAGGCGACGGGCTCCGCGCCGGTGGCGGCGACCTCGTCGTGCAGCGACCTGTCCGCCAGCATCCGGACGCGGTGGCCGCGCTCGCGCAGCGCGCGGGCGACCGAGAGGGTGGGCGGCACGGCTCCGCCGCCGGACCAGGTGGCGAACAGGAAACTGCTACTCATGGTCACTCTTTCGCGGGTCGATCGAGGTCAGCAGGTCACGCATGGCGCGTTCGGCTTCGGCGCGGGGCAGGCCGAGGTCACGCCGCCACAGCTTCCACAGGCAGACGTCGGTGGCGGCGTAGTGCAGGTTCAGCGCGTGCTCGCGGGCGGGGCCGCCGGCGGGGAGCCGGTCGGCGAAGACGCGCTCCAGCCAGGCCCGGTGCTGGGCGCGGGCGTGGGCGGCGGCCCTGCCGATGGCCGGGACGCGGTCGACCTGCGCGATCCACAGCGTCACGGCGTCGCCGTCGCGCTCGTAGTCGTCGAACAGCGCCGCCACGATCGCCGCCACGTCGCCGGCCGGGGCCTGGCGGGTGTCGGAGATCCGGGCGGCGAGCCAGTCGGCGACGGCGTCGGCCAGCTCCTCCTTGCCGCCGAAGCGGTTGACGATCGTCTGCACGGACACGCCCGCCGCGTCCGCGACGTGCTGCAGCGTGACGTCGTCGTACCAGTGGCGCATCCACAGCCCCGCCGCCGCCTCCAGCACCCGCGCGCGGGTGGCCTCCACGGCGGCGGCGCGGGCTCCCATCCGGTACGGACGCCTGCTCCCAGTTTGCATGGAGTCATTACTATATTCAATTGGGTCGCCGGTCAAATGAAAAACGGGGCCCGCCGGTGACGGCGAGCCCCTGAACGCGATCTACCCCTCAGCGAGGATGACCGTGGCGTACCGGTATCTCGTGCTGCCGTTCTCGTCACCCCAGTGCGCGCGGCCGACCATGACCTCGCCGGGGGTGCCGTGCGAGTAGTGGCTGCTCTCCTTGAGGTTCCCCGTCCACACGTGGGCCGCCAGCCGCAACTGCCGCCCCTGCCAGTGGAGGGTGGCGGGCCGGTACCGCGTGCTGCCGTTCTCGTCCCCCGTGTGCCACCTGCCGGCGATCGCCTGGTCGGCGGGCGTCTCGTAGAACGAGCTGCTCTCCTTCTGCGGCTCGCTCCACGCCCCCGGCGAGACCACGGCCTGCTCCCCGTTGACGAGGACCCGGCTGCAGTAGTAGGTCGTGTAGCCGTTCTCGTCGCCGCTGTGCTTGCGCCCCGTGATCACCTCGTTCAGCGGGCAGGTGAACGCCACGCCGCTCGACTCCTTGAACGTGGAGGTGTGCTGGAGCTGGGTCGTGATCGTCACCTCCGCGCTCTGCGAGGTGGTCGCGGCCGCGGGGGCCGCAGGCAGGGCGGCCAGGGCGGCCGTCGCCGCTACAGCGGATAGCACCTTCTTGTACACGCTCTTCGTCCTCCGGTTTCGTTTCCGATGTCGTCCGGTGGGCACCGAGTGCGTGAGCTTTTCAGCGCACGCCATCCCGCGCGATCGGTGACGCCCCGTTTGTCCCGTACTGCGGGCACGGCGCCTGGAAGGCGCCGCATGGGATGGTGATCACATGCTGGCCGTTGAGGCGCCGCCGATTCGTCCGCCTGACGGGTGATCTCCGATCCGCCGCGCGGATTACCTCCCGCCGGTGCGCGCCGGAGGTCTCGCTCGCGTGAGGGTCAGCCGGTGGCCGGCGTGGGCTGGCTCGCCTCGGGCTCGGGCAGCCAGGCGTCGTCGGGCGCGGCGAGCCAGTCGTGGGCGGCGGCGAGGTCGTCCACGGCCCGGTGCAGGGCGCGCAGGCCGGGATGGTCGCCGTCGGCCCGCCAGATCATCATCCACGGGAACACCGCGACCGGCTCGACCAGCGGGCGCAGCACCGCGCCGGGGATCGCGGGCTGGGTGGTCAGGGTGAGGATGGGCGCGTCACGATCGCGGATGTGCTGGGCGAGCTCGTCGCCGCCCCGCACGTGCGGGTGCGCCATCGCCGGGTCGACCCCGAACGGCGCCAGCAACTGCAGGACGGCGTGCTCCCACCCGGGCGTCGCGTGGTCGCCGGCCCGGATGCACGGGCTGGTGCCGCGCAACGACTCCAGCGGCACGGCCGGCAGCCTGGCCAGGGGGTGCAGCTCGGGCACCAGCACCGCGATGGGCTCGTGGCGTACGGGACGCTGGCGCAGGCCCTCGAGCGCGCCCGGGCCGCGGCCGAACGTGACGTCCAGCCGCCCGTCCAGCAGCAGCGGCGACGCCGCCTCGGTGCCGTTGTGGAAGCGGGCGAAGAACTCCACCTCGGGCGCGAGCCGGCGCGCGGCGGCCAGCACCAGCGCGGGCGTGAGGCCGGAGCCGACGACGTCGACGGTGAGCGAGCGGGGTTCGCCGCGCAGCTCCAGCATGGTCGCGTCGTAGAGCCCGAGGATCTCGCGGGCCCGCGCCAGCAGGAGGCGGCCCTCCGGCGTGAGCGTCACCCGGCGGGTGGTGCGTTCCAGCAGTTTGCGGCCCACCCGGTCCTCCAGCCTGCGCACGTCGCGGCTGAGCGCCTGCTGCGCCACGAACAGGCGCTGGGCCGCCCGGCTGAAGTGCAACTCCTCGGCCACGGCCACGTAGTGGCGCAGCAGGCGGATCTCCACGTCGTCAGGCATGCCTCCTTCCTAGCCGATTGACGCAGCCGGTGCGTGAATCGGCTTCGAACAGGTGTTGGACCCGCGCGGGGGGCCAACACCAGGATCGAGGCATGGCCGGACGAGGAACGATCACGCTCAGCTACGGGCTGACGGGCGTCATGAACGCGCTGTGGGGCGCCACGCTCCCGGCGACCGACGCGCGCCTGGAGCTCGGGCCTGGCCGGGTCAGCGCGCTGCTGATGGCGCTGGCCGTCGGCGCGCTCGTGGCCATGCCGGTGGTGGGCCGCCTGGCCGACCGCTGGACCGGGCGGGCCCTGCTGCGCGTCTGCGCCCCGGCGGCGGCGCTCGCGCTGACCGGGCCGGCGCTCGCGGCGGACGCGGGGACGCTGATGGCCTCGGCGGTGGTGTTCGGGATGCTGTCCGGGCTGCTCAACGTGGCACTCAGCCTCCAGGCGGCGGCCGTCGAGCGGACGCTCGACCGGCCGATCATGGCGGGCGTGCACGGCGCCTGGACGCTCGGCGCGGTCGCGGGCGGCGCGGTCGTCACGGCGGCCCTGCGCGCGGGCGTCGACGTGCGGGTGCTGATGGCGGCGGGCGCGCTCGCCCTGACCGCCGCCCTGACCGCCGTGAAGGGCGCCCCGGACGCCCCCGCGCCCCCGGCCCCGCCCGTGCCCGGCATCCGGGCGCCGGGGCGGCTGCTCCTGCTGGGCGTGATCGGCGCGGCGGCGTTCGTCAGCGAGGGCGCCGCCACCGACTGGGCCGGGCTGCACGCCACGCGCGTCCTGGGCGCGGACCCGGCCACCGGCTCGCTCGTCTACACGGTCTTCTTCGTCGCGATGACGGTCGTGCGCTTCACCGGCGACGCCCTGCGCTCGCGGCTCGGCGCCGGCCGCACGATCCGGCTGGCCGGCTCGACCGCCACCGTCGGCTACGGCCTCGTCCTGCTCGCCGGCACGCTGCCCGCGAGCGCGCGGGTGGAGTGCGCGATGGCGGGCTGGGCGCTCGCGGGCGCCGGCATGGCCGTCGTCTGGCCGGTCGTGGCCAGCCGGCTGGGCGCCGCCGGCGGCGCCGCCCGCCGGCTGTCGGCCGTCACCACCATCAGCTACGGCGGCGGCCTCGTCGGCCCCGCCCTCATCGGGTACGTCGCGACGACCGCGACGCTGTCCCTCGCCCTGGTGATCCCGGCGGCGCTCGCGCTGCTCGTGGCCACCGTCGCCCCACCCCTGCTGAACGCGGTCACCAGGACCGCGTCCGACACCCTGTCCAGGAGGACATCATGACCGTTTCCAGGCTCCGCGTCCCGGACGCCCGCCTGCACTTCGAGGTACGCGGCCGGGGCCCGCTCGTGGCGCTCGTCGGCGCGCCGATGGATGCCGACGCCTTCGCCCCGCTGGCCGACCTGCTCGCCGCCGACCACACCGTGCTCACCGCGGACCCGCGCGGCATCAGGCGCAGCGTGCTCGACGACCCCGCCCAGGACTCCACCCCCGAGCTGCGCGCCGACGACCTGCACCGGCTGCTCGCCCACGTGGACGCCGGGCCCGCCGTGGTGTTCGGTTCCAGCGGCGGCGCCGTCACCGCGCTCGCCCACGCCCAGGCCCACCCCGGGCAGCTGCGCGGCGTCATCGCCCACGAACCGCCGCTCGTCGAGCTCCTGGACGACCGCGACAAGCTGCACGCCCAGACCGACGACATGGTCGCCGCCTACCTCGGCGGCGACGTCATCGGGGCGTGGGCGGCGTTCATGGCACAGGCGGACATCACGCTGCCCGAAGGGGCGCTGGAGATGATGTTCGGCGGCGAACGCGATCCGCAGCACGTCGCCGACGAGCGCCGCTGGTTCGCCCACGAGCTGCGCGGCACCACCCGCTGGCGGCCCGACCTGGGCCTGCTCCGCTCCGCGCCCGGCCTGGTCATCGGGGTCGGCGCGGAGTCGGCCGGGCAGCTCTGCGACCGCGCCTCCCGCGCGCTGGGGACCGCGCTCGGCCTCGACGCCGTCGTGTTCCCTGGCGACCACACGGGCTTCGCCGACGACCCCGCGGCGTTCGCCCCCGTCCTGCGCGCCGTCCTGGCCCGGCTCTGACAGCTCCGGGTACGTACACATGGGTCGGCGCTTTCGATCGATACGTGAGCGAAACCGCTAGATTGGGCGGGACAAGCTCATCGGATGGCGAGGTCGAAGGTGCCGATCGGACAAGATGCCCGCAGGCCGGGACGGTACGCGTGGATGCTGGCGCTGGGCGCGGTCGTGCTCGTGGTGGACCAGCTCTCCAAGTTCTGGGCCCTGTCGGCGCTGTCCGGCGGCCGGACCGTCACGGTGATCCCGGATCTGATCCGGCTGCGGCTGCTGTTCAACCCCGGCGCCGCGTTCTCCATCGGTGAGGGCGTGACGTGGGTGTTCACGCTGACGGCCGCGGCGGCCGTCGGCGGCATCCTCTACACCGGGCGGCGGCTGCGCTCGTCCGCCTGGACCGTCGTGCTCGGCGCGCTGCTGGGCGGCGCCGCCTCCCACCTGCTCGACCGCCTGTTCCGCCCGCCGGCGTTCGCGCAGGGGCACGTCGTCGACTTCATCGACTACGGCGGGCTGTTCGTCGGCAACGTGGCGGACATCGCCCTCACCGTGAGCTGCGCCCTGCTCGTGCTGCTCACCGTGCGCGGCATCCCCCTCGGCGCGGAGGCCGAGGAGCGGCCCTCCACCTGACCTCCCCGGCCGTCCCTCAGGCGCCTTCGGAGGTCAGCGCGGCCAGGTGGGCGCGGAGCACGGCGAGCATGGTGCCGGGGTCGAGCCGGTCAGGATAGAACGCGCCCTCCAGCGACAGCCCGTCGAGCAGCGCGCACAGGCGGCGGGCCTCCACCGCGACGTCCGCGCCCGGCCGCAGCCGGCCCGACCGGCGCCCGCCTTCCAGGACCTTGGTGGTGAGCGCGAGCAGCCCGTCGTACAGCTCGTCGGCGTGGGCGCGCAGCTCCGGCCGTGAGCGGGCGGCGGCGGCGAACGACAGCCAGACGACGGCCTCCGTGCGGCGCTCGTCGTCCAGCGGCAGCATCTCCGCCAGCATGCTGACGACGGTCTCGCGCCGCTCGCCCTCGCTGATCGGCGCGGCCGGGTCCAGCAGCAGCTCCGCGTGCGCGGTCAGCCGGGCCAGCAGCCGCGCGGCCATCTCCCGCATCGCGAACACCATCAGCTCGGTGTGCCCGGCGAAGTAGTGCCGCACCGAGCCGATGGCCAGCCCGGCCTCGGCGGCGACGTTGCGCAGCGACGCCTGCTCCAGGCCGTCGCGGCAGATCACGCGGAACACGGCCTCGGCGACGGCCTGCCGCCGTTCCTCCGGGTCGACGATTTTCGGCACCCCCTCTTTATAGCACGGCCATGCTATGTTCTGATTTAGCATGGTCGTGCTATCAGCGGAGGTGTCATGAGCGGAACCCTGCTCGCGGTGGTCGTCGTCGTCCTGGTCGTCGCCGTGGTGATCCGGCGGTTCCGGGGGGAGCCGCTCAACGCCCGGGACCTGTTCGTCCCGCCCGTCGCGCTCGTCGGCATCGGCACGTACACCCTGGTCAACAACGTGCGGCCGGAGGGGGCCGACCTGGCGTGGGTGGTGGCCGGGGCCGTCACGGGCCTGCTGCTGGGCGCGCTGCGCGGGCTCACCCCGCGCCTGTTCGTCCGCGACGGCCACCTCTGGCAGCGCTACACCGCCTGGACGCTGCTCGTGTGGGCCGCCTCCGTCGCGGTCAACGCCGGCCTCGGCGTCCTGGCCACGGCGGCGGGCACACCCGGCCAGATGCGCCCGATGACCCTGTCCATCGGCGTCAGCCTGCTCGGCGAGGGCCTGGTCCTGGCCCTGCGCGCCCGCGCCACCGGCGCCCCGTTCGCCCCCGCCGAGGACGGCTCCCCCCTCGACCGGCTCACCCGCCGCCGCCCCTGACCGGCGGACGGCAGCGGGGCCGGGCAGGCGTACGGGCGGCTCAGCGCGGGTCGCCGGTGAGGATCCACAGGTGGCCGAACGGGTCACGGACCCGGCCCGAGCGCTTGCCGTACGGCCGGTTCTCGATCGGCACGACCACCTCGGCGCCGTGGGCGGTCATACGCTCGCCGACGGCGTCCGGGTCGTCGACCTCGATCTCCAAGAGAACGGCGGAGCCGCCGAGGTCGTCGGGTGACAGCCACCCCCACGCGGAGACGGCCGGCGAGACGCGGAAGGACGATGCGCCGAGGCGGTGGTCGATCACGCTGGGCCGGCCGTCGTCCTCCCGGGGAGCGCTGAACACCTGCTCGGCGCCGAGGGCGGCCTGGTAGAACGCCGACGCGCGGTCCGGGTCGGGCACGACGAGACGGGGACGGAGACGAAGGTCGGAAGTCATGCGCCCATCGTCGGGCCGGGCGGAGGCAGGGGTATTGAAGATTTGGGAACCAGACCTTCGGCACGCAGCCACTCGGCCGGCGCGCACCCGGCCATGGCCCGCCATTCCCGGGTGAAGTGCGCCTGGTCGGCGAACCCCGACGCCGCGGCCACCGCCGCCAGGCTGACCGTCCCGGCGCGGGCGGCGGCCACGAGCCTGCCCCGGGCGGCCTCGAACCGGAGGAGCCGCTGATACTCCTTCGGCGTCACGCCCAGCCCGGCCCGGACCGTGGCGCTCAGGTGACGCCGGGAGCACCCGAGCAGCCGGGCCGCCTCCTGCACCCGGCCGGTCCCGGACAGCGCCGCCAGCGTGGCCCGCAGTCCGGGGCCGCCGGTGCTCGCCCGGTGCCGGGCCAGCCCGGCGATCAGCGCGCCTTCGACCAGGGCCCGGCGTTGCGGCCAGGACCGGCAGGCCACCAGCCGCTCGGGCAGGTGCGCCATCGCCGGGGCCACCTCGGCGAGATCGGCGACCTGCCCGGCCAGCGCCGACGCCGGCACCCCCAGCAGCGCGGCGGCGCCCGGCGGGCTCAGCGTCAGCCACACGCCGCGCGTCCCGCCCTCCTGCCTCAGCTCGGCCGGGTCCAGGTGCAGCCCGGCGACCACGGCCCGGAACCGTTCGCGCGAGGCGGGCCGCCCGAGCCACGCGATCTCCAGCGCGTCCGCCTCCGGGATCGTGACCGTCACCGTGGACGAGGGCAGCCCGCGATGGAGGCCGGCCGGTCCGGGGCCGAGCTCGTACGGGCTCAGCGTCGCCACGAACGGCGCCAGAGCGGCGGACCTCTGCTGAGCAGGCACGACGGTCACCTCTCCACCCTAGGGCGGCCTGGCCGCCCGTTTGGCGTGATCGCGCCGGGGAACCCGCGGTGGATGTTCAACGGCTTCACTCTCGACCACGTCGACGTCGGACCGGTGACGCTGCGCGTGCGCCACGGCGGGTCGGGCCCCGCGCTCGTGCTCCTGCACGGGCATCCGCGCACCCACGCCACCTGGCACAAGGTCGCCCCCGTGCTCGCCGAGCGGTTCACCGTCGTCTGTCCCGACCTGCGCGGGTACGGCCGTTCGACCGTCCCGGCCGACGAGCCGGAGCATGCGCAGATGTCCAAGCGCGCGATGGCGGGCGACGTCGCCACCCTCATGCGGACGCTCGGGCACCAGGAGTACGCGGTCGTCGGACACGATCGCGGGTCCTACGCGGGCTTCCGGCTGACCATGGACCATCCCGGCCGGGTACGGGCCTTCGTGAACATCGGCGGCCCGCCGATCGGCGAGGTGCTCGACCGGGCCGGGGAGACCTTCGCCCGGCTCTGGTGGCACTGGTTCTTCCTCGGCCAGACCGACAAGCCCGCGGACGAGGTGATCAACCGCGACCCGGACAGCTGGTACGGCGACCGGCCCGACCACGTGGCCGACGAGGCGTGGCAGGACTACCGGGCCGCCCGCCGCGACCCTCGGACCGTCCACGCCATGTGCGAGGACTACCGGGCGGGGCTCACGGTGGACCGGCGCGACGACGCGGCCGACAAGGCCGCCGGCAGGAAGATCGGCTGCCCGGTGCTCGTCGTGTGGGGCAGGCACGACGACCTGCCGGAGCTGTACGACGGCGACCCGGCCGCCCCCTGGCAGGCGTGGGCCGCCGACGTGCGGGGATGCGAGGTGGACGCGGGGCACAGCGTGCAGGAGGACAACCCCGAGGCGCTCCTGGCCGCGATCGTCCCCTTCCTGTCGCGCTAGCCGGCCCCGGCGTCGGGGCCGGTTGGCGCCGGAGCGGCCGGGGTATCTCCTCCGGGGCGTCGCGGCGGCACGGAAAGGCACGGAAGGGATTCCGAGTGGACCAGGACGAACGGTTGCGGCACAGCTCCTCGTTCGGCGCGGCGGCGGCCGCGTACGCCGAGCACCGGCCCGACTACGCGCACGGCGCGGTGCACTGGGCGCTCGGGCCCGCGCCCGGCCCGCGCGTGCTGGACCTGGGCGCCGGGACCGGCAAGCTGACCGCCACGCTGGTCGCGCTGGGCATCGAGGTGGTCGCGGTCGAGCCCGATCCGGCGATGCTGGCCGAGCTGCGCCGCGCGGTGCCGGACGCCCGCGCGCTGCCGGGCAGCGCCGAGTCGATCCCGCTGCCCGACGCGTCCGTCGACGCCGTGCTGGCCGGCAACGCCATGCACTGGTTCGACATGGCCGTCGCCGGACCGGAGATCGCCAGAGTCCTCGCGCCCGGCGGCGTCCTGGCCGGTCTGTGGAACCTCCTCGACGACCAGACCGACTGGGTCGCCGGGCTGGCCAGGGCCGCTGGGAGCGTGGCCGTGGGCCCGCGTGACACGCCCGCGAGCTGGCGGGCCGCCACGACGGGCATGCACCTGCCCCGGACCGGCGAGGCCCGGTTGGGCTCGGCCGAACAGGCGCTGTTCCCGCACGGGCAGAGCCGCACCGCCGACTCCCTCGTCGCGACGCTCGCCACGCGCGCCGGCATGCTCGTCCTGCCCGAACAGGAACGCCAGGCGGCGCTCGGCCGGATCCGCGCCTATCTGGCGGCCAGGCCGGAGACCGCTCTCGGCGAGTTCACCCTGCCGATGCTGACCGGAGTGCTCCGCGCCAGGCGCCTGTAGAGGTCAAACCTTCCGCACCAGCGTGCTCTCGGCGTCGAGGCGGGCGCCGTCGGCCCCGGCCGGCACGATCTCCGGCACCCGGACGCCGTGCCGGTCGACCAGCGTGGAGTGGGTCTCGCCGGGCGCGAACGCGTGACGCTCCCCCCACTGCCGCAGGGTGACGATGACCGGGAAGAGGTCACGCCCGGCGTCGGTGAGCACGTACTCCTGGCGACGGCCCGACGGCGCGGGGCGCTGCGCGAGGAGCCCGTGGGCGACGAGCTTGCGGAGCCGGTCGGTGAGGATGTTGCGCGCGATCCCGGTGCGTCGCTGGAACTCCGTGAACGACCGCGCCCCGTCCATCGCGTCGCGGACGACGAGCAGGCTCCACCGGTCGCCGACCAGGTCGAGGGTGCGGGCGACGGGGCAGGCTGGGTCGGTCCAGCCGGGGTCCTGCATCGGCGACTCCGTTCGGTTGCGGATTGAAACCATCATGCCGTACGGTCCAAACAGTTGCAATCTGCTACTGATTGGGTCGGTGTGATGGATGCGTGGCGGCGTACGCTGCTGGCGGTGGTGTGCGGGGTGGCGGTGGCGAGCGTCTACGCCGCGCAGCCGGTGCTGGAGCCGATGGGACGTGACCTCGGCGTGCCGGCCGGGCTCACCGGATGGATCGTGGCGATCGGCCAGCTCGGCTACCTGGCGGGGCTGGTGCTGCTGGTGCCGCTCGGCGACGTGGCCGACAGGCGCCGGCTCATCGCCGCGCACCTGGCGCTCACCTCGGCGGGCGCGACCCTGACGGCCTCGGCCCCCGCCGCCTGGGCGGCGCTCGCGGGGCTGGCGGTGGCCGGGGTGTTCGCGGTCGTCGTGCAGACCACCGTGGCCTACGCCGCGTCGGTCGCGCCGCCCGCCGAACGCGGCCGCACCATCGGGGTCGTCACCTCCGGCGTCGTGATCGGCATCCTGGGCTCGCGGGTCGTCACCGGCCTGCTCGCCGACGCGTGGGGCTGGCGGAGCGTCTACGCCGTGCTCGCCGCGCTGTCGCTCGGGCTCGCGGCCCTCGCCCTCCTCGCGCTGCCGGCGGAGAAGCGGCCCGCCCGGCCCGTCACGTACGGGCAGGCCGTCGCCTCGCTCGGCAGGCTGTTCGCGCAACGGACCTTCCTGACGTACGGGTTCGTGGCGTTCTTCCTGTTCGCGTCGTTCGGCGCGCTGTGGAGCGGGCTGTCGCTGCCGCTGGCGGACGCGCCGTGGCGGCTGAGCGAGAGCCAGATCGGCCTGTTCGGCGTCGCCGGGCTGGCCGGCGCGCTCGGCGCAGCACGCGCGGGACGGTGGGCCGACACGGGACGGGCGGTCCCCGTCAGCGGCCTCGCGCTCGCCCTGCTCATCGTCTCCTGGGCGGCGATCGCGCAACTCCCCCGGTCGCTGTGGCTGCTCGCCGCCGGGATCGTCGCCCTGGACCTCGCGGTCCAGGCCGTGCACGTGAGCAACCAGCACCTCCTCACGCTCGCGCACCCGGACCGCACGAGCGGCGTCATCGGCGGCTACATGGTCTTCTACTCGCTCGGCTCCGCCCTCGGCGCGGCCACGACCACCGCCGTCCTCACCACCCACGGCTGGGCGGGCTCCAGCCTGCTCGGCGCCGGGTTCGCCGCCTGCGCGCTCGCCGTCTGGGCCACCGGCAGCCGCGCCCGGCCCCGATGACCGGGCACGGCCGTCCGGTCACGGGAGATCGAAGGGGGCGGGGGTGTGGCCTTCCCAGATCTGGCGGGACGCCTCTTCGGGGTAGGGCAGCGTCTCCGACTCGGTGTCCAGGACGCGGGTGAGGCGCTCGGCGGGCCGGTGGGCGGGCCAGCCCGCGTCGCCCGTGGTGACGAAGCGGACCCACGCCTCCTGGAACTGGCGGGAGAGCGCGACGGTCTCGGGGGTGGGCCGGTCGCCGATGAGCTGGGCGCCGACGGGGCTGTCCAGCGTGCCGAACGCCAGCGGCATGTCCAGGCTGTGGCAGGCGCCCAGGATGCCGCCGCGGACCGGGGCGGTCCAGCACAGTTCGAACAGGTACGAGGTGCCGCCCGCTGCGGCGTTCGCCTCGGCCAGCTTCTGTGACGGCATGCGGAAGAGGGCGTCGGAGTACACCGTCTCCACCAGCTCCTCCGGGCCCGCCTGCGGGAACGCGGCACGGTAGGCCCGGGCGCCGTCCGGCTGCGGGGCGAGCAGTTCCAGGGCCGCGCGGGCGTCCTCCCCGGTGAAGGCGCCGTGCCGCCCGCTCATGACGCTGAAGTACCGGAACTCGTCCCGGGTGTGGCCGACGAGCAGTTCGGTCCCGCCGGCGCGCGAGCCGGTCAGCGCGGGCCAGGGCGTTTCCGGGAGGACCTCGCCGTCGACGACGGGGCACAGCGCGGTGCCGGTCTCCGTGAGGCGTCCCCAGCTCTCGCGGGTGCGCGTGGAGGCCGGCGTTGAAGGAGGTGAGCTCGGCGGCCAGGCGCCAGGGGTCGATGTCGCGCAGGGCCACGGCGGTGGGGGCCGCCGCGCCGATCCGGTCCGCGAACGCGGCGGTGACCTGCCGTGCCAGCGCGGGGGTGCTGTGCAGCCCCGGCACCGAGTGGGCGATGGCCCGCCGGAACAGGCCGCGCGCGGGCTTCATCGTCAGGAGGGCGGCGACCGAGCCCGCCCCGGCGGACACCCCGCCCACGGTGACCCGGCCGGGGTCGCCCCCGAAGGCGGCGATGTTGCGCTGCACCCACTCCAGCGCCGCGATCTGGTCGAGGAACCCGCGGTTGGGCGGTGCGTCGTCGAGGAACGCGAATCCCTCCGCGCCCACGCGGCAGTTGACGGTCACCACGACGACTCCCGCCTCGGCCAGCGCCGCCGGGTCGAACATCGGGTCGCTCGACGCCGCCGAGAGGTAGCCGCCCACAGGGATCCACACCAGCACCGGCAGTCCGGCCGCGCCGGGATCCGGGGTGCCGACGTTGAGCGTCAGCCAGTCGTCGCCCTGCGGGGGCACGTCGATCGGCAGGGACAGCGGCACCACGGGGCCGAACTCGACCGCCTGCCTCGTCCCCTCCCAGCGGTGCGGCGGCGCGGGCGCGGCGAAGCGGAGCGGGCCGACCGGAGGCCGGGCGTAGGGGATGCCGCGGAACACCGCGTGCCCCCGCCGCCTGCGCCCCTGCACCACGCCTTCCGTGGTTCGTACCGTCGGCTCTCCTGACATGGCGATTCCTTTCCTGGAGTGGACCCCAAGATTATGGGTCAGGTGTATTATGTCAAATGTATTGCAACAGCCCCCGAGGAAGGGCCGGCGATGCCGAAACAGGTGGACCACCGCGGACGCCGCGAAGCGATCGCCCGCGCGCTGTGGCGGGTGGTGGAGCAGCGCGGCGTCACGCAGCTGACGATGCGCGTGGTGGCGCAGGAGGCGGGCATGTCACTCGGGCAGCTGCAGCACTACTTCGCCTCCCGGACCGCCATGCTCTCCTTCGCCATGGACCTCGCGTCCGAACAGACGTCGGCGCGCGTGCATCAGGGGCTGGAGAAGCTCGGCGACCGTCCGCACCCCCGTGACGTGCTGCGGCTGACGCTCGCCGAAATGCTCCCCCTGCATGCCGACGCCCGCGCGACCAGCCGGATGAGCGCCGCCTACGTCCTGGAGGCGCTGCACGACGAGGCCGTGCACGAGCAGGCGCGCCGCGGCCTCGTCCAGGGGCGGGCCCTCGTCGAGCGGCTGGTCCGCCAGGCGATCGCCGACGGGCACATCGACTCCGGCCGCGACCCGGTCACCGAGACCAACCTGCTCCTCGCCCTCACCGGCTTCACCTCCCTGATCGAACTCGACGTGGTCGAGCCCCAGGACGCGCTCGCCGCGATCGACGCGCATCTGGACCGGTTGTTCAGCAGTACGTGACCTGCCCCGGGAGGCGGGGGCAGGCTCCGCTCAGCTCTTCCGCTCGCCCAGGACGCAGAACTCGTTGCCCTCCGGGTCGAGCAGGGTCACCCAGTGCTGCTCGTCCTGCACGGTGTCGGCGCGCCGGGCGCCGAGGGAGAGCAGCCGGGCGACCTCGGCCTCCTGGTCGTCGGGGCGGAAGTCGGGGTGGAGCCGGTTCTTCGACGTCTTGCCCTCGGGGACAGGCACGAAGAGCAGCCCCGGCATCCGGTCCGGTTCGGGCCGGATCTCGATGATCTCCTCGGTTTCGTCGACCACGATCCAGCCGAGAGCCTGGGCCCACCAGCGCCCGAGCGCGACGGGGTCGGCGGAGTCGACGATGATCTGTTCCCATTCCAGTGCCATGGGCTTGAGCATAGACAGGCTGCTTTGACAGTGATTCGGGCGGTCTGCTAGATCTAAAC
This sequence comes from Nonomuraea sp. NPDC003214, assembly GCF_053590035.1. NCBI lineage: Bacteria > Bacillati > Actinomycetota > Actinomycetes > Streptosporangiales > Streptosporangiaceae > Nonomuraea > Nonomuraea sp. NPDC003214. Next base: position 60,191 of record NZ_JBSFSX010000013.1, on the reverse strand, counting down.
GGAATCGGAATCCGAATCCGTTTTACCGAAAGGGCTGCCATGAGCAAGGACCGCTTCTTCGTACTGGACGCCGGGGACTCCCGGCCCGCCCGCGCGCCTCTGCCGCCGCGGGCGAGCGTCAAGGCGAGCGCCGAGGACACCCAGGGCCGCTTCTCCCTCCTGGAGCTCCGCGGCGGCGACGTCCCCCCGCACGCGCACGACGACTACGACGAGTTCGTGTACGTCATCGCGGGCGAGCTCGGCGTCGACGTCGGCGGCGAATCCCATCACCTGACCGCGGGGATGTGCGTCCTGCTGCCGCGCGGCGTCACCCGCGCCATGCGTGACCTCGGCGGCGACGGCTCCCCCGTGCACGCGCTGCGGGTGTCGGCGCCGGGCGGCCGGGAGCGTCACCTGGAGGACGCCACCGGGGCGGACCCGCGGGACGACTGGGGCGACCCGGACCGCTGCTTCGTGCTGAAGCCGGGCGAGGCGCGTCCGGGGCGCGTCCCCGTGCCGCCCGCGTTCTCCGTCAAGGCGCGCACCGCCGACACCGACGGGCTGTTCTCGCTGCTGGAGGTGACGGTCGCGCAGCCGGTCCCCCGGCACACCCACCTGGTCGCCGACGAGTGCATCTACGTGCTGGACGGCGAGCTGGAGATCGAGTTCGACGGCGCGGTCCACACCGCGGGCGCGGGGCAGTTCGTCCTGCTTCCGCATGGCGTGCCCCACGCGATCCGGCCGGGCTCCACGCCGCCGCCCCGGGTCGTCCAGATCTCGTCACCCGGAGGCTGGGAGAGCGTGGTGGAGGCCCTGATCGAGCACAGGAACGAGGTGAGCAGGGCGGGCCGGTTCGACCCGGCGGCGCTCAACCGCCACACGCGCAGGCACCACGTCGTCTACGAGGAGAGCTAGCCGGTCGGCGAGGAGAGGCGGCCGGGCCGCAGCGCGTCGAGGGCGAGCCTGACGAACCGCCGCCAGTCGCCGCTGCCCGTGCGGATCACCGCCGCCAGCCCGCACACGATCATGTAGACGTCGGTCACCGTGGCGTCGTCGCGGACCGAGCCCGTCGCGCGCCCGCGGTCGAGCAGCGTGCCCGCCAGGCCCTCCAGCGCGGTCCGGCTGTCGCCGGACGGCTCGGCCGAACCCATGGCCGACTCGATCGCGCCGGACAGGCCGCGGTCCTTGGCCAGCACCTCGCCGATGCCCGACAGCAGCAGGTCCAGCCCCGCACCGGGGTCGGGCGCGGCCAGGCAGCGCTCACGGGCGAAGTCCAGGATCTCCGCGAACCGGTGCTGCGCCGCCGCCTCGACCAGCGCCTGCCGGGTGGGGAAGTGACGGTAGACGGTGCCGATGCCCACGTCGGCGGCCTTGGCCACCTCCGCCATCTGTACCTGGTCGCCGAGCTCGGCGAACAGCTCGCGGGCCACCTCCAGCACGCGTGCTCGATTCCGTTCGGCGTCGGTCCGCGACTTGCTCCGGCTGGCTGGCACGATCGCAGATTACCAGCGCCCCGGCGCTCACCCCGGCGGCGTCAGGCTCCGGCGCGGGCGTTCACGGTGATCAGTCCGGCGGTGTGCAGGCTGGTCAGGAGCGTCCAGTCGTCGGCGGGATCGAGCCACACCTGAAGGCCGGCCGGGCCGGACGGCCGAGGGAGAGGCCCGGCGGGCTCGTAGAAGGCGGAGACCAGGACCAGCGGGACCGGCGCCGTCCACCGGGCGGGCGCCGGGGGCTCGTGCCGGGGGCCGAGGAGCACGGCCCGCTCCTCGTCCGTGCACGCGCCGAGCCGCCCGGCCGCGAGCTCCGCCTGCAGCCTGACCTGGAGGTCGAGGGCGAGCCGGACGCGGGCGGCCGCGCGCCCGTCCTCTCCGGGCAGCTCGGCGTAGCCGGGGACGAGCATCGCGACCAGCTCGGCGGGCTCGCCCGCGTAGCCGCGGAGCCTGCCGCCCGCGTGGATCATCTCGAAGCGGTACGGCAGGCCGTCCGGTCCGGCCGGTGCGGGCGGGGGTGGCTCCGCCGACGACGGGTTGGCGATGATCACGCTCATGGGGTGCCTTCCGTGGCCCAGCGGGTGGCGGCGTACAGGGCGGTGAGCTGCTCCTTGTCGGCGGCCCGCCAGAAGATCTCGTCCATCAGGCTGCGGAAGGACAGGCTCCCCGCCTCGGTGCGGTCCTGCGCCGGGTCCCGGAAGTGCCCGGCGTGGGCGCCCAGCGGGTCGGGCTCGCCCCGGTTCGGCAGGTGGTCCAGCGTCGCGTTGCGGAACGCCGCCTCGACCAGGCCGAGCGACACCTTCACCTGCGCCTGGATCACGGCGGCGTCGAGCGAGCCGTCCCACAGCCGCAGCTCGATGTGGTCCGCCGCGGAGCCCGTCATGGCCTGCATGTTCACCGCGGACTCGTGGCCGCTGTTGCGGTGCCGCACCGGCCCGATCTCCGCGTAGCCCTCCGTGGGCACCGCGTTGGGACGGCAGTGCTTCAGGCCCCGGTGGCTGTCCGCCTCCGGGTTGTGCGCGAGCCTGAACAGCGTGTCGGTGTGGTGGCCGACGTGGACCAGCGTGCTGACGTAGTTCTCCACGATGTGGTCGAAGTCGTGCGTGCTCACGTGGACGTGCCCGCCGGTCCGGGGCCCGGCCGTGCCGCCGTGCGCCCGGATGATCTCGACGGCGGTGCGCAGGTTCGCCCAGGTCGCCGGCTCGTCGTACAGGATGGGCGAGACCAGCTCGCCCGCGACCGTGCCGTCCTGCTCCAGCGCCCACAGGCCGAGCCCGCCGTTCGCGCCCGCGCTGTAGCCCCGCTTCTTCATCGTGTGGTAGCCGTGCTGCACGGCGTCGCCGGTCAGCCCCGCCTGGTGCAGGGCGCGGGCGATGTCCTCCAGGCGCCGGGAGGAGACGCCTTCCGGCAGCTCGAACTCCAGCTCCAGCCCGAACCCGCGCCCGCCCTCCCGTGCGCCCAGCGACGCCGTGGCGTCGTCGAGCATGTACGGGATCACCGGCTCGCCGCTCACGGCCCGCTCCACGGCCCGGTCGTACGCGTCACGGAACGCCGCGAAGTCCCTGGTGTACGACACTTCCGGGCGATCCGGCCAGCGCTGCCAGGCCCGGACGCGGGACTCCAGGGAGGCGACGCGCTCCAGTTCCATCGCGGCCAGCGGGTCGGGGCCCGCCAGCAGGGAGCGGACGCGGCGCAGGACGGGGTTCTGCTCGGGGCGCGCCTGCTGGGCCGCGTCGAGCTCGCGGCTCGCGGCCCGCAGCGCGTCCCGGTGCGCCGAGGGCGGAAGATCGTGCAGGCCGGGCGGGACGGCCGGCGGCCGGGGCGCGGCGGCTCGGGCGTCCCCGATCAGGGCGTCGAGCACCTGCTGCCGGTCGACCGGCGCGAACAGGTCGAAGCCCCGCTGCCGCACCTCGGCGGCCCGGTCCGCCAGCCGTTCGACGGAGTAGCCGAGGCCCGCGTCCACGGCCAGGCGGCGCAGCGGCTCGAACACCGGCAGCCGCGACGGCGCCTCCGACCCGGTGATCTCGGCCAGCCGGGACAGCGCCCGCGCCGCCTCGTCCGCCGGCCGCGTGACGCCGTGCTCGGCCGCGACGCGCAGCCCGTCCCACAGGTACGGGTCCCGCGTCCGGTGGGCGGTGAGCAGGTCGGCCAGCTCGCGCGGGCCGGACACCCGCGTCAGGTCGGCGCCGTGCCGGTGCGCGTCGGCGGCCAGGTGGAGCAGCTGCTCGACCGAGTCCCCCTGCCCCACCTCGCCGGCCAGCCGCTCCAGCGGCGGCGTGTCGCCCTCCTGGCGGGCGGCGAGGTCGTCCAGGAGCGCGAGCAGGCGCGCCTCCGGCTCGCTCAGGCCGGTCAGTGCGTGCCGCTCGGCCAGCAGCACGCCGTCCCACAGAGCCGGGTCCTCGTGCCGGAACGCGTCCATGGCCGCCAGGAAGTCCGCCTCGCTCATCGCCCCGCGCGGGAAGTGGCCGTTCTGGTGAGCCGCGCGGAAGACCGGCAGCAGCTCCCTGATGTCGCGGATGCCGTACCGGTCGAGCACGGGCTTGGTGAAGTTCCTGACCCGGCTGGAGGTGACGGGCTCCCCCATCACGTCGATCATGATCCCGATCGTGCGCGCCTGGTCGGCGTTCGCGTCGTGGAAGGAGAACCGGAGCTGGTTCCTGAACCCCGTCCAGCGGTACGAGTCCGCCCCCATCATCCGGTCGAGCACGGCGGTCAGTGACGCGCGGTCGGTCGCGGCTTCCGGGGCCATCTCGTACCGCCGGGCGTCGCCGAACACGTCGACCAGGGCGTCGATCTCGCGATCCAGGCCGAGGTCGCGGGCGAGATCCTGGACGGCGCGCGCCGGGTCAGGCCCGCCGAGGCTGCGGCTCATGTGGGCCAGGGCGCGGGCGGTCGCGTCGTCGCGCCGGGTGGTGGACAGCCGCTCGGCCAGTTGCCGGCCTTCGGTCAGGAGGACCTCGTCGGACGGGCCGCTGAGCAGCCGTTCGATCCGGTTCTGCGGGCCGGGGGTCCAGCGGTGGACGATCGCCGCGGCCTCGGCGAAGTTCCGGGGGCGGGGGTCCGCGATCGGCGAGTGAACGTCGGGCCCGTGCTGCGGCCCCGCTGGATACGCCCTGTCCTGCACGGCGGTCCCGCCCGCCGCCGGTGGCGCGCCCTCGCGCACCGGCCCCGTGGGGGCATGCTCGGCCGCGAGCATCGACGCCACCGGCCGCTCCCGCTGAGACGCCGCACCCTCGGGGGCCGCCCCTTCGGGCCGGTCGCGGGTGGTCGCCAGGGCCCCTGCTTCCGGGCGGCCGGGGGCCGCCGCTTCCGGTTGGTCGCGGGGTGCGGTGGGGACTTCCGGTTCCGGCCGTGGGGGCGGGTTCTGGTCGCGTGCTGGTGGGGGTGCGTCCGTGCGGGGGTGTTCGGGCCGGTCCGGTCCGGGCTCGCCGCCGGTGGCGGTCTCGGGCGACGCGACGATCGTCGCCGGGACGGTGGCCGGGACCAGGGAGGCGCGCGGAAGCTCCCCCGGGCCCGCGGCATCGGCGCGGGCGGTGGTGGCCGCGCTCTGGCTGTACGGGGTCCGCTCGGCGGGAAGGCTCTGCGGGGCGCGCTCGGCCGGCAGGTTACGAGCCCGCTCCCCCGGCGGGTCCTGCGGGGCCCGCTCGGCCGGGCGGTCCTGCGAGGCGCGCTCGGCTGGACGGGTGTGCGGGGTGCGGTCACCGGGATGGGGCTGCGGTGCGCGGTCGCCGGGCGGTTGGTGCGGGGGGCGCGTCGTCGCGGCACGTTCGGCGGGGGGCAGCGGCGTGTCGTGGCGCCGGACGACCTCGCCGGCGAGGGCGCCGTTCGGGAGCACCTGCGGTCCGGCGTCGTCCGGGGCTCTGGGGGCGGGCGGCGGGGTGGTGTCGGCGTGGGCGGCCCCGGCGAGCGAGGTCTCCCCGAGGGCGGGCCGGGCGGGAGGCGGTGAATCGCCGGCCGGGTGCGCGGGGCCGCCGATCTCGCCGATCGCCGCCATCGGCAGGTAGCTCACCCGGGCCGACGCCGGGATGTCGAGCCCGCCCGCCACGCCGGAGATGAACGCGTAGCCGAGGTGGGAGGCGTCCAGCTGCCCGCTGGCCGCCAGCGCGGGGACGGCCCCGGCGGTGCCCGCCGCCCCGCCCAGCAGCGCCTGGCCGTACATGCTCTGCCCGATCGCCACGATCTTGTCGCGGACGGCCAGCTCCGCCCGGGACGCGACGTACACCATCTGCTTGCTCAGCAGGCGGGAGAGGGCGGCGTTCGCGCCGCCGAACAGCACGCCGGTGAGGGCGCCGCTGCCGGTCGACATCGCCAGCGAGGCGAGGTCGAAGTCCCCCGCCTCGCGGTCGCCCCAGAGCTGCTGGGCCACCTGCACGCCGAGGTCCAGGCCGCCCATGATCCCGGCGAACTTCAGCGTGTTCAGCAGCATGAGCCGTTTGATCGTCTGGATGCTCACCTGGGTCATCAGCGTGTGGTGCCTGATGAGCGCGAGGACGGCCGGGCCGTTGACGTAGATCCACACCAGCAGCCTGACGATCATCACGCCGAGCAGCGCCAGCGCCGCGTAGATCATCCACTCGGCGTGCTGCATCCGCACGCCGTGCGTGCGCAGGGCCTCCGCCTCCTCGCGCAGCGCCCGCTCCAGCACGTCGAGCACCGCTTCGCCGGAGACGGAGCCGGCCTCGCCGCCGAGGGACTCGAAGGCCTTCTCGAACGCCTCCTTGGCGACGCCCTCCCATTCCCCGCTGCGCAACAGCCGGGTGACCGCGCCGGCGTCCTCGGCCTTGATCCCGGCCAGCAGGTCCGCCAGCCGCTCCAGCGCCTGCGCCTCGGCGAGGAGCCCGCCGACGTCGGCCCCCGGGAACGCGCCGCCGGTCAACGGCTTGGCCAGCGGCTTGACCACGTCGGGCACCAGGCTGAGGTCCAGCCCCATCAGCGCGCATCCCCCCGCGGCTGCGCCGGGCCGGCACCGGGGAGGAACGCGTCGAGGTCCGTGCCCTCGCCGAACAGGTCCTCGAACGGGAGGTCCGGCACGAACGGCGCCATCAGCTCCTTCATCTCGCCGGACACCTGCGTGGTCGCCCGCCCGATCTGCTCGACGAGCACGGCGGACAGCTCCGAGGGCGACAGCCTGCGGTAGACGCGGGGGTCGAACTCGATGGACCGGACCTCGCCGCGCGGGCCGACGGTCACGGTGACCAGGCCGTCCTTCGACGTGGCCGTGGCCGACAGCTCCCGGGCCCGCTCGCGCATCCTGCCGAGCTGCTCGGTTTGCTGGTTGACCTCCTGGACGAGTTGCTCCAGCAGCCGCCACGGCTCGTCTGTCGGCATTCGTATCCCTCATGTCCCGTCTGCAACACCAATCCCACAATTACCATCGTTTCCCCGGTTTTGTGGGACTTGTCGAGTACGGGCGCGGACCGGGCCGATCCGGTGGCAGTGACGGCATGCCATCCCTCATCATGACGGTGAGCGACGGTGTGCATGCGTATCGTCACCGACCTGAAGGGTGGACGCCGTGGGGGTTGAGCCGATCGTCGAGACGGGCACGCAGACGCTTCCCGGCCCCGGTCTCGATCACGAGGAGTGGCGCTTGGCCGCAGTCCTGCGTGACGAGGGCGGGGTCGAGCACCGGCTGACGGCCGGCTTCCAGGTCCGGCGCGCCACCCGTCCCGGCGGCGGCCCGCTGGTCGCCCACGGGTGCGAGTGGGCGACGTGCGTGCCCGGGCAGCCCGCGTACCGGGCCTTCACCTGGTGCGACGACGGCGGGGTCGAGCTGACGCGACAGGAGGCGGCCGACGGGTGGGACCCGCGCATCGGCGAGGCGGTACGCGAGGCGTGCGCGGGCGGGCGCCCGATCCTTCCCGCCCGGCTGCTGCCCGGCCCGGCCCGCGTGGCGGACGATCGCACCGGCCTCGACTTCGGCGGCGTCGCCGAGCTGCGGGCGGCCGGGGACGACGGCTGCCGCGTCGTGCTGCGCGGCGACGGCGACGAGTGGGAGCTGACCGCGCGCCCGCTCAAGCCGGCCGTGGCGGCGTCCGGCGCGGAGCTCGTCACCCGGCTCGCGGTGGAGGCGACCTGGCGGCGGCCGGAGCACCCACCGGTCCCGCTGACCGGGATCGCCCTGTACCGGCACGGGCCCGCCCCGGCGCGGGACGGCCACGCGCGGATCGCCGTGCACCTGGACAACGGGTGGGACGTGGTGGCCGCCGACGACGGGCTGCTGCTGGTCGCGCCCGACGGCACCCGCGCCGGCAGCCCCGTCACGCTGGTCCCGGGCGAGAGCTGGATCTCCACGACGACGCTGCACGCCTACCCGGTCGCCTGGCGGATCGAGGCGCCCGGCGCCGGCCTGTCGCTGCGGGTGGCCGCCTGCTTCCCGGAGCAGGAACGCCAGGCGGCGTTCGGGCTGGGCGCCCTGTTCGACGCCGCCGTCACGGCCGAGGGCGAGCTGGGCGGCGAGCCGGTGCGCGGCGCCGGCTGGCTGGAGATCCAGCCCGACCACCGCATCACCGACTTCGAAGGGCACGTCGAACGGCTGCGCGACATCACCCACGCCGAGGTCGTACGCCTGTATCCCGACGAGCCCGACCCGGACGCCATCGCCACGCTGGCCGGCCTCTCCCCCGCCGGCTCGTGGCCGGTCGAGGCCGTCGCCGGGTCGCTGCACCGCGCGCTGGTCGCGCCCGTCCGCCACCTGGCCGACGCGATGGGCAAGGGCTGGCGCAGCTACGCCGCGCTCGCCGCGATGGAGATGCAGGGCGTCGACAGCCGCCACTACCGGGCGCTGGCGGCGCTCGTCGAGCTGATGCACACCGCCAGCCTCATGGTGGACGACGTCGAGGACAACGCGCCGACGCGGCGCGGCCGGCCCGCCGTCCACACGGTGTTCGGGCAGGCCACCGCCATCAACACCGGCACCCACACCTATCTGGTCTTCGACCTGGTGGCACGCCATCTGCTGCCCGGCGACCCGGACCGGCGGCTGCGGCTCTACCAGGCGTACCTCGACGGCATGCGGCGCAACCACGCCGGTCAGGCACTCGACATCGCCGGGCACCACGACGTGATGGAGCTCGCCGTGGCCACCGGTGACGCCGCCGTCGTGCTGGAGCGGGTGCGGACCACGCACCGGCTCAAGACGGGCGGGATGGTGCGCGGCGTGGGCGAGTTCGGCGCGATCCTCGGCGGCGCCCGGGGCGAGCTGCTGGACGCCGTCAGCGCGTACTTCGAGGCCGTGGGGCTGGCGTACCAGATCACCGACGACGTGGCCGACCTGCGGGCGGTGCTGGTCGCGGACGGCCGTCCTGGCGCCCGCGTCGCCAAACTCCCCGGCGAGGACATCCGCGAGGGCAAGGTCACCTACCCGCTCGCCCACGCGGTCGCGAGGCTGCCGCGCGACCGGCTGCGGGAGGTGTGGGAGATCGTCCGGGCGGGCGGCGCCGACCCGGTCGCGGCGGCCGAGGTCGCCCGCGCCGTGGACCGCTGCGGCGCCACCGAGGCGAGCCTGGCCGACGCGCGCACGGCCGTCGACCAGGCGTGGCGGCCGCTGCAGGCCCTGCTGCCGGTCAACCACCACACGGTCATGATGCGCGCCCTCGGCCTGTACGCGGCCAGCCGTCACCTGGACGAGTGACGCGCGAACGGCAGCCACCAGTTGCGGTCGCCGAACAACCGCATGAGCGCCGGTACGAGGACCAGCCGGACGATGGTCGCGTCGATCACGATCGCGACCGCGACCGTGAGCCCGAGCTGCACCAGATGGCGGCTGTCGGCCGTGAGCAGCGCCGCGAACGTGGCGACCATGCAGGCGGCGGCCACGGTGATCGGCCTGGCGGTGTGCGTCAGGCCGTCGGCCACGGCGGCGGTGTTGTCGCCGTGGGCCTGGTAGTGCTCGGCGACGCGATGGATGAGGAAGATCTCGTAGTCGATCGACAGGCCGAACACCAGCGTGAACGCCAGCAGCGGGACCAGCGTGTCGACCTCGGCGCCGACCAGGCCGGGAAGGTGGCGGGTGGCCAGGGTCAGCAGGCCGAAGGCGGCGAGGACGGCCAGCAGGTTCATCACGACGGCCTTGACCGGCAGCACGACGCTGCGGAACGTCACCAGCAGGAACACCAGCGAGCAGCCCAGCACCAGCGGGATCACGGTGCCGAGCTGGGCGGCGGTCTCGTCCATGAGATCGGCGAAGATCACCGTGGGCCCGGTCACGTACACCCGCTGGCCGGACGGCAGCGTCGCGGGCGCGAGCCGCCCGGTGATCTGCCGGGCCAGCTCGGTCGTGGCCGGGTCGTCGAGGCTCGTCCGGGTGAAGACGGTCACCACGGTGAGGTCGCGGCCGTTGTCGAGCGAGGCGGCCAGCGACACCCTGGCATCGTCCTTGAGCGCGGCGACCAGCGCGAAGGCGTCGACCGGCGGCGTTCCGGCGGGGTGCGGCAGCACGACGGCCAGGCCCGAGGCGATGCCGTCGGCCTCCATGTGCGCCAGGCCGCGCGCGAAGTCGCTGCCCGCGAGCGCCGGCCGGTCCAGGTCGAAGCCGAGCCGCACTCCGGTCAGCGGGGCGGCGGCCAGCAGCAGCGCCCCGGAGCAGGCCAGCGTGTAGGCGACAGGATGGCGCATGAGGTGCCGCGCCCATCGGGCCCAGCCGTCACCGCCCGCCGGAGCGGCGGCGCGGCGGCGGAGCAGCCACCTGTCGGCGGCCACGAGCAGGGCCGGTAGCAGCGTGACGGCGACCACGGCGGCCACCACGGCCGTCACGCTCACCGCCACCGCCATCGTGCGGATCATGGGCGTACGGACGACCAGCAGCGCCGCCGACGTGAGCGCCACCCCGAGCGCGCACCAGGCCGCCGTGCGCCCGGCGGTGGCCACCGCGGCCCCGGCCGCGTCGTGCCGGTCGTGCCCGGCGGCCCGCGACCGGCGGTAGCGCAGCAGGATCAGCAGCGCGTAGTCGAGGCCGAGCCCCAGCCCGACGGTGGCCGCCACGGCCAGCATGAACGTGTTGACCGTCACGCCCAGCAGACTCGCCGCGCCCAGCAGGCCGAGGCACGTCACGGTCACCGCCCCGGCCACCGCCAGCACCGCCACGGCCGCCCCGATCGCGCCCAGCCCGGCCGCCAGCGCCAGCAGCGACAGCGGCACGGCCAGCAGCTCGGCCCGCCGGAGGTCGGCCAGGTCGGCCTGCTTGACCACCGTGAGCAGCGCGCCCTCGGCCACCACGTGCACCTCGACGCGCCCTCCGGAAGCCCGCCCGGCCGCGTCACCGGCCGCGCGCAGCAGCGACGGCAGCGCCTCCTGCCTGGCGCGCTGGTCGCCGTTGACGCCGAGGAGCGCGTACACGCGCCGCCGGTCCTGGCCCGGCACGGCGGGCAGCAGCCGGACCCCGCCCACCAGGGGCCGGGCGGCCACGGCGCGCGTGGCGTCGTGGAGGGCCCGCTGGTAGGGGCCGTCGGCGTCGGTGAGCGTCGCGGAGGCGAACACCATCAGCATCTGCTCGCCGCCGAGCTGCGGAAAGCCCTGCTGCAACAGCCGCGCGGCGTCGGCCGAGCCCGACCCCTCGACCCGGACGGCGGGCGCGGCCGAGCGTTCGACGAGGCCGGGGACCAGCACCGCCGACCCGGCCACGAGCGCCAGCCACGCGGCGAGGATCACCCGGCTGCGGCGCGCCGCCAGCACGCCCAGCCGCCACCAGAGCGAGCGACGCTCCCGGCGCTCGGCGGCCGACTCCCCGGCCGACGCGTGTGAGGACACCGCCACGATGCCGCCTCCTGGTTAACGGGGCCAAAAGCGTGTTACAAAGAGTAGTCAATCAGCTCCAGGCAGTTATCGGGAGGATGCGTGTCCCAGTCACGTCCCGGCCGCGTTCGCGGTCTCGCCGTCGCGGTCGTCGTCGCCGGTCTCGCGGTGCCGTTCCTGGCCTCCACCGGCTCCGCCGGGGCCGTCGCCCGGCAGGTGGCCCGCCCGGCGGCGCAACCGGCGGCGGCAGCCGCGGCCGTGCTGAAGTGCGACGTGCGCACCGCGCCCAAGCACCCCATCGTCTTCACCCCCGCGCTGCGCGACGCGGCGGCGCGGCACACCGAGGGGCAGGGCGTCCTCCTCCTGGAGAACTGCACCTCGCCCTCGGGCACGATCACCGACATCAAGTCGGGGCGGCTGGAGGTGAGCGGCAGCGCCACCGCGAGCTGCCGCGGCGTCGCCGACCTGACCGCGACCGGCACCGCCACCTGGCGCAACGGCCAGGGCACGAGCGTGGGCACCTCCACGCTCACCGCCTCTCACCCGGGCAGCGCCACCCTGGCCGACAACCTGCTGAGCGGCACCGTCGCCTCCGGCCGGCTCAAGGGCCGCACCTTCAGCGGCAGCGGCACCATGACCTCCGACCTGAACCAGTGCACGACCGCCGCCGGATTCACCCAGCTCACCGGCACGGGCCAGATCTCCTTCACCTGACCCCGGCGACCGGCCTGCTCGTCCGCCGCCCCGCCCGGGTCAGGCTTCCCGGGCGCGGAGGTAGGCGTCCAGCGCGGCGGCGGCGCCGAGCATGGCCCGGCCCCGCGCTGACAGGCGGGCCTGCCACTCGCGCAGCGTCGCCTCCAGCGGGGCGACGCCTCCGGCGGCGCGGACCTGCGCGATCAGCGGGGCGATCTGCTCCAGCAGGTAGCCGCCCCGCCTGAGCTGGTGGGCCAGCCGGGCGTCCCGTACGTCGGCCGCGCCGTAGACCCGGTAGCCCGTCAGCGGGTCGCGGCGCGGCCGGACGATCCCGGCCTTCTCCCATTTGCGCAGCGTGGCGGGCCGCAGGCCGAGCTTCCTGGCCAGCGGGCCGATGAACGTGTCGCCGCGCTCCTGCGGCACGGGCGCCAGATCCCGCAGCGCCGCCTCGACGGCCTGGAGCGTGCGGCGGTCGTCGAGAAGCACCCCGTGGCTCTCGTCCACGAGCAGCAGCGCGTCCTCGACGGCCCCCCGGTTGACCGCCTGCATGATCGACGTGGCCGTCTGGTGGCCGTGCCCCGGCACGAGGGCGAGGAACGCGCGCAGCGCCTCGGCGTGCAGCGGCGTGTAGGCGCGGTAGCCGTGGGCGGTGCGCCCGGCGGCGGGCAGGATGCCGGCGTCCTCGTAGTTTCTGATCGCCTGCGTGGACAGGCCGTGCTCGCGCGCCAGGTCCACCGGCCTCATGGATGCATCACCGTTTGAAGGTCCATCCCGCACAGGTCCCGGAATTTCGCGCGAAAGTTTACACCGGCTGTTCAACGATACCGTCGAAGGCATGGATTTCAAGGACATGGCCCGGCCGCTCGACGGCGCGGGCGTCTCGGCCTTCCTCCGCTCGCTGCCCGCTCGGCCCCTGCTGCTGGGGCTGGGCGAGGCCAGGCATTTCGTGAACGAGCTGGGCGAGGCGCGCAACGAGATCTTCCGGCATCTGGTGGAGCACGAGGGCTACCGGGGATTCGCACTGGAGAGCGACTGCCTCATGGGCCTGCTCGTCGACGACTACGTCACCACGGGCGCGGGCACGCTCGACGACGTCATGGAGCGCGGCTTCAGCCACCGGTTCGGCACGGTCCCGGCCAACCGCGAGCTCGTCCGCTGGATGCGCGCCTACAACGAGGAGCACGACGAGAAGGTGCGGTTCTTCGGCTTCGACGGCCCGCTGGAGTATTGGGCGGCGAGCCCCCGCCAGGCCCTCACCGGCCTGCACGCCCTCCTGGACGGCCCGCTCCCCTGCACCGCGGAGACCCTCGACACGCTGCTGGGCGCGGACGAGCGGTGGTCGGACGAGGCCGCGGCCATGGACCCGTCCCGGTCGATCGGCCGGTCCGCCGAGGCCCACCGGCTACGGGTGATCGCCGACGACCTGGTGGCGCTGCTCGCCACCCAGGCGCCGGCGCTGAGCGCCGCCGACCGGGAGCTGGCGGCCCTGTACGGGCGCACCGCCGTCGGCCTGCTCCGCTACCACCACTGGATGGCCGACACGGCGCCGACCCGGTGGGCACGGCTGTCGGCCCTGCGGGACGCGATGATGGCCGACAACCTGCGCGCCATCGCCGCCCGGGGCCCGGTCCTCGTCTACGCCAGCAATTTGCACCTGCAGCGGCACAAGAGCCTCATGTCCTTCGGCGACCACGAGCTGCAATGGTGGAGCGCGGGCGCGCTCGCCGCGACGGATCTGGGCGACCGCTACGCGTTCCTGGCCACGGCCTTCGGCACGGTCGGCGACGACACCCCGTCCCCGGACACCGTGGAGGGGCTGCTGTCCACGCTCCCGTGGGAGCACGCCCTCGTCGACGCCCGCCGCTTCGCCGAGGCCGTCCCGGCCCCGGACAAGCGCGTCTCCCGCGACTTCGCCTATTTCTCCCTCGACCCGGCCCACCTCGGCCTGATCGACGGCATCGTCTTCCTCAAGAAGGCCGTCGACCTCCAGGTCCTCGACTGACCAGGCTCCCCCGGCCGGGCGCCGGTCAGCTCGCGGGGCCCCAGGTGAGGGAGAGGCCGGTGGCGGCCCGTTCGGTGCGGATCTCCATCATGCTGCCGAGGATAGTGGCGTGGTCCGCCACCACGGGCGTGCCGTCGAGCGTGAACGTGACGCGGGTGCTGACGAGCACCGGGCTGCCCTCCGGCTCGTGCAGGTGGCGGGCGGCGGCGGGGTCGAGCACGCCGGGCCGCACCACCTCCGACGCCCGCGCGACCGTCACCCCGGCGTCGGCGAGCGCCGTGTAGAGGGAGACGGCGGTGAAGTCGCGGTCGCGGATCCCGTCGGCCACCGGCCGCCGCACCCACGACACCTGGTGCACGGCCGGGCGTCCGGCGAACTCGCGGACCCGCTCCAGCCGCAGCGCCGAGTCGCCCGGCCGCAGCCGCAGCTCGGCGGCGACGTGGGCGGGAGCCCGGCGCACCGCCCGCCCGGCCACCGACGTGCGTACGTCGTGACCCTGTTTGCGCAGGTCGTCGGCCAGGCTGCGGAGCGAGTCGAGCTGGTATCCCAGGTGGGGCGGGGCGACGAACGTGCCCTTGCCGGGCTGCTGCACGATCAGCCGCTCGTCGCTCAGCTCACGCAACGCCTGGCGCAGCGTCATGAGGGTCACCCCGTAGGAGGCGCTCAGCTCCCGTTGCGGCGGCAGGGCCGTGCCGGGGGCGTAGTGTCCCGACCGGATCTTCGCGGCGAGGTCGGCGGCGATGGCGCGGTATCTCGCCTCGTGCCCGGCGTCGGGGGTCATCGGGGTCGGTCACACTCCTGGTCGAGGGCTTGCCGCAGGCTCGTGAGGAAGGCCCGCAGGTCGTCCGGCCCGGCCCCGTCGAGCACCCGTCGCATAACGGCGGCGCCGACCACCACGCCGTCGGCGTGCCGGCGGGCCTCGCGTGCCTGGTCCGGGGTGGAGATCCCAAAGCCTAGCAAGACCGGCCGGTCGCTGACGTGCCTGATCCGCGCGGTGAGCCCGGCCGCCGAGGCGGCCAAGGCCGCCCGCTCGCCGGTGGTGCCCATCAGCGACACGGCGTAGACGAAGCCGCGGCTGCGCTCGCAGATTTGTGCCAGCCGTGGCCGCGGGGTCGTCGGGGACGCCAGCAGGGCCAGCTCGATCCCGGCGTCGGCGGCCACGTCCGCCAGCTCGTCCGCCTCGTGCACCGGCAGGTCGGGCACGATCAGGCCGCTGACGCCGGCCCGGCGCAGCGCGGCGCAGAACGCCTCAGGGCCGTCGTTGAGCACCAGGTTGTAGTAGGTGCTGGCGACCAGCGGCACGCCCAGGTCGCGGACCTCGGCCAGGTCGGCGAGGATGCGGCGGGTGCTCGCTCCACGGGCCAGCGCCGCGTCGCTCGCCTGCTGGATGGTGGCGCCGTCCAGCGTGGGGTCGGAGAACGGCAGGCCCAGCTCGATCGCGTCCGCCCCGGCGTCGGCGAACGCCCGCAGGTAGCCGGTCCAGCCGGGCGCGATCCCGCCCGTGACGTACGGCATGAGCAGGCCTCGGCCGGTGGCGCGGCGGACCCGCAGGTGGCGCTCGACCGCTCCGGCGGTCAGGGTCGGGTTCGTCACAGCAGCTCCTTCAGGGTCGAGACGTCCTTGTCGCCGCGGCCGGACAGCGTCATCAGCACCGTCGAGCCGGCGGCCAGCTCGCCGTCCGCCGCCGCGCGGATCACCCAGGCGAGGGCGTGCGCCGACTCGAGCGCCGGGAGGATGCCCTCCGTACGCGCCAGCCGAACCGCCGCCGCGACCGCCTCGTCGTCGGTCACCGTGACGTAGCGGGCCCGGCCCAGGTCGCGCAGGTGGGCGTGCTCGGGGCCGACGCCCGGGTAGTCGAGCCCGGCGGCGATGGAGTGCGGCTCGACGATCTGCCCGTCGCCGTCCTGGAGGAACAGCGAGCGGCAGCCGTGCAGGACGCCGAGCCGGCCCTGGCTCGCCCCGGCGCCGCCGTCCGCCTCGACCCCGACCAGCCGCGCCGAGGTGCCGGAGAAGCCGGCGAACGTGCCGGCCGCGTTCGAGCCGCCGCCGACGCACGCGACCACGTGGTCCGGCACGCCGGCAGGCAGCTCTGCCGCGCACTGCGCGCGCGCCTCGTCGCCGATGACCCGCTGGAACTCCCTGACCATCCACGGGTACGGGTCCGGCCCGACGACCGAGCCGATGCAGTAGTGGGAGTCGCCGGTCGCGCCCACCCAGTGGCGCATGGCCTCGCTGGTCGCGTCCTTGAGGGTGCGGCTGCCCGAGGTCACCGGGACGACCTCGGCGCCCAGCATGCGCATGCGGAACACGTTGAGCGCCTGGCGTTCGATGTCGCGTTCGCCCATGAAGACCGTGGCCCGCAGGCCGAGCAGCGCTGCGGCGGTCGCGGTGGCCACGCCGTGCTGCCCGGCGCCGGTCTCGGCGATCAGCCTGCGCCGTCCCATCCGGGTGGCGAGCAGGGCCTGGCCCAGCACATTGTTGATCTTGTGGGACCCGGTGTGGGTGAGGTCCTCGCGCTTCAGGTACAGCTCCACCCCCAGCGCCTCCGACAGGCGGCGGGCCGGGGTGAGCGGCGTCGGCCGCCCGGCGTGCACGGCGAGCAGCCGCGCCAGCAGGCTCCGGAACCCGGGATCCGCCCACGCCTCCCGGAACGCCTCGTCCACCTCGCGGCACGCCTCCACCAGGGACTCGGGCGCGTAGCGCCCACCGTACGCGCCGAACCGCCCCCGGGCGTCCGTCGTCGCGCCCTGCGGGACCAGCTCGCGCCAGGGCAGCAGATCACGCATACCTAGCTCCGATCGTTCTATAACTCTTCAGTGTGTTCTAGAACAGTGTGACACCGATCGCCCTGGGACGCCACCACGGCCCCGTTAACCGGTTGCCGTCGTCGCGCCCGGGGTGCTGGAGTGGGCCTCGATGAGCACGGACAGCGGCACGGCGCCGTCCGCTCCCCGCCTCGCCGGCATCCGGTCCCGCTGGCTCGCCGCCGCGACCGCGGGGCTCCGCGACGATCCCGCGGTGGCCGGGGCCGCCCTGGTCGGGTCGCTCGGCGCGGGCCGGGCCGACGACTGGAGCGACGTCGACCTGCTCGTGGTCGTCGACGACCCGCTCCTCGACGACTACGCGCTGCCCGGCCGCCTCCCCGCCGGCCCGGGGACCATGACGGCCGCCTTCGACGCCCGGCAGAACGGGCTGCGCGGCACCAGGGCGTTCAGCGCGTACCAGATCATCGACGGGCTCCCGCTCTGCGTCGACTGGCACATCCACCCGAGTTCGCGGGCCGGCTGGCCCGCCGACAGCACGGTCGTCCTCGACCGGCGCGGCTTCGACCGGCTCCCCGCCGCCTTCGCCGACCTGCTTGCCGCAGGCGAGCGAGAGACCCCCACCCCCAAGCGGCCGGTCGAACACCAGGTGGCGCGGCTGGTGATGATCCCGATCGCGGGCAAGCGGATCGCCCGCCGCTCACCCGGGACCGCTCAGCTGATCGAGTTCCTCGGCGGTTCGCCGGGGGCCTCGTGGCGGGACCACCTCGCCGCGCTGCGCCGGCTGCTGGACGGCTTCACGCCGCTCGACCGGCCCGGCGACCTCGCCGCCGGGCACTCCTACCTCGACCTCGTGGAGGACGCGCTGGACTGACGCCGAGGCGTACGCGGTCACCTTTCGCTGGTTGGATACGTCACCTGTTGTGATGTGACTGAGACGAGAGGAACGCGACCGATGACCTCCCCTGACTTCCTGGCCGACCAGTTCCAGGGACACCGCCCCCATTTGAAGGCCGTCGCCTACCGCATGCTGGGCTCGCTGAGCGAGGCCGAGGACGCGGTGCAGGAGGCGTGGCTGCGGCTGGCGCGTTCGGACTCGGGTGACATCGACAACCTGGGCGGCTGGCTGACCACCGTGGTCGGCCGGGTGTGCCTGGACATGCTCCGCGCCCGCAAGTCCCGGCGCGAGGAGTCCTTGGAGGAGCGCCTGCCCGACCCGGTGATCAGCAGCACGGACGCCACCGACCCGGAGCAGGAAGTGCTGCTCGCCGACTCGGTCGGCCTGGCGCTGCTGGTCGTGCTGGAGTCGCTGAGCCCCGCCGAACGGCTGGCCTTCGTGCTGCACGACATGTTCGGCCTGCCGTTCGAGCAGATCGCGCCCATCGTCGACCGCACCCCCGTGGCGGCCAAGAAGCTCGCCAGCCGCGCCCGCCAGCGCGTCCGCGGCGCAGCGCCGAACCCCGACCCCGACCTGAACAGCCAGCGCCGGGTCGTCGACGCCTTCCTCACCGCCGCCCGCGGCGGCGACTTCGCCGCCCTGGTCTCCATCCTCGACCCCGACGTGGTCCTGCGCGCCGACGGCGGCGTGCTCACCGGCGGCATGAAGGTCATCCGCGGCGTCGCCGCCGTGGCCGGCCAGCTCGCCACCTTCCAGCGCATGGCCACCACCAGCAACACCCAGCCGGCGCTCGTCAACGGCCTGGCCGGCCTGGTCAACACCGTCGACGACCAGCTCATCTCCGTCATGAGCTTCACCATCTCCGACGGCAGGCTCGCCACGATCGACATCCTGTCCGACCCCGACCGCCTCGCCCGCCTCGACCTCACCCGCCTGGAGCCATGACCCCTGGGGGCCGGGGCCGGCGTGGGTGAGGGGTCAGGCCCGCAGGCAGTGCAGGACGGCGCGGACCCGCCGGTGATCCTTGTCCGGCGGGGACAGGCCTGCCGTCCGCACTGCCGTACGTCCAGGTCACCGTCCGTGTCCGCTCCGCTTGGCGTGCTTGCTGCCCCAGCCGGCCAGGAGGGCTCCTGTGACGGCGGCGGCCACGTGGCAGGCGAGCCACACCCCGAACCCTCCGGGCAGCCCGCCGAGCAACCCGGCGTCGTCATGGTCGGCCAGCAGCCGGATGGCGCCCTGGGCCCCCAGGACCAGCAGCAACATGCCGATGATCAGCACGGTCACGTACTTCATGCGCTTCGTCTCCTTTTGTGGTGCGTTCGAACCATAACACCTGCTTGGTGCGATCGCACCACAAGCGCGGCACGCGGTAGGGTAGGTCCGTGCTTTGACGCCGGCCCAGCGACCGGGCCCCTCCGCGCTTTCCTTCGTTCGTCGCACGTTGACCCGAATCCACGAAGGAGATCCCTTTCATGACCACGTCGGCCTCCATCGAGGTCCCCGACCAGTTCGCCGCCTCCTACGGAGCGAACAACGCCGACGCCCGCGCCTGGCTCGCCGGACTGCCACGCCTGGGCGGCGAGTTCCTGGACCGCTGGCGGCTGCGGCCCGACGGCCCGGCCGCGTACGGCATGGCCTCGCTGGTCTTCCCCGTGCGCCAGCCCGACGGGACGCCCGCCGTCCTCAAGCTCCAGCAGCTCCGGGAGGAGACCGCCGGCGCCGCCGCCGGACTGCGGGCCTGGAACGGCAACGGCATCGTGCGCCTGCTCGACCATGACGAGCGGAGCGGCACCCAACTGCTGGAACGCCTGGACGCGACCCGGACGCTCTCATCGGTGGCCGACGACGACGCGGCCATGCGGATCCTGGCCGACCTGATGGCCCGCCTGACCTCGGTCCCCGCCCCCGGCGACCTGCGCCGGCTGTCCGACATCGCCGCGGCGATGCTCGACCAGGCGCCGCAGGCCGCCCCCGCACTGCGCGACCCCGACGAGCAGCGGCTGGTGCGCACCTGCGCGTCCGCCGTGGCCGAACTGATCGGCGAGCCCGGCGACCGCCTCCTGCACTGGGACCTGCACTACGACAACATCCTGGCCGGCGAACGGGAGCCGTGGCTGGCCATCGATCCCGAACCGCTGGCCGGCGACCCGGGGTTCGAGCTGCTGCCGGCCCTGGACAACCGGTGGGATCAGGTGGAGGCCACCGGCGACGTGGCTCGCGCGGTGCTGCGCCGCTTCGACCTGCTGACCGAGACGCTCGGCCTCGACCGGAACCGCGCAGTCGGCTGGACCCTCGGCCGCGTGCTGCAGAACGCCCTGTGGGACATCGAGGACGGCAAGCCCACCCTCGAACCCGCCCAGGTCGCCATCGCCACCACCCTGCTGCACCGACGATGACCAGCGCGGCGACACGACCCCTGAGCCCGGGCGGTCAGGCCGGGTAGGTGGTCTGCGGGTGCAGGTGGGCGTCCAGGATGACGAGGTCGGCGCGGTGGCCGGGCTCCAGGGCGCCGCGGCCGGGGAGGTCGAGGACGGCGGCCGGGTTGGCGGTCGCCATGCGCAGCGCGGTGTGGACGGGGACGTGGGCCGCTCGCACCAGGTGGCGGACGCAGTCGGTGAGGAAGGCGGTCGACCCGGCGAGGCGGTCGGTGCCGGCCAGCCGGGCCGTGCCGCCGGAGACGTCGACGGTGCGGTCGGCGAAGGCGTAGCGGCCGTCGCCGAGGCCGGCGGCGGCCATGGCGTCCGTGACGAGGACGGCGCGGGTGCCGTCACCGGTGGCCAGGGCCAGGACGGGCGGCAGCACGTGCTGCCCGTCGGCGATGAGCTCGTAGGTCAGCCGCGGGTCGGTGAGGGCGGCGGCGACGGGGCCGGGGGCGCGGTGGCCGAGCGGCGGCATGGCGTTGAACAGGTGGGTGACGTGCCGGGCGCCGGCGTCGGCGGCGGCGCGTACCTGGTCGTAGGTGGCGTCCGTGTGCCCGATCGCGAACACGCAGTCGCCGGAGTAGGCGGCGATGAGGTCGAGCGCTCCGGGCAGTTCGGGCGCGATGGTCATGACGGTGGGGAGGCCGTCGGCGATCTCCAGCAGGTCTTCGAGGAGGGTCCGGTCCGGCAGGCGCAGCGCGGACTCGGTCTGGGCGCCGCGGCGGGCGGGGGCGAGGAACGGGCCCTCGAAGTGCACGCCCACGAGGTTGGGCACGCCGGGGTCCCTGGCCGCCTCGCACACCGCCCGGGCGGCGGCCCGCATCAGGGGCTGGTCGACCGTCGCCACGGAGCCGAGCATGGCGGTGGTGCCCCGCCGCAGGTGGGCCTCGGCCGCCGTGCGCACGTCGGCGGGGTCGCCGGTGTAGACGGCCGCGCCGCCGCCGCCGTGACAGTGCAGGTCGACCAGGCCGGGAGCCAGGTACGCGCCGCCGACGTCCACGATCGGCGCACCGCCGGCCGGGTACGGCGGGCCGTACCCGAGGGCGGTGATCCGGCCCGCGTCGGTGCGCAGCCAGCCGGGCTCGACCCGGTCGGCGAGCACGAGCCGGGCGTTCACGAAGAGCCGGGCGGTCACCCGCGCCTCCCGGTGAGCGCCTCGACGGCGGCCTCGGCGCAGACCCGGGAGGCGCCGAACGTGCGCACCCAGCCGCGGGCGGCGGAGAAGTCCAGCTGGGGGAAGCCCATGTCCAGGACGACGACGTCCGGGGTGGTGGCCAGGATGCGGTCGAGGATCGGGGCCTGCCACTCGAACCGGTGCGGGCTCCTGACCAGGATCACCACGTCGCCCGAGGCGCCGTACTGCTCGCGGAACTCCGAGATGGCCGCGTGCACGATCCCGGGGCCGTTGTACGTGCCGGCCGCCACGGTCACCTGTTCGACGGTGCGGCCGGGCGTGGCCAGCAGCGTCTCGACGTTCCCCGGCCCGCCGCCCGAGGCGGGTGAGGCGACCGGTTCGAGGCGGACGACGAGGGTGGCGTCCCCGCGCAGCAGCGGGTCCCCCGACACCCGCACCGCCCGCCGCGCCAGCCGCAGCCCGAGCCCGCTGTCGGCCTCGCCGTCGAGCGGGCTGTCCGGGGCGCCGCGCCGGCCCATGCGCCGCAGCCGGTCGGCGGCCTGTTCGAGGCGTTCGGCGGGGAGGTCGCCGGTGCGCACGGCCTCGGCGATGGCGTGGGCGGCGGTCCTGACGTCCTCGCCGTAGGCCCACGCGCCCAGGCACAGGGCGTCGGCCCCGGCGCGCAGGGCCAGGACGGCGGCTTCGCCCAGCGGCGCGACGTCGGCCACGCCGCGCATCTCCAGGGCGTCGGTGATCACGACGCCGTCGAAGCCCAGTTCGTCGCGGAGCAGGCCGGTGATCACCGGTGCGCTGATCGACGCCGGAAGCTCGTCCAGGGCGGACACCCGGGGGTGGGAGACCATGATCGAGTCGACGCCGGCCGCGATCGCCGAGCGGAACGGGTCGAGGTAGTGGTCGACGAGCTCGTCCCGGCTCAGGTCGAGGTCGGGGGTGCCGAGGTGGGCGTCGGTGCCGCTGAGGCCGTGGCCGGGGAAGTGCTTGGCGCAGGCGCTCACCCCGGCGGCCTGGAGCCCCTCGATCCAGGCGGCGGCGTGCGCGGCCACGTGCGCCCGGATGCCGCTGAAGCAGCGTACGCCGTTGGGGCTGAAGGGGTTGACGGCGGTGTCGACGGCGGGGGCGAGGTCCCAGGTCACCCCGGCCGCGCGCAGCGCGAGCCCGATCTGGTGGGCGCAGGCCCTGGTCGCGTCGAGGTCGTCGATCCGGCCGAGGGCGAGGTTGCCCGGCGTGGAGATCCCGCCGGCCGCCTCCAGCCGGGTGACGTCGCCACCCTCCTCGTCGATCGCCAGGTGCAGGGACGGGGAGAGCTCGCGCAGCCCGGCGGTGAGGCCGCGCAACTGGTCCTGGTCGACGATGTCCTTGCCGAACAGGACGAACCCGCCGAGGCCGGCGGCCACCGGCCCGTCGATCCAGCGCGGGACGACGGGACGGCCGAGAGCGGGGAAGAGTACGGCGTGTGCGAGCCGTTCGAGGTGATCCATGAGACTCCTGTCGGGTGTCAGCCCTTGACCGCGCCCGCCGCCAGCCCGCCGACGAGCCGGCGCTGGAGGAAGAGGAAGAAGACGAGGACGGGCAGGGAGAAGATGGCCGAGGCGGCGATCGTCTCGCCGTAGTCGACCTGGGGCGCGGTGCTGAACGACACGAGCCATACGGGCAGCGTGTAGTTCTCCTGCGACCGCATGAGCACGTACGCGAAGAGGTAGTCGTCCCAGGCGTTGATGAACGCGAAGACCGACGTGACGACGATCCCGGGGGCGAGCAGGGGAAGCACCACCCGGCGGAAGGCCTGCAGCCGGTCGCAGCCGTCGATCATCGCCGCCTCCTCCAGCTCGACGGGCACCCCGGCGACGAAGGCGCGCAGGTTCCACACGGTGAACGGCAGGACGAAGGACAGGTACGTGAGGACGAGCCCGGGGAGCATGTCGAGCGCCCCGATGTCCCGCAGCATCAGGTAGAGCGGGATGACCATCGCCGAGCCGGGGATCATCTGGACGAGGACGAGCACGGCCAGCAGGGTCCGGCGCCCGCCGAAGGCGAAGCGCACGGTGGCGAACGCCGCCGCCACGGCCACGGCCATCGACAGCACGACCGTGATCAGCGACACGACCAGCGAGTTGCGCAGGAAGGTCAGGAACTCGGGCGCGGCCAGGGTCCTGGTGAAGTTCTCCGTGCTGGGCGGCCACGGCACGAACTGCGGCGTCAGCGACAGGACCTGCCCCGGCGGCTTGAACGCGGTCGCGAACATCCAGTACACGGGGAAGATCATGACGACGGCGGCGAGGACGACCACCGCGTCGACGGCCAGCCGGCGGCGGGTGCGGAAGTCGCGCAGGGCGTTCATGCCACCTCGCCCCCCTTCGTGAGACGGCGGACGTACAGGACGGCGAAGACCGACAGGAGCACGATCGTGATGACGGAGATCGCCGACCCGGCTCCGTAGTCGTTCGCGGTGAAGGCCTGGACGTAGGCGTAGACCGAGACGGTCGTCGTCTGGCCGGACGGCCCGCCCTGCGTCAGCACCCAGAACGGGGTGAAGGAGTTCACCGACCAGATCACCTCCAGGACGACGAGGACGGCGAGCACGGGCCGCATCAGCGGGAGCGTGATGCGGCGCAGCGTCTGCCACGCCCCCGCGCCGTCGATGCCGGACGCCTCGTACAGGGCCGACGGGATCTGGAGCAGGGCAGCGTACATCGTGAGGATCACGAACGGCAGCCCCTTCCAGACGATGAGCACGATGATCAGTACGAGGGCCGGCCCGGGCTCGGAGAACCAGTCGCGCGCGGTCAGGTCGCCGAACACGCCGAGCTGGGTCAGCATCCAGTTCGCCACGCCGTACTGCGGCTGGAACAGCCACTGCCAGATGAGCGCGGCCGAGACCATCGGCATGGCCCAGACCAGGACGAGGCAGACCACGAACACGAGCCTGGCCCACGCCGAGGTGCGGGTCAGCGCCCTGGCCAGCGCGAAGCCCAGCGCCATCATGGCCGCGACGCAGGCGGCGGTGACGACGACGGTGCGCCCGAGCACCGCCCAGAAGGCGGGGTCGGCCAGCACGTCGGTGTAGTTGGCCACGCCCACGAAGGGCGCCTCGCCGGTGAACAGCGAGCGGGAGTCGAACTTCTGGAACGACAGGACGACGAGCCGGACGACCGGATAGCCGAGGGTCACGGCCAGGACGATCACCGCCGGCGCGACCAGCCCGTAGGGCAGCCGGGAGCGGCGGTCGCGCGCCGGGGCGGGCTCGCGGGACTCACCCCGGTCCGGCCCGAGACTCACCGCCCCCTGAGTCTGGAGTGCCATGTCAGGAGGTCGTCCCCGTCGCGTTGAACGCCTTGGCGATGTGGGCGTCGTACTCGGCGGCCCGGGCGGCGATGTCCTTGCCGGCGGCGATGTCGGAGAAGAACTGCTCGTTGTAGCGTTCGCCGTCGAGCGTCGCCTGGCCCGGGGTCACCGGCAGCGCGTGGTTGCTCTTCACGGCCTCGGCGCCGGTCGTGAGCGCCTCGGTCACCCCGTCGGCGGGCATGAACGCGGGCGAGATCGGCATGAGGTTGAGCTTCTGCGCCATCAGCCCCTGGAACTCGCGGCCGGTGACCACCCGCAGCCAGTCCTTGGCGGCGTTCGGCCTGGTGGTCGCCGCCGAGACGCCGATGGTCGAACCGGCGACGATCGTCGGCAGCGGCTTGCCCTTCTCGTAGCCGGGCATCACGAAGTAGCCGAGCTTGTCCTTCAGCTTCGGGTTCTTCTCCAGCACCTTGTCCGGCTCCCAGGCCCGGACGTAGAGCATCGCCGTCTGCTCGTCGGCGAAGAGCTGGGTCTGGTCCGGGCTGTTGGTGTTGCTGCCGACGGACGAGGGCGTGGAGCAGGTGTTCTGGAAGTCCTTCCACTCCCGCAGCCCCTCCTGGGCCTGGGGCGTGCTCATCGCGCCCTTCCAGGTGTCGCCGTCGCGGGTGGCCACGTCGCCGCCCTTGCCGAAGACGAACGGCGCGCCGGCGAACCAGTACTGGCCCGGCATGTAGAAGCCGGAGAAGTTCTTGGTGCCGGAGTTCTTCTCGGCGAGCGTCTCGCAGGCGCTCTTGAGCTCCTCGATCGTGGCCGGCGGCTCGTCGATGCCCGCCTCTGCGAACAGGTCCTTGTTGTAGAGCACCACCTTGGTCCCGCCGTACAGCGGGGTGGCGTACAGCTTGCCCTGGTGGGTGGAGGGCTGGGCGAGACCGTCGAGCCAGGTGGCCGACTCCTCGAAGCCGGCCTTGTCCGCCGTCAGGTCGAGCAGCGCTCCCGAGTACGACTGCAGCGGGGTCTGCGTGTTGCCCATCTCGACGACGTCCGGCCCCTTCCCGGACGCCAGCGCGGTCGTGATCTTGGTGGCGATGCTGTCCCACTGCTGGATCTCGACCTTGACGTCGATGCCCGGCTGCTTCTTGGCGAACGCCGCCTTGGCCTGTTCGATGATCTCGGAGTCGCCGGGCCCGCCCGTCATCATCCAGACGGTCAGGGTGCCGGACTCCGGCCCGCTGTCACCGGAGCCGCCGCCCGCGCCGCCGCACCCGGCGGTGAGTACGAGCAGGCCGGCCAGAGTCAGTGCGCCGTGGACGACGGCGGTCCTCCTGGTTCGCATCGGGGGTTCCTTCCATGGGGGATGTGAGGGGGTTCGTGGGGGTGGCTGGTTCGGGCGTCCGCAGGCGGGTCAGCCGGGATGGACGGGCGCCTCTTCGAGGGCCTTGACCGCGCGGGCCCGGTCCACCTCGATCTGGTTGATGTGCTCCTCCAGCACGCCGAGCGAGGCGTACAGGTCGCCGAGCGCGATGGCCAGCGCGCCGAGCAGGCCCGCCTGGCCGCCGAGCATGGTGCGGCGGACCCGGGTGCTGACGCCGACGAGGTCGAGCACCTCGCCCTGGACCTCGTCGAGCGCCGACTCGGCCAGGCCGTCGCCGAACCCGCCGGTCACGATGACCGTGCGCGGCTCATAGGCCAGGGCCACGATCGACACCAGGTGGACGAGCGCGTCGCGGATGCGCTGCCGCAAATCGCCGAAGCGCTCCGGCTCCTCCAGGATCTGCCTGGCGTGCGTCACGTCGTACCCGGCGGCGCGGGCGTGGGCGACCAGGCCGGCGCCGGAGACGAGGTCACGCAGCCGGGTCTTGGTGCCGGGGATGAGCAGCCGCCCGAACTCGCCAAGCAGCCCGTCCTTGCCGGACAGGACCTGGCCGTTCATCGCCGCCGCGGAACCGAGGCCGGTGCCCAGCGTGAGCAGCACCGCGGTCTCCTTCTCGGCCAGCGCACCGTACTGGAGCTCGCCGACCAGGGCCAGCTTGGAGTCGTTGTCCAGCGTCGTCGGCACGGCGATGCGCTCGCGCAGGGCGTCGACGAAGACCGTGCCGTGGAGCTGCGGCAGGTTGTGCGAGCCGACGACCCGTGACCTGTCGCCCGACACCACACCCGGCAGTCCCACGGCGACCGCGCCGAGCGGGCCGTGCTGCCCCGATACCGCGCCGGCCAGCTCGTGGATGCGCTCGGCCATCCAGCCGGCCAGCCGCTCGCCGTCGAACGCGAGCGGGGTGGGGTGCTTGGCCCGGACCAGCGTGTTGCCCAGCGCGTCGGCGACGGCGAAGCGGCAGTTGGTGCCGCCGAGGTCGATGCAGCCCACCAGGTGCACGGAGCCGTCGAACCGGACGAGCGTCGACGGCCTTCCTCTGCCGCTGGCCGGCTGCACGGCCGCATCCCGGGCGAAACCGCGTGAACGCAGGTCGTCCACGATGCGGAACACGGTGGCACGACTGAGCCCGGTGCCCTCCACGATCTGTCCACGCTCCAGGGAACGCCCGGAGAGCAGCGTGGACAGGACCGCGCTGCGGTTGGTGGCACGAGGTTCGGTGGCAGAGTGCATTTATTTCTCTCAGCTTGAACAAAAATGTTGGCCGTGAGTGTAACCACAGGACCACGCGGTTGTCACCACCCAGCTCTTGCGTCCGGCCCCGCTGGTTTGTAATGCAAAGCACGACGGGTAGCGTGAGCACATGACTTCCGACGCCCTCGTGGACGCCCTCGTCCGCAACACCTTCGAGGTGGTCGGCGTGCTCACCCGCATCGGAGCCGAGCACGACCTCTCGCTCACCCAGCTGCGGGTGCTGGGCATCCTGCGCGACCGCCGCCCGCGCATGACCGAGCTCGCCGCGTTCCTCGGCCTCGACAAGTCCACCCTGTCCGGCCTCATCGACCGCGCCGAGCAGCGAGGGCTGGTGGCCCGGGGCAGGAACGCCCAGGACCGCCGCGTCGTCGACGTGTTCATCACCCCGGCGGGGCTGGAGCTGGCGGAGCAGGTGTACGACGAGGTGCGGCGCGCGCTGACGCCGGTGACGGACCGGCTCGACCCGCAGGACGGCGACCGGCTCGCCAAGCTGCTGCACGGCCTCCACTCCCCCGGCCGGGACCTGGCGCCCTGATCCCGCGCTCGCCGCGGGTCGTTCAGCCCTCCGCGCGTTCGGCCACCCGGCGTCGCAGCTCGCGGACCCGCTCCAGGGCCGCGTACTCCTCCGCCACCTCCTCGTCGTCCACCGAACCGGCGCCCCAGTTACGCGGGTCGCTCAGCTGCTTCTCCGCCCGGCGCACCGCCTGGAGGTGTTCGCGGTGCAGCACCTCCAGCATCGACGCCCCGCAATGCCGCGCCTTCGCGGCGGGAGCCGTCCCGGGGAGCCGGAAGACCGTCGAACGGCCCTCCCGGAGTTCGCTGAGCCGATAGCAGACGACCTGGTCAGGCGTGTCGAACAGGACGGCGGGGATGCCGAAGAGCGGCATCAGGTCAGGATCCTCGGCCAGGAGCCGCAGCTCGGTGCCGTTCATGCTGTTGGCGGTCGCCGCCGGGCCTCCCCGGTCCGGCGGGACGGCCGGCTGCCACGGCTGGTTGGTGAAACGCGCGCGCAGCTCAAGCCGCCACATCCCGCCGTCGACGACGACGAACAGCTCCTCGGGGAACGTGACGCCGTAGCATTCACGCAGCACCTCGCGCCGGTCGTGCCCGGCCTCGTGCAGGGCCCGTGCCAGCCGGGCCATCGACGGATAGTCGTCGCGTGACGCCTCGGCCCGCAGCCGGTCGACGGTCTCAGGGGTCATCGTCACATCCTCCAGGGTCGCCGCCGGCGCCAGGAACCGAGCGGGACGGTCGCTGACGTACGGGCATGGAACGGCGCGACGTCGAGACCTTCCTCACCCTGGCAGGCCTGGCCACCGACCACCCGGAATCCGCGACCCCCAGCCGCAAGAGCGCCCCGGGCGTCCGCCGGCAAGCGCGTCCTACGCCAAGAAGTGCCGCAGCCGCACAGGCATCATCGCGGACCAGGAAGGCGCCGGCCACACGTCCGTCGCTCACCCTGCCACCGGTCGGCCTGGCGATCCCCTGCAGCATGGCCCCGAACTCCCAGCAGTGGCACGCTTGTCGCCCTGACCCTGTCGGAGGTCAGGACCATGCCGCTCAGCCTGCTGCGACAGAATGCGGGAGGCTGGGAGCTGCTCATCCATCTCGCGCTCACCCTTGAAGTGTCGTTGCGGGAACCGGTCGGGCTGCACGATCGGGACGGCAGGCAGCAAGGGAGCCTGGACGGCCTGGATGCCGTCGCCAACCAGTCCCCGGTCCCCGCCGCCTGAGGCTCGATCCCCAGGCCGCTACCCGTCCGCCGGGCGGGGTGACGTCGTCCGCAGAGCGCCGGCGTGGGCAGCGGCCAGGGTCACCTCCACCGCCCGGTCGGCGGTCGTCTCGTCGACCGGATCGGCGGTGATGAGCAGGCGCAGGTAGATCGGCGCGGCCAGGGTCTTCAGCAGCTCGGCCGGATCGGTGCCGGCGGGGAGCTCGCGGCGCTCGACGGCGCGGGTGACCACGGGTTCGGCGCGGGCGAGGCGGTCGTCGAAGACGTGGCGCCGCGCTGCGGCGATCTCCGGGAGGTGGGCCGCTCCGGTGAACATGGCGGCGAGGATGGCCTGCCCGGTCGGGCTGGTGAAGGTCTGGACGATCGAGCGCGCCAGCGCCCGCAGGTCGGTCTCGATCGCGCCGGTGTCGGGAACGGGGACGTCCATCGCCATGTGCTCGGCCAGGGCGTCGGTGAGCAGGCTCTCGCGATCCTTCCAGCGCCGGTAGACCGTCGTCTTGTGGACCCCGGCGCGCTGGGCGACGTTCTCGACGCTCAGCGCGGCGTAGCCCTTGTCCACGAGCTCGGCGAGCGTGGCGGCGTGCACGGCGGCGCGCACCTTGACGCCGCGGCCGACCGGCCGGGCCGGGGGGTGATCAGGCTGCATTGCAACTCCAAGTTGCGATATTCGCAGGATGGATGACAGGATGACTCTATCGCAACTTTGAGTTGCGATACATTCGCCTGCGTCCCCTGAGGTGACACACCATGCGCAACCCTCCCCCTTGGACCTTCCACGCCATCCCCGACCAGAGCGGACGCGTCGCGGTGGTGACCGGCGCCAACAGCGGCATCGGCTACGTCACCGCCCGCGAGCTGGCCCGCCGGGGCGCGCACGTCGTTCTGGCCTGCCGTGACCCCGGGCGCGGCCGGGCCGCCCTCGCCCGCATGCGCGACGAGACGGGCAGCGCCCGCCTGGAGCTGCGACGGCTGGACCTGGGCAGCCTGGCCGCCATCCGGGAGTTCGCCGCCGGCTGGGACCTCGGCCGCCTGGACCTGCTCGTCAACAACGCCGGGGTGGCGATGGTGCCGTACGCCAGGACCGCCGACGGGTTCGAATCGCAGTTCGGCGTCAACCACCTGGGCCCCTTCGCCCTGACCGGCCTGCTCCTGCCGCACCTGCTCGCCGCGCCTGACCCGCGGGTGGTCACCGTCAGCAGCGAAGGCCAGCGCTTCGCCCGTTTCGACCTGGACAACCTCAACGCCGAACGCCGCTACCGCACGGCGTTCGCCTACGTGCAGTCCAAGCGGGCCAACCTGTACTTCGCCGTCGAGCTGCAACGCCGGGCCGACGCCGCCGGGCGCAAGCTGCGCAGCATGGCCGTCGCCCCCGGTCTCACCCGGACGAACGTGCTCACCGGCGGCGCCAACAGCGGCAGGGGACGCCTGTACGCGACCCTCACGCGGCTGCTGGTGCGCGCGGCCTTCCGGCCCACCCCGGAAGGGGCGAAGACCTCCCTGTACGCGGCGACCGAGCCGGATCTGCCGGGCGGCAGCTACGTCGTCCCCGACGGCGTGCTGCAACTGCGCGGCGAGCCCACCCGCCGGACCCGCGAACGCGCCGTCCGCGACACCGCCACGGCCGCCCGGCTCTGGCAGCTCTCCGAACGGCTCACGGGCGTCACGTACGCGCTGTCCACCGCGGCGGCTCCGCTGCCGGGAAATGGTCTGTGACCATCGGGCGTATCGGCTCGTCCTCAATGACGTGACTGTCGTTCAAGCCCGGAGGCCCCCATCATCGAGGAGCTGTACCGCGAGTACTGGCCGCTCGTGTGCGGGTTCCTCCAGCGGCGCACCCGAGACCCCCATCTGGCCGAGGACCTCGCCCAGGAGACGTTCATCAAGGCCACCAGGGCGTTGCTCGGCTGGCGTGGTGAGAACCCCGGCGCGTGGCTGCTCGCCATCGCCCGCAACGTCCTCATCGATCACGCCCGGCGTCGCCGCCTGGAGCTGCCGTTGCCCGACCCCGGCGAGCTGGCGGTGCCCGCGCTCGACGTCGCCGCCGTCGACGTCCGCGAGGCCCTGGACCGGGTGCCCGAGCAGCACCGGAGGCTGCTCCTGCTGGTCTACATCGAAGGGTTCTCGCTCGTGGAGGTGGCCGCGATGACCGGGAAGAGCACATCGGCGGTGAAGACCGCGATCTGGCGGGCCCGCGCCGCCTTCGCCGACAGCTACGGAGACGACGCATGACCGAGCAGCCCGAACCCCTGCTGATCCCCGAGTTCGACCCCAAGGCGACCCGGCGCGCGATACGCCGCGGCATCCGCAGGACCGCCGTGCTCGTGCTGGGCGCCCTCGCGGCGCTCGTGCTGGTGGCGACCCTCGGCTCGGCGCTGATCCAGACGCGCGGTGACCGGGAGGGGCGGATGGTCCAGGTCCTCGGCACCGCGCTGCAGATCGCCAAGCCCGCCTACACGGTCACGTCCTGGACGTGCTGCCGGACGGAGCCGCTGTCGATGTCCTTCACGGTGACCGCCGCGCCGATGCGCGCGCACGGCGGGTTCGGCCTGCAGAGCCGGCCGGATTTCACCGTACGGCAGAACCTGTTCGGCGGGGTCGAGGAACTGCCGTGGGCGCAGCTGGCGAACACCACGCTGACCCAGGCGCTGTTCAACATGGGCACCCAGCTCCAGCGCAAGCCGGACATCCGGCAGGTTCTGGCGAGGTTGCCGCAGGACATGAACGCTCTCGCCGTGGTGGAGTTCGAGCGGCCGCTCACGGCCGACTCGATGGTCGGCTTCGCCCGGCAGTACGGTGGGTGCCCGGAGAAGGTGGTGTACGAGGCCCGTCCAGGGGCGACGCCCATCACCTGGGGCAGCGACATGACCACGTTCCTGGGCGTCGCCCCGGAGAGCCAGGTGACCAGGTGCAGTGATCTTCCCCCGGAGGACCTGGCGGCCTTCCGATCCTGGGTGAAGACGCTGAGGCAGCACGACGAGCCCAATCTGCGCCGGTTCGACCTGACCCTGGCGCGGCTGCGCAAGGCATCGGGCGAAGGGCTCGCGTACGGCTACGTCGACCAGCTGGCGACCGTCAAGCAGCTCAGGAAGATCATCGAGGATCCGCAGGTACGCGCGGTGCGGCTGGCCGACGTGACCTTCGACCTCGAGCGCCCCTGACGCGTCATGCGGCGAGGTGCTCCGGGCGGACGCCCAGGCCGATGAAACGCCCCAGGAGGTGGCGCAGCGGCGGCAGCGTCCGGAACGCCGTGAGGACCGGCGGCACGTGCCGGGTCGTGTCGTCGCCCAGGTCCTTGGGGTAGAGGTCGCGCAGGATGCCGAGCTGGAAGGCCTGGGTGATCCGCGCGGCGCGTGCTCTGCGTGCCTGCACCCGGGCCAGGTCGGCGTCCTGCGGCGCGCCGTCCCGGGCGAGAAGCGGGCCGAGCAGGTTGGCGGTGGCCACCGCGTCCTGCACGGCCAGGTTGATGCCCACGCCGCCCGCGGGCGACATGGCGTGGGCGGCGTCCCCGATGCACAGCACTCCTGGCCGGTGCCAGCGCGGCAGCCGGTCCACCCGGACGCTCAGGTGGTGCACCGCCTCCCAGTCGTGGATCTCCCCCACGCGCTCGCGCAGGGCGGGGGCCAGGTGCGCCACCCGGTCCCGGAACGCCGGCAGCCCGGCTGTCCTGAGCTCGTCGAAGGCGCCGGCCGGGATCGCGTAGGCGAGCTGCCAGTAGTCGCCACGGTCGATGGAGATCAGCGCCCCCTTGCCGCCCTGGAAGAACGGCACGTCGTCCTGCGGGTGGCGGGGCAGGCGGAACCAGAGCACGTCCATGGGCGGCGAGGCGCTGACCGGGGTGAGGCCGGCGGCGGCCCGTACGGTGGAATGGCGGCCGTCGGCGCCGATCACCAGGTCGGCGCGCACCTCCACGGGACCGTCGGCGGTGTCGGCCAGGACGCCGGTCACCCTCCCCCGCTCGGTGAGCAGTCCCGTGGCCCGGGCCCGGCGCAGGAGGCGGAAGGAGGGGTAGGCCGTGGCCTTTCCGGCCAGGAAGTCCAGCACGTCCCACTGCGGCATGAACGCGATGTAGGGGCAGCGCACGTTCAGCCGGCTGAAGTCGGCGAAGGTGACGTCCCGGCCGCCCAGGTTGACCGTGACCTGCGGCATCCTGGTGTGCGGGAGGTCCAGGAACTCCTCGATCCAGCCCAGCTCGGCGATCAGTTGCAGGGTGGAGGGGTGGACGGTGTCGCCGCGGAAGTCGCGCAGGAAGTCCGCGTGCTTCTCCAGCACAATCACCTCCACGCCCTGACGGGCCAGCAGCAGCCCGGCCATCATGCCCGCGGGGCCGCCCCCGACGACGCAGCACTGTGCGCGCATCTCATCCTTCTTCCGGAAAAAGCAGCCCGACCAGGGCCGCGACGTCGATGGGGGTGCCCAGCCGCCGGTTGACGGCGACGGTGGCGAACAGGGTCCTGGCGGCCGTGACCGTGTCGTGCGGGCGCAGCTCGCCGGCCTGGACGCGTTCGAGCAGGAAGTCACCGATGAGTCGCTGGCCCTCGCCCACCAGCGCCGCCAGCGGCACGCGGGCCTGGGCGGAGCTGAAGAACACCGCCATCAGCTCGGCGTTGTCGGCCAGCAGCCGGTCGAACGCCGCCAGCGTCTCGGCCAGCACCACGAGGGCCGGCCGTGGGTCGTTCTCCTGCTCGGCCCGCAACTCCCGCAGGCGCGGCAGGAAGCCCCGCTCCGACAGGAGCGTCTCCACCATCGCCTCCTTGCTGTCGAAGTAGCGATACAGCAGCCCCGGCGTCACCTCGGCGGCCTGGGCCACGTCCTTGACCGTGGCCCCGTCCACGCCCTTGTCGGCGAACACGCGCAAGGCCGCGTCCAGCAGCCGCTCCCGGCGCCATGCCGCCTGCTCACTTCGCGTCCTGGACACTGCCCCACCTCATTGAGTAAACGTTTATTCACCCTAGCATGCGCACCAAGAAAACGAAAAGGGCATCCGGTAGGCAAGGGGCAGAGTCCCCCCGTTCGAGGAGCCCCGATGACCGCAACGTCCCCGTCCCGACGTCGTGCCACTCCGTGGGGGCGGGCGCTGGCGGCGCGGGCGCCGATCCCGAGCCGCCTGCCGGCGTACCGGGAGACGATCAAGGTGGTGGTGGTCGGCGACGAGCGGCTCGGGCCGGCGCTCCTGCGGGCCGCGAGCGGCCTGGAGGTCGCAGGAGAGACGGCGACCGCCGAGGAGGCGGCGGGGCTCCGCGCCGACGTCGTCCTGTTGTACGCGCGGGCGCCCGGCGCCGTCACGGCCACCCGGATCCTGGCCGGAGGCGGGCACAAGGTCCTGGTTCTAGGGGTACGGGAGGAGATCGGCGACTATGCCCGAGCGGTGCTGCGGGCGGGGGCGGCCGGGCTGCTGCCACACGACACCCCGCCGGCCCGGGTGCTGTCGGCGGTCCGGGCGGTCGCGGAGGGCGACGTCCTGCTGGCCAGGGCCGTGGTGGCGGCGCTGACGCGGTCCCCGCTCGACCAGGCCCCCGGCCCGGGCGTGCTGACCAGCCGTGAGGCCGAGGTGATCGCGCTGGTGGCGCGGGCGCTGTCCAACAAGGACATCGCCGCGTTCCTGTGGATCAGCGAGGCCACCGTCAAGACGCACCTGAACCGGGCGATGGCCAAGCTCGGCCTGTCCAGCCGCGCCCACGTGGTGGCCTACGCCTACGACCGCGGCCTGGTCAGGCCCTCGGGGACGCCGTGACCCCTCCGGCGGAGGGGTCACGGCGGCCGGTCACCCCGCCGGTCTCAGCAACTGGGCGAGGATCTCACTGATCTTGAGCGCGGCGGCCAGCCTGCCGCCGCGCCCGTCGTACTTGATGGGGGGCCCGCCGGGCGGCTCGTGCTGTTTGAACAGCACGTCCGGCGTCTCCGGCTCCACGGAGTACGCGTAGCGCTCCCTGGTCGATCCGGGGAAGACCTGCTCGTGGATCTTGTTCCAGTCGTAGCGCTGCCGCGCGCCGGAGACCGGCGTGCGCTGCGCCTTGGGCGGGGACGCGCGATGGTAGGCGTTGCGGTTGGTGGGCCGCCGCGATGCGAACGGGCGCCATCACCGCTCCGTCAACGGGGCTCTGGGGGCGTGCACGATCTGCTCCTCCTGCTGGGGTGAGTGGAGACCGGCACGTCCGCCCGTGCCCCGATCTTCACCCCGCAGAGTAGGGATCACCCCCTGCACCCTGTCGTCAACCCGCTGCGGTATTTGCGGCCGGCCGCAGGGCTCCACCTGTCCACCACGGAAGCGGCCACGGTGCTCGGCTGCGCCAAGGCCGCCTTCTTCGTCCGCCTGCACCGGGCGCGCCGCCGGCTCCAGGCGGCGGTCGAAGCCACCGGCACCAGCACACCCCGCAAGCCCGTGACCGTTCCAGGAAGGAACCTGCGATGAGCCGCAAGCCCGACGCGATGGACCTGCTCGCCCTGGCCCGCCCGGCCTCGCTGGACCGCGGATCACCCGTCTCCGCTGACGACCTGCTGCTCAGGGCCACCGCCGAGGCGCCACCAGAACACGGCAGGACAGCGCCCGCCCGGCCACGGCCGCGGACGAGCGCGCCTGGCGGGCGGCGGGCGCTCCCGCCCAGGTCAAGGGGCACTGCGAGACCAGCGGGTCGTGCGAGCCGATCCCGGTCGCCGACGAGCCGAAGGACTGCGCGTACAGCCTGAGCCTGAATCCCGCGGGAACCTATCCCGACACCTCGGTCAGCGAGTTCACCATGGCGGACCTGGCCGCGATCCCCACCGATCCGGCCCAGCTCGTGAAGCGGTTCCGGTGGGCAGAAGGGGCATGTCCGTGGACTTCGGCGGTGCGGGCGGCTCCCTGGTGTACTCCGGCAAGCCGCGCAAGGAACTGCCGGTCTACGACAGGCACATCCTCGACCCGGCGACGAGGGTGACGTTGGCGCGCGTCTCCCCCGCGGCCCGCACCGCCCTGGGAGCGACCAAGGGGGAGGTCATGGGTTACCAGGCCCGCGGTCCCGAATCGGGCTGGACCGGACCGCCCGCCTCCCCGCCGAAGGGGTCGCACGGACGAGGTTCTCGGCGGCGCGGCGTCGGGTTACTTCGGTAGCAGGTGCGACACGAGCGAACGCGCCCATTCGGGCGAAAGGGGCTGGTCGGTGAAGACGGCCCGGTAGTAGAGCGGGGCGAGCAGGGTCTCTATGGCGCGTTCGATGCTCGGAACCTCGTTGCCCCGCGCCTGCTCCCGTTCGATGATGGCTTCGAGCTGTCGCTGCCGCTCCATTCGGCACACGCCGGCGCCTTCCCCGCCCGTGCCGACGATGGCGCGCACCAGCGCGAGGGTGTCCGGGTCGCTGAGGTCCCTGGCGAGGTCGTACGCATAGCGTTCCAGGTCCTCGCGGAGGCTGCCGGTGTCGGGGACGACGACATCGCCGGAGAAGCGGCTGGTCGCGACGTCGGCGAGCAGCTCGCCGACGGAGCCCCAGCGGCGATAGACGGTTGTGGCGTGCACGCCCGCGCGCGCGGCGACGACCGGGATCGTCAGCGCGTCGCCGGCCTCGTCGGCGAGCAGTTCCTTGACCGCCTGGTGGACGGCCGCCCGGACCCGGGCTGAGCGACCTCCGGGCCGGCTGTCGGTGCGCGGTGGAGAGCTCTGAGCTGGCATGTCTCCATTATTGCATCGATCACTGCTTTTAATTCGCAGTAATCACTGCGTTTGTGGTACGTTTTCCGCCACTAACGCAACGATCACTGCGAGGTTCCATGTCTGCCTGCGATACCGCGTCCTCTGGCACCGCACCGCCTGTCGCCGGTCCGCACCGCCGGCCGTGGCGGGGCGCCTTCTCGTCCGTGGGCGCCGTCCTGGTGCTGTTCCTGGCCGCTTCCAGTGCGCCGTCACCGATCTACGTGATCTACCAGCAGCAGTGGCGGTTCACGGCGTGGGTGCTGACCGTGGTCTTCGCTCTCTACGTGTTCGGCCTGCTGGCCTCGTTGCTGGTCGTGGGAGCGCTGTCGGATCATCTCGGTCGCCGGCCGGTGCTCGCCGCGGCGATCGGGCTGGAGGCGGTCGCGCTCGTGTTGTTCCTGGTCGCGGGGGACGTGTGGGTGCTGTCCGCCGCCCGGGTGCTGCAAGGTGTCGCGACCGGGGTGGCGACGACCGCGCTGAGCGCCACTCTGGTCGATCTCGAACCGGAGTCGGCTCGCGGCCGGGCGGGCGTGGTCACGTCGGTGGCGCCGTTGACCGGGCTGGCTCTGGGCGCGGTCGGCAGTGGTGTGCTGGTGGAGTTCGGTCCGGCGCCGACCCGGTTGATCTACGCGCTGCTGCTCGGAGGCATGGTTGCGGCGGCGGTGGTCGTCGCCCTGCTGCCGGAGACGTCGCTGCGCAGGCCGGGAGCGCTGGCCTCCCTGCGCCCCCGGGTGGCGATGCCCGCACACCTGCGCGCCGACATCGTCCCGCTGGTGCCGGCGATGATCGCCACCTGGGCGCTGGCCGGCATGTATCTGTCCCTCGGCCCGTCGGTCGCCGCGGAGCTGCTGGGGCTGCGCAGCCATCTCATCGGCGGTGTCGTCGTGACGTTGCTGGCGGGGACGGCGGCGCTCGCGGTCGCCCTGCTTCGCTCCCGCCCGGCGGCCTCGCTGCTGGCCCCCGCCGCGGCGCTGCTCGGGCTCGGCACGTTGATCTCGCTCGCCGGGGTGGCGGGCGAGGTCGTCTGGCTCGCCGCGGCCGGCACCGTCGTCGCGGGCATCGGCTTCGGCGGGTCGGTGCTGGCCACGTTCGGCACGTTCGCCAGGATCGCCAGGCCACACGAGCGCGGTGCGGTCTTCGCGCTGGCGAACATCATCAACTATCTGGGCAACAGCGTGCCCGCCGTGCTCGGCGGCATCGCCGTCACGGCCCTGGGGCTGAGGTCCGCCACCGTGATCTACGCGCTGGCGATCGCGCTGATCACCTTCTCCGCCTTCCTCCTGCGCCTGAACCAGCTACGGCGCCAGTCCCCCATGGCCACGGTCCCCTGCCATTGAAACCCCGACGAAGACATCCCTGCAAATTTCGCGAAATGAGGACGAATCATGACGACTACGCACAGGATCAGGCAGGACCGGGAGGTCCGGCGACCCGCTGGCACGACGATCCGCTACACGGCCAGCGGTCCGGCGGGAGGACCGGCGCTGGCTCTCATTCATGGCTGGGCGTGCGACCGCGGCGACTTCGACGCGGTGACCGGCCATCTGCCCGACGACCACCGCGTGCTGGCGATCGACCTCGCCGAGCACGGCGAGTCGCGGTCGGCGCGCGAGGTCTGGACGATAGAGGAGTTCGCCCGCGACGTGGCCGCGGTGCTGGAGGCGGAGTCGGTGGACAAGGTGGTCGTGGCCGGGCACTCCCTCGGCGGGGCGGTCGCCGTCGAGGTGGGCCGGCTGCTGCCCGGCAAAGTCTCGCACGTGGTCGCGCTCGACGCCTTGCACTACCTGTCCCTGTTCCCGGCGATGAGCGAGCAGCAGGCCGAGGCGATGCTGCGCGTGTTCAGGGAGGACTTCGCCGCGGGCGTACGGGGCCTGGTGGAGGGAGGCTCGCCGGCCGGGACCGACCCGGCCCTCAAGGACGCGTACTTCGAGAAGATGGCCGCCGTGCGTCAGCCCGCCGGGCTGCGTTCCATCGAGGGCCTGGTGCGCTGGGACATGGACGCGGCGCTGCGCGAGACGAAGCAGCCGATCACCGTGTTCGCGATCCGTGACCTCATCACGCAGGATGCGATCGACCGCTACGGTGACCGGCTCGACATCGTGCTCGTCGACCTGGGCAGCCACCACTTCCCGGTGGAGTCGCCGGAAGGCACCGCGAAGCTCCTGGCCGGCGTGACGCCCTCCCCTGCCTGACCCTTGCCGAATTCAGGTGACCTGCCCGGCCCGCGCGCCTCGTTCCGGTGGCGCCACGAGGCCGCCGGTCCTTCTTCCGGTCGAGGAGTGGGCGCAGCAGGCGGTCGGCTTGGCGGAGGACGGCCCGCAGGTACTGGCGGGTGGCGGCGGGCGTGTCCGGGTCGATGAGCATGCGGTACATGGCCGCCCCGACGATCATGTCGATCACGGTGTCGAGGCCGGCGTCGTCCGCGTGGAGGTCATCGGAACTCCACCCGCCCCAGGCCCGTGCCGGATGTCGGCGGCACGAAGTGGGGGGTGTGCCCGGGCCGCAGCCGCCAGCCGGGGGTGAGGACGGTCTCCATGTACCGGCGCAGCTCCCGCACCCCTGCCTCGCCGGGCGTCCCGTGGGTGAACGCGGCGGCGACCGGGCCGGACTGGTAGCGGGTGTTGTCGTGGGCGAACAACGGCACGGTGGCGGGGTCGGCGGCCAGCAGGCTCTGGATGCGCCGGGCGGCATCGAGCTGGCGGGTCGTGTCGGCGCCGCCGATGGTCATCTGGCGGACCTGGTCCGTGGCCAGGTGGGGCAGGGTGTAGAGGGTGTCGCCCATGAACAGCACGCTGCCGGAGTCGAGGCGCAGCAGCACGCACATATGGCCCGGCGAGTGGCCGGGGGTGGGGAGCAGGACGAGGCTGCCGTCGCCGAAGTGGTCCTGGGCGGCGGGGAACGGGCCGAAGGCGCCGGAGTCGAAGGCGGGGAAGGACAGGTTGTCCTTGACCAGGTCGAAGGAGTACGGGTAGACCGTGCCGTGCTCCCAGTCGCGGCGGTCCAGCACCACCGTCGCCTGGGGCAGGCCGCGCAGCCCGCCGGCGTGGTCGTCGTGGACGTGGGTGAGGAACACGGTGGTGATCTCCCTGGCGTCGTAGCCGAGCCGGGCCAGGCGTACCCGCAGGTCCTGCTCGGGGGCCAGCCTGTACTCGTCGCGCTGGGTCAGCAGGCGTGAGACCATCTGGTTGTGGTTGTAGTACCCGTCGTGGTCGTGGGCCTGTTCCCAGTTGACGCCGCTGTCGACCAGCAGGAGGCCGTGCCGGGGGTGGTCGATGAGGTAGGCGAACACCGGCACCGCGATCTGCGCCTTGTCCACCAGGGTGCGCAGGTAGCCGTTCAGCCCTTCCCAGCCGTCGAGACCGCCGTAGAACTGGCCGTACGTGACGATGGTGTCGCCGGTGTGAATCGGGAACACCCGTACGGCGCCGTCGTCGATCCGCCGCCGCGCGCCCGGGGCACGCGCGGCCGCCCGCCGTTCCTGCTCGCCCCGCGCCAGCATCTCGCGTCGCTGCCGTTCCACCCGATCGACGGACAGTACGCCCAGCGCTCCCAGCACCAGCCCGGCGCCGCCTGACAGGAAGGCGCGCCTGGTGCTCCGCGCCTCCCGGCCGCCCGCCTCCCGGTGCCCGCGCAGGAAGGTGACCACCGCCCCTGCCAGGCAGGCGACGGCGGCCAGGGCGAGCAGCACCGGCAGGTCCGTGACGTAGTAGACGACCGCGAGGTAGAGCCCGAGGGTGCCCAGGCCGGCCAGGACCCCGAGGTACGCCGGCACCCGGCGCCGTGCCGCCGGCCGGCCGAACACGCCGGGCCACAACAGCCCGACCACCGCCCCGGCCAGCAGCAGTCCGTAGACCACCAGCAGCGGCACCGGCACGTCCTTCATCCGCAGCACGACCAGCCAGGCGGCGGCGACCGCGAACGCGGGAACGAGTAACCCGATCTTGCCCAGAAGCTTCAGCATCCCGGCCACCCCAATTCGTATACGCATACGGATGCGTTTACATAATAGGCCGTAGTCCTCGCGCGCCCGCAGCAGGGACAATCAAGCCATGGGCGATTCGATCGAGGTCGTGGACCATGACCCGTCCTGGCAGGCGGAGTTCGCCGCGATCGGGAAGACGTTGCGCGGGGCACTCGGCGACGGCGCCCTACGGGTGGACCACATCGGCTCGACGTCGGTGCCCGGCCTGGCCGCCAAGCCGGTCATCGACATCCAGATCTCGGTACGCTCGCTGGAACCGCTGGACGCCTACAGGGTTCCGCTGGAGCGGCTTGGCCTGAGGCATCGGGTGGACAACCCCGAGCTGACCAAGCGCTACTTCCGCGAGGCCCCGGGCAGCCGCCGCACCCACGTTCACGTACGCGAGCTCGGCAGCTTCTCCCAGCAGCTGCCCCTGCTGTTCCGCGACTACCTGCGCGCCCATCCTGACGCCGCGGCGGAGTTCGCCGAGGTGAAGCGGCGGTGCGCGCGGCAGTTCCGTGATGACCGGCAACGGTATGTCTCCGCCAAGGAGCCCTTCGTCTGGGACATCGTGCGCCGCGCCGACACGTGGGCCCAGCGCGTCGGCTGGCGACCGGGCCCCAGCGACGCCTGACCCGACCGACGCCACCACCCCGCCACCGCGCGGAGTCGTGGACGGACCCCCGTGACGCCGGCTCACTGCTTCTGACCAGGTAAGACACCGCGGAACCCGCGCGGTCCGACCCGGCGGGTGCGGAGCCTGGCGAGCGCGACGATCAGCAGCGCGATCGAGGACCAGGCGGCCCAGTCGCCCAGGCTGGTGTAGACGGTGGAGGCGCCCCGCTGCGGCAGCGCCGCGTACACCGTGTTCACCGTGTTCACCCCGGGCTCGCCGCTGCGGCCCTCGGCCAGCACCCGCCCACGGGTGTCGCTCACCGTGAGGAACCCCTGGCGGGCCGCGCGAGCCACCGACAGCCCGCTCTCCACGCCGCGGACCATCGCCATCCGGCTGTGCAGCCAGGCGTCGTCGTCGAAGTCCCAGGCGGGCGCGAGCAGCGCGGTGGCGCCGGCCTGGCGGTACTGCCGCACCAGCCACGGGAAGTCGAGGTCCTTGCAGATGATCAGCCCCAGGGTGGTCCGGTCGAGGAAGGCCAGCGCCCGTCCAGGGGTGAACTCCGACTCCAGCCCGGGTATCAGGTGGTGCTTGTCGTAGCGGACGCCGGTCGGGGTGGCCAGCGCGGTGTTCGTCCGCGTCGCGCCGGCGCCGAGCGCGACGCCGGTGACGACCTCCACCCCCGGCCCGGCCAGTGGCAGCCGAGGGGTGTCGGCCTCGAACGTCTTCTCCGGCAGCACCACGATCTCGGCCCCGCGGGCGGCGGCCGCGTCGACGGCCCGGCCGTAGCGCCGGAGCAGGTCGCGCCCCTGTGGGGAGTCCAGCTCCTCGGTGTCACGCGGGTGGTCGGTGGAGATCAGCGCGACCGTACGGTGCCCCTCGCCGCCCTGGCCGTCGCCGAGCCGGGTGAAGCCGTACGCCGCCACCAGCGCCGCCAGCGCGCCCGCGGTCACCGCGACGTGGAGCCGGTGCGTCGCGCCGGGCGCGAGCAGCGCGGCCACGGCGGCGGGCGCGAACAGGAGCAGGAAGGTGATCCCCCACACTCCCGTGACGGACGCCGTCTGCAGGACGGGCAGCACGTCGGCCTGGGTGTAGGCCAGGCTCCACCAGGCGCCGTGCGGACCGGCCCGCGCCATCAGGTATTCGACGCCGACCCACAGCGCCGGCACGGCGAGCGCGGCCGTCAACGGCCGCCGCCGCGCCAGCAGCGAGCGGTGCAGCAGCACGCCGAGGCCGTACAGCAGCGCCGGCCCGCCGAGGAGACCGGCCGCCACCAGGGCGGGCATCTCGAGCGTCCCGGCGAAGTACGGCCACAGCTGAAACTGCCCGCCCAGCCAGGCCAGGGCGCCCGAGGCGAACGCGAGCCCGGCCCCCACCCGGGGAGCGGCGACCAGCACGGGCAAGGGAGCGAGCCAGGTCAGCCAGGCCACGGGGTGCAGGCCGGTGCCGAAGTGCAGCAGGACAGCCGAGGCCAGAGCCGCGACGAGCGGGATCAGGGCACGTCTCATGGCGACGATGTTGCTGGAGGCGACCCCGATGGCGCGTCAGTCCTGAGTATGATCCCCGAGGTCACTCTCACCGGCGACCACCAGGCCGCATTCGTAGGCGAACACCGCCGCCTGCACCCGGTCCCGCAGGCCCAGCTTCGTCAGGATGCGGCTGACGTGCGTCTTGACCGTGTGCTCGGTGACCACGAGCGTGGCGGCGACCTCGGCGTTCGACAGGCCGCGGGCGACCAGCCTGAGCGTTTCGCGTTCCCGCTCGGTGAGCGCCTCCAGCCGTCCCGCCAGGCGCGGCATCGGGTCGTGGGCCGGCCGTCTGACCAGGGTCTCCAGCAGCCTGCGGGTGGCGGCGGGAGCCAGCAGCGCCTCACCGGCGGCGACGGTGCGCACCGCGTGCGCCAGCTCGTCGCGGCGGATGTCCTTGAGCAGGAA
Organism: Nonomuraea sp. NPDC003214; assembly: GCF_053590035.1. NCBI lineage: Bacteria > Bacillati > Actinomycetota > Actinomycetes > Streptosporangiales > Streptosporangiaceae > Nonomuraea > Nonomuraea sp. NPDC003214. Next base: position 17,272 of record NZ_JBSFSX010000013.1, on the reverse strand, counting down.
GCCGCTCGCGCCCGCGCGTACGGCGTCGTACACGTACTCGTCCAGATCGAACATCGTCAGCACGAGCACCTTCGCGGAGGTGGTCGCGCAGATCTCACGGGTGGCGTCGATGCCGTTCCTGCCCGGCATCCGCACGTCCATCAGGACGACGTCCGGACGCAGCCGCCCGGCCAGCGCGATCGCCTCGTCGCCGTCGGCCGCCTCCCCCACCACCAGCATGTCCGATTGAGCAGCGAGGATCAGGCCGAACCCGGCCCGGAAGAGATCCTGGTCGTCGGCGATGAGCACGCGCAGCATGTGCGCTATTCAAGCGGAAAGACGGCCCTGACCACGTATCCGCCGGCTGGTCCCGGCCCGGCGGTGAGTGTCCCGCCGCACGCCGCCGCGCGTTCCCGCATGCCGATCAGACCGTAGCCGCTGCCGCCACGGTGCGGGCCGCCGCCCTCGTCAGCGAGCTCGACGACCAGGTCCTGTGCGGTCCATCGCAGTCGCAGCCGTACGGCGTCCACCCCGGCGTGCTTGCGCACGTTGGTGAGGGCTTCCTGGACGATCCGGTAGACGGCGGCTTCGAGGCCGGCGGGCACCGGCCGCCGCTCGCCCTCCACGGTGATGTCCACGTCCAGGCCGCTCCGCCCGGCCAGCGAGGCGAGCCCGTCCAGGCGCGGCCGCACCGGCCCGGGGTCCTCCCCCGCCGGGACGGCCGAGGTGCGCAGGGCCGAGAGCAGGCCGCGCAGCTCGGTGAGCGCCCCCCTGCCGGTGTCGGCGATCGCGTCGAAGACGGCCTCGGCCCTGGGCGCGTCGCTCCGGACGACCACGGGCCCGGCCTCGGCCTGCACGACCATCAGCCCGACGGCGTGCGTGATGATGTCGTGCATGTCCCGGGCGATCCGCGCCCGCTCCTCCGCCACCGCAGCGGCGTGCTCCTGTTCGAGGCGGCGTGCCCGCTCGGCCAGTTCCGCGGTACGCGACCGGCTCGCCCGCGCACTGGTGCCGAGCGCGTACGCGGCCACGAAAGCGATGCCGACCAGGCGGAACGTCTCGCTGTCCTCCCCCGGCAGCGCCAGGGACACCCCGACGACGGCGACGATCGCCGGGATCGCGGCCAGCCGCTGCCACGCGGGGCTGCGGTCGGCGATGGTGTGGACGGCGACCAGCGGGCCGAACGGGAGGAACGGCTTCTCCCAGAAGACCATGACGCTCATCGCGGCACCGACCAGCAGCGCCACCGTCATGGGCGCGCGCCTGCGCCAGTAGACGGGCGCGGAGGCGACCACGCCCAGGGCGACGATCCACCACGCCTTCGGGCCGGACACCAGCAGCGGGCCGAGGGTGGCCGCGGTGGTGACCGCCGCGATCACGCCGTCGCCCCGCCGACCGGACAATCCACCGATCCAGGCCATCGGCCCATTATCGATCCCGGGCGAACGCCCGCGGAAATGAACCGAGCACGGGCCTGCGGCTCCTGTGTGATCATTGGCGAGTGCGACCTACGGGTAAGACCTCCCGGCCATCTGTTCTGAAATGGGTGCTCATCGGGGCGGCCATCGGCGCCACGCCTTTCCTCCTGCTGTACGCCGTCGTGATGGTCCCCCAGTGGATCACCGATCACCGCTTGGCGAGCTTCGAGGAGCGAACCCTCGAACATCCGATGCCGCCGGGCACGACGTTCGCCGGGTCCGAACCTCAGGGGCCCCTGATCGGGGACTCCGGCGACTGCTGGCTCGGCTTCACCTTCAACCTCCGCACCGAACGCCCACCCGAGGAGATCAAGCGGTACTACGAGGCGGCTCCCTTCATGCGGGGTGACACGGACCTCTCCGAGCCGAGCGTCATCGTCCTGCGGAAGTCCGCCGGCCACGTGTCGGTCGCCGTCGACATGACGTCCTCCGGGACCTGGGACCTCCGCTGCTGGTGAACGCCTCGCACGGCCGTGGCCCCGAACCGGCAAGTCACCGATGATTTCGCGCCCTGGCGGAAGTCTTCACCTTCGACCTTCCTGACCGACCTGACGCGAGGACTCCAGTGACTGACGAGAAAAGGCCGTCCGACATGACCGATCCGGCACCGGGAGCACGCGGCAGCCGTGCGGCTGACCTCTGGCCGCTGGTGCATGCCGAGCGAGCGGCTCTGGCGGGCGACCTGGCGGGCCTGACCGACGAGCAGTGGGAGACGCCGTCGCTGTGTGCCGGGTTGACGGTGCGGGAGGTGCTGGCGCACCTCACCGCAGGGGCGAGCCTCAACGGCGTGCGATGGCTGGCAGGGGTGATCCGCTACCGGTTCGACTTCGACAAGCAGGTCGCGATGCGGCTGGCCGAGCAGCTGGGCGCGACCACGGCCGAGACGCATGACAGGTTCCGCCGCGTCATCACGAGCACCACCAAGCCGCCGCTCCCGGTCATCGCGATGCTGGGCGAGACGGTCGTGCATGCCGAGGACATCCGGCGGCCGCTGGGCATTCGCCATGACTACCCGATCGAGACCCTCACCCGGGTGGCCGAGTACTACCAGGGCTCGGACCTGGTCGTCGCCGCAAAGAGACGGATCACCGGCCTGCGGCTCGCCGCCACCGACGGCCCCTTCGCCACGGGCTCCGGCCCGCTGGTGTCCGGCACCACGCTGGCGCTGGTGATGGCCACGACCGGACGCTCGGTGTTCTGCGACGAACTTGACGGCGACGGCGTCGGCATCCTGCGCGATCGGCACGACATGACCTGACCCGGGCCCGGCGCTCACGGCAGGTTGCACGGATCCACCTGCACAACAGCCCCCGCCGTCCCCCTGTCAGGCGGCGCGGACGGCGTCCCACCGGCGGACGTGCTGAGGACGGCCGTACCGCCGGGCCCTCCAGCACCGCCCGGGGCCGCCCGCAGCAGAACCCCTCCCGTCACCAGCGCCGCCACCGCGCAGCCGCTCCGGGGCGATGTAGCCGGGCGAGCCCGACCGGGTCAGCGTCGCCTGCCCCTCGACGATGGCGATGCCGAAGGTCAGGGCAGAAGCCGTTGAACATCCCGAAAAATCCGCTCGGTGGCGGCGATCGCCGCCTCGTCGAGATTCTGGATGAAGCCGTGCTCCAGGCCCTCCTCCCGCCTGCTTATCACCTCGACACCGGCCTCGCGCAGCCGCCCGGCATAGGCTTCACCCTCGTCACGCAGGGGGTCGCGCTCGGCGGTGATCACCACGGCGGGCGGCAGGCCGTGCAGGCTGGGCGCGCTCAAGGGGCTCGCGGCCGGGTCGGCGGGATCGGGCGTCCAGCAGGAGATCGCCTCGCGCAGGAACGCCGGGTCGAGCCCCCACCCGCCCTGCTCCCGGACGCTCGCCGACGCGAGCGTGAGGTCGGTGTTCGGACAGATGAGCACCTGCACGGCGGGCAGCGGCTCCCCGGCGTCGCGCAGCCGCAGGCACGCCATCGTGGCCAGGTAGCCGCCGGCGCTGTCCCCGGCGACGGCCCACGGCTTCGCCCAGCGCAGCACCCCGACCGCGTCGTCGATCGCCGCCGGGTAGGGGTGTTCGGGTGCGAGCCGATAGTCGACGGCCAGCACCTCCACGTCGCAGGCGGCGGCGATCCGGCGGCAGGTGCGATCGTGGCTGTCGAGGTCGCCCAGGATGAACGCGCCGCCGTGCAGGAACACGATCATCGGCCGCGGCTCGTCGGCCGGCCGGTAGTGGCGCAGCCGCAGCTCGCCGGGGCCGCTCAGGTCGCTGACGTGCGGCAGGTCGGGTCCGGGGACGCGGGTACGTGGAGCGCGCAACGCATTGAGATCAAGCACAGCCTGACATCCTTCCTCATCGGCTGACTCACGGAGAGCACGGGCCTCCTGGATGCCACCGGTGTCCCGGTTCAGCCGATCGCGCGTGCCTTCGCCGGACTTCGGGGTGATCGAGGCGCCGGCTATCGAGCCTGGCCGCTGCCGAACACCTCGGCGACCAGACGCTGCGTCGCCTGCTGGAATGCCGCGCCCACGGACATGTCGGCGTCGTCCACGTAGTTCAGCGCGGCGGTCAACGTCCGGCCTCCGTCGGGTGTGCTGTACATCAGGGCCGCGTGGCCCGCCATGCCGCCGTTGTGCGTGATGACCTTGCCGCCGCCCGGCGTCTCCTGGACGAACACGCCGGCGAGGCGATCAGCACCTGCCGGGCGGCCGGCGACCCGGAGGGCGAAGCGGTGGGGCATCACTTCCTGGGCCACTCGCTCGAACGCCGAGGCGACGTCCACGGCGCCCACGACCACTATCGACAGGCACTGGAACTGTTCGAGAAGGCGGACAACCGCGTCGGCGCGGGGGTCCTCCTGATCGACATGGGCGAGACCTACAGGCAACTGGGCAAGCCCGACCTGGCCCGCGACCACCTGACGCAGGCCCAGCGGATCAACCACGAGATCGGCAGCCAGGCAAGCCTCTGGAACGCCCAGCTCGCCCTCGGCAACCTCCACACCGACCAGAGCGAGCACGACGCCGCCCGCCGCGCCTTCGAACGCGCCTACGCGATCAGCCGCGACCTCGGCCCGCACCTGCAGGCGGAGACCCTGAACGCCCTGGGCGCCGCCGCACGAGCCATGGGCGACCACCATCAGGCCCTCATCGATCACGACGCCGCACTCGCTCTGGCGACGGAGATCGACGATCCCCACGAAGCCACCCACGGCCACCTCGGCCTGGCCAGGGCCCGTCACGCACTCGGCCATGCCGCCCTGACCCGTACTCACGCCCAGGAGGCGGCCGCCTGCTCGAAGAGCTCGGCAACCCCGCCGCTGACACCGCCAGGGCCCTCCTGTGACGATCTTGGCTTACCTGTTCAGAAGGCCCGCCGGCACCGCGCCGATTGCTCACGTCCAGGTTTCTGAAGGAGGAGCCGACCGCGGACCGCGGCGGCGGCTTCCCGCTGTCACCCCTATTGGTCGGCGGTCGCGGCGAGGGTGCCGAGCAGGGCGAGCGCGTCCGCGCTCGCAGAGCCGGGCTCGGCATGGTAGACGACGAGCTGCTGCCCGGGTGCGGCCCGTACGTCGAAGGCATGCATGCGCAGGGTGAGTTCGCCCACGTCGCGGTGGCGGAAGGCCTTCACCTCGGCGCGTTTGCCCCGAGCCTCGTTCGCCCGCCACAGTTCGGCGAACTCGCGACTGTGCGCCAGCATCGAACCGAGCACCTCGCGTACGCGCGGATGGTGCGGGTCCTGCCCGTACAGCAGCCGGAAGCCGGCAACGGTGTTGACCGCGGCGGCCTCCCAGTCCTTGTAGAACCAGCGCGCGTCCGCATCGCGGAACAGCTTGTCCAGCAGGTTCGCCCCGCCACGGAACTCCTCGAAGAGCGCGTAGCCGAGCCGGTTCCCGGCGAGGACGTCGTACGCTCGCCCGAGCACCAGCGCCGGGTTGTCCGGCCAGCCGTCCAGCAGTTGCAGCAGCTCGGGATCCGCGCGCTCGGGGGTGGACCGCGCGGGCCGCGGGGTCAGCCCGGCGAGCCGGAAGAGATGCGCGTGGGCGTCGCCGTCGAGGCGGAGTGCGGTCGCCAGCGCGTTCAGCACCTGCGGTGACGGGTTCCGTTCCCGTCCCTGCTCCAGCCGCACGTAGTAGTCCGCGCTCACACCGGCCAGCAGTGCGACCTCCTCACGCCGCAGCCCCGGCACCCGCCGCCGTGGCCCGGCGGGCAAACCTGCCTCTTCGGGGCGTACGCGTGCCCGCCTGCCGCGCAGGAAGTCACCAAGGTGCCGCTCGGTCATACGTTCAGCGTAGGAGGGAACGGGCGGCCGAGGGTGGGTGCGGGACTCCCATGCACACGGCGGCCTGTGGCGGACCAGCAGACTGCCCGAGTCTCGAAGCATGACAAAGACACCGGAGCAGAAGGTCGTACTGGTGACCGGCGCGAGCAGCGGCATCGGCGCGGCCACCGCCCGCACACTCGCGACCGCCGGACACCACGTGGTCCTCACCGCCCGCCGCACCGACCGGATCAAGGCGCTCGCCGCCGGCCTGTCCGCGGCCGGCCACTCCGCCGAGGCCCGCCCGCTCGACGTCACCGACAGTCCCGGCTTCCATGAGGTGGTCGGGGAGGTCGTGAACGCGTACGGCAGACTCGATGTGCTGGTCGCGAACGCCGGAGTCATGCTCCTGTCCCGGTTGGACGCACTCCTGGCCGAGGAGTGGGACCAGATGCTGAACGTCAACGTTCGCGGCCTTCTCCACGGCATCGCCGCTGCCCTGCCGATCTTCCGCGGCCAGGGCAGCGGCCATTTCGTCACGGTCGCCTCGATCGGCGCCCACCAGGTCGTGGAGACCTCCGCGATCTACTCCGCGACCAAGTACGCCGCGTGGGCGCTCACCGAGGGGCTGCGGCTGGAATCCGAGCCGGGCATCCGGGTGACCACCGTTTCCCCCGGCGTGGTCGACACCGAGCTGGCCGACCACATCACCGACCCGCTCGCCGCTGAGTTCATGCGCACGTACCGAGCCGCCTCGATCCGCCCCGAGGACGTCGCGAACGCCATCGCGTACGCCCTCGCCCAGCCCTCCGACGTGGACGTCAACGAGATCGTTCTCCGTCCGTCCGCGCAGCGCTGACGGACCTGTCGCCAAAGGACGGCAAGATGAGCAAGACCTGGTTCATCACCGGCGCCTCCCGCGGCTTCGGGCGCGTGTTCACCGCCGCGGCACTGCGACGCGGCGACCGCGTGGTGGCGACCGTGCGGAACCTCGCGGCCCTCGACGACCTGGCGGCCGAGTACGGGGCGGACCTGCTGCCGCTCCGGCTAGACGTGACCGACCGCGCCGGCGTCACCGACGCGGTCCGGCACGCCTTTCCTGATGTGGTGGATGCCGCCGAACCGCCGCTGCGGGTGCTCTTCGGGGCCGCCGCACCGGGGATCGTCACCGCCATCCATGAGCGGCGGCTCGCGGATCGGAAGCAGTGGGAGCAGGCCGAGGGCGCGGGGCCGCACGCTGTCCCCGCGCCCTTGAGAAGCGCCGGCGTTCAGGCTCCGCTGATCGCCTTGTCCGAGCCCAGGCTCTCGGTCCGCGCCTGCAGGAACGTCCGCAGTGTGTTCGCTTCGGTTTCGATCGCGGCCGTGTCGGCTCCATTGTTCAGTTTGTACGAGCTGACCAGGTTGTCGAGCAGCTTGGTGGCGCTGCCATCGGCCAGGAGTTTGTTGTACAGGTTTCTGTACTGCTCCTCGTAGACCTTCTTGAAGGTGGCGTTCTTGAGGAACTTCTCCTTCAGCGGGTGGCCCATGGTCATGCCGCCCCTGGGCCGGTCGCCCTGCGGGGGCTCGCCGTTCTGGCGAGGGCGGCCACGGCCGAATCCCATGCTGATGCTGTCGTGGACGCCCGCCGTGGTATCGCCGCTGAAGGCGAGGTTGAGATCCCACGTGATGACGGTGAACTTCTTGCTGCCCGAGTCGTACCAGAGGTAGTAGTTCTTGCCCGGCCCGGCCATGTCGTCGAAGTTGACCATCAGGTTCTGCAGGGCCAGATAGCGGGCGAACGACTCCACGTCCAGCCGGTCGGCGAGGCCGGCGGCGAACTCGGCGTCGGAAGCCTCGTTCACCCATTTGACCAGGTCGATGACAGGCTGAAGGTCCTTGCCGCCGATCTTGTTGATCTGCTTGAAGTCGTTGACGTATTCGGTCTGGTCCTCGCCCTTGTAGGTGAAGGAGCCGGTGGCCAGCGACTTGTACAGGACGCCGTCGCCCAGGGTCTCGGCGTAGCCCTCGTCGAGGTACTCCACCAGCAGGCGCGGCGTGGAGGAACGCCCGTTCACGTTGAAGGAGCTGTACGTGGAGCGCTGTGTCGGCTCGCCGGCGGCGCCGACGACCGAGATGCCGAGCGCCTCGCTCAGCATCGTCGTCGAGCCTGTCGCAGCGGGCCGCACAGCCACCTGCGCGTGGCCCTGGTAGCGGCGGCCCTCGACGAACTCGTCGAAGCTGATCAGCCAGGGCAGCTTCTCGGGCTCCTCCGCCTTGAGCTGAGCGCCGAACATCCCGTCGCCCGGCCGCCCGTTCGTTTCCGGCTGCCCGTTCGTCATCGGCTGTCCGTTTCCCTGCGGCTGCTCACCGCCAGGCGGCTGGAAACCTGCGGGAGGTTCGAGGCCCTCGGGCGGCTGTCCGCCGGGGAAGCCGCCCCGCCCGCTGCTGCGGGACTTGCCGTTCCAGGTCAGACCCATGAGCGTGGAGTTGCCTTTGAGCCGGACGCCCACGCTGGGGATGCGGGTCCCGTCGATGGTCAGATCCGCCTCGACGTACTTCTTCTCGCCGCTGGCGTAGTACTCGGTCAGCATGTCCTGGTACGCCGCGTCGGTGAAGGTCAGCTTCACCTCGTGCGCGACCGTGGTGTCGAACAGGTCCTTGGTCCCGGTGAGGTTCGTCGTGACGGTGTCGGCCGAAGCGGTCCGGGCGGTGGTCACGTACGGGCGGATCGTCCCGCTGCCGAACACGCCCCAGCACGCGGCCAGGAAGGCGGTGCACAGCGCGACGAGCTTCCAGTTGTGCCGGAGCTTGATCGGGATTCGGTGGCGTAGCCGTCGCCGGTTGGTGGGATGGGTCATGGCCGCCTACAGGTCGGTCTGGTCGTACCCGGTGAGCACGGTGACGGACTGGCCGTGGTTGCGCTCGCGCAGAGCCGAGATGAGGTCGGCGGGCTCACTGCCCTTCTTGATCCTCACGGTGTACATGAGCTCGGTGAGCGCGCCGCCGCGGATCGATTCCATGCTGACCAGTTCGAACTCGTCGGTGTGCCGCACCAGCACGTCCTGGACCGTGGCGGTGAAGTCCTCGTCGGCCGGCACCTGCACCTTGACCACCTGGCGGCGCACGTTGAGCGCGAACCAGTCGAACCGCTGCATGAGCATGATGATCAGGGAGATCGCCACCGCCGCGACGATCGCCAGCAGGTAGAAACGCGTGCCGACGGCCATGCCGACTCCCATGACCAGGAAGATGAACCCGACGTCGCGGGTCTCCTTGATCGCGTTGCGGAACCGCACCACGGACAGCGCGCCGACCAGGGCGAACGCCCGCGCGATGTTCGAGCCGACGACCAGCATGATCAGCGAGATGAGCATGCCGAGGATGACGAGCGTCTGCACGTACGACTGGCTGTAGGAGACGTTGCGGTGCGTCGCCCGGTACACCCAGCCGATCATCGCGCTCAGCACGAACGACAGCGACATCGCGATCGCGATGTCGGCCACGCTGAACGTGCCGGACAGATCCTGGAAGGAGAAGTCCATCAGGGGTCAGGCCTCCATGTGAGCCATCGACCGCTCGCGGCCGGGAAGATGATCGTGGTCGGGCATGTGATCGTTGCCGGGAACGTGGAAGACGGAGCGCGGCGCCAGCCCGTAGGCCTCGATGCTCTGGCAGTACTTGGACACCCGCACCACCTGCAGGCTCCGCTTGGCGGTCAGGTCGGTGAGCCAGTACGGGACCCGCTCGTTCGCCTTGACTTCCATGATCGCTTTGCGGGCGGGGACGATGAGCCGGTTCTCCGCATCGGCGGCGAAGTGGAAGTCACGGTCCCGGCCTCTGATGCGGCGGTCGAAGGTGACGCGCAGCCCCACGTCGGCATCACGCCCCATGTAGGCGTGGCGGGTGTAACCGGTCATCGCGGTGGCGCGCAGCTCCAGCCGGGAGACCAGGTCGAGCACCTCTTCCAGGAAGGCCCGCTGGGACGGCTCGTGGTCGACCATCTGCCGCCCGTCGCACAGCCGCAGCGCGTCAGCGTACGGCAGGCGGACCCGGCGCTTCTGGGTGACCCGGTTGACGCGCTGCTTGATCTCGACGAACACCGGGGTGTCCGGCGCCGCCGCGAACCGGTCGCCGTAGTGGCGCACCCGCAGTTTCCTGCGGAACTTCAGGCCCTCGATCTTCTCCCAGTAGAAGCGCAACTGCCGGGTGTCGTAGTAGACGCTCCAGATGTTGTAGCCCTCGTCCGGGCAGTGCCGGTCGCGGTCGAGCCGGTTCCCCAGTTCCTCGCGCAGTTCGTCGACCCGGTCCGCGTCGATCAGGTATTTGATCTCGTACCGGTTGAACGCGTGCAGTTTGCTCGGGGCGCGCAGCCGATGGCCGGCATCGCCTTCCGGCAAGTCGCTCGAAGCGGTGGATTTTCCGGTCTGACCTTGGAAGACGTCTCGCTTGCGGAATCTTCGCAGCATGTCCCTCCTTCGGTGTCAGAGCACATCTGACAGCACGAAGCTGGGAATAGTGTGTGAATCGCCCGCCAATCAGAGATGAACAATTTGTTCCCATCCCTGCCCGTCATGGCCTGGCTGATATGCGAATTCACGGCAGGGTCAGCCGTCCTGAGGCCGGTACAAAGGCAACAGGACGCGGAACGTCGCTCCCGCGCCGGGCGCGCTGCGCGCCTCGATCCTGCCCGCGTGCGCCTGCACCAGCGCGGCGGCGATGGCCAGCCCCAGCCCGGTGCCGCCGTACGCGCGCGAGCGGCTCGGGTCCGCGCGATAGAACCGGTCGAACACATGGGGCAGATCGTCGGGGGCGATGCCCTGTCCCTCGTCGCGCACCTCGACCAAGGCCGCGTCGGTATCCGCGCCAGGTCCTGATCCCGCATGCACGGCCCCGTGAGGTGCGGCCTCGCCGGCGGTCCGGCGCCTGACCGCGACGCGCACCGCGGTGCCCGCCGCCGTGTGGGTGATCGCGTTTTCCACCAGGTTGGCGATGACCTGGTGCAGGCGGTGTTCGTCGCCGCGTACGAGCACCGGGTCGTCGGAGATGTGCAGATGGATGGGGCGCTCGCGGTCACGGGCCTGGGCGGCGTGCACCACATCACCCGCGAGGACCCGGAGGTCCACCACAGTGGGCTCCAGCGTGGGTTCCTGATCCAGGCGGGCCAGCAGAAGCATGTCCTCGACCAGTACGCCCATCCGTTCAGCCTCGCCCTCGATCCGGCGGAAGAGCCGCTCGGCCGCCGGGTCCCGCGTCCGGTGCCCGTGGTGGTACAGCTCGGCGAAGCCGCGGATGGACGTGAGCGGCGTACGCAACTCGTGCGAGGCGTCGGCGACGAAGTGACGCAGCCTCCGCTCGGACTGCTCCCGCTCGCGCAGCGCGAGGGCCAGGCGCTCCAGCATCACGTTCAGGGTCCGGCCCAGCCGGCCGGTCTCGGTGTGCGGATCGGTGTCGTCGACCCTGCGATCGGTGTCCCCCTCCGCGATCGCCTCCGCTGTACGCTCGATCCGGTTCAGCGGACGCAGGCCCAGCCGCACCACGAACCAGGCGACCGCGCCCAGCAGCGACAGCACCAGGACGCCGGCGGCCAGCTCGATGACCAGCAACTGCCGCACGGTTTCCCGGTTGGCCGCCAGCGACATCGACACGGCCACCCGCCCGCCGCCCGGCACGCTCGCCACGAGCACACGCCACTCCTCCGAGCCGGTCCTGCCGGCCACCGTGACGGGACGAGCCGGCAGCGCCGCGGCTTCCTGGGCCGTCAGGGCGGGCCCGTCGGAGAGGCCGGGCGGCATCTGCCGCACCACGCTTCCGTACGCGTCGTAGAAAGTCATCCGGAACTGTGTCGGCAGCTCCATGTCCCCGAGACGCCGAGGAGGCGGCGCCGTGGGCGGAGGGCGCCGGCCGAGGGTGAGGACCAGTTCGGTCAACTGGGTGTCCACCCGAGCCAGCAGCACCCGATCCAGGAGCAGCACCCCCGCCACGGCGAAGACGGCCAGGCCGGCAGCGCACAGGCCCAGCAAGGCGGCCAGCAGCCGATGCCGCAGCGACCACGAACGCCGAACCAGCCTCATGAGGAATCCTGCAGGCGATATCCCAGCCCACGCAACGTGTGGATCAACGGCCGGCCTTCCGCGTCGATCTTTCGCCGAAGGTAACTGATGTAGGACTCGACGATCCGGCTGTCACCGTCGATGTCGAAGTCCCACACCCGTTCCAGAATCTGTCCCTTGCTGACGACCCGCTCGGCGTTGATCATCAGATAGCGCAGGAGGCTGAACTCCGTCGGCGAGAGATGGATGGCCCGCCCCGCCCGCCGCACCAGATGAGCCTCCTCGTCGAGCTCCAGATCCGCATAGCGGAGCACCTGGTCGTCGACCTCTTCCGGCACGGGCCGGACCCTGCGCAGGATCGCCCGCAGCCGCAGAACCACCTCCTCCAGGCTGAACGGCTTGGTGACGTAGTCGTCCCCACCCGCGGTCAGGCCGGAAATCCGGTCCGACACGGCATCCTTGGCGGTGAGAAAGAGCACCAACGGACTGTCCTGCGCCTCCCGCAACCTGCGAGCGACCGTGAAGCCGTCCAGATCAGGCAGCATCACATCCAGCACGATGATGTCGGGCCGCTCGGACGCCACCGCCTTCAGCGCCGCCCGTCCACTGGACGCGGTTCGCACGTCGAAACCGTTGAGACTCAGCGCCTCGGACAACAGCTCCCGGATGTTGGGCTCGTCGTCAACGACCAGGACTTTCGCGGGCACGGACTCGTTCATGGATACCGTTCTACGGCACCTGTGTAAGAGCAGCCTGAAAGGCCACGACCCGAGCGTGCGAGGCGCGAAGTCGGGCCGCGTCCCCCACTCCCCCACAATCCCAGCACCCACCGCGCCTACGCCTCGGCCATCGACCGCGTCATCACCTCCTGGCTGCTCTGGTGCCAGACCACGCCGCGTCCGCTCCAAGGGCGGCGCGATCACGTGGGTGTACGGGGACAGCGGCACCGTGCGTCATCGGTGGGCGGTGAAGAACGTACGGAGGTCGTCGGCGAGGAGTTGAGGCTCCTCTTGCGCGGCATGATGCCCGCCTTTGTCATAGGTGTTCCAGTGCATGATGGCGCTGTGGTCGCGTTCGGCGAGCGGGCGGATGGAGGGGAAGAAGTCGTCGGCGAAGCAGGCGACGCCCAGCGGGATCGCCGACGGCCCGGCGGGCGGTCTGTTGCCGTGATAGCCGATCAGGGCTGAGCTGCCGGCGGTGTCGGTCAGCCAGTGGATGGCGGCGTTGGTGAGGATGCAGTCGTCGCTCACCGTGTCGCCGAACAGCTGCAGGTTCCACGCGAGCTGACCGGCCGGGGAGTCGGCGAGCGCGTGCGCCAGGGTCTGCGGCTGGGTGGACTGGAGTGCGAGGTAGGCGCTCCGGCGGGCCATGAAGCGTTCCAGGGTGGCCAGCTTCTCCTGGTCGTCCGGTCCCAGCAGGGCGCGCTCCGCCGGATCGCCGGAGGGCAGGGAGAAGATCTGGGTGACGTGCACCCCGACGACGCGGTGCGGGTCGAGGCGTCCGAGCTCGATGGAGATCATGGAGCCGATGTCGTTGCCGTGCGCGCCGTAACGCTCATAACCGAGTCGCCGCATCAGCTCTGCCCATGCTGCGGCGACGCGGCGATGGTTCCAGCCCGGCTCATGCGGTACGCCGGAGAACCCGAAGCCGGGCACCGAGGGGATGACGAGGTGGAAGGCGTCGCTCAGCCGGTCGATCAGCGGCAGGAACTCCACCGTCGACATGGGCCAGCCGTGGGTGAGGATGAGCGGCAGGGCGTCCGTATGGGCCGATCGGATGTGCAGGAAGTGTACGTCGAGCCCGTCGATCCCGGTCGTGAACTGGGGATGGGCGTTGATCCGCCGCTCCCAGGCCCGCCAGTCGTAGCCGTCGCGCCAGTACTCGACCAGGTGCCGGACACGGTCGGCGGGCACGCCGAGCTCATGGCCGGGCAGCGGGCGGGTGAAGCGGGTGGCGGCCAGCCGGGCGCCCAGGTCGTCCAGGCTTTCCTGGGGAATCCGCACGCGGTACGGGCGCATCATGACGCCACCTGGTGCAGCACTCGGGCCAGCTCCGCAGGTTCGGTGATCATCGGCCAGTGCCCGGCGTCCAGCGTGATCATCTCCAGGTCCGGCAGGTTCGGCGGGCCGCCCGGGTCGCCTGTGCAGGTGATGTAGGTGCGGGGCAGTCGTTGTGCCGCGCTGAGGTCGGCCGGAGCCGGATCTCGGTAGGTGCCGATGGGCTGGCCGGCGCCACGCGCCCGCAGCCACGCCCGATCCTCGGGAGTGAGCCCGTGCGCGCCGAAGCCGGCGTCGATGACCTCGTCGCTCATCACCGGGATCCGCCCGTCCCGGACGGTCTGCATGATCGCTTCGACGACGGGCGCGGGCGTGCTGTCGAACAGGCTCTTGCCGGGTTCGGGCAGCAGCGCGGCGAGGTAGACCACGCGGGCGATCCGTCCGGGAATCGTGGTGGCGGCGATCGTGGCCGGGGCGCCGCCGTAGGAGTGCGCCACGAGCACCACCTCGCGCAGCCCGGCGTACTCGATCGCGGCCGTGATGTCGCGGGCATGCGTGCTGAGCGTCGTGTCCGGCGAGCCCAGATGCGCGCGGTCGCCGAAACCGGTGAGCGTCAGGGGATGCACCTGGTGGCCGTACGCGGTCAGCAGCGGCGTGACGCGCTCCCAAGCCCACGCGCCGAGGAACGAGCCGCCGACAAGAACGATGGTCGACACCGGGCCGACTCCTTTCGATCGATCTTTTACGGGCGCAGGCTAGGAAGAATTGTGGACGCTTTCTGCCCTCATTAAGATCGCGTCCGTGTCCCGTCCCGCGACCCGCGTCCTGGCGCTGCTGGAGATCCTGCAAGATCGCGGCCTGGTGCCCGCCGACGAGCTGGCCCGGCGTCTGGACGTCGACGCCCGCGCCGTCCGCCGCTACATCGCCGCCCTGCGTGACATGGACATCCCCGTCGAGTCCGTCCGCGGACGCTACGGCGGCTACCGGCTGGCCCGCGGCGTACGCCTGCCGCCCCTGATGCTCACCGACGACGAAGCCGTCGCCGTCGCGGTCGCCCTGGCCACCGGCAAGCAGCACGAACAGGCGGCAGCGCCCGGCCCGACCGACCGGGCGCTGGTCAAACTCAACCACGTCCTGCCCGCACCCCTGCGCCGGCGCGTCACGGCGCTCGTCGACGCCACCTCCGCGACGGCAGGCCCGCTGACCCCCGAACCGCACCTGGCGCTGACGCTCGCCGCGGCCGTCCACGCGCGGCACACCGTCCGGATCGAGCACACCCGCGGCGCCCGCGAGGTGGACCCGTACGGGCTCGTCGTGCACGCACGCCGCTGGTACCTGGTCGGACACGACCATCTGCGCGCCGCCATCCGCATGTACCGCCTGGACCGGATCAACGGCGCCGCCGAGCTGCCCGGCACCTTCGTCCCGCCCGACGGTTTCGACCCTGTCGCCCACGTGCTGCACGCGCTGACGCTCGGCGCCTGGACCCACCGCACCGAAGTATGGCTCGACACCGACCTGGACACCGCCCGCGGCCGACTTTCCGCCACCTTCGGCGACCTGCACCCCTGCCCCGACGGCGGCGTGCTCCTGGTCAGCGGCGCGGAAGACCTGCCCGCCATGGCACGCATCCTCACCGGCCTGCCCTGGCCCTTCACCGTCCGCAATCCGCCCGCGCTGATCACGGCGCTCGCCGAACACGTCACCACGCTCACCCAGGCCGTCGCCCGCTCCCGTCCAGCACCGTAACCACCCACGCCCTGCACCCCCTGCGCAGCGCCAGGCGCGGCGTCCGTCTTGCTTGACCTCGTGCGCGTCAGTCCGGCAGCCAGTGCATCTCGTGCGCCAGCGTTCTGGCGACGGCACGGACGCGGCGGTGCAGCGGCGACTGCTCGCGCGGGAGGACCAGGTGGATCGTCAGGCTGGGCGCGCCCCGCAGCGGTCGCCAGGTGAGACCGGGCGGTGCCGCCGTGATCGCGGCTTCTCCGGCCGGGGCGAGGGTGACCCCGTCGAGCAGGTCGCGCTGAGACATGTCGAAAGCGACTGCGGGCGTGTGGAATTGAGGGTGTGGCCGGAGGTCTCGGAACAGCGCGGACAGCTGATCGTGGATCACCGGGTTGGCCGCACGATCAGGGAGCCGCAGCGGGTACGCGGCCGCGTCGGCGATCTCGATCTCCGGGTGTTCGGCCAGCGGATGGTGCTGCGC
The DNA here is from genome assembly GCF_053590035.1 of Nonomuraea sp. NPDC003214. Taxonomy (NCBI): domain Bacteria; kingdom Bacillati; phylum Actinomycetota; class Actinomycetes; order Streptosporangiales; family Streptosporangiaceae; genus Nonomuraea; species Nonomuraea sp. NPDC003214. The sequence continues at coordinate 1,349 of NZ_JBSFSX010000013.1, read as the reverse complement.
CAGCTGGACCCCGACGCGCATACGCCGCAGCAGGAACCGGCGCACGCCACGGCCAGGCTGTTCGCCACGGGTGATCCCGGCATCGATCCGGCCATCGGCGACCGCGAGGGAGATCTCCGGTGTCGCCATCGGTACCGCGCCGACCTCGAGCCCGCTGTTGCCGCGAGTCAGCCTGTCCACCAGGGCCGGTACCGTCTCGGCCCCGGCGCTGAGGCTGTATCCGATGCGCAGCGTGCCCAGCTCACCGGCCGCCGCGCTCCGGGCGGTGTCCCATGCGCGGTCCAGCGCCGCCAGCGCGGGCGGCGCGGACTCCGCCAAAGCCGCACCGGCCGGGGTCAATGCGACGCTACGCGTGTTGCGGACCAGCAGGGCCGTACCGAGTTCCGCCTCCAACCGGCGCATCCGGGCGCTGAGTGCGGGCTGTGCGATGCCGATCCGTGCGGCTGCGCGGGTGAAGTTCAGCTCCTGCGCCAGCACCAGGAAATAGCGCAGGCTCACCGTATCCGGCGCCACGTGCCCTCCGTGCCGATTGATAACGATCCGTTCTGAGTCTATCCCGTACCGGTCTTTCCCTCGACCGCGTACCAAGCCCTAACCTGCGCATATGACGGTTCAACCGGCCGCAGTACCCGTCGCCGGGATCGGTCGATCTGAAGGTCAATGCGAAGTCGGACGTGTCCGGCCCAATACAGGAGGTTTCCATGGCCAAGGGCTACTGGGTCAGTGTCTACCCCGCTATTTCCGACCCTGAGGGGCTGGCTGCCTACGACAAGCTGGCCGGTCCGGCCGTCCAGGCTGGAGGCGGGCGCACCATATCCCTCCTCCCGTCCCAGGGCGGTCGAGTCGTCGCCCACGAGGCCGGAATTTCGCAACGCGTCGTTCTGATCGAGTTCGACAGCTTTGACCAGGCCGTCGCGGCATACGAGAGTGAGGCGTACCAGAAAGCGCTGGTGGCCCTCCCCGACGGCTTCAAGCGCGACTTCCGCATCATCGACGGCATCGACTGACCTCGACGGCCTGCATGAGGCCACGGGCAGCCTGCCGTGTCCTGCTCAACCCCATCGGCCAGGTCCTGGCCTGGCAGCTCCCGCCCGTGCGCTCGACCGGCCCCGGCCGGCCGCCGGTAGCGGGAAGACTTCCTCCATAGGATCTCAACCCTCCCCCGGCGATCGACGGGCCGAGAGCTACCATTCCCGCAGGCGCCGCGTCGTCGTCCAACGGCAGCCCGGTGCCGTGCGGCGGGCTACTCCATGTCCTAGGCCGTGTTTCAAAGGATCGTGAGCCAGTCGTTGATGGCAGCGATGTGGACGGTGGCTGCGTAGCGGACGGCGAGCTTGTCGTACCGGGTG
>NZ_JBSFSX010000012.1:0-214987 GCF_053590035.1 Nonomuraea sp. NPDC003214 | reverse complement strand
TACATTCCGAACCCGGAAGTTAAGCTTCCCTGCGCCGATGGTACTGCACTCGGGAGGGTGTGGGAGAGTAGGTCACCGCCGGACAATCTTTCAGAGAGGGCCTCGACATTCAGTGTCGGGGCCTTCTCTGCGTTGTGTGGCGAAGTAGGCCCTCGGGGTGATCCCGGGGGCCTTTTCTGCGTTCTGGAGAAGAACCGGCCCTGCCCCTCGAACGGGGCAGGGCCGGAGGGTGGTCAGCGGGGCGGCAGGACGAGGAGGGCGTCGCCGACGGCGCGTTCGCGGCCGTCTGCCGGCTGGTTGACGACCTTCTTGCCCACGACCATCGCCGTCGACCCGCCGCCGTCCAGGTTGATGGCCTGGGTGGCGCCGAGCCAGCGCATGAGCTGGGCCGCCTCGGTGAAGCTCGCGCCGACCGTGATGCCGGGCTTGCGGCCGTCGATGGTGGCGAGGATGAGGCTGCCGTTGCGGGTGGTGCCCAGCAGGGTGCGCGGGTGGCGGCGCAGGATCATGTTGACCGAGTCGTGGCCGTCGCGCTTGGCCATGATCTTGGTGCGGCCGTTGCGGACCAGGCCGACGCCGCCGGCGACCACGTGAAGGTCGGGCGTCAACTTGATGGTCTTGCCGGTGCGCAGGTCGGTGAGCTTGGTCAGCACCTGGACGGTGCCGCCTTCGACGGCGTGCTCGGCGAGCCAGTCGGCTGCCGCGCCGCTGCCGTGCAGGACGCGCCCGCCCTTGGGCACCGCGTAGCCGGAGGCGCGCACGCCGACGACCTTGCCGGCCGCGTCGAGGACGACGTCGGCGCCGCCGTTCGCGGGGGTCTTGGCGCCGTACTCCTCGGTGTAGAGGACGAGCTCGTCGGTGGCGGCGGCGCGGTTGACGCCGGCGACCGGGGCGCGGGCGCCGTCCTGGGAGACGGCGGTGACGGCCGACTTGAGCTCGGTGATGCGTGCCGTACGCCCGCGCAGGACGACGGCGGAGCGGCCGGGGACGGCCTCGCTGAGCAGGCGGCCCGCGACCACGGAGGCGCCGACGGGCTCGCCGCGCAGCTCCTTGGCGGTGTGGATGTTGAAGAAGCCGCCGTTGATGGCCGCGATGGCGCCCTGCGCCTTGGCCATCGCGGAGACGGTCTCCCGCTTGGCGACGCTGGTGCCCAGGGAGGCGGCGTACGAGCCGCGGAACGTGCGGGCGTCGATCATGACGACCTTGACGTTCCACGGGCCGGTGGTCTTGAGGCCGTCGTCGCCGAGGTAGTCGGTCTTGACCTTGAGCCCGGCCTCCTTGAGTTTCTTGGCCGTCTTGTCGGCCTCGGCCTTGTCCTTGAAGGACCACAGGCCCACCCGGACCATGTAGATCTCCTGGGCGGGCGCGTCGGCGACCTGCGGGCGGATGACCTTCTGCAGGCTCGCGGTCTCGCCCGCGGCCTCGACCTCGGCCACCCTGGCCTCCGCGGTGGCGCGGGTGCCGTAGTCGCGGCCGCTGGGCATGAGCACGGTCACCGTGTAGCCGTCGGTGGCGCTGCCGGCCTTCACGTCGTACAGGTCGATCCCGGGCGCGACGGCGGTCATGGTCTTGGTGGGCACCGAGCGGGGGCCGAGCGGGAACTTGGCCGACGGGAACTTCACCGCCACCTGCTCCGCGGCGGCGCCTGGCACGGTGGTCACCGTGAACGTCGCGGCCATGGCCAAGCCGGCGACGATGGTGCGTCGAGACATCAGAACTCCAGAGGGCGGAAAACAATCCGACCCATCCTGGCGTGATCTTGGTCCCGGGGTCCTCGAAACACGCCAAACGGTGGAAGAGGTTACGAGATTGACACCGGGTATGGCTGGCATCTTTGATCCGCCCATACAATGGGTGCATGAAGCGCATCAGCATGTGGTGGTGGCCGCGAGACGGCCACTGACATCCGCATGCACGGGCCGTCCTCAGGGCGGCCCGGCGCGACGCGCTCCTCCCTGGGACGGCATGAGACACCTCAGGAGGAGCAGAGCATGAACCACGTCGTTCTCACCGGTGACCGCCCGACCGGGCCGCTGCATCTGGGCCACTACTTCGGCTCGCTGGCCAACCGGGTGCGGCTGCAGGACACGTACGAGATGTATGTGTTGATCGCCGACTATCAGGTGATCACCGATCGGGATCTGCCGGGGGCGATCCAGCAGAACATCGACGCGTTGCTGCTGGACTACCTGGCGGTCGGCATCGACCCGGCGAAGGTGACGATCTTCCAGCACAGCGCGATCCCCGAGCTCAACCAGTTGATGCTGCCGTTCCTGAGCCTGATCTCGGTGGCCGAGCTGGGGCGCAACCCCACGGTCAAGGACGAGATCGCGCACAGCAGCCAGCAGGTGGTGAGCGGGCTCATGTTCACCTATCCGGTGCACCAGGCGGCCGACATCCTTTTCTGCAAGGGCACGCTGGTGCCCGTCGGCAAGGACCAGTTGCCGCACGTCGAGACGACCAGACTGGTGGCGCGGCGGTTCAACGAGCGGTACGGGCCGGTGTTCCCGGTGCCCGAGGCGATGATGGGCGAGCAGCCGCTGCTGCCGGGGCTGGGCGGCGGCAAGATGAGCAAGAGCCGGGGCAACGCGATCGCGCTGTCGGCCACCGAGGACGAGACGGCGGCGCTGATCCGCAAGGCGCCCACCGACTCCGAGCGGCTGATCACGTTCGACCCGGAGAACAGGCCGGGCGTGGCGAGCCTGCTCACGCTGGCGTCCCTGTGCCTGGGGCGGACGCAGCAGGAGCTCGCCGACGAGATCGGCGACGGGGGCGCGTCGCGGCTCAAGGCGCTGGCGACCGAGGCGGTCAACGAGTTCCTGGCCCCGATCAGGGCGCGGCGCCGCGAGCACACCGTGGCGGAGGCCAGGGAGGTGCTCGCCGAGGGCAACGCGGCGGCCCGCGAGCGGGCGATCAAGACGCTGGACGAGGTACGTGCCGCGATGGGGTTCTAGCGAGGGCGAGCTGGGTGACGGGGGAGCGCCAGGGGCGGCGGTGGCGCGGCCGGTCGAAGCCCGCCTCCCGCAGCAGGTCCGCGACCTGCGCGAACGCGCGCACCCGGCCGCCGCCGGCGACGAGGTAGTTGAGGTCCAGCAGCCGCATCAGGCCGCGGCTGGCCCGCCCGGGTAAGAGGCGGTCGCCGAACTGGTCGCCGATGGCCACGACGCCGCCGGGGTTCAGGGCGGCGGACACCCGGCGCAGCAGCGCCGCCGTCTCGGCGTCGTCGAGCAGGTGGATGACGTTGAACAGCAGGACGACGTCGTAGCCGCCGCCCAGGTCGCCGTCCAGGAACGAGCCGGCCCGCAACGTCAGGCGGGGGTGCTCGGCCGCCGACAGGAGCGCCTGCGGCAGGTCGAGCACGGTGGCGCGCAGCGCCGGATGGCGGCGCAGCAGCGCCACGCTGTAGAGGGCGTGGCCGCCGCCCACGTCGAGCAGCCGCCGGGCGTGCCGGGGGACGGGGATGGCGCGGGCCGCCGCCGGGGCCTGCTGCCCGGCGAGCGCCGCCGTCCACGCCTGGAACGAGCGCGACAGCTCCGGGTCCTGCTCGGTCAGCGTGTAGAGGGGGACGGGCGGCGTGCCGTCGCGGACGGCCTTCTCGGTCTCCGGCCAGATCACGCACGCCGTACGCTCCCAGAACGTGAGCCCCTCCAGCAGGCTGGTGGCCGAGCCGGTGACGAGCCAGCGGCGGGAGGCGCGCGTGAGCGCGTAGCGCCCGCGCCGCCGGCGCAGGTAGCCGAGCGCGGCGAGGCTGTCGAGCAGCACCCGGGCGGCGCGCCCGTCGAGGCCGCGGGCGGCGGCCAGCTCGTCGCCGGTCAGCGGCCCGTCGCGCAGCGCGTCGAACAGGCCCAGCCGCGCCGCCGCGATGATCGCGTGCACGCCCAGGGCGGCGAAGTAGTCGAACATCGGGGGCACGAGCGACAGCCGGTGGGCCGCCGCCTCCAGGGGGTTGTAGAAGAGGGGCACACCGCAGACGCTAGGCGGCGCGACCTCATTCGGGACGGGCGTTGCGGCGGAACGACTCCAGGGCCAGCAGTGCGACGTGCAGCGACAGGCAGGACTCCGAGTCGTCCAGGTCGGTGTCGAGGATGCGCTCCAGGCGGCGCAGCCGGTCGTAGAAGGCGGGCCTGGACAGGTGGGCCTTCTGCGCGGCCACGGCCTTGTTGCGCCCGGCGTCGAGGTAGATGCGCAGGATGCGGGTCAGGTCGCCGCCGCGCTGGGCGTCGTGCGCCAGCAGCGCGCCCAGCTCGCGCTCGGCGAACGTCTGCAGCCTGGCGTCGTCGCGCAGCAGGTGGAGCAGCCCGCGCAGGCGCAGGTCGGGCAGCCGGTAGAAGGGGCGGCCGTCGGGCTGGCGGACCGCGACGTCGGCCACCTGCTCGGCCTCCAGGAAGCTGCGCCGCACGTCGCGGATCGACTCGACCACCGAGCCGGAGGCGAGCACGAACGCGCCGCCGGACTTCGACAGGGCGCGCAGCCGCTCGGCGAGCGAGGTCAGCGCGGGCTCGACGGCGGTGCGCGGCGGCAGCGGCAGCAGCACGCCCACGCGGTCCTGGTCGAGGGCGCCCACGAGGGCGGGCAGCCGGGCCTCGCGGCAGGCGGCGGCGGTGGCCTCGGCCAGCTCGCCGAGCTCGGCCTGCCCGTCGAGCGCCTGCTCGGCCAGGTCGGTCGGGCGGATGACGACGCTGACGAGCCTGCGGCCGGTGAGCGGGACGCCGACGGCCCTGGCGCGGGCGGCGGCCTCGTCGGGGTCGGCGTAGGCGTGGGTGAGGATGCCGGTGATGATCGTGCCGTGCGCCTGGCGTTCGAGCGATTCCTGATGGCGTTCCAGCAGGCGGCCGAGGGCGAGCGTGGTGGCGGCGCGCTCGGCCAGCACGAGCTCGCGCGGCGACGGCTGGGCGTCGCACAGCAGGATGAGGCGCCCCCAGTCCTGGCCGCGGGCGCCGACGGTGGTGACGAGCCAGCCGGAGGCGGCGTCGTAGGCGGTGCGCTCGGCCGGGGCGACCGCGCGGGACCTGGTCTCCCAGCCGGCCAGCAGCGTGCCGGTGTCGCGGCCCGCCGACTCGCAGGCCAGCACCTGGTGGGCGAGGTTCTCCAGCAGGACCGGGCGGCCCGACAGCCGGGAGACCTGGGCCAGCACCTCGGCCGGCGAGGCGCCCTCGACCGACAGCTCGGTGAACACCTCGTGCAGTTGCTCGGAGGCGCGCAGCTCCTCCAGCTGGATGTCGATGATCCGGGCGTGGACGGCCTCGGTGATCTGCACGAACGGGGTCTCGCGGGTCAGCACGACCAGCGGCAGCCCGTGCTCCTCGGCCGTCTTGACCACGGCGCGGGGCAGCTCGTGGACGAAGCGGCGGCCCAGCTCGACGATGAGGCCGGAGACGCCGACGGACGACAGCTCGCCGATGTAGTCGGCCAGCTTGTCGGGGTCGTCGGGCAGGGCCACGCCGGTGGTGAGCACCAGCTCGCCGCCGCGCAGCAGTTGCGCGATGTCGGCGATCTCGCCCACGTGCACCCACCGCACGCGGGTGTCGAGCCGGTCCGCGCCCGCGACCACGCGCGGGTTGCCCCGGCGGACGCTCTCCAGGGCGAGGATGTCGGCGATGGTGGGGAGCACGAGGCGAGCCTATCCGATCAGCTTGTAAGATCGAGTCCGCACAGGCTGACAATCTGCTAGGCGACCAGGCGTGCCGTGAGCCCGTCGAGCACCGCGTCGAGCCCGAAGCTGAAGGCGATCTCGCGCACCGAGTCCATGTCGGAGTTGTGCACCTCGTTCATGCGGCTGGCCAGGTCCGGATAGTCGGCGGCCAGCAGGGCGACCGACTCGCGGATGCTCTCGTCGGGGTAGTCGCTCTCGGCGACCTTCTGGGCCCAGGCGACCTCCGGGATCGTGATGCCGAACACGTACGAGGTCAGCGTGGTGTTGGCGTAGTCGATCTCCAGCCCTTCGAAGCCGGCCAGGTGGAAGCTCCTGCGCAGGGTGTCGGCGGCGCCGAGCGCGTTGGGGCCGAGCGCGGGCAGGCGGCCGATGAGCGAGGCCGACCAGGGGTGGCGCAGGATCACCCGGCGCATGTCGTGGGCGAAGGCCGACGCGGTGACCCGCCAGGTCTCCGCCGTGGGCTCGGGCAGCCGCAGCTCGCCCCAGATCTCGTCGTAGACCAGCTCCAGCAGCTCCTCCTTGTTGGCCACGTACCAGTAGATGCTGGTCGCGCCCGCGCTCAGCTTGGCGCCGAGCCTGCGCATGCTGAGCCCGTCGAGGCCGTCGGCGTCGAGCAGCTCGACGGCGGCGTGGACGATCTCGTCGCGGCTGCGGCCGGTGCTCTTGGCGGGACGGGCTTCCCGGAGCCAGACGGTGCTGAACTGCTTGGTCATGCTCCCAGGATAATTCCACTCGCACACTGTACGAGTGTTGTCGTACAGTGTGCGAGTGGAATCGAACGCTGTGCGAGACCCCCGTCGCTGGTGGGTCCTCGCCGTACTCTGTCTGTCGCTGCTCGTGCTGTCCGTCGACGGCACGGTGCTCAATCTGGCCATCCCCTCGCTGATCGAGGACCTGGGCGCGACGCCGTCCGACATCCAGTGGATCCTGGACTCGTACGTGCTGGCCTTCGCCGGGCTGCTGCTGACGGCGGGAAGCCTGTCCGACCGGTTCGGCCGCCGGAAGTTCCTGATCATCGGGCTGGCGCTGTTCGGCGGGGCCTCGGTGCTGGCCGTGCTGTCCGGGGAGCCGTGGCAGCTCATCTGGTCGCGCGCGCTCATGGGCGTCGGCGGGGCCATCCTGATGCCGTCGACGCTGTCGATCCTGATGACGGTCTTCGACGCGGACGAGCGGCGCAAGGCCATGGCCATCTGGGGCGGCGTGGCGATGATCAGCGTGATCATCGGGCCGACGCTCGGCGGCTTCCTGCTGGAGCACTACTGGTGGGGGTCGGTGTTCCTGCTGAACATCCCCATCGCGCTGATCGCCATCGTGGCCGCGCTGGTGCTGATGCCGGAGACCCGCAGCGCCGGGCGCCCGATCGACCCGGTGGGCGTGGTGCTGTCGGTGGTCGGGCTGACCGCCGCCGTCTACGTGATCATCGAGCGGGTCTTCGACCCGGTGATCATCGCGCTGGCCGTGGTCACGCTGGGCGTGTTCGTGTGGTGGGAGCGCCGCTCGGCCCATCCGATGCTGCCGCTGCGGCTGTTCAGGAACCGCAACTTCAGCGGGGCGTCGTTCTCGATCCTGCTCATGGCGTTCGGGGCCGGGGCCGTGATGCTGATGCTGACGCAGTACCTGCAGTTCGTGCTGGGCTACGGGGAGACGAAGGCCGGGCTGGCCCTGCTGCCCTACGCCGTGGCCGCGGCGATCTTCAACGGGGTCGGCGCCGGGCTCGGCAAGAGGGTCGCCAACCGGACGCTGATCGCCTCCGGGCTGGCCGTCATGGCCGGTGGGTTCCTGGTGATGGCCACCACCACCGGCTATCTGGGGCTGCTGATCGGGCTCGTGCTCATGGGCGTCGGCGGCGGCCTGGCCGGACCGTCGGCGTACGCGTCGCTGATGAACGCAATCCCGCTGGAGCACGCCGGGGTGGGCTCGGCCATGAACGACACCGTCCAGCAGGTCGGCCTGGCCCTGAGCATCGCCGTGCTGGGCAGCGTGCTGGCCGGGGTGTTCACCTCGTCCATGCCCGCGGGCGCGCCCGAGGCGGCCAGGGAGTCGATCGGCGTCGCGTTCCGGACGCCCGAGCTGGTCGAGCCGGCCAAGGCGGCGTTCACCGACGCGATGCACGTCGGCTGCTTCGTGGGCGCCGGGTTCTGCCTGGCCGCGGCGCTGCTCGCGCTCCTCGTGCTCCGGCCCGCCGCCACCGCGCCGGACACCGCGCCCGAGCCGGTGAGCGCCTAGCGGATGCGGGGCTCGCGCATGCTCCGCAGGCTGTCGAGCTTGTGCGTCCGCTCGTCGTGGCCGATCTGCCGCAGCAGGTCGGCCACCGAGCGGTAACGGCCGTACTCGGCGGCGTAGGCGCCCGGGTCGGGGACGAAGTCCAGGTTCGGGTTGTCCGCCACGAACGTCATGTACTCGTGCTCGGCGTGATCCTCGAACTCGGCGTTGAGCCGGTAGCTCCAGTCGGGCCGGACCAGGAACAGCACCCACGACACGTGGTAGTAGAAGAACGCGATCAGCCAGGGCGCGGCCCGGTGCAGCAGCCAGCCCTGACGGTGCCCGGAGCGCTGCACCAGGTCCTGCATGATGAGCAGGTGCCACTGCTCGTTGTCCTGGTCGGCGCGGGCCTCGACGATGCGCTCGAAGACCCGGCGGGCCAGCGCCGAGCGGCCTCTGTGGCGGTGCACCGCCCAGTAGCCCATCCGTTCCCACGCCTGGTAGGGCACCCGGGCGATGATCTCCAGCATGGCGAACTTCGTGTACGAGCCCTCCTTGCCGTACATGAGGTCCACGGGCTTGAACATCATCCTGGCCAGCAGGCTGTACTTCATGCGCGGGGTGGCGAGCGTGTCCTGCTGGGCCTGGCGGAGCTGGTCGCGGTCGAGCTTGGGCGGTCCGGGGTGGGTGGTGGCGGGGGCGTGGTCCAGGGCGAGCGTCATGCCGGTCTCCTCGGGTCTGCTGTGGTGATGACCCGATGGTGGCGGACCGGACCCGCGCCGGTCGTCGCCCGCGAGTGGGCTTTGCGGGTGCCTCCGGCGGCGTAGCCCGTACGCCGGCCGTACGCCCGCAGGCGGACGGGTGATCCCCTAAGGGACGGGGGGCCGGTGGACGGGGGATCCCCGTGCCGGGCTCGCCGGCACGGGGATCCCGCGCGAGGACCTTACGGGTTGCGGTGCGGCCGGTTGGTCATGTGCTCGGCCGTGCCGACCTGGCTCTTCTGCTTGCGCATGCCGGTCAGGCCCAGCAGCCCGAGCAGGCCCAGCAGGCCCCACAGGCCGGCGTTGCTGCCGCCTTCGTCCCGGGTGTCGGTCGGCTGAGGTGACGGATTGACCTGGCTCTGCGCGGCCTGAACGGGTGTGTCCGCCGTGGCGGCCGCGGCCGGGGCGAGCGTCAGGAAGAAGGCCAGCCCCAGACCCGTGAGCGTCTTGCGCATTGGGTTCCCCCGATCCGGCGGTCTTACGACGGTCGCCAGACCGCCTGTCGCGTCTTCTGGACGGTGCTCCAGAAGGCTTCCCCCTGGAGGGGCGATCTCACATATTCCCTGCTAGACGTAGCCATACCATCACCCATCCCGACGAAACCTCTTCTCGGCCCCGGGTCGACAGTATGTAAGCCAATTCGGCGACAGGCCGACATCTTGCCGTTCCGGGGAAGTCGCGGCAACAGCGATACTCAAGACATGTCCGAGCTTCTCGCGCGCCACAGGGCCGTGATCCCCGCCTGGGTGAGCCTCAACTACGACGAGCCCATCGAGATCGTCAGCGGCAAGGGCAACCGTGTCGTCGACGCCGACGGCAAGAGTTACCTCGACTTCTTCGCCGGCATCCTGACCAACATGATCGGCTACGACGTGCCGGAGGTGCGCGAGGCCGTCGAGCGCCAGCTCGCCACCGGCGTCGTCCACACCAGCACCGTCTACCTGCTGCGCGGCCAGGTCGAGCTCGCCGAGAAGATCGCCAGGCTGTCCGGCATCCCCGACGCCAAGGTGTTCTTCACCAACTCCGGCACCGAGGCGAACGAGACCGCCCTGCTCCTGGCCACCTGCGCGCGCAAGAGCGACCAGGTGCTCGCCATGCGGCAGAGCTACCACGGCCGCAGCTTCGGCGCCATCGGCGTCACCTCCAACCGGGCCTGGAAGAACAACTCGCTCTCCCCGCTCAACGCGCACTTCCTGCACGGCACCGACCGGCACCTGACCCAGTTCAAGGGCCTGTCCGACGCCGACTACATCCGCGCGTGCACCGAGGACCTGCGCCACGTGCTCGCCACCGCCGTCGCGGGCGACGTCGCCGCGCTCATCGCCGAGCCGATCCAGGGCGTGGGCGGGTTCACCATGCCGCCCGACGGGCTGTTCGCCGCCTACAAGGAGGTCCTGGACGAACAGGGCATCCTGTTCATCTCCGACGAGGTGCAGACCGGCTGGGGACGCACCGGCAGCGCGTTCTTCGGCATCCAGAACCACGGCGTGACGCCCGACATGATGACGTTCGCCAAGGGCCTGGGCAACGGGTTCGCCGTCGGCGGCGTCGTGGCGCGCGGCGACCTGATGGACGTCCTGCCCGCCGTCGGCCTGGCGACGTTCGGCGGCAACCCGATCTCCATGGCCGCCGCCAACGCCACCCTCGACTACGTCCTCGACCGCGACCTCCAGGCCAACGCCGCCAGGACCGGCAAGATCATCATCGACGGCCTGCGCGAGGCCGCCGCCCGCCTGCCCATTGTCAAGGAGGTGCGCGGCAAGGGACTGATGTTCGCCGTCGAGCTGGAGAGCCCGGCCCAGGCCGCCCGCTTCATGGAGGAGACCAAGAAGGCCGGCCTGCTCGCCGGCAAGGGCGGCCTGTACGGCACCGCGATCCGCATGGCGCCGCCGCTCACCCTGACCGTCGACGAGGCCGCCGAGGGGCTCGGCATCATCGTCGGCGCGCTCGAAGTCATCAACGCGGAGGCGGCGCAGCAGTGAAGTCAGTCAAGCACTGGATCGGCGGAAAGCTCGTCGACGGTGACCCCCGTACGAGCGAGATCTTCAACCCGGCGACCGGGGAGGTCAGCGGCACGGTCGCGATGGCGTCGGCGGCCGACGTCGACGCGGCGGTCGCCGCCGCGGCGGCCGCGTTCCCCGCGTGGCGCGACACGTCGCTGGTCAGGCGCGCGCACGTGCTGTTCCGCTTCCGCGAGCTCCTGTACGCCCACCGCGACGAGATGGCGGCGCTGATCTCCGCCGAGCACGGCAAGGTCCACTCCGACGCGCTCGGCGAGGTGGCCCGCGGGCTGGAGGTCGTGGAGTTCGCCTGCGGCATCCCGCACCTGCTCAAGGGCGGCTTCTCCGAAGGGGTGTCCACCCGCGTGGACTCCTACTCGATCCGGCAGCCGCTCGGCGTCGTCGCCGGGATCACGCCGTTCAACTTCCCGGCCATGGTGCCGATGTGGATGTACCCGATCGCGATCGCGTGCGGCAACGCGTTCGTGCTCAAGCCGTCGGAGAAGGACCCGTCGGCGTCGCTGCTCATGGCGCGGCTCTGGCAGGAGGCCGGGCTGCCCGACGGCGTGTTCAACGTCGTGCAGGGCGACAAGGTGGCGGTGGACCGGCTGCTGGAGCACCCCGAGGTGCGCGCCGTCTCGTTCGTCGGCTCCACCCCGATCGCCCGGTACGTCTACGAGACCGGATCGGCCCACGGCAAGCGGGTCCAGGCGCTCGGCGGCGCCAAGAACCACATGCTCGTGCTGCCCGACGCCGACCTCGACCTGGTGGCCGACTCCGCGGTGTCGGCCGGGTTCGGCTCGGCGGGCGAGCGGTGCATGGCGATCTCCGTCGTGCTGGCCGTCGACCCCGTCGGCGACGAGCTCGTGCAGAAGATCGTCGAACGGGTCGAGCGGCTGACCATCGGCCCCGGCGACGACCCCGCCTCCGAGATGGGCCCGCTCGTCACCGGCCCGCACCGCGACAAGGTCGCCTCCTACCTCGACGTGGCCGTCGAGGAGGGCGCCAAGGTCGTCGTCGACGGCCGCGAGACGCCGGTGCGCGGCGGCGGCAAGGCGTCGGAGACGCCCGGGTTCTGGCTCGGGCCGACCGTCGTCGACCACGTCAGGCCCGGCTCGCGGGTGCACGTCGAGGAGATCTTCGGCCCCGTCCTGTCGATCGTCCGCGTCGGCTCGTACGAGGAGGGCGTCGAGGTCATCAACGCCGGCGAGTACGGCAACGGCACCGCGATCTTCACCAACGACGGCGGCGCCGCCCGGCGCTTCCAGAACGAGATCGAGGTCGGCATGATCGGCATCAACGTGCCGATCCCGGTGCCGATGGCGTTCTACAGCTTCGGCGGCTGGAAGTCCTCGCTCTTCGGCGACACGCACGCCCACGGCACCGAGGGCGTGCACTTCTACACCCGCGGCAAGGTCGTCACCTCCCGCTGGCTCGACCCGTCCCACGGCGGCGTCAACCTGGGGTTCCCGACGAACAAGTAGGTTGTCCACAGGCGGGCGGGCTTCGGCTCCGCCCGCCCGGGGCCCCGGTAAGCTCCAGGGCGTGGATCTCCGACGCGCTCCCGCCCTGGCCCTGGCCGCCCTGGCGATGCTGGCCGGCACCGGCGCGGCCACGCCGTCGCCCAAGCCCACGACGAGCCCCACGCAGCGCGACGGCACCCTGCAGATCCTCGCCTACCGGGGCTATGCCGAATACGGCGGCACCAGCCCGCAGGCCAACTGGACGGGCACGTTCGAGAAGGAGACCGGCTGCCGGGTGGCCCGGCTCGACACGGTCTCCACGCCCGAGGAGATGGCCGCCCGCGTCGCCGAGCGGCCCTACGACGTGATCGCCGCCGATCCGGTGCTGGCCGCCTCCATGATCGAGGCCAAGCAGGTGCAGCCCATCGACACGGCCGAGATCGAAGGCTACGACGACCTCTTGGAGCCGCTGCGCGAGCTGGTGAGCGACTCCGGCAAGGCCTACGGGGTGCCGTTCCTGTGGGGCTATCACGAGTTCCTCTACGATCCGGAGCGGGTCAAGGGCGGCGACCTGGGCCAGGTGCTCAAGGCCGGGCGCGTGATGCTCAAGGACAGCCCGCTGACGCTGGCCGACGCGGCGCTCGTCGACGACGCCGTCGACCGGCCGTTCGAGCTGACCGCCACCCAGCTCGACCGGGTGGCGGAGGGGCTGGAGGGCCAGGAGGACCGCACCTACTGGAAGAACCCGCTCGACCTGATCAAGGGCTTCGCCACCGGCTCGATCGACTACGCCCAGGCGACGCCCTACCACCGGATGCTGCTGGAGAAGGCCGGCAAGAAGGTCAAGGCGGTAGCCGCGCGCAAGGCCACCGGGTGGGCCGACTCGTGGATGCTCGGGTCCGGCGTCACCGACACGGGCTGCGCCTACCTCTGGCTCAACCGGATGACCGACCCCGGCTCCCAGCGTGACGCCGCCGCGTGGCTCGGGCTGGCGCCGGCCAATACCAAGGCGTGCAAAGGCCGCGCCAAACCCGTCTGTGAGGCGTACGGTGCGACCAGGTCACCACGGCTCGACCGCATCGCCTTCGCGGTGCGGCCGCCGGGCGACTGCCGTCCGCCGGAAGGAGAGTGCGTGGACTACGCCACCTGGACCGCCCGGTGGCGCGAGCTCGCGAAGTGACGGCCGGCCGGTGACCTCGCCCGCGGCGGGCGCGCCCTATCCCCCCGCTGAGCGCGCCTGCTGAGACGCCCCCGGGCGGTCCCCCCGCCCTGGGGCGTCTCGTCTCCCGAGAGGCGGCCCCGGTGGGTACGGGGCTGTGCGCGTGGCCGGTGTTGGCGTGGCCAGTGCGGCCTGGTCAGTGCGCCGTGGTCAGCGTGACGGGAAGGCCACGACGGTGGCCAGCGGCGACGGGATGAGGGCTTCGGCGCAGTCGGTGCAGGCCAGGGCCGTCATGTCGTCGGGGAAGCGACCCACCCGCACGCGCGGACGCGGCCACCGCTTGTGGCAGACGACGCAGGCGTCGCCCTGGCGCTGCGCCCAGCTCATGCCCTCAGGGTCGAACGTCAACATCTCCCCAGCCGTTCTGGTCGGACCCCAGTTCATCACGCTCCCCGCGGCGCTCGCCCGGCTTCATGTCGGATCCGTTATAACCCCGGCCGCGTCCGTGCTCCGCTAGCTTCGCGTCAAGGCCAGGTGATTTCTCTACCCGGACGACAGGTCTTACACCAACAAAATCGGGCATCCAGCAACAAGCTGGATGCCCGATTTGCGGGTTTATCTACAGGCTGGCGAAAGCCTTCTCCAGGATGCCGAGCCCCTCTTCAAGCAGGTGCTCGGGCATCACCAGCGGCGGCAGGAAGCGCAGCACGTTGCCGTACGTGCCCGCGGTCAGCACCAGCAGCCCCTCCGCGTGGCAGCGCCGGACGACCTCCTGGACGGCGGCCGGGTTCGGGTCCTTGGTGCCCGGCACGACGAGCTCGACGGCGATCATCGCGCCGCGTCCCCGGACGTCGCCGATCACGTCGAAGCGCTCGCTCATGGCCAGCAGCCGCGGGATCATCACGTCCCCGATGCGGCGGGCGCGGCCGACCAGGTCCTCCTCCTCGATGGTCTCCAGCACGCCCAGCGCCGCCTCGCAGGCCAGCGGGTTGCCGCCGTAGGTGCCGCCGAGGCCGCCCGCGTGCACGGTGTCCATGAGCTCGGCCCGGCCCGTCACCGCGGCGAGCGGCAGGCCGCCCGCGATGCCCTTGGCGGTGCAGATGATGTCGGGCACCACGCCCTCGTCCTCGCAGGCGAACAGGTCACCGGTGCGCGCGAAGCCGGTCTGCACCTCGTCGGCCACGAACACGATCCCGTTGGCGCGGCAGAACTCGGCGATCCTCGGCAGGAAGCCCTTGGCGGGCTCGATGAAGCCGCCCTCGCCGGCGATCGGCTCGATCACCACGGCGGCCACGTTCTCGGCGCCGATCTGCTTGCCGATCATGTCGATGGCCTGGGCGGCGGCCTCCTCGGCGCAGTTCTCGGGGCCCGTCGGCCAGCGGAACGGGTAAGCCAGCGGCACCCGGTAGACCTCGGGCGCGAACGGGCCGAAGCCCTGCTTGTACGGCATGTTCTTGGCCGTCAGCGTCATCGTGAGCAGAGTGCGGCCGTGGTAGCCGTGGTCGAACACGACGACCGCCTGGCGGCCGGTGGCGAGCCTGGCGACCTTGACCGCGTTCTCCACGGCCTCGGCGCCGCTGTTGACCAGGAACGTGCGCTTCTCGTGGTCGCCCGGCGTGAGCTCGTTCAGCTTCTCGCACACGCGCACGTACGACTCGTACGGGGTGACCATGAAACAGGTGTGGGTGAAGTCGGCGGCCTGCTTCTGGACGCGCTCGACCACCTTGGGGGCGGCGTTGCCGACGTTGGTGACGGCGATGCCGGAGCCGAAGTCGATCAGCGAGTTCCCGTCGGCGTCCTCCAGCACGCCGCCGCCGGCGCGGGTCACGAAGACCGGCAGCGTGGTGCCGATGCCCGGGGGGACGGCGGCCTGCTTGCGGGCCAGCAGCTCCTGCGACTTGGGGCCGGGGATGGCGGTGACGAGGCGACGCTCCTGGGGAATGCTCATGGCTCTGACGGTACGGTGGCCGCCCGCCTGCTCCGATAGGGCGATATGGCACACTGTGGGTGCTCACCTTTGCCGGAATGGACAACTCGCGATGGCGCCTTCGCTGCGGACCGTGGTGCGGCGGATGGGGCTGCGGTCGCTGGCCGGCCCGCTGGACTCGGCCGTGCGCTGGGTGGCGGTCAGCGAGCTGGAGGATCCGACGCCGTTCCTGGAGGGTGACGAGCTGCTGCTCACCACCGGGATGCGCCTGGAAGGTGATTTTTCCGGCTATGTTGCCCGGTTGGTGGCGCGGGGCGTGGCCGGGCTCGGCTTCGGGGTCGGGCTCTCCCACGAGGAGGTGCCGCCCGCGCTCGTGGCCGCCGCAGAGGAGGCCGGGCTGCCGCTGCTGGAGGTGCCCCGGGAGACGCCGTTCATCGCCATCGGCAAGACGGTCGGCGAGCTGCTGGCCGCCGAGCAGTACGAGGAGATCACCCGCGCGTTCGCCGCGCAGGGGCGGCTGACGCGGGCGGCGCTGCGGCCCGAGGGGCTGCACGCGGTCGTCGACCGGCTGGCCGCCGAGGTCGGCGGCTGGGCGGTGCTGCTGGACGAGACCGGGCAGGTGCGTCACGCCACGCGCGGGGCACGGGCCGAGGCGGTGACGGGGGAGCTCGGCCGGCTGCGCGGCACGCGGATGCCCGCCAGCCTGTCGCTGTCCGGGCCCGAGGGCCACGTCGTGCTCCAGCCGCTAGGCGGCGGGGCGCGGCCGCGCGGGTACTTCGCCGTGGGGGCGCGGGAGGCGTTCACGCCGGTCGCCCACACGGTGATCAACGCGGCCGGGTCGCTGCTCACGCTCGCCCTGGAGCAGGGCGGCGCGCAGCGGGAGGCCGCCCGGCGGGTCCGGCAGGCGGTGCTGGAGCTGCTGCTGGCGGGGGAGGACGAGCGGGCGCGGGCGGTGCTGGACGCGCTCGGCGGCCGGCTGCCCGGCGAGCCGTTCGCCGTGCTGGCCGTCCCGGCGGAGGCCCTGGAGAGCGTCGAGGCCACGGTGTTCGCCACCCGCCTGCCCCGCGCGGCGGGCGGCGGCGCGCCGGTGGAAGGAGGGGCGGCCGGTGGCGCCGGCGTCGTGCTGGTGGAGGAAGGGGCGGCCGACGAGGTCGCCGGGGCGGTCGAGGGGGCCGTGGGGGTGAGCACCGCCTGCCGCTACGGCGAGCTGCGGGCCGGGATCGACCAGGCCGTGCGGGCCCGCGCGGCGAGCCGGGGCGGCGTGGTGCGCTTCGCCGAGCTGGCCGGGCAGGGGCTCGTCGGGCTGCTGGACCCGGCCGTGGCGCAGGCGTTCGCGACCGCGCTGCTGGGACCGCTCACCGCCTACGGGGCGCGGCCCGACCTCGTCGCCTCGCTGCGCGCGTACCTGGAGTGCAACGGGCACTGGGACGCGGCGGCGCAGCGGCTGGGCGTGCACCGGCACACGCTGCGCTACCGGATGCGGCGGGTCGCCGAGCTGCTGGGACGCGATCTCGACGACCCCGCGGTGCGGGCCGAGCTGTGGTTCGCCCTGGAGGCGGCCAGGCGCTAGGCGCGCTCCACCAGGTAGCAGCAGATCGTGGCCGTGGTCACCGCCTCGAAGGTGCGGCCGTCACGCAGGTGACCGGCGCGTTCGAGGCTGATCGCGCCCTGGGCGGCGGCCCAGAGGGCGTCGGCGATCTTGCGGGGCTGGGTGGGGACGAGCCGCCCCGCCGAGATGCAGTCGGCGATCACCCGGTCGAAGATGTTGAGCGCCGCCCGGGCGAGGGTGCGGGCGCGCTCGCTGGGTTCGAAACCGGGGATCGCCCGCTCGAACATGAGGCTGTAGTAGCCGGGCTCCGACAGGCACGCCTGCCGGTAGGCCGGGGCGAGCGCCGTCAGGTGCTCGAAGGGGTCGCGGCGCTGCGGCACCGCGTCGAGGATGCGCCGGAAGCGCTCGAACCCCTCCAGGTAGAGGGCTTCGGCCAGCCCCTCCCTGTTGCCGAACATCGTGTAGATGACGGTGGTGGTGCAGCCGGCCTCGGTGGCGATCCTGCGCATCGTGAGGCTGTCGGCTCCGTCGGTGACCAGCAGGTTCACCGCGACGTCCAGCAGTCTGGAACGAAGCTCGTCCTGGCCGGCCCGTTCGCCCAGCAGGTAGGCGCCCTGGAGCCCAAGCGGCGCCGAGGAGGTCATGGGCCCACGCCTTTCTGCTCGGGGGCCCGCCGCGCTGAGGGACCCGCATCGATGACTTAGCCAGGGCAGAGACCGTTCAAACCGCTCCGCATCGTAAACATCCTGAATTAGGCCTACTTCTGTTACACAGTGGGTATACAAGAGGGCTTGTACGTAACGGTGGGGCCAGGCGGGAGTCTTGTGCAGCCTGGTGTAAATCCCCCTCTGTCCGCTTGGCATAACGTCGTGGGTATGGACGTGCGTACCTTCTGGCTCGCCGGACGCCCCGCCACCGGGGACGCCGAGCTGAGCGTGACCAATCCGCTCGACGGGCGCGAGGTCGGCCGATACTCGGTGCCGACCGGCGAGCAGGTCGAGGAGGCGATCGCGGCCGCGCGGGCGGTGGCCGGCGAGGCCGCCGCGCTGCCGGTGCACGTGCGCGCCGAAGCGCTCGCGCACGTGTCGCGGCGGCTGGCCGAGCGGGCCGACGAGCTCGCCCACCTGATCACCGCCGAGAACGGCAAGCCGATCTTCTGGGCGCGCGGCGAGGTCGGCCGCGCGATCTCCACGTTCCGGTTCGCCGCCGAGGAGACCCGGCGCTGGTCCGGCGACGTGCAGCGGCTCGACACCGAGCCCGCCGCCGCCGGGCGGCTGGCCTACGTCTCGCGCGTGCCCAAGGGGCCGGTGCTGGCGATCACGCCGTTCAACTTCCCGCTCAACCTGGTCGCGCACAAGGTCGCGCCCGCCATCGCGGTCGGCGCGCCGGTCATCGTCAAGCCCGCGCCCGCCACGCCGCTGTCGTCGCTGGTGCTCGGCGAGATCCTGGCCGAGACCGACCTGCCCGCCGGCATGTTCTCGGTGCTGCCCATCGAGAACGAGCGCGCCGCCGCGCTCGTCGCCGACCCCCGGCTGCCCGTGGTGTCGTTCACCGGCTCGGCCCCCGTCGGCTACGCCATCGCCGACCAGGTGCCGCGCAAGCACGTGACGCTGGAGTTGGGCGGCAACGCGGCAGCCGTGGTGCTGGCCGACGCTGACCTCGACTGGGCGGCCAAGCGGGTGGCGCTGTTCTCCAACTACCAGGCCGGGCAGAGCTGCATCGCCGTGCAGCGGGTGATCGTCGAGGAGCCGGTGTACGACGCGTTCGTCGAGCGCCTGCTCCCCGCCGTCGCCGGGCTCGTCACCGGTGACCCGGCCGACGAGAAGACGCAGGTCGGCCCGCTCGTCTCCGAGGCCGCCGCCGAACGGGTCGAGCAGTGGGTGCGCGAGGCCGTCGACGCCGGCGCCCGCGTGCTGGCCGGCGGCACCCGGGAGGGCGCCACGATCGCCCCGACCGTGCTCGCCGACGTCCCGGCCGACGCCAAGGTCTCCCGCGAGGAGGTCTTCGGCCCCGTCATGGTGCTGCAGAAGGCCGCCTCGATCGACGAGGCGTACGCGATGGTCAACGACTCGGCCTACGGGCTGCAGGCCGGGGTGTTCACCCGGTCGCTGGACGCCGCCTTCCGGGCCAACCGGGAGCTGGAAGTCGGCGGCGTGATCATCGGTGACGTGCCGTCGTACCGGGCCGACCAGATGCCGTACGGCGGGGTCAAGGACTCCGGGATCGGCCGTGAGGGCCTGCGATCGGCGATGGAAGATCTTACTTACGAGAAAGTGATGGTATTGACGGGTATCACCCTTTGACCAACGGCCCATCCAAGGCGGCGATGCTGCATGGGGGACAAATACCGGTACATCGATGCTGTCCGATTACTCGGCGGCGCTGATCCGGCGCTCGAAGCGCTGGTCAGCACCGGAACCGTCGCGCTCCTGCCCGTCGCGGGGGTGATGGAGGCCCGCGCGGCCCTGGTCAAACTCGGGGCCGAGCTGCTGGGACGCTGGCGCGAATGGCGTCCCGGCAGCACCTGGCGCTCCCGTACCGACAGGTTCGAGGCCGCGCACGCCGTGCTCGTCGTCACCGCCTACGTCGAGGCCGTCGACACGCTCGACCTGCCGTTCGCGCCCGGCGAGCTGCACGCGGGCGAGGGCGGCGGGCGGCACTACTGGGAGCTGGCCGCGCCGCTGTGCCCTTCGCCGCACACCTCCTTCGACGAGACCGTGGCGGCCGTGCGCGGCTACTACCTCGGGCTCGGTCAGCAGTTGCTCGCCCACGTCAGGGAGCTGGGCCTGTGGGAGCGGCTCGGCGACCACGACCGGCAGTGGACCGCCGCCGCCTACGGGGACGAGCTGGCCGAGATGGCCGTGCTCCGCTACACCGACCGCTTCCGCACGCTGGCGAGGGACGTGCCGGAGCTCGCGTTCTGGGCGGGCATCGCCGACCACCAGCCGAGCCTGCCCGGCATGGCCGAGCTGGAGCGGCTCATCTCGCTCGTCGCCACCGGCGAGCCGCTGCCCGAGCGGGCCGCCGCGCTCGACCGGCTGCACCAGGCGGCGCTCGTCCGGCCCATCGCCGAGACCGGCGCCCTGCCGATCGGCCTGCGGCTGCCGACGCTCGCGCAGGCGTACGTGACCCCGCAGTTCAGGGCGGCGCGGATCGCGCCCGGCGACGACCCGAGCGGCGACGCCTGGTGGGAGGGGCACCCGATCCGCTCCGACCTGCCCGTGTTCCTGGCCGGGTTCCTGACCTCGTCGGCGGCGGCCGAGGCGCCCCTCCTCGTGCTCGGCCAGCCCGGCTCCGGCAAGTCGGTGCTGAGCAAGGTGCTCGCCGCCCGCCTGCGCGACGCGCCGTTCCTGCCGATACGGGTGCCGCTGCGTGAAGTGTCGGCCGGAGCGGGCATCCAGGAGCAGATCGAGGAGGCCGTCCACCACCTGAGCGGCGAACGCCAGGACTGGCCGGCCATCGCCAGGTCGGCCGGCGGCGCGCTGCCCGTGATCATCCTGGACGGGTTCGACGAGCTGCTCCAGGCCACCGGCGTGCGCCAGTCGGACTACCTGATGAAGGTCGCCAGGTTCCAGCACGAGGAGGCCGACGCCGGGCGGGCCGTCGCCGTCGTCGTCACCTCGCGCACCGCCGTCGCCCACCGTGCCGGGCTGCCCGAGGGCACCGTGGTCACCCGGCTGGAGCCGTTCGGCCCCGACGCCACCCGGCGCTGGCTCGAGGTGTGGAACGCCGTCAACGCCGACTACTTCCCGGCCGCCGGGCTGGAGCCGTTCACCCTGGACGTGGCCATGACCCAGCGGCACCTGGCGGGCTCACCGCTGCTGCTGCTCATGCTGGCCTTCTACGACGCCGACGGCAACGCGCTGCGCCGCGAACCGGGCACCCTCGGGCAGGCCGAGCTGTACGAGCGGCTGATGACCCGCTACGCCGAACGGGCGCTGGAGAAGCTCCACCCGCGCGAGCAGGTGGCCAGGCAGGTGGAGCTGGAACTGCTGCGGCTGTCGTTCGTCGCCTCCTCCATGTTCAACCGGGGACGGCAGTGGGCCACGGTCGAGGAGGTCGACGCCGACCTGGAGGTGCTGCTGCCCGAACGGCGGCGCGAGCCCGCGCCGGTCCGGCGGCACGGCGGCGGGCACGAGGCCGTGGCCAGGTCCTTCTTCGTGCACCGCGCCCAGGTCGTGCGCGACGGCGAGGTGCTGCACACCTTCGAGTTCCTGCACGCGACGTTCGGCGAGTTCCTCATCGCCCGGCTCGTCGCCTCGCTGCTGCGCGAGCTGGTCGCCCAGGAGTCGAGCCTGGTGCTCACCGGCGTGCACGACGGGCTGCTGCGCACCGTGCTGTCCTGGGCGACGCTGGCCTCACGGCTGCCCGTGGTCTCGTTCCTCCAGGAGCTGGCCGACGACCCCGACCGGTGGCGGGCGGTGGTGCTGCGGCTGTTCCGGGAGCTGGACGCGCGCGAGGACTCCGCCATCGCCGCCTACCGGCCGTGGATCGCCGGGCCGCAGCGCCGATACGCCTACTACTCGGCCAACCTCATGGTGCTCGCCCTCGTGTGCGCCCCCGAGCTGCGGGCCAGCGAGTTCATGCCCGGACACGAGGACGTGGTGACCGAGTGGCGCAGCTACGCCCTGCTGTGGCGCTCGCAGTGCGCGCTCGCCGAATGGCAGAGCCTGGTGGACCTGGTCGCCGTGCGCCCGGTCTGGTCGCAGGACGACCTGCGGGAGCTGCACCTGAAGCTGTCGCTGCCCGACCTCTGGGAGCCCGCGCCGTACAGCTGGTCGTGGGCCGGGATGGACAAGCTCCTGACGATCGCGCAGCTCCGCCGCCAGATCATGTTCTCGGCCCTGCCCGACGAGGGCGCGCTGCTCGCCCTCTACGTCGACGACCTGCGCCGCCCGGAGGTCAGGCGCGCTCCGCCGTGAGGAACAGCTTCCTTGCCGCCTCGCCCAGGAACGGGCCGTACATGGTGCGCTGGTCGTTGCTGTACTTGAAGCTGCTCAGCGACGTGATCGTGCCCTTGCCGGTGGCGCTGTCGAACCCCGACATCCACGGCCCGCCGCTGGAGCCCGCCGTCATGTCGCAGCCCAGCCCCTGGTCGTGGGTGTCGCCGTAGGGGTCGTCACGCAGCTTGCCGGCGCAGTAGACCAGGTGGCTGCCGTCGTAGGGCGGGTCGGCCGGGTAGCCGAAGCCGAACGCGTGGCCGCCGCGCTTGGCGTTGAAGGCGATCTCCTGGGTGCCCACGACGTCGGCCACGTGCTTGCCGCCGGACGTGGCCAGCGCCACCATGCCCACGTCGTAGCTGTCGTCGGCGCTGCGCGACCACGGGCCCGCCACGAACATGCGGCGGGCCGTCCACTGCCCGTACGGCTTGCGGCCCGAGGTGCCGTAGGCGGGGACGAACGTCCAGTTCTGCGCCCAGGCGCCGGTGCCGTCCTTGACGCAGTGGCCGGCGGTGAGGACGACGTCGCGGTTGGCGCTGCGCACGGTGCTGGCCGAGCAGACGAAGTCGACGCCCGACATGGTGAGGAAGACCCGGCCGGTGGTCCTGGCCACCGCGCCGCCGACGGCCCACCGGGAGCCGGAGGTGGTGGCCAGCGGGCGGGACGACTGGTGCTGCGGGCGCGGCTTGACGGGGGCCAGCTCGATCGAGCGGTTGGCCAGCTGCGGGGCGGCGCCGAGGCCCGTGCCCCCGGTCAGGCCGTTGAGCGTGCCGGTGAGCTTGCTGGAGCTGGTGAGATCGGTGAGGTCCTTCTTCAGCTCCGTCACGCCGAGGCCCTTGGTCCCGCCGGACTCCTTGGCGTCGGTGAGGCCGCCCAGCAGGCCGCCCTGGGTGACCAGGCCGAGCAGGCTGATCGGCAGCGCCTTGGACATGCGCTGCGGGGTCCAGTAGTCGAGCACCCGGCGCTGGTCGGCCGGGCCGCGGGCGGCGACGTGCTCGACGATGTCGCCGTGCGCCGCGGCGGGGACGGCGACCTGGCGGCCGGGGTGCTGCTCGGGGGCGGCGCCGATCAGCGCGGGCCCCAGGAGTCCGGCGACCAGGGGCGCGGCCGCCAGCACGGGGGTGGTCAGCGTCATGCCCCCCGAGTGTGCACCACGAGATGTGTTCTTGTGACTACTTTCGGTAAATTACCTCAGGTCGTGGCGGTGTTCTGGGCGGCCTCGTAGACCGATTGGGCTTCCGTCCCGAAATAGGGGCCGAACATCCAATTGGGGGCGAAGCTGTATTTGAAGCTGTTGACCGAGTTCTGCGTGCCGAGACCGGTCGCCTCGTTGAAATTCAGCATCCACGGACCGCCGCTCGCACCGCCGGTCATGTCGCACGTCAGGCCGAGGTCCTGGCTCAGCAGGAAGTCGTCGAAGGCCCGGCCGCTGCAGTAGACGAGCGCGGACCCGTCGTACGGCGCCGCCGCCGGGTAGCCGAACGCGTACATCTGACGGCGCCTGGGCTGGTTGAACGCGACGCCCTGGCCGCCCACCACGTCGGTCAGCGAGCGCCCCTCCAGAGGTGCGACCACGGCGGCGGCGACGTCGAAGTTGATGTCCTCGGTGGCGTTCCACTCCTGGGTGGTCAGCAGCCGGGTGGCCGGCCAGGTGCCGAACGGCCGCTGCCCGGCGTCGTAGCCGGGGACGAAGACCCAGTTCGTGTGGAAGGCGCCGCCCATCTTCACGCAGTGCCCGGCGGTCAGCACGACGCTCTTGTTGGCGCTGGTCACGGCGCTGCCCGAGCAGGAGGCGTTGCGCCCCTGGGTGGTGAAGAACACCCGGCCGGCGGCCTTGGCGACCACGCCGCCGCCGGTCCACGGGCGGCCGCCGCTGTTGGGCGCCTGCCGTAGTTGCACGCCGGAGGCGCCGGTGGGCGGGGCGGTCCACGGGGCGCCCTCGGTCGGCTTGCCGGCGGTGGCGGCGGCCTTGGCGTGCGGCGCGGCCACGTCGAGCGGCCGGGCCGCGGCCATCCTGGCGGGCGTCCAGTAGTCGAGGACGGCCTGCCGCTCGCGGTCGGAGTCGGCCGCCGCCCGTTGCGCGGGCCTGGGCTCCGCGTGTGCGGGCGCGGCCGGGAGCAGGGCGAGGGTCAAGGCGGCGAGCAGGGTGACTCCGCGGTGCATTTTTCTACCTCCCGGGACCGGATCTCGGGTTGGAAGGTAACTGCGCAATATCGCGATTTCTCGGCTTATGCGGATTCGGATATGGGGATATTCCGGCATTTGCATACTGGGTGCTCTGGGGTCACTCCGGTTGACCACCTGGGCCTCCCGGTGCCCGCGCGGGCCGGGCGGAGGGGACAATGGATCCGTGCATGAACAGTCCCTCCGCTCCGTGGTCGTGCTCGGCTCCACCGGCTCCGTCGGCACGCAGGCCCTCGACGTCATCGCCGCCTGCCCCGGCCGCTTCCGGGTCGCGGCGCTCGCCGCCGGAGGAGGCAAGGTCGACCTCCTCGCCCGGCGGGCCGCCGAGACCGGGGCGGAGGCCGTCGCCGTGGCCGACCCCGCCGCCGTGCCCGCCCTGAAGGAGGCGCTGGCCGCGCTCGGCGCCGCCCCCGAGGTGCTCGCCGGCCCCGACGGCGTCGCGGAGCTCGCCGCCCGGCCGTGCGACACCGTGCTCAACGGCATCAACGGCGCGCTCGGCCTCACCTCCACGCTCGTCGCGCTGGAGGCCGGGCGCACGCTCGCGCTGGCCAACAAGGAGTCCCTGATCATTGGCGGCCCGCTGGTCAAGCGGCTGGCCAAGCCCGGCCAGATCCTGCCCGTCGACTCCGAGCACTCCGCCCTGCAGCAGTGCCTGTGGGCCTCCGGGCCGCACGGCTACGACCCCGACGCGGTCAGGCGGCTGGTCGTCACCGCGAGCGGCGGGCCGTTCCGCGGCCGGACCCGCGCGGAGATGACCGACGTCACGCCCGAGATGGCGCTGGCCCACCCCACCTGGTCCATGGGCCCGATGATCACCATCAACTCGGCGACCCTGGTCAACAAGGGCCTGGAGGTGATCGAGGCCCACCTGCTGTTCGACATCGGCTTCGACCGCATCGAGGTCGTCGTCCACCCGCAGTCGATCATCCACTCCATGGTGGAGTACGTCGACGGCTCGACCATCGCCCAGGCCAGCCCGCCCGACATGCGGCTGCCGATCGCGCTCGCGCTCGGCCACCCCGAGCGCGTCACCGGCGCCGCCCGGCCCGTCGACTGGACCAGGGCCCACACCTGGACCTTCGAGCCGCTCGACGACGCCGCCTTCCCCGCCGTGGCGCTGGCCAGGCACGTCGGCGCCGAGGGCGGCACCGCTCCCGCCGTCTACAACGCGGCCAACGAGGCGTGCCTGGAGGCGTTCATCGGCGGCCGGCTGCCGTTCCTGGCGATCGTCGACACCGTCGCCCGCGTCGTGGACGAGCACGAGGTCACCCCGGCCGGCTCGGTCGAGGAGGTGCTCGCCGCCGACGCCTGGGCCCGCGCCCGCGCGGCGGAGCTCGCGGCCGGGCAGTCCCGCTAGCTACCTAAACTGGACAACGTCGTCGACACTCAAGGGTTGAAATGTCTTCTGTAGCACTCGGCATCCCGACGCTCCGCCCCAAGCCGCTCGCCGAACGCCGCCACTCCCGGCAGATCATGGTCGGCAGCGTGCCCGTCGGCGGCGACGCGCCCGTCTCCGTGCAGTCGATGACCACCACGGTGACCGCCGACGTCAACGCGACCCTGCAGCAGATCGCCGAGCTCACCGCCTCCGGCTGCCAGATCGTCCGCGTCGCCGTGCCGTCCCAGGACGACGCCGACGCGCTGCCGATCATCGCCAGGAAGTCGCAGATCCCGGTCATCGCCGACATCCACTTCCAGCCCAAGTACGTCTTCGCCGCCATCGAGGCGGGCTGCGCGGCCGTGCGGGTCAACCCGGGCAACATCAAGAAGTTCGACGACAAGGTCGGTGAGATCGCCAAGGCCGCGGCCGACCACGGCGTGCCGATCCGCATCGGCGTCAACGCCGGCTCCCTCGACCCCCGGCTGCTGCAGAAGTACGGCAAGGCCACGCCCGAGGCGCTGGTGGAGTCGGCGCTGTGGGAGTGCTCGCTGTTCGAGGAGCACGGCTTCCGCGACATCAAGATCTCGGTCAAGCACAACGACCCCGTCGTCATGATCAACGCCTACCGGCTGCTGGCCGCCAAGTGCGACTACCCGCTGCACCTGGGCGTCACCGAGGCCGGGCCGGCCTTCCAGGGCACGATCAAGTCCGCCGTCGCGTTCGGCGCGCTGCTGGCCGAGGGCATCGGCGACACCATCCGCGTCTCCCTGTCGGCGCCGCCGGTCGAGGAGGTCAAGGTCGGCAACCAGATCCTGGAGTCGCTCGGCCTGCGCGAGCGCGGCCTGGAGATCGTCTCCTGCCCGTCGTGCGGCCGCGCCCAGGTCGACGTCTACACGCTGGCCGAGCAGGTCCAGGCCGGGCTGGAGGGCCTGAAGGTGCCGCTGCGGGTCGCGGTCATGGGCTGCGTCGTCAACGGCCCCGGCGAGGCCCGCGAGGCCGACCTGGGCGTCGCCTCCGGCAACGGCAAGGGCCAGATCTTCGTCAAGGGCGAGGTCATCAAGACCGTGCCGGAGTCGCAGATCGTCGAGACCCTGATCGAGGAGGCGCTGCGCCTGGCCGAGGAGATGGGCGTCGAGGTCGACCTGGACGACGACGAGAGCTCGGGCGTGCAGGTGACGGTCGGCTGATGCGGCTCGACCAGCAGCTCGTCGACGCGGCCATCGCCCAGCTCGAACGCCGGTGGCCGGCCGGCGAGGAGGGCGGCGCCGCCGCCGTTTACCTCGACGACGGCCGCATCCTCACCAGCGTCGGGCTCGACAACCTCAACGGCGGCGTGTCGCTGTGCCACGAGACCGGCGCGCTGTGCCAGGCCTACACGCTCGACGCGAAGGTCACCGCCTCCGTCTGCGTCTTCCGGGAGGGCGACGCGCTGCTGGTGCTGCCGCCCTGCGGCGTCTGCCAGGAGCGGCTGGCGCTGTGGGGGCCCGGCGTCGAGGTCGGCGTGCCCGACGGGGCCGGCGGCTGGCGCGCGCTCACGCTGCGCGAGGTCAACCCCCACTACTGGGGGCCGCAGTTCACCCCCGACGGCTCCTGGCCCACCAAGGAGATGCACTCCTCATGACGTGAGGAGCTTGCCGAGCAGCGCTCGCAGCTCCTCCGTCGCCTCCGTGCCGAGCAGGGCGCGGACGTCCTCGCGCAGCCTCGCCGCCGCGTCGCGCACCACGACCAGCCGTTCGCGGCCCAGGGGCGTCAGCTCCAGCGCGTAGCGGCGGCGGTCGTGCGGGTCCTGGCCCCGGGCCACCAGGCCGAGCCGCACCAGCTCGTCGACGATCTGGGCGGCCGTCGGCTCCGAGATGTGCATGCGCTCGGCGAGCGCCTGCTGCGGACAGGGGCCGAGCTCCTCGATCGCGGCCAGCGAGCCGAAGTGCCGGGTCCGCAGGCCCACGTCGGCCAGCAGCGCGTCCCCCATGCGCCGCAGCCGGTAGTGCGCCTGCGCCACCAGGTAGGCGGTCGTCCGCAGCGGCTCCGGCTCCGGGAGCAGCAGGCTCAGGAGCTCGTCGAGCCGCCGCCGCTCGGCCGGGGTCAGCGCGGCCGTGATGCGCGCGTCGTGCTCGGCGACCGCCTGCCGCATCGCGTCGCGGGCCGCCCGGCCCTCGGGGGTGATCGACAGCACGTACGAGCGCCGGTTGGCGGGGTTGCGCGTGCGGGTCACGTACCCGGAGTCCTGGAGCCTGTCGATCAGGCGGACCATGATCGTCCTGTTGATGCCGAGCCGTTCCGCGAGGTCGTGCTGGGAGCCGGCGTCCTGGTCGGCGAGCGTGTCGAGGACCACGTAGTCGCGCGAGGCCGGGTCGGCGCCCAGCGCCTCGGCGGTGAAGCGCGCATACACCCTGCGCAGCAGCGCCCCGACGGAGCCGCGCAGCGTCTCCGAGAGAGTCCCTTCCGTCACCGATCACACCTCCGGGCGGCAGCTTACCCGAGACCCGTGATGGTTAGGCGAACTGTTAGTTAGGCTGTTGACGATTAATGTGTGGATGGTTATGGTCGCTGACATGGCACTCGACTTCACGATGATGAACGCGATGCACGACGCGCTGCGGCGGGAGCTGGAACGGCTCGCCAGGGTCGCCGCCCGGGCAGGGGACGAGCCCCGCCGGGTCCTCGCCGCCGGGGCGGGGTGGTCGCTGTTCAAGAGGTTCCTGACCGTCCACCACACCGCCGAGGACGAGGCGCTGTGGCCCCCCATGCGCGCCGCGCTCGCCGCACGCCCCGACGACCTCCTGCTGCTCGACGCCATGGAGGCCGAGCACGCCGCCATCGACCCGCTGCTCGGCGCCGTGGACGCCGCGCTCGCCGACCGCGACCACGGCGCCGAGCGGCTGGCCGGCCTGATCGACGAGCTCGCCACCGGACTGCGCGGCCACCTGCGCCACGAGGAGGCCGACGGGCTCGCCCTCGTCGACGCGGTGCTGACCGCCGAGCAGTGGGCCGGGTTCGGCGCGGCGCACCGCCACCGGATCGGCCACGACGACACCACCTACCTGCCGTGGGTCCTCGACGGG
This sequence comes from Nonomuraea sp. NPDC003214, assembly GCF_053590035.1. Lineage (NCBI taxonomy): Bacteria > Bacillati > Actinomycetota > Actinomycetes > Streptosporangiales > Streptosporangiaceae > Nonomuraea > Nonomuraea sp. NPDC003214. The sequence goes on along the minus strand of NZ_JBSFSX010000012.1, from coordinate 186,706 downwards.
CGCGCCGACGAGGCCGCCGCGAGCATCCTCGACGGCATGCCCGACGAGATTCGCGTCGCCTACCGCGACGACTGGCGGCCCGCCTTCGACCGCCTCGACCTCTACGCCCAGGAGCGATCACTCACCACGGAGTGATCACAGGATGGCAAGTATTTCTCCATACCCACCGTCACCGGGCGGCTACGTACGGGAGCATTCCCTTCGCCTATGAAGTGGGGGAGGGGACCGGGTGAAACGGTTCGTGGGGTTGGTCGCCGGTGCGGCGACGCTGGTCGTCGGGGTGGCGCCGGTCGCGGTGACCGCCGAGGTGCGGCAGGCCGCCGCCGACAGGGTCAGATGGGAGAAGTGCCCGGCCGCCGAGCGCAAGACGGCCGCGGCGGCCACGATGGAGTGCGGCACCGTACGCGTGCCGCTCGACTACCGGGAGCCGTGGGGACAGTCGATCCAGCTGTCGATCAACCGGATCAAGGCCAAGGTGCCGCGTGACGGCAACCACCTGGGCACGCTGCTCGTCAACCCGGGCGGGCCGGGGGCGTCCGGGCGGACCCTCGCGCAGTACGTCGCCGCCGTGCTGCCCGCCGGCGTGCGCGACCGCTACGACGTGGTCGGCTTCGACCCGCGCGGCGTCGGCGCCAGCCGGCCGGCGATGCGCTGCGTCGACCCGGAGACCTACTACCGGGCGCCCCGGCCCGACGCGGTGCCCCGCACCGCCGCCGAGGAGCAGGTGCTGCTCGGCCGGGCCGCCGAGTACGCCAACCGGTGCGGCGACTTCTGGTCGTGGCTGCTGCCCCACATGACCACCGAGAACGTGGCCAGGGACCTCGACGGCATCCGCGCCGCGCTCGGCGAGAAGCAGATCAGCTACCTCGGCTACTCCTACGGCACCTACATCGGCGCCGTGTACGCCACGCTGTTCCCCAGCCGGGTCAAGCGCCTCGTCATGGACAGCTCCGTCGACCCCGACGGCGTCTGGTACGCCAACAACCTGGCCCAGGACCGCGCCTTCCAGCGCAGGCACCGCGCCTTCCTCGACTGGACGGCTCGGCACAACTCGGTCTACCGGCTCGGCCGCACCGCCCGGCAGACCGGGTTCGCCTGGAACGCGATGCGCGCCCGGCTGCACGACCGGCCGGCGGGCGGGGTGGTCGGGGCCAGCGAGCTCGACGACACCTTCACCGTGGGCGGCTACAGCGACCGCGTGTGGCCCGAGCTCGCCGCCGCCTGGTCGGCGTACGTGCGCAAGGGCGACACCAAGCCGCTGCTCGCCGCGTACGAGAAGCACGGCAAGAACGACGCCGCCGACGAGAACGGCTACGCCGTCTACCTGGCCATCCAGTGCCGCGACGCCGCCTGGCCGCGTGACTGGGCCACCTGGCATGCCGACATGACCCGGATGCACCGCCACGCGCCGTTCCTGACCTGGCCGAACGCCTGGTTCAACGCGCCGTGCAAGTTCTGGCCGGTGCCCGGCGGCACCCCCGTCAAGGTGCACGGCTCGTGGCGGCTGCCGCCGATCCTGATGATCCAGTCGCGCGACGACGCCGCCACCCCGTACGCGGGCGCGATGTCGATGAAGCGGCACTTCGCGACCGCGCGCATGGTCGTCGACACCGGCGGCAACCACGGCGTCTCGCTGGGCGGCAACCAGTGCGTCGACCGCCACCTCGCCGCGTACCTGGCCGACGGCACCCTGCCCGCCGACGGGGCCATCTGCCGGGCCGTGCCGGAGCCCCGCCCGGCCGCCCACATGCTGTCAGGCGGGACGGGAGGTCACGAAAGGCTCACCGAGGCGCTGTCCAGATGAGCTAATCCAGGGGTGTTCGCGTAGTCTGACCATGTGATGCTGCGTACATCGGCGTCGCGTGTCCTCGACGACAGCGACCGGGACGAGGTGCTCGCGCTGCTCGACACCGACCCGGTCGCGAACGTCTTCGTCGCCTCCCGGGTGCGCAGCGTCGGGCTCAACCCGGCGCGGCTCGGCGGGCAGATGTGGGGCTTCGGGCCGCGCGGCGCCATCGCCTCGCTCTGCTATGCCGGAGCCAACCTGGTGCCGGTCGGCGCCGGGCCCGAGGCGGTGCACGCGTTCGCCGACCGGGCGCGCAAGCAGGGGCGGCGCTGCTCGTCCATCGTGGGCCCGGTCGACGCGGTGTCGCTGCTGTGGGAGCGGCTGGAGCCGCACTGGGGCCCGGCCCGCGCCATCCGCTGGGCCCAGCCCGTCATGGCGACCTCGCACCGGCCGCCCGTGCCGTCCGACCCGCTGGTGCGGCGGGTGCGGCCCGACGAGTTCGAGACGCTGCTGCCGGCGTGCGTCGCGATGTTCACCGAGGAGGTGGGCATCTCGCCCAACCTCGGCGACGGCGGCGCCCTCTACCGCACCCGGGTGGCCGAGCTGATCCGCATCGGCCGCTCCTACGCCCGCATCGAGAACGGCCGGGTGGCGTTCAAGGCCGAGATCGGCGCCGTCACCCCGCAGGCGTGCCAGATCCAGGGCGTCTGGGTGCACCCCGAGCTGCGCGGCCGCGGCCTCGCCGTGGCGGGCATGGCCGCCGTCGTCGAAGCCTCGCTCGCCTGCTTCGCGCCCGTCGTCTCGCTGTACGTCAACGACTACAACCACGCGGCGCGGGCCGTCTATCGCAAGGTCGGCTTCCGCGAGGTCGACACGTTCATGTCCGTGCTGTTCTGAGCCGCGCCGCCGTCTCCTCGACGAGCTGGGTGAGGATCGACGCGTAGCCGGGGCACTCGTCGAGCAGCTCGTCCAGCCGAGCCCGCCAGGCGCCCGATTCGAGCAGCGGCGTCACCTTCCGCCCGTCCGACTGCAGCCGCAGCCGCGTCTCGGCGAGCTGGAGCTCGTACATCACGCCCAGATAGCGGCCGATCGCCTCGCTGAGCCACCAGTAGGTCTCCGTGCCGGCCGCGGCCACGAAGACGCGCGCGCCCTCCCAGGCCACCCGCCGGGGATGCAGGACCGCCATAAACGGGATGCTACGCCTCGTCTCAGGATACGAGAATGGTCTTGCGCGGAAGGAAGGGAAGATCGTGCCGGAGCCGAGAGAGACGTGGAAGGTCGGGGTGGACGTCTACGCCACCGAGGAGCAGGCCAGGGAGCTGCAGAAGCGGATCGAGCTGCTGCTCTGCCCCGAGCCCGAGCACGCCGGGCCGTGCCCTGTCCCGTGGTCGTCGTGGCGCCATCCGGGCGGGGGCGGCGGCGACGGCGGCCTCGCCGAGCAGTACGTGCTGGAGCGCCTGCGCGAGCGCGTCGTGACCGGCGGCGAGACCCGGCTGCCGTCCCGCCCCGCCCTGCGGAAGGAGTACGGGGTCGGCCGGACGGCCGTGGACCGGGCGATCCGCAAGCTGGAGGAGGCCGGGCTGGTCGAGACCGTCAGGGGGCGCGGCACGTTCGCCGTGCGGCGGCCCGCCTGACCCCCTCAGAGGCGGACGAGCTTGCCGAACAGCCGGTCGAGCTCGGCCTCCGGGTCGCCCGTGAGTCCCGCGTGCACCGGGCCGGTCTGCACGATCGTGCTGCGCGGCGCCGTCAGCCAGCGGAACCGCCCGCCCAGCGACTCGCGCGCCAGCGGCCCCGAGTCCTCGCCGCACGCCAGCTCGTACGCGCTCAGCGCCTGCTCGACGCAGCCCACGTCGGCGGCCGGGTCGAGCGCGCGCAGCCGGGCCGCGTCGAGCTCGACGCGGGCGCACAGGTAGGCGCGCGGCTGGCAGTAGAGGAGCACGCCGGCGTTGATCTGCTCGCCGCGCTCCACCCTTGGCACCACGCGGATGATCGCGTACTCGTAGACGTCCCTGGTCACGCGCGGCCTCCTCGCCAGAACTCGCCGACCGAGCCGGGGCCGGGGCGGCCCGCCGCGGGCTCGCCGCGCACCAGCCACGCGCGCGGCCCGTGCGCGCGCTGGAGCAGATGCTCCACGTACGCGTCGCGGACGGCCTGCGCGGAGGCGAAGCCGGGCTCGTCGTCGAGCCAGTCGTCGGGCACCAGGGCGGTCACCGCTTCGAGCAGGTCACGGGTGACGCGCTCGTGCAGGCCGACCCGGCCGAGGTCGCCCGCGAACGGCGCCAGCACGTGGTCACCGGCGTCGAACGGGCGCTGCGGGTCGGCGCCCTTCCAGTTGTGGTGGAACCAGAGCGCGGCCCCGTGGTCGATGAGCCAGATGTCGCGGTGCCAGAGCAGCAGGTTGGGGTTGCGCCAGCTCCGGTCGACGTTGTGGATCAGGCCGTCGAACCAGATCAGGTCGGCGGCGAACGCCGGATCGGGCTGCCAGGCCAGCGGCTCGAAGCCGAGCGCGCCCGGCAGGAAGTCGACCGCCAGGTTGCGGCCGGTGCTGGCGTTGAGCAGGTCCTGCACCTCTTCGTCCGGCTCGCGGACGCCGAGCTGCGGGTCGAGGTCGATGACCTTCAGCTCGGGGGTGCGGAAGCCGAGGCGGCGGGCCAGCTCGCCGGAGATGATCTCCGCGACGAGCACCCGGCGGCCCTGGCCTGCTTCACGAAATTTCACGACATAGGTGCCGAGGTCGTCGGCCTCGACCACCCCCGGCAGCGAGCCGCCCTCGCGCAGCGGCGTCACGTAACGCGTCGCCGCGATCTCTTCCAGCACGCCCCCGAGGCTATCGCGCCCCGTGGGATGCTCTGGGGCAGCCCGTGGCAGCCCGTGGCAGCCCCGAACCTGAGGCGGCTCAGGGTGAGTACGCGAGGCTTATCTCACCCCTGTCATAATGGCGGGCTATGTCCGAGCTCCGTGCCGATGATCCGCGCCGGCTGGGCGCGTACCGGATCTCCGGGCGGCTCGGCCAGGGCGGCCAGGGCGTCGTCTATCTCGGCCACTCCGGCGACGGGACCAAGGTGGCCATCAAACTGCTGCACGCCAGCCTGTCGGCCGACCCGGTGGTGCGCCGCCGGTTCCTGGCCGAAGTCGAGGCGCTGCGCCGCGTCGCGCCCTTCTGCACCGCCCAGCTCCTCGACGCCGACCTCGAAGGCGACCAGCCCTACCTCGTCAGCGAGTACGTCGACGGCGTCTCCCTCCGCGAGCACGTCATCACCGCCGGGCCGCGCACCGGCGGCTCCCTGCACCGCCTGGCCATCGGCACCGCCACCGCCCTGGTCGCCATCCACCGCGCCGGCGTCGTGCACCGCGACTTCAAGCCCGGCAACGTGCTGCTCAGCCTCGACGGGCCCCGCGTGATCGACTTCGGCGTCTCCCGGCTCGCCGACGGCACCGCCACCACCGGCATCATCCCCATGGGCACACCCGCCTACCTGGCGCCCGAGCGTATCGAGGGCCTGCCCGCCGGGCCCGCCGCCGACCTGTACGCCTGGGCGCTCACCGTCGCCTACACCGCCACCGGCCGCCACGCCTTCGCCGGCGGGACCCACCAGGAGGTGCTGGCCAGGATCCTGTACGGGCGGCCCGACCTGGGGAACCTGTCCGGACGGCTCCGTGGCATCGTGGACGCCTGCCTCGCCCGCGACCCGGCCGACCGGCCCGGCGCCGAGGAGGTGCTGGGGCTGCTGCTCGGCCAGGACCTGACCGGCGGCGACGTGCTCACCACCGGCGCGATGGCCGCCGTCGACCCGGGGGCGCGTCCGGAGCCGGACGGGAAGACCCTCGAATGGCAGATGCCCGACGACACGACGGACCCGGGCACGGGACCGGCCCTGGGGGCGGCCGGCGGGGCGTTGTCGGGGCCGGCGTCGGGGCCGGGTGGCGGGCCGCTGACGGGGTCGGCCTCGGGGCCGGTCGGTGGGCCGCTGACGGGACCTTCCCTGGGGGCGGCCGGCGGGTCGTTGTCGGGGGCGCAGGTGACGGAGGGCGGGCGCACGCCGGGCGGGCGGAGCCGGCGGGGGACCGGGCGCAGCGCGCTGGCCGCGCTGGTCGATCCCACCGCGCCGCTGCCCGGGGTCGCTCCTTCGGGGGCCTCCTCGGGGGCCGCGTCCGGGGCCTCCTCGGGGGGCGCGCCGGGGTGGGGCGCCGGGCCGGACGGTTCCACGGCCGGCGGCGCCGGTACGGGCGGCGCTGGTACGGGCGGCTCGGTGTCGGGCGGCATCGGGCCGGGGGGCTTTGCGGGCGATGGCGCCGCGTCAGGCGGACATGCGGCCGGGGACGCCGCGTCGGGCGGTCTCGCGCTGGGCGGGGCCGCGTCGGGTGGGGCCGCGTCGGGTGGGGCTGCCTCGGGTGGGTTCGTGCCGAGGGGCGGGTCGGGCGGCTCGTCCGCCGGTGGTTCGGGGTCCGCCGGGGGGTTCCCGGCTGTGGGGAGGCGGGGGCGGAAGGGGCGGTGGCTGCCGTGGGGGATCGGCGTGGCCGCCGTGGTGCTCGCCGCCGCCGCCGGGGTCACGTACTGGATGGGGATGGACGGCGCGAGCCCCGTGGACGGGACGTGGACCGGGTCGGCGCGGCACCCGACGGCCGGCCGGGTGTTCCCCGTGGAGATCAGGCTGGACGGCGAGCGCGAGTCGCGCATGCGCTGGGGCGCGGACCTACACTGCACCGGGGAGCTCAGCCCGACCTCGCGCGGCCTGGTGTTCACGCTGGGCGACGTCGCCGGGAAGGAGTGCCACCCCGGCACCCTGCACCTGCTGCCCACCTCCGACGCCGACCGGATGGGCATCTCGGTCATCCGCCAGGGACAGCATGATGTGACGTATTCGGGCACGGTCTCGCGCACTCCGTGAGCCGGAGTGTCACGGTCAGGCGGCGATGGCGCGGTCACCGTTGACTCCCCGGCACCGGTTGCCTTCAGTGGAAGGGAAACAGGGGTGGCGGCGAGGGGAGGCTACCCGTGCCGACGGCGCAGCCCCTCAGAACGGGGGACCCGCGCACACTCGGCCCCTACGCGCTGGCCGGGAGGCTGGGCGAGGGCGGCCAGGGTGTGGTGTACCTCGGGACGAGGGACGACGACGCCTACGCGGTCAAGCTGCTGCACGGCCCCGTGGGGGACGAGCGGGCGGCGTTCCTGCGTGAGGTGGAGCTGGCCAAGCACGTGGCCAGGTTCTGCACGGCCCAGGTGGTCGACGCCGGGTTCGACGAGGGCAGGGCGTACATCGTCAGCGAGTACGTCGACGGGCCGTCGCTGGCCCGCGAGGTCATGCTCACCGGGCCGCGGCGCGGCGGGGCGCTCGAACGGCTCGCGGTCGGCACCGCCACCGCCATCGCCGCCATCCACCGGGCCGGGATCGTGCACCGCGACTTCAAGCCGCAGAACGTGCTGCTGGGCTCCGACGGCCCGCGCGTGATCGACTTCGGTCTCGCCAGGGCGCTGGACGCGGCCGCCACCGTGAGCGGGCGGGGCGTCGGCACCCCCGCGTACATGGCGCCCGAGCAGATCACCGCGTCGGCGGTCACGGGGGCGGCGGACGTGTTCTCGTGGGGGGCGACGATGTGCTTCGCCGCCAACGGGGCCGCGCCGTTCGGGCAGGACTCGGTGGCGCCGGTGCTGCACCGCATCCTCACCGCGCCGCCCGAGCTGGGGCTGCTCGACGGGCAGCTCCGCGTGCTCGTCGCCGCCTGTCTCGACAAGGACGCGCGTAACCGGCCCAGCAGCAGGGATCTCCTGCTGGCGCTGCTGGGGGACTCCGGCGGGCTGCCCGATTCGGTCCTCCGGTCGCCGCCGGCCCACGTCCTGAGCGGCCCGGGCGTGGCCGTCCCGGCGCCCCGTACGGACATCTCGGGCCCTGAAGGACCGGTAGGCCCTGGACCCACGGGAGGGAGCGTCGCCCGGTCGAGGCCCTTGGCCGAGCCCGAGGCCACGGGCGCGGCCTCCGGCTACCGGCTGCCCGTCAGCTCGGAGCCCCCTGCGCCGTCCGGTGGCGGGCGGCGGGCGGCGCGGCGGGCCGGGGTGGCGGTGGCGGGCGCCCTGGTGGTGAGTGTGGCGATCCTGGGGATGCTGCTGGGGCCGGCGCTCAGCCGGGACGACCGGATGCCGCAGGGCGGCGGAGCGGCGGGGCCGGGTGCGACGGCGGCGACCGTGTCGCCGGTGGAGGAGGCCACGCCGCCGGAGGACGAGGGGCAGCGCGGCCCGGGGGAGCCGGATCCGCCGGTGGCGAAGCCGGTGCGGGTGCCGGTGCCGCCGCTGGCGGGGCTGAGCCGGGCGGCGGCGGTGCGGGCGCTCCAGCGGGCGGGGCTGGTGGCGGGCCAGGTGTCGCTGGTGGACTCGGGGCGGAAGATCGGCCTGGTGCTCGGGAGCCGGCCCGGGGCGGGCGTCGCCGTGGAGAAGGGGGCCGCGGTGTCGCTGCGGGTGTCGGCGGGGGTGCCGGTGCCGTCGCTCGCCGGGACGGGCCGCGAGGCCGCGGAGGCGGCGCTGGCCGGTGCGGGGCTGGCGGTGGGGCCGGTGACGAGGAGGTGCGGGCCGGAGCCGGACGGCCGGGTGCTGTCCACCTCGCCGGAGGCGGGCAGCCGGGTCGCGGGCGGTACGCCGGTGGCTCTCACCGTGTCGCGGCGGGGCGTCGAGGTGCCGTCGGTGATCGGCCGGTCGCGGGAGGACGCGGCCGGCACGCTGCGCGGGGCCGGGTTCGAGATCACGGTGCAGGGCCAGGTCGTGGCGGACGAGTCGCAGGTGAACCTGGCCATCGCGCAGTCGCTGGAGGCGGGCGGGTGCGCCAGGAAGGGGGCGGCGGTGGTGGTCACGGTGGGGCTGGCGCCGCAGTCGGGCCCGGACCCGTCCGAGCCGACCGGTAAGCCGGCCGACAAGCCGACCGCCACCCCCGGAGCCCCGGCGAAGCCCTGAACGCGGGCGGGGTCAGCGGCCGTCGCCGCTGATGATGCCGGTGTAGGAGGCGATCACCTTGACCTGGGCGGGCTCGTCGCTCTTCGGCGGGATGTGGGCCGCCACCTGGAGCAGGTCCGTGACGTTCATGTACGTGTAGAACTTGCCCTTGATGAGGCCGTTGTCCTTCTGGAACACGTAGTTGCGCTGCGGCCCCTGGCGTACGTCGTAGCGCCGGGCGCGCTGGAAGGTGGTGAAGACGAGGGCGCCGCCGTCGGCGGTGCGCAGCGCGTACGAGGGGTAGCGCGACGCGGGCCGGACCACCTCCTTGAGCTTGGCGTACGGGGCCATGTTGCGGCGGTTCCTGGCGGCGGAGGTGGTGAGCTCGTCGGCGGCGAAGCGGGTGGAGCTCTTGCCGCCGAGGTGGGCGGCGTAGCTCTTGGCGAAGTCGGCGGGGGACATGAGCAGCCCGGTCGCGTCGGCCGGCTTCACTTCGGCGGCGGGAGTGGCGAGCTCGGGGGCGCCGCCGATGCCGGAGAAGACGTCGGGCGCGTACACCTGGCGCCAGCCGTCCGCCTCCTTGGTGAACAGCAGGTACGTGGGGGTGTCGGCGGTCTTCGTCCGGCCCTTCCACAGGGCGGTGGTCAGGAACCAGGTGGGCGTGGGCGCGTGGAAGGCAGGCCGGGTGTAGCCGAAGGGCACGTACTCGGTCGTCCTGGAGAGGGCGCGGCTGGAGGCGTAGGCGGCGCGGTCGATGGCGTAGCTGGAGCCGGCCTCGTACGCGGCGAGCAGTTCGTCGCTCCTGGCCTTGTTGGCGGCGTTGTTGCGCTTGACGTAGTCGTCGAGGACGGCGGCGGCCTCCTGCTGGGAGACCACGGCCGCCGCCGGGGCGGCGGACGGGGAGGGGGGCTGCTGACGGGCGGGCCGGTCGGGGCCGGGCAGTCCGGAGCAGCCCGCGACCAGGCAGGCCGCCAGGACGCCGCCGATGACCGTTCCGTGCCGCCGCCGCATGCCCCGCACCTCCACAACCGACTTAACAGAAAGAAGTGGACAAAGGTAGCAGAGTCACTTGAGGGCCCCGGCGGTGAGCCCGGAGACGATGCGGCGCTGGAAGAACAGCACCATGAGCACCAGCGGGATCGTGACCAGCACGCCCGCGGCCATCTGGGTGCCGAACGGCGTGTCGAACTTGGCCGCCCCGGTGAACTGCGCGATGCGCACGGTGGCCGTCTGGACGTCCTGGTCGTTGACCATCGTGACCGCGATGATGAACTCGTTCCAGGTGGCGATGAAGGCCAGGATGGCCGTGGTGAAGATGCCCGGCGCGGCCAGCGGCACCATGACCCGGCGGAAGGCGGCGAAGGGCGTGCAGCCGTCGATCATCGCGGCCTGCTCCAGGTCGTAGGGGAGCTGCCGGAAGAACGTGGTCAGGTTCCAGATGGTCAGCGGCAGCGCGAACGACATCGACGGCACGATCATCGCCTGGTAGCTGTTGATCCAGCCGATCGAGGTGAACAGCTTGAGCAGCGGCACGATGAGCAGCGCCCCGGGGAACATGGAGACCGCGATGACCAGGGCCAGGATCACGTTCTTGCCCCGGAAGCGCAGCCGGGCCAGGGCGTAGGCGGCCAGCGTGCCGATGACGAGCGTGACCGCGGTCGTGGTGCCGGCGACGACGAGGCTGTTGACCAGCGACCGGCCGAACCCCATGCCCTCGGCGAAGACCGCGTCGTAGCTCTCCAGCGACCACGGGCTGGGAAGTGGCGAAATTTCGTAAATGTCGGAGGTGCGGCGGAAGCTCGACACCACCATCCAGTAGAACGGCACCAGGCAGTACAGCGCGATGCCGATCATCCCGGCCCTACCCCACATCGCGGGCCTCCTTCCGCCGCTGCCGCACGTCGCTCAGCAGGTCGGCCCCCAGCAGCTTGACGAACACGAACGCGATCACCGCGATGTAGACGAACAGCGCCGTCCCGTACGCCGAGGCGGGCCCGTAGTGCACCCGGGTGGCCTCGTCCCAGATCAGCCCCGACAGCGTCTCGACCGAGTGCTTGCGCGGCCCGACGAGCACGTACGGCAGGTCGAACACCCGCAGCGCGTCCATCAGCCGGAACAGCACGGCCACCAGCAGCGCGGGCTTGACCAGCGGCAGCGTGATCCGGCGGAACCGCTGCCCGGCCGAGGCGCCGTCCACCCGCGCGGCCTCGTACACCTCCGACGGGATGATCTGCAGCCCGGCCAGCACGAGCAGGCCGACGAACGGTGCGGTCTTCCACACGTCGGCGACGACCACGGCGAGCTTGGCCCACGGGCCGTCGGCCGTCCACAGGATCTCGGTGCCGAGCAGCGCGTTCGCCACGCCGTCGGCCTGGAAGATCCACTTCCACATGAGGCCGGCGACCGCGGTCGGCACCGCCCACGGGATGAGGATGCTGGCCCGCAGGATGGCCCGGCCGCGGAAGGCGCGCTGCATGACCAGCGCCATCGCGACGCCGAGCACCACCTCCAGGCCGACCGTGACCACGGTGAACAGCGTCGTGTTGAGCGCCGCGTTCAGGAAGCGCTCACCCGCGACGCCGGCGTAGTTGGCCAGGCCGGCGAACCGCTCGCCCTCCACCACGAAGCCGTCCGCGTCCAGCGTCTGCCCGCTGGTGTAGAACGACTCGCGCATCGCCGCCACCAGCGGGTAGAACACCACCAGCGCCAGCACGATCATCGTGGGGGAGAGCATCGCGGCCGCCAGCCACGACTGCCCGCGCGGCCTGCTCATCACGGCTGGAGCAGCGGGCCGAGCGCCGCCTGCAGCTCGGTCATGGCCTGGTCGACGGGCTTGGCACCGGTCACGACGGCGTAGGCCGACTCCTGGATGGCGGCGGTCACGTCACCGTAGCGGACCGCGCTCGGGCGCGGCTTGGCGGCCAGGATGCCCTCCTTGAGCGCCGGCAGATACGGATACTTCTTGATCAGCTCCGGGTCGTCGTAGACGGCTGCCGTGGCCACCGGCATCGAGCTGGACAGCGCGAACGCCCGCATCTGCTCGGCGCTGGTCATGAACGCGACGAAGTCCCTGGCCGTCTGCTTGTTCTTGGAGAAGGACGACACGGCCAGGTTGTTGCCGCCGAGCGTGCCCGCGCCCGGCCCGTCCAGCCCGGGGATCGGCGCCACGTCCGTCTTGCCGGCGACCTTGCTGGACCCGTCGGTCTTCTGCGCGGCCTCGTAGCCGTAGGCCCAGTTGCGGTAGAAGAGCAGCTTGCCGTCCTGGAAGGCGACCCGTCCCTCTTCCTCCTTGTACGTGATCGCCTCCTTCGGCATCATCCCGCTCTTGAACCCGTCGGCCAGGAACTGGGCGGCCTTCTTGGCGCCGTCACCGGTGACCTGCGGCTTGCCGGAGGCGTCGACCAGCTCGCCGCCCGCGGAGTGCACGGCCTCGGAGAAGTTGACGGTCAGGCCCTCGTACTTGTCGAACTGGCCGCCGTAACAGGCCATGCCCTTCTGCCCGGGCAGGACCTCGTCGCAGATCCGCCTCATCTCGTCCCAGGTCTTCGGCGGCTTCTTGACCAGGTCCGTCCGGTAGTAGAGGAGCCCGGTGCCGGTGAACATCGGCATCGCGTACAGCTTGCCGCGGTACTTGCCGGTCTCGACCGTGGGCGGCAGGAACGCCGAGGTGTCCAGCTTGAGCTCGTCGATCCACCGGTTGGCGGCGAACTCGCTGGTCCACACCGCGTCGATGAGGATCACGTCCCCGGTGTCGGACTTGGTCTGGGCGCTCTGGACGAGCTTCCTGCGCTGCTCGTCGGCGGCCTCGGGCAGCAGCACCACGGTCGCCTTCTCGTCCGGGTGCGCGGCGTTCCAGGCGTCGACGATCTTCTGGACCGACTCGGCCTCGAACTTGCCGCCGACGAACGTGATCGGCCCGCGCCCGTCGCCGCCGCCCTGCGCGGCCGGTTCGGGATCGGACGAGCCGCAGGCCACGAGGCTCGCGCCGAGCGCCAGCAGGGCCGTGATCTGCCGTGTTCTCATGTGGGGGTTCCTTCCAGCGTGACGGTCTCGCCGTCGAGCCGCGACCTCTCGGCGGCCCAGGCGATGAGGTGGCTGTGCAGGCTCTCGCCCGGCGACGACAGGATCGGCGTGCGGTCCCTGCTCGACACGGCGGCGAGGAACGCCCTGACCAGGCCCTCGTCGCCACCGCCGTGCCCGCCGGCGGCGGTGCCGTCGCCGGTGGCCCGCGTGTCGACGGTCTCGGCGCGGCCGGTGACGAAGTCGTGCACGGTCAGCAGTTCGCCGTCGCCCTCGATCGAGCCCCGGGTGCCGAAGATCCGGGTCTGCCGGTGCGCGGCCGGGGTGAAGCCGGTCATGGTGAACGAGGCGGTCGCGCCGCCCTCGAACTCCATGTTCACGACCTGGTGGTCGACCACGTCGTTGTCGCAGTCGTAGACGCACCTGCCGTACGGGCCGGTCCGCAGCGCCTCCAGGACCCCCTGCTCGGAGACGTCGTCGGTGAGCACCGACAGCGGCCAGCGGTCCTGCCCGGCCAGCGGCAGGTAGATGCGCCGGGCGGAGTACGGGCAGCCGGGCTCGGCCGGGCAGTCGAGGCAGCGCGCGGTCGCCCCGGCGGGCCGGTTCTCCGGGCGGAAGTGCTTGAGCCCGCCGAACGACGACACCCTGCGCACCTGCCTGCCCATCAGGTGCACCAGCCAGTCCAGGTCGTGGCAGGACTTGGCCAGCAGCATGAACGTGGACTCGTCGGCCCGGCGCCAGTTGCCGCGCACGTACGAGTGGGCCTGGTGCCACCAGCCGACCGGCTCCAGGTGCTGGACGCTGACGATCTCGCCGATCCGCCCGGCGTCGAGCAGCGCCTTGAGCGCCCGGGTGTAGGGCGTGTAGCGCAGCACGTGGCAGACCGCGAAGATCGCCTCGGAGCGTTCGGCCGCCGCGACGATGGCCCGGCAGTCGTCCTCGGAGACCGCCATCGGCTTCTCCAACAGGATGTCGTAGCCCAGCTCGGCGAAGCGCACCGCGGGCTCGACGTGGTCGCGGTCCTGGGTGGCGATGATGACCGCGTCGGCCTGGCGCGGCAGCGCCGCCAGCTCGCGCCAGTCCCCGTACGGCGCGGCGCCGGGGAACCTGTCGCGCCGGCTCGCCACGGGGTCCGCCACCGCGACCACCCGCGCCAGGCCCGAGTCGACGGCGTGGCGGGCGTACGCGGTCCCCCGCGAACCCGCGCCGACGACGGCGAGAGTCACCATGTGCGCCTCCACATATGTAACCGATTAACGTATGTCGGCCGATGCTAGGATCCTGGCTCATACTCGTCAATAGGAAACTTATGGAAAGAGGTCTCGTAAGTGACCGACCTCCGGCCGGGTGACGCGTCGCTGGTGCGCAAGGTCAACACCCAGGTGACGCTGCGCGCGCTGCGCCGGGAGGGCGTGGCCACGCTGACCCAGCTCGGCCGCATCACCGGGCTGTCCCGGCAGACCGTGGAGGCGGTGCTGGACGAGCTGGGGGAGCGCGGCTGGGTCCGGGAGGTGCCGCCCGACGGGGGCGTGATGGGCCGGCCCGCCCGGCGCTTCGGCTTCCGCGCCGACGCCGGCCACGTCGTGGGCGTGGACGTGAGCGGCGACCGGGTCGTGGTCACGCTGGCCGACCTCAACGGCGAGGTCGTCGCCTGCGAGCGCGTCCCCGTCGCCGCCGGCGCGCCCGCCCCCGAACGCCTCGACGTGGCCCGCCGCGCCTGCCTGGCCTGCGTGGACGGCGCCGGCGTGGCCCGCACCCGGGTGTGGGCGCTGGCGGCGGGCACCTCCGGCATCGTCGACCGCTCGGGCCGGGTGTCGCTGTCGCTCACGCTGCCCGGCTGGACCGGCGTCGACCTGGCGGGCATCGCCGGGCGCTGGTTCGGCTGCACCGCGCTGGCCGCCAACGACGCGAACCTGGCCGCGCTCGCCGAGCACTGGCGCGGCAGCGCCCAGCACGCCTCCGACGTCGTCTACATCCTGGCCGGGCACCGGCTCGGCGCGGGCATCCTGATCGGCGGCAGGCTGCACCCGGGCCGCTCCGGCGCGGCCGGGGAGATCGGCACGCTGCGCCAGGTCGGCTGGGAGGAGGCCGCGACCTCCCTGGTCAAGGAGGGCAGCGCCGAGGAGGTGTTCGCGGGGGCGGTGGCGGGTGACCGGGCCGCGCTGCGCGCCGTCGACCGCTACGCCGAGAACCTGGCGATCGGCGCCTCGGCGCTCGTGCTGGCCGTGGACCCCGACCTGCTGGTGATCGGCGGCGCCTACTCCCAGGCCGGTGACGTGCTGCTGACGCCGCTCCGCCGCCACCTGGCCGAGCTGTGCCTGAGCGGGCCCGAGGTGGTGACCTCCACGTTCGGCGACGACGGCGTGGCCCTGGGCGCGGTGCGGCTCGCGCTCGACCGGGTCGAACGCGACGTCCTCGGGCTCTAGCCGGCCAGCGTCAGCACCGCGCGCACCAGCGACCGGCGCACCCGCTCCTCCGGCAGGTCCATCGTCTGCGTGACGCCGAGCTGCAGCGCGCCCAGCACGGCCCAGCCGCGCAGCCGCGCCTCGTCGTCCGGGTCGGGGCCGGTCAGCCGGGCGAACAACTCGTCGCGGAACGTGCGCACCGCCTCGCCGGTGGAGCCCGGCGGGGCGTCGTCGGCGCCGCCCAGGTCCTCCATGAACAGCCGGACCACCGCCCGGTGGCGCACCACGAACCCGGTCAGCGCCTCGGCGAAGGCCCGCCTGTCGCCGCCGAACTCGGTGCCGAGCAGCGTGAGCATGTCCTCCACGCACGGCGCTAGCAGCTCGGTGGCCAGCCGGTCCTTCGGGTGGAAGTGGTAGGCGACGGCGGTCTTGGTCAGGCCCACGGCGGCGGCGATGTCGGCCAGCGAGGTGCGGGCGTAGCCGCGCTCGGCGAACAGCTCCCTGGCGGCGGCCAGGATGCGGCTGCGGGTGTCGTCAGGTGTGGTCATCGTCTCATTTCCACCGGGGCGTGCCTGCTTTATCGTAAATCCCTGTACGGGCGTACAGGACGGGGGAACAGGCGAGATGTCACGCTTTCTGGGCCGGCTGGGCGAATGGTGTGCCAGGCGTGGCCGGCTCGTCCTGGCATTATGGGTCATCGCCGCCGCCGCGCTCATGGGCGGCAGCCTCGTGTTCGGCAGCCCGGTCAGCAACGACGTGGCCATCCCCGGCACCGACAGCCAGCGGGCCCACGACCTCATGCGCGCGGGCTTCGGCCCCGGCTACGAGGTCGGCGGCACCGTACAGCTCCTGGTCTACTCGCCGGACGGGTCGCTGCTGGACGAGCCGCGCAAGGCGGCCGTCGAGCGGGCGCTCGACCGGCTGCGCGAGCAGCCGCACGTCGACGAGGTCAGCACGCCCTACAGCGCCGCCGGGATGTCGCCCAGCCTGCAGATCGGCCTGATCACCGTCCGGCTGAGCGGCCACGACAGCACCCAGCAGGCCGCCACGGCGCAGGCGCTGTCCGACGCCGCCGAGCCCGCCAGGCAGGCCGGGCTGGAGGTCGTCGCCGCCGCCAGCGGCAACCCCGCCGACAAGGAGATCAAGACCGGGCCCAGCGAGGTCATCGGCGTCGTGTGCGCGCTGCTCGTGCTGGTCTTCGCCTTCGGCACGCTCACCGCCGCCCTCGTGCCGATCTTCACCGCGCTCGTCAGCGTCGCCTCCAGCCTGGGCGTGATCGGGCTGCTCGGCCACGTCGTGGACGTGCCCAAGCAGGCCGGCATCATGGCCACGATGATCGGCCTCGGCGTGGGCATCGACTACGCGCTGTTCCTGCTGTCGCGGCACCGGCGGCTGCTCGCCACCGGGCTCACCGTCCGGCAGGCCGTGCGCGGCGCCGTGTCCAGCTCCGGCGGGGCCGTGGTATTCGCCGGCGGGACCGTCATCATCGCGCTCAGCGCGCTCATGTTCGGCGGCTTCCCGCTGCTGCGCACCCTCGGCTGGGTCACCGGCATCTCCGTCGTCACCGCCGTGCTCACCGCCGTCACGCTCGTCCCCGCCCAGCTCGGGCTGCTCGGCCACCGGGTGAACGCGCTCAAGGTGCCGTTCCTCGGCAGGCGGCCCGAATCGTCCGGGTGGGGGTCGCTCGGCGCGTGGGTGGCCCGCCGGCCCTGGCGGGTGCTCATCGGCAGCGTGCTGCTGCTCGGCGCGCTCGCCGCCCCCGCGCTGTCGCTCCAGCTCGGGCCGCTCGACGAGGGCTACGGGGCCAAGGACGACCCGGGACGGCGCGCGTACGAGCTCATGGAGGTCGGGTTCGGGCCCGGCAGCAACGGGCCGGTCAGCGTCGTGGCGACGGTGCCGCACGCGGTGACGGACGCCGACCTGGACCGGCTCCGGGACGAGATCGAGACCGTCGACGGCGTCCGCCACGTCTCCGACGGCGAGATCGGCGAGTCCGGCACCGTGATGATGGTCCAGGTCATCCCCGACCACGCGCCCAGCGACCCCGAGGCCCTGGAGGTCGTCAAGGCCATCAGAGGGCTGGACCTGCCCGGGTTCGAGGTGCACGTGGGCGGCGAGGTGGCCGCGCTGGCCGACGCCGGTGACCGCATCTCCGAACGCACCCCGCTGGTCATCGCCGTCGTGGTGCTGCTCAGCGCGCTGCTGCTGTTGCTGGCCTTCCGGGCGCCCATCGTGGCGATCAAGGCGGCGCTGATGAACCTGGTCTCGCTCGGCACCGCGTTCGGGGCGCTCGCGCTCGTCTTCTCCATCGGGCTCGGCAGCGGGCTCGTCGGCATGGACCCGCCGGCCGGCGCCTCGTACCTGGAGACGCTGTTCTTCAGCGTGCCGATCGAGACGTACGTGCCGTTGCTGCTGTTCGCGGTGCTGTTCGGGCTGTCGATGGATTACGAGGTGTTCCTGCTGACGGCCGTGCGGCAGGCGTACCTGAAGCACGGCGACAACCGGCGCGCCGTGGCCGAGGGGCTCGGCTCCACCGGGCGGGTGATCACCTCGGCGGCGCTCATCATGGTCGCGGTGTTCACCGCGTTCATCGCCTACCCCGACCCGATGGTCAAGACGTTCGGCGTGGGGCTGGCGGTGGCCATCGCGGTGGACGCCACGCTGATCCGCGGCTTCCTCGTCCCGGCGACCATGGTGCTGCTCGGGCGGTGGAACTGGTGGTGCCCGCGCTGGCTAGACCGGCTGCTGCCCAACCTGTCGGTGGAGGGCGAGGAGGACGAGCGGCCCGCCGAGCCCGCCCGCGAGCCCGAGCGCGTCACCGTCTGAGGCTCACTCCAGGGCGGCGCGGGTCTCGGCCACCAGGGCCCGCGCCTCCTCCACCGCCGCCGCCAGCGGCTCCGCGTCCTGGCCGAGCGCGCCCAGGATCGCCCGCACCCGCCCGGCGAACCCCTCGGGCGCGGCCGGGAGCGTCCCGGCGACCGCCAGCGCGCCCTTCTCGTTGAGGCACCAGCGCCGATCGGCCGCGTACAGCGCCTGGGCCAGCACGCCGAACGCCCGCGACAGGCACAGCGCCACGTGCAGCCCGTCGGCGCGGGCCGCGCTCTTGGCCGCGATCCCGGTCAGGAACTCCGCCTCCCACGCGCCCGCCGTCAGCGCCCGCCGCAGCGGCTCCGGATAGACGGCGACCTCCGCGCGCAGCCGCGCCAGCTCGCCCGACGGATCCGCGAGCACCTGGCCCAGCGCCACCTCGCCCGGATAGCACGGCGACCAGAAGCCCAGCGGATGCCCGGCCTGGATCGCCACCTCGTAGCGGCCCTCCCGGCAGTCGGCCCACACCCGCTCCACCCGGTCCAGGTCACGCAGGATCCAGTCCACCGCGACGCCGCCGACGGTCAGCCAGGCGCCGCCGTTCACCCACGGGCCCCAGCCGCCCGGCCCGGCCACCTCGACCCCCGGCCCGGCCAGCGCCCGTAGCGCGCCGAGATCCAGCTCGCCCCGGTAGTAGACGCCCAGGTCCCAGTCGGAGCCCGGCCCGTGCTCGCCGCGCGCCCGGCTCCCGCCGAGCATCACGCCCCGCACCCCGGGCACCTCGGCCAGCCTGGCCGCCATCTGTTCGACGTACGCGCGCATCGTCGGAAGTGTGCCAGCCCGATGCCGTCGCGGCCAGCGGTTTTACCGGGGGTCCTGGGCCCTGCGGGCGCTGAGGGTGGCCAGGGAGTCGACGTACTTGAGCATGAGGCGGGCGAAGTCGAGCCGGTCGCGCTCGGACCAGTCGGCGGTGATGAACTCGTAGGCGGCCCGCTGGTGGCGGCGGAAGCGGGCCATGAGCTCCCGGCCCTCCGGGCTGAGGTGCAGGACGGTGCGGCGGCCGTCCTGCTGGGAGGCGGCGCGGACGAGGTAGCCGGCCTTGATGTTGTCGCTGACCATCCGGCTGGCCACCGAGGGGTCGACGCCGAGCAGGTCGGCCACCCCGCCGACGGTGACCTCCTCGCCGGGGTGCTCCAGGACGATGTTGAGCACGAGCGTCCGGCTGAGGTCCTTGGCGGAGATCGGGTTCTCGACCTCCAGCAGCGAGGTGCGCCTCAGCTTGGAGAACGCGGGACCCACGGCGTCGAGCAGCTCATCGTCCGTCATTTGTAAATCGTACCTCCGAGGGCACATGTTGACAGGATTTTATATGCATGCTGTCATGCATGTGTCTTCAGTCAATGAATGGAGCTGCCATGACCATCCTCGTCACCGGCGCCCGCGGCCAGGTCGCCCAGGCGCTCGTCGCCCGCCTCCACGCCGCCGGGCTGCCCGTCCGCGCCGCCAGCGCCCGCCCCGCCGAGCTCACCGTCCCCGCCGGGATCGAGACCGGCGAGGTCGTCCTCGACAGGCCGGAGACGTTCGGCCCGGCCCTGCACGGCGTCGAGCAGGTCTTCCTCTATCCCGACCCCGACGGCATCGACGCCTTCACCAAGGCCGCCCAGGCCGCCGGCGTCGGCCACGTCGTCCTGCTGTCGTCCTCGTCGGTGCTGAGCCCCGACGCCGAGACCGACCCCATGGCGAGCCAGAGCCTCCTGGTCGAGCGGGCCCTGACCGCCTCCGGCCTGCCGAGCACGTTCCTGCGGCCGGACGCCTTCGCCGGCAACGCCCTCGCCTGGGCGTACGACATCAGCCAGGGCCGGCCCGTCCAGCTCGCCTACCCCGACGCCGAACTCGCGCCCATCCACTCCGCCGACATCGCCGACGTCGCCTGCGAGGCGCTGACCGGCACCCGGCTCCGGGGCCGCGCGATCACGCTCACCGGCCCCGAAGGGCTCACCTTCAGGCAGCAGCTCGCCATCCTGTCCGAGGTCGCCGGGCACGAGATCCCCGTCGTCCGGATCACCCACGAGGAGGCCGAGCGCCAGCTCGCCCGCTACATGCCGGCCGCGTCCGCCGGATCGCTCCTCGCCTGGTGGGCCACCGCCTCCCGGCAGCCCGCCGCCATCGCCGACACCACCCAGACCCTCCTCGGCACCCCCGCCCGCACCTTCCGCCAGTGGGCCGCCGAGAACGCCGCCGCCTTCACCCGGCGCTGAACGAGAGAACCCCCCTTGTCCACAGTTGTGACCACCGGCCGGAGACGCTGGGCCGTCCTGGCCGTCGTCCTGTTCGCCGCCATCCTCGACCTCCTCGACGCGACGATCACCAACCTCGCCGCGCCCACCATCGCCGCCGACCTGTCCGGCGGCGAGCCCCTCATCCAATGGCTCGGCAGCGCCTACGCGCTGTCCATGGGAGTCCTGCTCGTCGTCGGCGGCCGCCTGGGCGACAAGTACGGCCGCCGCCGCCTGTTCCTCATCGGCGTCACCGGCTTCACCCTCGCCTCCGTCGCCTGCGGCCTGGCCTGGGACCCGGTCTCGATCGTCGTCTTCCGGCTGCTCCAGGGGGCGCTGGGGGCGCTGCTGATCCCGCAGGGGTTCGGCATCCTCGGCGCCGTGTTCCCCCGCGAGGAGCTCGGCAAGGCGTTCGGCGTCTTCGCCCCCGCCCTCGGCCTGGCGTCCATCGGCGGGCCGATCCTGGCCGGCGTCCTCATCGACGCCGACCTGCTCGGCCTCGGCTGGCGCGCCATGTTCCTGATCAACATCGTGCTGGGCGGCCTGGCGGTCGTCCTCGCCGTCCGGCTGCTGCCCCGCGACGAGGGGGAGCGCGCCGTCAAGGTCGACGGCCCCGGCTCCGGCCTGCTCGCCGCCGCCATGCTCGGCCTGCTGTACGGGCTCATCGACGGCGCGGGCCACGGCTGGACGCCCCGGGCCGTCGCCTGCCTGGCGGCGGGAGCGGCGTTCTTCGTCCTGTTCGCCCGGCGTCAGCGCACCGCGCCGAGCCCGCTCATCGAACCCTCACTGCTGCGCAACCGCGGCTTCGTCTCCGGGCTGACCCTCGGCCTGGTGTTCAACGCCGCGGTCTCCGGCCTGCTGTTCCTGCTCGCGCTCTTCCTCCAGGACGCGCTGCACCGGACGCCCACCCAGGCGTCCGCCAGCCTGGCGCCGCTCGCCGCCGGCATCGTCGTCGCCTCCGTCGCCTCGCACCGGCTGCTGGACCGCCTCGGCCGCAGGCTCATCCTGACCGGGCTGCTCATCACGCTCACCGGCGCGCTCTGGCTGCTCGTGCTGGGCACCGGACCGGCCGTCTGGGCGCTCGTCCCGCCCGTCCTCGTCATCGGGCTCGGCCTGGGCTCCTGCTTCGGCAGCGTCTACCAGGTCACGCTCGGCGGCGTCGACGCCAGGGAGTCGGGCAGCGCCAGCGGCGCCCTGTCGGCCAGCCAGCAACTGGCCAACAGCGTCGGCGCCGCCGCCATCACCACCGTCTACCTCCACACCGCCGGCGGCGTCACCGCCGGGCTGACGGTGGTCGCCGCGGCCCTCGTGGCCTGCTGCGGGCTCGTCCGGCTGCTGCCCGGCCGCCGGCCCGTCGAGGGCGCCCACGGCGGGAGCTAACCGACGCGGGTGCAGTCCTGCATCAGGACCTCGCCCGGCAGCGCCGCCCGGCCGCCGCCGGTGCACCGGATGCGGATCGCGTACTGCCGGGTCTGGCCGGTCACCTCGCCGGTGAACGCACCCGAGGTGACCGCCCCAGGAGTGGCCTCGCAGGAGCCGTACAGCACGGTCGTCGCCGGGTCGCCGCGCAGGTTGTCGCAGGTGTAGGCGGGCACGTCGGTCGCCTGCGCGGGGGAGGCGGTGCCGAGCGCGGCGCCCGCGAGGGCGGCCAGGGCGAAGTCGCGGATCATCGTGTCTCCTCGTGGGGGTTCGCGTTCGCCACACAGAGTAAGAGTCCGTCACGCAGCGTGCGACCCGTTTCGGGGTCCCGGCGACTTCTCACAAATGCGCACCTCTTAAGGTGAGGGGCGAATGCAAATGAGTGGGGAGAATCCGTGTTGCACGAGAAACTGTCGTCGATCTATGACAACGTCCTGCGCCGCAATCCTGGGGAGATCGAGTTCCACCAGGCGGTGCGCGAGGTGCTGGAAAGCATCGGCCCAGTGCTCGGCAAGCACCCTGAATACGCCGAATCGAAGATCATAGAGCGTATTTGCGAGCCCGAGCGGCAGATCATCTTCCGCGTGCCGTGGGAGGACGACCGCGGCGAGGTGCACATCAACCGCGGCTTCCGGGTCGAGTTCAACAGCGCCCTCGGCCCGTACAAAGGCGGCCTGCGCTTTCACCCGTCCGTCTACCTGGGAATCGTGAAGTTCCTCGGCTTCGAGCAGATCTTCAAGAACAGCCTCACCGGGCTGCCCATCGGCGGCGGCAAGGGCGGCTCCGACTTCGACCCCAAGGGCCGCTCGGAGCGCGAGATCATGCGCTTCTGCCAGAGCTTCATGACCGAGCTCTACCGCCACATCGGCGAGTACACCGACGTCCCCGCCGGTGACATCGGCGTCGGCGGGCGCGAGGTCGGCTTCCTGTTCGGCCAGTACAAGCGCATCACCAACCGGTACGAGTCCGGCGTCATCACCGGCAAGGGCCTCGCCTACGGCGGCGCCCAGGTACGCACCGAGGCCACCGGCTACGGGTGCGCCTTCTTCGTGGACGAGATGCTCAAGGCGCGCGGCACGTCGTTCGACGGCAAGCGGGTCGTCGTCTCCGGCTCCGGCAACGTCGCCGTCTACACCATCGAGAAGGTCCAGCAGCTCGGCGGCACGGTCGTGGCCTGCTCCGACTCCTCCGGCTACGTCCTCGACGACAAGGGCATCGACCTGGAGCTGCTCAAGCAGGTCAAGCAGGTCGAGCGCGCCCGGCTCGACGTCTACGCCGAGCGCCGCGGCGAGCACGTCTCGTTCGTGCCCGGCCGCAGCGTGTGGGAGGTGCCCTGCCAGGTCGCCATGCCGTCGGCCACGCAGAACGAGATCACCGGCCGCGACGCCGCCCACCTCGTCGAAGGCGGCCTGCTGGCCGTCGGCGAGGGCGCCAACATGCCCACCACGCCCGAAGGCATCAAGGTCTTCCTTGACGCGGGCGTGGCCTTCGGCCCCGGCAAGGCCGCCAACGCCGGCGGCGTCGCCACCAGCGCCCTGGAGATGCAGCAGAACGCCAGCCGCGACTCCTGGACGTTCGAGTTCTCCGAGCACCGGCTCCAGGAGATCATGCGCGACATCCACGGCCGCTGCCTGCAGACCGCCGACGAGTACGGCATGCCGGGCAACTACGTCGCCGGCTCCAACATCGACGGCTTCCGCCGCGTGGCCGACGCGATGCTCGCCCTGGGTCTGATCTAAACCATGTACTGGTCGTGGCGCAGGTAGAGGTCGGCCAGCTCCTCGGCGCTGGGCTGCCGGCCGCTCGCCATCAGCGCCACGCTCTCCTCGAAGTACGCCTCCCGCGGCGCGCCCGGCGTGAAAAGGATCAGCATCGACGCCGGCTCGCCGGACTCGTTGCGGAAGGCGTGGACGCCGCCCTCGGGCACGAACAGGAAGTCGCCCGGCTTCCCGTCGATCCAGGTCGTGCCGTCGTAGAGCCAGATCGTGCCGGACAGCACGTAGAAGGACTCGGTGATGGTCCGGTGGAAGTGCGGCGCCGGGCCTGACGGCCGCGGCCCCATCTCCCACCGGTAGAGCCCGAACGCGCCGTTCGTGCTCGCGCCCGTGCCCAGGTAGTGGGCGGCGCCTCCGCCGCCCATCCGCAGGTCGGGCGGCGCGTCGGCGGGGCGCAGCACGGCGTTCCGCTCGCCGCTCTCGCCGAAATAGCGGGGTTCGGGGTAGGACATGAGGCTCCTTCGCGGCTCGTGGTCCTCCCGAGCATAGGGCGGGCCCGTCGCCCGCCCTCCGGCCCGGGGGTCCGGTCAGGCGCGGTGACGGCCCCGGCGCTGGTGGGCCGTGCGGCGGGCGCCGCCGCCCCGGGAGGGGGCGGTGTCCTCCGACGACTGCCGCTGGGGCGGGCCCGTCAGCGCCATCTGCTGGTGCGCCGCCGTACGGGCCTGCTGGGCGGCCGTGCGGTGGCGGCGGCCACGCAGCGGCGCGTCCTGCGCGAACGGCTCCAGGTACTGCGGCGACACGCCCCCGTTGCGGTGCCGGCGCCCGCGCGGGGGAGCGTCGGCGGCGAACCCCGGCTCCTCGATCGGGTGCTCGTAGCGCCTCCGCCGCCCGGCGTAACCGTGCTGGCGGACGGGAGGCCGGGCGAACGCGTCGAACGCGTCGAACGTGTCGGCGCTGCCCCCGGGCACGAGCGCGGCCCCGTCCGAGAACACCGGCCGCGCGAACTCCCCAGTGGTCGCCGGGATGCGGTCGAACTCCCCGGTGGTCGCCGGGACGCGCGCGAACTCGCCTGTGGTTTCCGGCAGGCGGTCGAACTCCCCGGTCCCTGCCGGGATGCGGGCGAACTCCCCGGTGGTTTCCGGGAGGCGGGTGAAGGCGTTGAAGGGGGTGGTCGCCGGGGGGATGACGATGGGGGCGACCGAGGCGGTGACCGGGATGACGATGGGCTCGAACGGCCCCGTGGTCGCCGGTGCGGGCGTGGGGACGACGAGGGGCTCACGCGGGGTGGTGACCGGCGTGGCGGTGTCCTGGAGGGAGCGGAGCGCGCTGACGGGCTCGGCGGCGTCCAGGAGCTTGGGCGGCGCGGCGAGCTCGACGGCGTCGCGCCTGGCGGCCAGGGAGACGCGCTTGCGCGGCTTGCGGCGGCGGTGGGCCGGGGCGGCGGGAGGCGCGGCGACAGCGGCGACGGCACGGCCGGCCGGGCGCAGGCGCAGGCTCCTGGTCTTGGCGATGGCCAGCACCGCGAGCGCCGCGACGAGGGCGGAGGTGACCAGCGTGGTGGAGTCGGCGGGCGCGGCCGGGGTGGCGATGGAGGCGTCCACGATGGCGGGCATCGGCCCGGTGGTGGCCGCGCTGGTGTCGGCGGTCGAGTGCTTGGCGTGCTTGCCGGGCTTGGGCGCGGCGGAGGCGGCCTTGCCGTCGGTGGACGGCGCTCCCACCTGGGACTGGGGCGCGGTGGCGGTCTTGGCGTCCTTGGAGGGCTTGGCGGCCGTGGCGGGGGCGTCGGGCCGCGTGCGGGACTCGGTCTTGGGCTGGGTGCGCCCTGACTCGGTCCGCCCGGAGTCGGGCGAGGCGATCTCCAGGTTCTGCAGCGAGCCGGTGCGGGCGCCGGGCGTGGGGGCGGCGAGGGGAATGCGCAGGTCGCTCTCGGCGCGCGGGATCAGCGTCGTGAGCTGCTCGGACGGCTGGGAGGTGCCGGCCTCGGCGGATCGGGTGCCGGCCTCCTTCAGGACGCGCTGGGCCTCCTTCTCGTCCAGCCGTTCCTTGATCTTCCACGGGTAGCCGTAGCCGACGACCTTGCTGGTGTCGCGTTCCTTGCGTTTGGCGACGCCGCCGTCGATGTTGCCCTCGATGGTGAAGATCCGGCCGCCCTCGACGCGGGTGACGACCCCGACGTGGTCGATGCGGTCGATGTCGTTGGTGCCGCTCCAGTCGTAGAAGACGAACGCGCCGGGCTGCGGCTTGGTGCCCCAGGCGTCCTGCCGCTTGAACCACTTGGCGTGCGCCACGGTCCAGGCGAACTGCCCCATCCACTCCTCGTACCCGAGCTTGGTGGCCGCCCAGGAGAGGAACATGTCGCACCAGGGCGCGCCGGTGTAGTCGGCGTCGAACTCGACGTTGGAGCCGTACCAGTCGCCGAACTTGGTGTACGCGCCGGCCTTCTCCGAGTAGCCGAGCTGGCTCTCGAGAAGATCGATGAACTTCTTCATCTCTGGGGTCGTCATGGAAGTGCGGGGGAACCCTTCCGAGCCGGGCCGGTTTCGGCACGAGCGTCCCGGGGTACCAGGGGTAGTCCTGGGACGGTCGTGACGAACCGGAGACCTGTGTTCGTCCGTGATGCAGGAGGCTACCGGCACGTAACGGCAGGTCAAGCACGCGCAAAGACACTGCCATCCGTTGTCCATGGCCGATACCGCAGGTCAGCTATGTTACGGAAGTGTCACGACAAAGGTGATAAAACCTCAAAAGATCTACCGAACCGGGCGTGTCGTTCCCGTTTAGAACGGAATTCGGTAGCGTGGACCATCATGACGATCGAGGCCGCCACCGACGGAGCCAGAGCTGAGGCGCTGACCGAGCTGGCCGAGCGGACCAGACGCCTCATGGACGCCGTGGCCACCACCGGCGCGCCCCCGGACGAGCTGGCCGCCGTCGCCGCCGAGCTGGAGGCCCTGACCAGGCGGCTCGGCGGATCCACCGGCCAGGCCCCGCACCCGTACGAGATCGCCCCCGACGGCAGCCTGCGCGCCCTCGGCAACGCCGTCGTGGGCGCGGCGAACCCGTTCGCCCTCCCGCTCGTCGTCGAGCGGACAGCGGCCGGGGTGCGGGCCGAGGTGACGTTCCGGCCGCTGCACGAGGGGCCGCCCGGCGGCGTCCACGGCGGCATCAGCGCGATGGTGCTCGACCACCTGCTCGGCCAGGCCAACGCCGCCGCCGGGTTCGCGGGCGTGACCGTCTCGCTCACCATGACCTACCGGGCGATGGTCCCGTACGGCGCCCCCGTCGTCGCCACGGCCGAGCACACGCGGTCGGAGGGCCGCAAGAACTGGGCCGGCGGCCGCATCAGCGCGCCCGACGGCACGGTGCTCGTGGAGGCGGCCGGGCTGTTCGTCACCCCCGCCGCCTGGGTGCGCGACGGGCTGCCGGTCCGGGGCGCCGCTCAGAGCGGCGAATAGAGCACGAAGACGTTGCCCGACGGGTCGCGCAGCACCGCCCGGGTCTCGTGCGGCCCCGCCTCCGGCGCCCGCACCACC
The DNA here is from genome assembly GCF_053590035.1 of Nonomuraea sp. NPDC003214. NCBI lineage: Bacteria > Bacillati > Actinomycetota > Actinomycetes > Streptosporangiales > Streptosporangiaceae > Nonomuraea > Nonomuraea sp. NPDC003214. The sequence goes on along the minus strand of NZ_JBSFSX010000012.1, from coordinate 159,825 downwards.
TCGGCGCCGCGCGCCGCCAGCTCCGCCACCGCCGCCGCCGTGTCGTCCACCCGGTACGAGGGCGCGGCCGACGCGGTGACGTGCTCGGCCGGACCGGCCAGCGCGATCGTCACCCCGCCCGCGTCCAGCGCCGCGAACCTGTCGCCGTCCCGGAACCGCACCGGCAGCCCGTAGAACGCGATCGCCTGGTCCAGATCGGTGACGGGAATCAGCACGTTGCCGAGCCTCACACTGGCCTCCCCTGAGCTGGTCGTGCTCCCAGCATCCGGCGTCCGGGCGCGCCGCCGCATCCTGCTGTGTGCCCGGCCTCAGCCGGTGGCCGGGGCAGCCTCCGGGGTCGGGCGGGTGGTGGCGGGCGACGGGGACGGCGTGGCGGGGGTGCGGGTCGGGCACGGCGGGCCGTCCACGGGCACCTCGCGGATCTGGGGGCCGTTGGCGGCGGCCGGCTCCGTCATGGCGAGGATCGCCAGGTACGCCCGGTCGCCGCAGGGCACCGCCGCAGGGGTGCGGCCCACCTGGGCCGTGTACGCGGTGCGGCCCGTGAGGGTGTGCGTCTCCTGGCCCACCTCGCGGGCCTCGCCGCCGTTCTCCCGTCGCAGGTACGCGATCCGCAGGCGTACGGGGCCCGGGCCGTCGGCCAGGACGCGCACCGAGCCCGCCGAGCCGTCCCAGGCCAGGACGCCCGCCTCCCGCACCGACGGGGGAGCCGGCGGCCGGGTCGGGGTCGGGGGCGGGGTCGGGGACGGGGTGGGCGCGGCGGACGGCCGCACCGCCGACGCCGTCGCCGTAGGGGCCCGGGGCGTGGACGGCGGCGTGCGTGTAGGCGTGCGCGTGGCGCGGCGGTCGGCGGGGGGCGCGGTGCCGGGCGGCGGGGTGTCCGGCGGGTCGCGCCTGTCGAGGGTGGTGACCGGGTCCAGCGCGCTCGGAGTGTCGTCCGGGGGGAGCAGCACCGCGCCCGGCGGGACCCGGCCCTCGGCCATCAGCAGCGTGACCGCCACCGCCACCACCGTCGCGCCCGCCAGCCACAGATGCGTCGGCACCCCGGCCGCCCACGCCGTCCCGCGCCCCCTCCGCGCCCCACGGGAGGGCCGGGGCGCGTCCCCGGACGGGGAGGCGGCGGGGGAGCTGCGAGCAGTGACCTCTGCGCGAGGGCGTGCGGCCGGGGCCGCGTCGGCCAGCGGGAACCGGAGGGCCAGCAGGGTGGCCAGCTCGCCCAGGTGGCGGCGTCCGCGTTTCTCCCATTCGGGCCCGTACGCGGTGAGGGCGTCACGTTCCAGCTCGGCGGCGAACCGGCGGGCCGAGGCGAACCGGGCGGCGGGGTCCTTGGCGAGGCCGAGGCGGAGCAGGTTGCGCAGGGAGTCCGGGGCGACCTCCAGCGGCACCGGCTCCACCAGGTGCCTGTCGCGCAGCGCCGGGACGCTGTCACCCCGGTAGGGCACGCGGCCCCGTACGGCCTCGAAGAGCACGCACGCCGTCGCGTACAGGTCGGCGGGCGGCCCGGCCTCGCCGCGCGTCCACAGCTCGGGCGACATGTACGGCGGGCTGCCGGGCGGGACGCCGGGCTCCTCGGCGTGCGCCACGACGCCGAAGTCGGTCAGCTTGACGGCCCCGTCGGCCTGGACGAGCACGTTGCCCGGCTGGACGTCGCGGTGCGCCAGCCCCCGCTCGTGGGCGGCGGCCAGACCGCCCAGCACGGCCTTGACCAGGGCGAGCGCGGCCTCGGGGCGCACCCGGCCGTGCTCGGCCAGGATCGCGCGCAGCGACACCCCGTCGACCAGCTCGGTCACGACCGCCGCCCGGCTGCCCGTCCGCACGTACTCGTACGTCCTGGCCACGCCGGGGTCGTCGAGGTCCACCAGGATCGCGGCGTCCTCGGCGAAGCGGGCCATGAAGGCGTCGTCGCGGCGCAGGGTGGCGTTCAGGTACTTGACGGCCACGTGCGCCCCGGTGGCCTGGTACGTGGAGAGGAAGACGCGGCCGGTCCGGCCCTCGCCCAGCTGGCGTACGTCGCGATAACCAGGGACCAAGTGGAACCCCCAAGGCAGACCGTCCAGGATTCGACGTTCTCACCCGAGGTTCCGGTTGTCACGAAATATCCGGCAGCGACGCGTACACCGCCTCCGTCAGGTGGTAGGCCCGCATGCTGCCCGACACCATGTCGGCCATCCGGTTCATCACGTAGCCCACGGCCAGCTCGTGCTCCGGATCGCCCAGCCCGAGGAACCCGCCCATCCCGCTGTGCCCGAACGCCGTGCGCGACGGCATCAGGAACGTCATCGACGGCCGCATGAACCCGAGCCCGAACGAGCTGTCGACCACCAGCACCCGGTCGGGCCCCGCGACCCGGGGCCGGATCGCGTCGGCCAGCGTCGCGGGCCGCAGCAGCTCGCCCGCCACCAGCGCCCGGTAGAAGCCGGCCAGTCCGGCGGCCGTGGTGACGACGCCCGCCGCCGGCCAGCCCGCGCGCAGGATGACGGGGTGGTTCGCGCCGCCGTCGAGGAGCCGCATCGCCGGGTTACCGAGCGCCCGGTTCATCAGGCTCTCCGGGTCCCGCGCCGCCGCGGCCATCCGGTCGATCACGTCACCCCCACCAGGGGCCTCACGGGGCGCGACGGTCTCCGAAGGGGTCTCCGAGGGGGCCTCCGGGACGGGCTCCGCGGCGGGCTCCGGGGCGGGCGTCGCGGGGCGGCGGGCGGGGCCCGTGATCCGGGCGGCGCGGGCGATGACGTCGTCCGGCGCGCCCATCCACAGGTCCAGCCCGAGCGGCCCGGCGATCTCCGCCGCCACCAGCTCGCCGACGGACTTGCCCGTCACCCGCCGCACGACCTCGCCGACGAGGAACCCGTACGTGAGCGCGTGATAGCCGTGCGCCGACCCGGGCTCCCACAGCGGCTCCTGGCCCGCCAGCCGGGCGGCCATCGCCGGCTGGTCGCCGAACTCCGCCACGGGCACCGGCGTCTCGATCACCGGCAGCCCGGCCTGGTGGGTGAGCAGATGCTCGACGGTGACCGCACGGGCGGCGAACTCCGGCCACACGTCGGCCACCGGCGCGGCCAGGTCCACCAGCCCGCGCTCGGCGAGCTGGAGCAGGACGGTCGCGGTGAGCGCCTTGGTGCAGGAGTACGCGAACGCCGGGGTGTCGCGCAGCCACGGCCGCCCGGTGTGCCGGTCGGCGATCCCGTCCCACAGGTCGACGACCAGCTCGCCGCGATGGTAGACGGCGAAGGCGGCGCCGAGCTCCTGTCCGTCGGCGAACTGCCGCTCGAACACCTCGCGCACGCGGGCGAACCGTGGATCGCAGTGCATCGTCCCTCCGGGGGCAAGGAAGCGCTTACTTGGCCAGCCGAGCGTAACAACGCAAAGGACAACCAGGCACCCCTCCTGATATGTCACGATATGCATGGGTACAAATACACACTGTGACTACTGTGAGACGCGTAGAAATCGGCTGGCCCAGCTTGGGCATGGCCGTCACGGCAGAACTGGACGAGCGCAACGCCGCTCTGGCACAGAGCCTGTGGGACGCGCTGCCGTACCGCAGCCTGCAGGGCCATGCCCTGGTGGCGGGCCATCACCTCTATCACGTAGCACCGGTCCACCAGATGCTGCACCAAGCAGCCACGCACTCGGTGGACCGGCGGACCGTGCCCGACGGCACGATCTTCTCATCCCGGCTGCAACACCTCGGGATCAAGTACGGCGAACTCACCGAGCCGATGCCGGCCACGCCCATCGGCCGCATCACCGAAGGCGACCTCGACACGCTCGTCGAAGCCGGCCAGGCCGTCTGGGAGGCGGTCTACCGCACCAAGAAACCCGTCATCGCCGAGGTCAGAAGGGCCGGTGAGAGCTTCGGGCACAGCCTGCCCCGCCTGACCGTCTCCGACCCGGAGGTCGACGCCCTGATCGCCGACCTGCACGCCGAGACCGAGCGGATCTGGCTGGTCCCGCCGCAGGAGCTGGTCGACCTGCACGAAGGCCGCATCACCTCGAACGCGGGCAGCTTCGAGACCGTCCTCACGACCCTGCTGTTCGTCAACGGCGAGACCCGGCCGCTCGGCTACGCCTGCTACGGCGGGCTGGTGCGGGCCGCCTACGAGCAGATGCCGATGGAGTCGCTGCACCAGATGGCCAGGGTCCTGGCCAAGACCCCGGCCGAGTTCCTCGGCTACTGCGGCCTGCAGACGCTGTGGGGGTTCACCGAGAGGCTGTTCGACGTCCTGGACCGGCTCGACGACCGCGAGGACTTCGTCGCGGTCATGTCGCACATGGCCCTGTACGTCAACTGCCTCGGCGGCTGGAACCTGCATCTGTTCCCCTGGCAGGTGGGCGACCACCTGCGGCGCGTGCGAGCGCTCGGGTGAACGCGCAGGCGCAGGTCGTCGTCATCGGCGGCGGGGTCATCGGCCTGTCGATCGCCTACCACCTGGCCGAGGCCGGGGTGCGCACCGTGCTGCTGGAGCGCGGCGAGCTCGGGTCCGGCGCGTCGAGGGCCACGGCCGACGTCGTCAGGTCGTACTTCGCGGGCAACCCGGTCAGCTCGGCGATGGCCGTCCGCAGCCTGGAGGCCTACCAGGCCTTCGGGTCGCGGCCGGCCGCCCAGGTGCCGCTGCGGCAGGTCGGCTACCTGGTGCTGCTCACCGAGCCGGAACAGGTGGCGGCGATCGAGGCCGAGCTGCCCGCGCAGCGGGCGGCCGGGGTGCGGGTCGAGCTCGTCGACGCGGGAGAGGCCCGCCGGCTCAACCCGCTCGTCGGCCCCGACCTGCCGCTGCTGGCCGCCGCCTGGTCGCCCCAGGCGTACGTGTCGGACACGGCGGCGATCGTGGCCGGATACGCCGAGGGCGCCAGGCGGGCCGGGGCGAAGCTGCGCACCGGCTGCCCGGTGCTCTCCGTCGACCCCGACCGGGGCCGGGTCGAGACCACCGACGGCACGATCACGGCCGAGGCCGTCGTGTGCGCCGCCGGCGCCTGGTCCGCGCCGCTCGCCCGGTCGGCGGGCGTCGACCTGCCGCTCACCGAGCCGGTCACCCAGGAGCTGCTGCTGACCGACCCGCTGACCGAGCTGTCGCCCATCCCGTCCGTCCCGGTCACCCTGCACGCGGCGAGCGGCCTGCTCATGCGGCTGCGCGGGGACCGGATCCTGATCGGCATGGGCTACCCGGACCGGGACAGGGAGGCCTGGCGCGCCCGCGTCGCGGAGCGGCTGGCCGACACGTACCCGCGCCTGGCCGGGGTGGCGCTGCACCCGGCGATCAGCGGCGTGCGGGACGCCAGCCCGGACAAGACGGCGTTCATCGGGCACCGGCCAGGGCCGCCCGCGTTCCTGTACGCGGCCGGGTTCTCCGGGCACGGGCTGTGCAACGCGCCCGCCGCCGGGGAGCTCGTCCGCGATCTCTACCTGGGCAAGGACCCGTGGCTCGACGTCGCGGACCTGGCCGTGGAAAGGGCCGGATGACCATGACGACCGAACAGGAGAGCCGGGAGACCGGGCGGGCCTTCGTGCTCGACCCGGCCACCCCGGACGTGCACGCCGACAACGAGCGGCTGCGGGAGGCGGGGCCGCTGGTCCCGGTCGAGGTCGAGGGGGTGCGCGCGTGGGCGGCCACCCGCTACGCGACGCTGGCGGCCGTGCTGGCCCACCCCGACCTGTCCAGGGACGTCAGCCACTGGGCTCCGGAGGGCCGGGCCGCCGTCCGCAAGGCCACGGCCGTGGAGAAGATCACCTCGGACACGTCCATGCTGAACTCCGAGGGCGAGACCCACAAGCGCCTGCGCGGGCCGCTGATCAAGGCGTTCACCGCCCGCCGGGTGCAGGGGCTGCGGCCCAGGATCGAGCGGATGGCCGCCGCGCTCGTCGACGAGCTGGCCGCACTGCCGCCCGAGCCCGTCGACCTGCGGCTGCACTACGCCTACCCGCTGCCGCGCGACGTCATCTCCGAGCTGATGGGCATCCCGCCCGGCATGCGCGACGAGCTGCACGAGCTCACCGACGTGGCCGCCCGCGTCGGCGACGGCCCGGACGACGTCAGCGGCTCCCGCGACGCCCTGTACGTGCTGCTCGACAAGGTCATCGAGGTGCGGCGCGGCACGCCGGGCGAGGACGTGATCACCGACCTGATCAGCGTGCGCGAGCAGGACGGGGAGCGGCTGACGCGCTCGGAGCTGCTCGACACGATCGAGCTGCTGTTCATCGCCGGGCACGTGACGACCGTCAACCTCATCACCAACGCCATCCGGGCCATGCTCACCCAGCCGGGCCAGCTCGACCTCGTGCTCGGCGGCTCGCTGCCGTGGAGCGCGGTCGTGGAGGAGACGCTGCGCTGGGACTCGCCGGTCGCCCACTTCCCGATGCGCTACGCCGTACGGGACCTGGAGATCGACGGGGTCACGGTGCGGAAGGGGGAGGCGGTGCTGGCCTGCTTCGCCTCCGCCGGGCGCGACCCCGACCAGTACGGCGAGCGGGCCTGCCGGTTCGACGCGGCGGCGCCGCAGTCGGGGCACCTGTCGTTCGGGCACGGGCCGCACTTCTGCCTGGGGGCGCCGCTGGCCCGGATGGAGGGCGAGGTGGCGCTGGCCGCGCTGTTCACGGCCTTCCCGGAGATGAAGCTCGCCGGGCCCGCCAGCGGCACCCGGCCGCTGGGCACGGTGCTGGGCAACAGCACCCGGTCGCTGCCGGTGCTGCTGGGCAGGCGGGCGGGATGAGCGGGACGACGGCCCGCCGGGTTCCGCCCGGCGGGCCGGACCCGTTGCGGGCCGGCCGCCGGGCCTCCGGGCGGTCCAGGCCCGCCCGGACGCCCGGGTTCGGGGAGGCGCTGGTGCGCGGGCTGACCGCGGCCGGGCCCCGGGACGCGCTGGTGTGCGGGCAGGAGCGGTTGAGCGGGGAGCGGGTGCTGGCCATGACGGCCTCGGCCGCCGCCGCTCTGGAGGCGCGCGGCGTGCGCGCCGGGCAGGCGATCGCCCTGCTGTACGGCGGTCGGCCGGAGTCGCTTGCCGGACGGCTCGTGACGCTCGCGCTCGGCTGCCCGGCCATCCTGGTGCCCGCCGGGCTGCCGCCGGAGACCGCCGCCCGCGCGATGCGCGCGACGGGCGCCACGACTCTGCTGTACGAGGCCGGGCGGCAGGAGGACGCCGAGGCGCTGCTGCGGATCTGCCCGGTGCCCGTCCACGGCCCGCTCGACCGGCTGCTCGCCACCGCGGGCGCCGGGACGGCGACGATCCCGGCCGGCCGGGGCCTGGCGTCGGTGACGTTCACCAACGGCACGACGGGGGAGCGCAAGGCCGTCGCCTACAGCCATGCCGTCGAGGCCGCGCAGCTCGGCGCGGCCAGGGCGCTGATTGGGCCCGGGGCGTGGCGCTTCCTGGTGTGGCCGGGCTTCCACCTGCCCACGCTGACCGCGCTGTGGACGCTGGCGACCGGCGGCACGGCGGTCCTGGCGACCGGCGAGGACGCCGGGCGCGAACGCGAGCTGATCGCCCGCGAGGGCGTCACCCATGTGCTGGCCGGGCCGCCGTTCGGCTTCTACGGCCTGGCCCGGCGGCTCGGCCACGTGCCCGGCGTGCGCCAGATCCTGTACGGGGGAGCCCCGGCGGTGCCGGCCCGCAGCCGGGAGGCCGTCGAGGCGCTGGGCCGCGTGGTGCGGCAGTCGTACGGGCTGACCGAGGGCGGGTTCGTCACCACCCTGTCGCCCGCCGACCACGCGCGGCCGGGGCTGCTCGCGTCCGTGGGCCGGGCCGTGGCGGGGGTGGAGCTGGAGATCCGCGACGAGCGCGGGGCTCGCGTGCCGGACGGCGAGGTGGGCGAGGTGTGGACGCGCTCGCCGCAGGTCATGACCGGCTACCTGGGCGATCCCGGGCTCACCGCGGCCACGCTGCGCGACGGCTGGGTCCGCACCGGCGACCTCGGCCGCCTCACGCCGCCCGCGGAAGGCCGCCACCTGTTCCTGGTGGACCGGGCCGGGAGCGGGCTGCCGCCCGGCGTGCACGCCTATCCGGTCGAACAGGTGCTCACCGGGCACCCCGGGGTGTCCGACGCTGCCGTGTTCGCGCTGCCGGACGGGGGCGTGGGGGCGGCCGTCGCCGGGCGGGCCGATGAGCCGGAGCTGCGCGAGCTGGTGCGCGGGGCGCTCGGCCCGGCCTGTGAGCCCCGGCGGCTGTGGCTGATGGACGACCTGCCCCGCACCGGCTCCGGCAAGCCCGACAAGTCCGCCCTCCATGCCCGGTACGGCCGCCGGTCCGGCTGACCCGGCGGGTCCCGCTAGGCGAGCGCGGAGATCAGCCCGATCGTCAGGGCGGTGCGCTCCGGGATGTGCTCGACCAGCACGTACTCGTGCCGGGCGTGCGCGCCGTCGCCGACCGCGCCCATGCCGTCGAGCACCGGCCGGCCCAGCCCGGAGACGAAGTTGCCGTCGCTGGCCCCGCCGACCGACGCCTCCTCCAGGGTCCAGCCCTGGGCGGCGGCCGTGGCCTGCGCCTCCTTGAACAGCCGCCGCGAGGGCGGGTTCGGCGTCATCGGCGGCCGGTTCCAGGAGCCGGCCACGGACACGCTCACCCGGGGGTCGCTCGGCCGCAGGCCCGCGAACAGCGCGTCGATCCGCTCCATCTCGGCGAAGTCGCTGACCCGCACGTCGACGCCGCAGGTGGCGAGCCCGGCGGCCACGTTGCGGCCGGTGCCGCCGCTGATCAGGCCGACGTTCACGGTGGTGCCCAGCTCCGGCCTGCCCCCGGCGGCGATCACCGTGACCAGCTCGGCGAGCGCGTGCACGGCGCTCGCGCCCGCCGTCGGGTCGAGCCCGGCGTGCGCCTCGACGCCCGTCACCGTCACGTCGAACAGGCCCACTCCCTTGCGCGCCGTCTTCACCGCCCCGCGCAGCGACGCCTCGAACACCAGGCTGGCCAGCACGTCGGCGCTGGCGGCCTCGATGTGCTGCCGCGAGGCCGGGCTGCCGATCTCCTCGTCACCGTTGAACAGGAACCTGACGCCCGGATGCGGCAGCCCGAGCTCGCGCAGCCCCCGCAGCGCCCAGATCGACTGCACCAGCCCGGTCTTCATGTCGAACACGCCGGGCCCGGTCGCCTTGCCGTCGACCACAGCGAACGGCCACCCGGCCAGCGTCCCGGCAGGCCACACCGTGTCGTAGTGGCTCATCATCAGCACCTCACCGGGCGCGGTGCCCCGGTAGGTCAGCTCCAGCACGTCGCCGTGCGCGCCGCCGTCGTGCACGACCTCGTCGTCCGGCGTGCCGAGCCGCTCGACGGCCAGCGCGCGCACCGCCCGCAGCCCGGCGGCCAGCGCCGCCTTGTCGTAGCTGGGCGTCTCCAGCTCGACCAGGTTCTTGATGTCGTCGAGCATGGCCGGCAGAGCCTGCCGGCTCCAGTCGGTGATGGACAAGGGAGATCCTTCCTAGGCGACGGGCGCGCCGGGGCCGAGCGGGATGCCGAGCCACCAGAACACCAGGAACAGCAGCGTCCAGACGACGAGCAGGGTGAACGCGAGCGGGATGGTCATCGAAGCCAGTGTGCCGATCCCGGCCGAGCGGCGGTAGCGCTGCAGGAAGCCGAGCGCCATCACGAAGTACGGGCTCATCGGGGTGATGGCGTTCGTGCAGGAGTCGGCGATGCGGTAGAGCGCCTGGGTGTACTCCGGCGGGATGTCGAGCAGCATGAGCATCGGCACGAACACCGGCCCGACCAGCGCCCACTGCGCCGACCCGCTCGTCACCACCAGGTTGATCACGGTCACCACGATCAGGATGCCCAGGAACACCACCGGCCCCGACACCCCGGCCGACTTCAGCAGGTCGGCGCCGTTGATCGCGATGATCTCGCCGATGCCGGTCCACTTGAAGAAGGCCAGGAACTGCGAGATCGCGAAGAACAGCACCAGGATCGGCGCCATCTCGCGCAGCCCGTGCGCCATGAAGTCGGGGATGTCGCGGCTGCTGGTGATGCTCCCGGCCGCCTTGCCGTACGCCCAGCCGGCGGCCAGGAACGCCAGCGCGAGGAAGATCGCGATGGAGCCGAGCAGCGGCGACTGGACGAGGCTGCCGCCCTCGCCGCGCAGCGGCGATCCGGCGGGCAGCACGGCCAGCACCAGCGCGACGACGAACACGACCAGTGCGATCAGCGCGGCCCGCAGGCCGCGGCGCTCCTCGGGGCGCAGGGTGAGCGAGCCGAGGTCGTCCTCCTCGGCGTCCTCGTCCACGGGCAGCGACTCGACCCGGCGGGCCAGCACCCGCTCGGTCACCACGGTGATCACGGCGGCGAGCACCACGGAGGAGGCGATCGAGAAGTAGTAGTTGGCCAGCGGCGTGACCACGTAGGCCGGGTCGATCGTCTGCGCGGCGGCGGTGGTCAGCCCGGACAGGATGGCGTCGACCGGCGTCACCAGGGGACTGGCGTCGTAACCGGCGGAGATGGACACGAACGCCACCACGATGCCGAGGATCGGGCTGCGGCCGACCGCGCGGAAGGCGAGCGCGCCGAGCGGGATCAGCACCACGTAGGCGGCGTCGGAGGCGACGTGCGACACCATGCCGGTGAAGGCCAGCGCGAACGTCACCCACCGGGGCGACACCTTGGCCACGCCCGAGCGCAGCACCGCGGCCAGCAGCCCGGACCGCTCCGCGACGGCCACGCCGAGCATCACCACGAGGATCGTGCCGAGCGGCGCGAACGACGTGTAGTTGTCGATGGCCCCGTCGATCATCGTCGTGACGCCGTCGGCGGACAGCAGGTTCTTGGCCACCACCTGCTTGCCGCTGGCCGGGTTCACCGCGGACACGCCGGCCGCGGCCAGGCCCCAGCTCACCAGTGCCAGGACTCCCGCCAGGATGACGAACAGCCAGAACGGGTGCGGCAGTTTGTTGCCGAGGCGCTCGATCCCTCCCAGGACGCGCAGCAGGCCGTTCATCGGTCAGGCTCCTTTCCCGTTAATGGTCACCCATTACAGGGGCGATGACCGATTTTGGCAAGTAAAATGTTCTGGCTGGCTGAATCAGTCGTCCAAACACGCCTGGCTGGAAGATACAGTCTTGACATGCTCGACGACGCCGATCTCGACCTGGTCGCGGCGCTGCAGATCGCCCCCCGCGCCTCGGCCGCCGCCCTCGCCGACGTGCTCGGCATGTCCGCCAGCACCGCCGGGCGGCGGCTCGCCCGGATGGAGGAGCAGCGCATCCTGCGGGTGATCGGCCAGGTCGACTGGGCCGCCCGCGCCGAGGGCAACCCGCGCCACGTCTGGGTCACCACCGAGCCCGGCGCCTCCAGCCGCGTCGCGCGCGCCCTGGCCGACCTGCCCGAGGCCCAGCTCGTCGCCGAGACGTCCGGCAAGTCCGACGTCTACTGCGCCGTCCACCCCGTCGACCGGGCGCAGGCCCGCGAACTGCTCACCGCCCGCATCCCCTCGGTCCCCGGCATCGTCGCCACCCACTCCGAGCTGGTGCTGCGCGCCCTCACCAAGGCCGACTCCTGGCGGCTGCACCGCCTCGACGACGCCCAGGTCCGCGCCCTGTCGGAGCCCGCCGAACAGGCCGAGGAGCCCGCCCGCGGCGCCGACGAGCACGGCGTGCTGCGCCTGCTGCGCACCGACGGCCGCATCACCGCCGCGCAGGCCGCCCGCGCCCTCGGCCTCAGCCAGTCCACCGCCTACCGCATGATCCAGTCACTGCTGCGGCGCGGCGTCGTCCGCCCCCGCGTCGAGATCGAGCCCGCGCTGCTCGGCTACTCGCTGGAGGTCGTCATCGCGCTGACCGTCTCGCCCGGCGCCATCCAGCCGGTCGCCGACGAGCTCGCCCGCCACCCGTCCGCCCGCTACGTCTCCATCGTCGCCGGCACCACCTCCGTCATCCACCAGGGCGTCTTCCGCCACGAGGACGACCTCGGCGACTTCCTCACGCGCGACCTCGCCCACCTGCCCGGCATCACCGCGCTCCAGGTCTCCGTGGTGCTCAAGATGCTGCGCCGCTACTGGATCTACCGGGAGGACGGCCGGTTGGTCAGCCCGTAAGGTGCTGGGCGTGAAAGTCACGATGCCCGGCCTGACGGCCGCCGACCATGTGTTCACCGTGCCGCTCGACCACGCCGACCCCGGCGGCGCCACGATCCAGGTGTTCGCCCGAGAGATCCGCGACCCCGCCCACACCGGCGACCTGCCGTGGGCGCTGTTCCTCCAGGGCGGGCCCGGCGGCAAGTCCCCCCGGCTGACCGGCCAGGCGCACTGGCGGCACGTGCTCAAGACGCACCGGGTGCTCCTGCTCGACCAGCGCGGCACCGGCCTGAGCAGCCCCGCCACCGCCACCGGCACCGACGAGGAGCTGGCGGCCCGGCTGCGCCACTACCGCGCCGACGCCATCGTGGCCGACTGCGAGCACATCAGGAAGGCCCTCGGCATCGAGCAGTGGGAGACCTGGGGGCAGAGCTACGGCGGCTTCGTCACCCTCACCTATCTGTCGCAGGCCCCCGAGGCGCTGCGCGCCTGCCACATCACCGGCGGCCTGCCCGGCCTCGACGCCACCGCCGACGACGTCTACACGCGCACGTACGAGCGCGTCCGCGCCAAGGTCGCCCGCCACCACCGCCGCTACCCCGGCGACGCCGAGCGCGCCAGGCGCATCGCCGAGCACCTGGCCGGCAACGAGGTCCTGCTGCCCGACGGCGACCGGCTCACCGTCGAGCGCTTCCGCACCCTCGGCAAGAAGCTCGGCATGGGCGACGGCTCCGAACGCCTGCACTGGCAGCTCGCCGAGGCGTGGCACGGCGACCGCCTGTCCGACGAGTTCCTCTACGCGGTCATGATCGAGACCGGCTTCGTCGGCAGCCCCCTCTACGCCGTCCTGCACGAGTCCATCTACGCCCAGGGCGCCGCCACCCGCTGGTCGGCGGAGCGGCTGCGCCCCGCCGACTTCGACACGTTCGAGATGTTCACCGGCGAGATGATCTACCCGTGGATGTTCGACGACATCCGCGCGCTGCGTCCCTTCAAGGGCGCCGCCGAGATCCTCGCCGCCGCCGACGACTGGCCGCCGCTCTACGACCCGGCCCGGCTGGCCGCCAACGAGGTGCCCGTCGCCGCCGTCGTCTACCACGACGACATGTACGTCGACGCCGGCCTCTCGCTGGAGACCGCCGCCCGGGTCGGCAACGTGCGCGCCTGGGTCACCAACGAGTTCGAGCACGACGGCTTCCGCGTCGCCGCCGACCAGGTGGTGCCCCGGCTCATGCGGATGGTGACGGACCCGCTGTAGGCTCGCGCAGCGGCAGCCGCACCTCGAACCAGGTCGCGCCCGGCTCCGACCGGACCTTCAGGTCGCCGCCGTGCCGGCCCGCCACGATCCGGTAGGAGATGTCCAGCCCCAGCCCGGTGCCCTGGCCGACCGACTTCGTGGTGAAGAACGGCTCGAAGATCCGGTCCCGGATCGCCTCCGGCACGCCGGGGCCGGTGTCGCCGATCTCCACGATCGCCTCGTCCTCGTCGTGCGCGGTCCGGATCGTCAGCGTGCCCTCCTCGCCCATGGCGTCGAGCGCGTTGTGGATCAGGTTCGTCCACACCTGGTTCAGCTCGCCGCCGTAGCAGGGGATCGGCGGCAGCGTCCGGTCGTAGTCGGTCGTCACCGTGATGCCCGGCGGGATCTTGCCGCGGAAGATCGCGACCGTGCTGTCCAGCAGCTCGTGCACGTCCAGCACCTGGAACGGGGCGCGGTCCATCTGCGAGTACTGCTTGGCCGAGCCGATCAGCGAGGTGATCCGCTCGGTCGCCTCCGTCACCTCGCCCAGCATCTGCGAGATCTCCACCGCCTCCGCCAGCCAGCGCAGCGCGGCCGGGGCGTGCTCCTCGCCGACCTTCAGCCGCACCTTCTCCAGGTGCTCCCCGCCGAACCCGGCGTTGACCAGCGCCGGAGCCAGCTCCCAGGCGTCCTCCACGCCCAGCTCGTCCAGCGCCTCGCCGAGCTCGTCCTCGGCGTCGGAGATCTCCAGCGGCGTGCGCGCCGGCAGCTTGCCGACCGCCTCCATGCACGCCTCCTGCATCTCCACCAGCGCCCGCAGCCGCTCCGGCGGGATGCCGTTCTCCGCCAGCCTGGCCAGCTCCACCCGCGACGACCTGATCAGCGAGCGCAGCTCGCTCACCGCCCGCACCGCCGCGGCGGCCGGGTTGTTCAGCTCGTGGGTGAGGCCCGCCGTGATCGTGCCCAGCGCCGTCAGCCGCTGCCGCCGGTCGATGATCTCCCGCTGCAACCGGCCGCCCGACTGCAGCCCGTCCAGCAGGTGCATCGCCATCGGGAACCACTCGGCCACGATGTAGGCGAACTTGCGCGCCGGCAGGATGAACACCCGCGACGGCGCCGTCGCGCGCAACGTGTGCTGGTAGGTCTGCGGCGCCCGGTCACCCAGGTAGGCGGAGGTCGCGCCGCCGTAGACGCCCGGCTGCCCGGTGCGCGGCATGGCGACGGTCCCGGCGCTGACGGTCTCCGAGATCATCTGCACCTCGCCCTCCACCAGCACCGCGAAGCACTCCGCCGGCTCGCCCTGGCGGACGATCTCCGCGCCCTCCTCGAACTCCCGCATCCTGCCGCTGTCGGCCAGCTTGCCGAGCTGCTCGTCGGTCAGCCGCTCGAACAGGAAGAGCTTGCGCAGCTCATCGATGTCCACAGTGCTCATCGCTTCTCCAGATACCGGGCTCATTGCTTCTCCAGGTAGCGGTGCACGAGCGCGACGGCCATCGCGCCCTCCCCGACGGCCGAGGCCACCCGCTTGATCGACTCGGCGCGCACGTCACCCGCCGCCAGCACGCCCGGCACGTTCGTCTCCAGGAAGTACGGCTCCCGGCGCAACGTCCAGTTACGCGGCCGCCTGCCCCCCTGCACCAGGTCGGGCCCCGTCAGCACGAACCCCTTCGCGTCCCGCTCGACCGTCTCGCCCAGCCACGAGGTGTAGGGCTCCGCGCCGATGAACACGAACAGCCACTGCGCCTCGACCGTCCGCTCCTCGCCCTTGCGCGCGATCGACAGCCTCTCCAGGTGCCCGTTGCCCGCACCGCCCGTCACCTGGCTCTCCAGGTGCACCTCGATGTTGCCGATCGCCTGGATCTGCTCGACGAGGTAGTGCGACATGGACTTCTCCAGGCCGTCACCGCGCACCAGCAGGTGCACGCGGCTGGCGTACCCCGACAGGTGGACGGCCGCCTGGCCCGCCGAGTTGGCCGCGCCCACGATGTAGACCTCGCTGTCCCTGCACGACGGCGCCTCGGTCAGGGCCGCGCCGTAGTAGACGCCCCGGCCGACGAAGTCGTCCAGGCCCGGCGCGTCCAGCCGCCGGTAGGTCACGCCGGTCGCCAGGATCACCGCGTGCGCCGCGATCTCCCCGCCGTCCTTGAACCCGATCACCCGGGCCTGGCCGCGCGGCTCCAGATGCGTCACCTTCCGCGCGGTCAGCAGCTCCGCCCCGAACTTCAGCGCCTGCCTGCGCGCCCTGTCGGCGAGCTGCTGGCCCGAGACGCCGTCGGGGAAGCCCAGGTAGTTCTCGATCCTGGAGCTCTGCCCCGCCTGCCCGCCCGACGCGTGCGCCTCCACCAGCACCGTGTTGAGCCCCTCCGACGCGCCGTAGACGGCCGCGCCCAGCCCCGCCGGGCCGCCGCCGACCACGATCAGGTCGTAGAAGTCCGTCGCCGGCGTCGTCGACAGCCCCACCGCCGAGGCCAGCGTCGACTGGTCCGGCGCCTGCAGCGACGACCCGTCGGACGTCACCACCAGCGGCAGCCGGCACTCCTGCCCCGCCGCCGCCACGAGCTGCGCCCCGTCGGGCTCCTCGGCCAGCATCCACCGGTACGGCACGTGGTTGCGCGCCAGGAAGTCACGCACCTGGTAGGACGGCGCCGACCAGCGGTCGCCCACCACGCGCAGCTCCGCCACCGGCACCCGGTCCGTCCGCTGCCAGGCGTCGAGCTGCCCGTCGATCACCGGGTAGAACTTCTCCTCCGGCGGGTCCCACGGCTTGAGCAGATAATGGTCCAGATCCACCACGTTGATCGCCTGGATCGCCGCGTCGGTGTCGGCATAGGCGGTCAGCAGCACCCGTCGCGCGAACGGGTACATGTCCATCGCCTTTTCCAGGAACTCGACCCCGTTCATCTGCGGCATCCGGTAGTCCGCCAGGATGGCGGCCACCTCGTCACCACGCAGCCGCATCTCCTTGACCGCCTCGATGCCCTGCACGGCGGCCTCCGCGCGGACGATCCGGTAGTCGCGGCCGTAGCGGCGTCTGAGGTCGCGGGCCACCGCCCGCGACACGCCAGGATCGTCGTCGACCGTCACGATGACCGGCTTGTCCATTCCCCTGCCTCTCACATCGTCCTTGGGAGAAGGATGTCATGCGGCAGGGAACGGACTCCGGCCAGGCGAGGCCGCCGGGGCCCTCGTCAGGCGATGACGCGGCTCTCGCCGCCGTCCACCAGGATCGAGATCCCGTTCACGAACGACGCCCGCTCGCTCGCCAGGAACGCCACCACGTCGCCCACCTCCTCGGCCCGGCCGATCCGGCCCAGCGGCACGACGGCCGCCCGCTCCGCCAGCCCGTCCTCGCCGCCCGCCACCTCACGCAGCCGGTCGGTGTCGATCGGGCCCGGCATCACGTTCGTGACCAGCACCCCGTCGCCGCCCACCTCACGGGCCAGCGTGCGGACCATGCCCGCCACGGCCGACCTCGTCGCGTTGGACAGGGCCAGCCCGTCGATCGCCTCCCGCGCCGACCGGCTCGTCACCGTCACGATGCGGCCCCAGCCGCGCTCGCGCATCCCCGGCAGCGCCGCCCGCACCAGCCGCACGGTGCCGAGCAGGTTGCGCTGCACCGCCACGTCCCACTCGGCCAGGCTCGCGTCCACGAACCGGCCCGGCGGCGGCCCGCCCGCGTTGGCGACCAGGATGTCGACCGGCCCCACCACGTCCTGCGTCTCGCGCACCACCCGCTCGGCCGCCTCCGGGTCCTCCACGTCCGCCAGCACCGCGTGCACCACGCCGCCGAACTCCTGCAACTCCACCACCGCGTCCGCCAGCTTCTCCGGACTGCGGGCGCACACGCACACGTGGCACCCCTCCCTGGCGAGACTCCGGGCGGCGGCCAGCCCGATGCCCGCGCTGCCACCCGTGACGAGTGCGACCTTGCCTGCGATGCCGAGATCCATAACGGCGACTATAGAGACGACGCCCGCACCCGGGCGAGCTTGTCCGGGTTCAGCACGCCGTACATGCCCCGCACGCGCCCCTCGTGCCAGTCGAGGACGACCAGCTGATGATCGGAGCCGATCTCCATCCAGATCCCCGGATGGCCGTTCACGTCCACCACCGACAGCCCGCCGTACTCGTAGCGGGCCAGCACCCCCTCCAGGAACCGCAGCACCTTGTCGCGGCCCTCGATCGGCCGCAGCGCCGCCCGGACCCGGCCGCCGCCGTCGCTCCACATCACGACGTCCTCGTGCAACAGATCCGTCAACGGCCCCAGATCGCCGTCCCCGGCCGCCGCGATGAACCGCGCCAGCAGCTCCTCGTGCTCCCGCGACGACGGCCGGAACCGGTCCCGGCCCTCCGCCAGCCGCACCGACGCCCGATGGTGCATCTGCCGGGCGTTCGCCACCGACGCGCCGACGATCTCCGCGATCTCGTCGTACGGCAGCTCGAACGCCTCCCGCAGCACGAACACCGCCCGCTCCGGCGGCGACAGGCGCTCCATCAGATGCAGCGTCGCGTACGCCACCGTGTCCCGCAGCTCCGCCGTGTCCAGCGGCCCCGCCTCAGCCGACGCCACCGGCTCAGGCAGCCACGGCCCCGGATACGCCTCCCGCTTCACCCGGGCCGAGCGGAGCTGGTCCAGCGCCAGCCGCGACACCACCGTGATCAGGAACGCGCGCGGCTCACGGACCACGTCACGATCCGTGCCCTGCCAGCGCAGCCACGCCTCCTGCACCACGTCCTCGGCGTCCCACATGCTGCCCAGCAGCCGGTAGGCCAGGCCGAGCAGGGCGGGACGGTGTTCCTCGAACTCAGCGGTCCCCGTCATGCCGGGCAGGGTACCCGTATCAAGCATGCCCGCTCCTTCCCTCCTCCCGAGAGGACGGTCCGGCATCACCGAATGTGACAGCCGATGGGTAGAAATACCGCGATGAGCATGATGAGCTTGGGAAATGGCGCGAAATCTCATCCTTTCCGGAGGCCTGTACCACGACTTCGACGCCACGTCGGCCGCCCTCGCCGACGCGCTCGCCGAGGTCGGCGTCGAATCCGAGACCACCGAAGACATCGCCGGCGCCCTCAGCGAACCACCCGAAGTCCAGCTCATCACCATCAACGCGCTGCGCTGGCAGATGACCCACGAACGCTTCGCCGACCAGCGCGACCAATGGCGCTTCCACCTCCCCGCCCAAGCCCGCACCACCCTCCTCGACCACCTCGACCGCGGCGGCGCCCTGCTGTGCATGCACACGGCGTCCATCTGTTTCGACGACTGGCAAGGCTGGCCCCGCGTCCTCGGCGGCTGCTGGACCTGGCCCAAGTCCCACCACCCGCCGCTCGGCTGGACCGGCGTCCGCGTCCACGGCGGCCACCCCATCGTCGACGGGCTGCGCGACTTCGACGTCGTCGACGAGGTGTACAGCGACCTCGACGTGCTGCCCGACGTCCGGCCCCTCGCCTCCTCCCACGGCCAGCCGCTCATCTGGGCCCGGCCGGTGCGGCGGGGGAGGGTCTTCTACGACGCGCTCGGGCATGACACGCGGTCGTACGAGAACGAGATCCACCGGACCCTGCTGCAACGGGCGGCGCTCTGGCTCCTGAAACGCCCCACCACGATCACCGACTAACCGCCTAACGGCTTTAACCGGTCACCGGGGTTGCGCACCTACGGTCTCGACCTTCCAAACGGCAAGGCCCTCACGGGCGGGGCGCTGCGCGCCGAGCGGCTCGGGCGTCCTTCCAGGGCGGCTGGCGCCGCAGGGCGTCGTCTTCACGTGGGGGCGCTTCGCGCCGGGCGGCTCAGCCGGTCGTTTGGGGCGGCTGGCGCCGCACCGCAAGGCCCTCACGAGTGGGGCGCTGCGCGCCGGGCGGCTCGGACGTCCTTCCAGGGCGGCTGGCGCCGCACCGCAAGGCCCTCACGGGCCGGGCGCTGCGCGCCGAGTGGTTCGGACGTCCTTCCAGGGCGGCTGGCGCCGCAGGGCATCGTCCTCACATGGGGGCGCTTCGCGCCGGGCGGTTCACGCGGTCACGGTGGACGGCCCACACCGGAACGCAAGGCCCTCACAGGCGAGGCGTTGCGCCCCGAAAGGCTTGACGATGCGAGTGGGCTGTGGCCAGTGGGCCTTTCGGCGGCATCGGGGCGTTCCGCTGCGGCGTGAGCCGCCTTGGAAGAACGTCCGAACTGCCCGGCGCGCAGCGCCCCGCCCGTGAGGGCATGCGGCGCCAGCCGCCGCGGAGAGGCGGCCCGGAGTCCGCCACCTGGGATGGGCGGCGCGGCGTCAGCCGGCTCGGATGGGGGGTGACACGACGTCAGCCGCCTGGACGGGTGGCGCGGCGTCAGCCGCCGGGGATGGGCGGCCCGGAGAACACCACGGCAGGAGCGCGACAACGCCCACCCACCCCCACGACGACCGGCCCCCGACCCCCAACCCGCCCCCGCGTCCCCCTAGGGGTGTCGAAACTGTCACACCCGTCTGAGATCGTGGCCCCGTGGACGAACGTATAGAACTGGTGAACGAGCAGGACGACGTGGTCGGTGTCGCGGATCGCGACGAGGCCACCCGGCGGGGCTGGCTGCACCGCATCGCCACCACCGTGTGCAGGGACGAGCGGGGCCGCATCCTCGTGCACCGCCGCCCTGACGACTCCCCCCGTTTCCCGGGCTACTACGACGTGCTGGTCGGCGGCGGGGTGGACATCGGCGAGTCCTACGAGGAGGCGGCCCGCCGGGAGCTGGCCGAGGAGCTGGGCGTGGGGGCGCCGGTGGAGTTCGTCGTCAAGTTCCTGTGCCGGGGCATGCTGGGCCCGTACTGGATGGGGGTGCACGAGGCGGTGATCACCGGCCCGTTGCGTCCGGACCCGGCCGAGGTGCCGTGGTACGGCTGGATGGGGGAGGCGGAGCTGCGGCTGGCGATGTGCCGCTGGCCGTTCGTGCCCGACGGTCAGGAGGCCTTCGCCCGCTACCTGGCCATGCGCGCCACCTCGATGGCTTCGTGAGAAACGGCGTCAACCAGCGCGATGCGAGGCGGCATCGAGGGTGGCGCGGAGCTGGGCGAGCCATTCCACGCCCAGCCGGTGCCCGTCCGGGAGCTGGTCGTCGCGGTCCCAGCGCCACGTGGTGACCATCGCCAGTACGAGGGTCCGGCAGTCGCGCAGCAGGCCCGGGTCCACGCCCGGATAGTGCTCGCCCACGTCCTCGGGCGCATGGGCGAGGTCGAACTCCACGGGTCCGCGGCAGCACGTCTCGAGGTCGACGAACAGCAGCCCGTCCTTCGTCGTCAACACGTTGCCCGGGTGGGGTTCGCCGTGCAGCAGCTGCTGGGCGGCGCCGCCACGCTCGTCCACGGCCCGGCCCAGGGTTCGCAACGTGTCGCCGAGCAGGTCCCGGTCCTCGTCGGAGAGCGCCGGGGTGCGGTCACGGCTTGCCAGGAGCCGCAGAGCCTCCTCGACCCGATCGGTGAAGTGCGGCGCGGCGACATCGAGCGTGCGCATCCCGTGGTGCAGCCGTTCGAGCGCCCGGGCGTAGGCGTCCGGCGGTGGCGCGACCGCGTCCGGCGTCACCGGCTCGTAGTACGTCCACAACGTGATCGCGAATCCGTCACGCTCGTGCACGCCCGGCTCCACCCGAGGGTCCAGCGCGGCCACCGGGCTGCCGGTCGCGGCGAGCCGTTGCGCCAGCTCGACCTCGAACGGCGCGACGTGCTCCGCCTCGGGCGCCACCCTGGCCAGCACGTCACACGGGGTCAACCGCAGCGTGAGCTTGTTGGAGTCCTGGAGCACGACCGCGTCGTCGGCCGCCAGGCCGAGCGACGAGGCGACGGACCGGGCCGCGGCCACCGCCCGCAGACCATCTGACGCCCGCATTCGCCACCCGCCCCTCACACCTCGACAACCGCCACCCGATCACCGGCCCGCCGCCGCGTCATGGAGACCCGTTGGTCAGCAGCAGGTAGAAGACATCCCCACGGTAGAAGAACGTGGCCGTGTCCGACTCTCCACCATCAAAGTAGGCCAAGCCCGCACAAGCCGCACCTGAGTAATAGCCCGTGCCACGCAGGAAGTCCGGCCGCACCTCGCAGAACGACCACCCCGCCACGTCACCCCCGAACAGCGCCTCCGGCAACGGCCCCAGCACCGCCCCGGCCGCCTCGTCGTCCAGGCGCCGCCCGTAAGGACTGAACGCCTCCCGCACCATCCAGCGCAGCCGCCGCCAGAACCCGTCCGCGCCCAGCTCCCGTACGTCCGGCCGCACCGGGTCATCCACCACCAGCGGGCCGTCGCCGTCCTGGAGGTTCCACCACCCCCGGCCCCGGTCGACGGCGA
Organism: Nonomuraea sp. NPDC003214; assembly: GCF_053590035.1. Classification (NCBI taxonomy): domain Bacteria; kingdom Bacillati; phylum Actinomycetota; class Actinomycetes; order Streptosporangiales; family Streptosporangiaceae; genus Nonomuraea; species Nonomuraea sp. NPDC003214. Next base: position 138,289 of record NZ_JBSFSX010000012.1, on the reverse strand, counting down.
GCATCATCTCCTCGAACAGCGGATCGCGCAGGAACGCGGCCAGGACCTCGGCCGGGTCGCCGCCGGTCACCGGCACGTCGGCGCGCACCTTGAGCAGGAAGGTGTTGCTGTTCATGACGGAGTCCACCGCGTCCAGGAACGCCCCGACGGCCGGCGCCGCGGGCCCGTCATACAGTTCGTTCAGCAGCGAGAGCACTCGGCGGTCACAGAGAGGGTGTACGCGGCGGTCAGCGGAGGTTCGCCCGCTGGAGGCGCAGGCTGCCGATCTCGGCGGCGTTCTTCATCAGCTCGACGTTCGCCCACGCCAGCACGTGGCCGAGGGTCAGGCCGCCCTCGGCGAACCAGGTGGTGCGGTCCGTCGCGTCGAGGTCGGCGTCGGAGAGCGCGTCCAGGGCGGCGCGCCAGCGGTCGTGGTGGCCGGTCAACGAGGTCACGGCCGAGCGCACGTCGCCCGGCCACGTGGTGGCCGCCGCCACGGCGGCCCAGTCGGCGGAGGCGCCGTCGCCGAAGCATCCGGCGTACGTGTTCTCCCACCACATGCCCATGTGCCACATCACCCATCCGATCGTCGGCAGCGGGATCGGGTCGAGCTCCTCCAGGGAGAAGTCCGCGGTCCACGTGCCGTCGGGGCGCGGTCGCACGGTCCAGCAGTTCGGCACCGGTTCCCACAGGGCGTCCTCGTCGGTGAGCTGGTCAAGGTGGAGGGTCAGCAGCGACCAGCTCAGGTCGAACTGCCAGCGAATGCGATCAAGTTCAGTCATGTGATCACCCTAGGGGCATGCCGGGAAGGCCCAGGACCGTCATGGTTTCATCCCTTTTCGGCGTCCGGTTCCGCGCTTCACCGGGCGGCGTCCACGGGGGGATGCTGGCGCTCGCCGGTCAGCTACGGGGACGGGAGACCTCATGACGGTACGGGCAGTGGTGGCGGCGGCGTTGTGCGCGGCCCTGACGACGGCAGCGCTCGCCGTGCCCGCCGGGGCACGCACGGCGGCGGTCGCCTGCGGCGACGTCGTGACCGCCGACGTCACGCTCGACGCCGACCTGAACTGCGCGGGCGGCGGCCTGGTCATCGGGGCCGACGGCGTCGTGGTGGACCTCGCCGGCCACACGGTCACCGGCTCCGGCGCCGGCAGGGGGATCGACGTGGCCGGGCATGCGGGCGTGACCGTGCGCGACGGCGCCATCAGCGGATTCACGTACGGGATCCACCAGTTCGCCAAGGACCTGAGCTCGCCGCTCACGATCGAGGCGGTGCGGTTCGCGGCGGCGCCGGTGCGGGTGTTCGCCGGGGTGCTGACGATCGGCGGCACGCCCGCCACCTGCCGGCTCGACGGGCTCGACAGGCAGCTCGGCGCGGTCACGGTCGACCGGTGCTCGGTGACGGGCGGGGTCGTGCTGCGCGACGCCAACAGCTCCGCCATCCGCGACAGCCGGCTCACCACCGGGTGGCTGAACGTCGTCCAGTCCGACCGCGGCGTCTACACGGGCAACACGTTCGACGCCTTCCCCGTCAGCACGGGCGTGGAGAGCCGCCGCAACCGGTTCGCCGGGAACGTGTTCAGGAACGCCGCCGTCGCCATGAGGGCCGGCGAGGTCTACCAGCCGGAGGCGGCCGGGGTGGTCGAGCGCAACCTGTTCACCGGCAACGACATCGGCCTGCGGGCCACGGGCTTCCGCAACGTGGTCGTCCGGGACAACGTGTTCAGCGGCAACCACACGGCGGGCATGCTGCTGATGAACCAGGTTCCCGCGGCCAGCCCCGAAGGCGCGATCCGGAACGTGTTCTGGCGCAACGGGCACCGGCCGAGCGGCGTGAGCGACCCGGGCGGCAACCCGGTGCGCGGCGGCATCCACGTGTGGACCGACGGCGCCGAGGCCACCCGGATCATGCTCGCGCGCAACGTCGGCGCCGGGAACGCCGGGCCGATGATCTGGGCCCCGGCCGGGCAGGTCGTCGACGGCGGCGGCAACCAGGGCCCCTGCGCCCCGGCCCAGAACCCCGGCCTGACCTGCTTCTGAGGCCGAGGCTAGGAGGCCGCCGCGTGGTCGTGGGCGGCGCGCCCGTTCAGCAGGTGTTCACGCCCCCACGCGCCGAGGGGCGCGAGCGCCGCGTTGAGCGAGACGCCGAGTGGGGTGAGGGCGTAGGTGACGCGCCGCACCGCCCCCTCGACCGCCTCCTCCCGGAAGACGATCCCGTCGGACTCCAGCTCGCGCAGGTGCGAGGTGAGCACCTTCTCGGTGACACCGGGAATCCCGCGTCGCAGCTCGCCGAACCGGCACGGCCCGTCGTTCAGCTCCCACAGGATGAGCACCTTCCACTTCCCGCCGACCACGTCGATCGCCGCGTCGATCCCGCACACGTACGTATCCCGCCTGGTCATGAACCCACCATAAGGTAACCACCCACAATAAAGTGCGTTCTTGATCTTGATCAGGGGCGGGCGCGAGCCTGGACGGCATGAACACGTCCAAGACTCCCATCACCCTGCTCGGCCTCGGCGACATGGGCGCCGCGCTGGGCCGGTCCTGGCTCGCCGCCGGGCACCCGCTGACCGTCTGGAACCGTACCCCGGAGAAGGCCGGACCGCTGGTCGAGGCGGGCGCCCGCGCGGCGGGCAGCGCCGCCGAGGCGGTGGCCGCGGCCACCGGTCCCGTGATCCTGTGCCTGCTGGACGACGACTCCGTCGGCGCGACGCTGGACGGCGCCGACCTGGCCGGCAAGGACCTGATCAACCTGACCACCGGCACCCCCGAGCAGGGCAGGCGGCGCGCCCGCTGGGCGGAGGAACGCGGCGCCCGCTTCCTGGACGGCGGCATCATGGCCGTCCCGCCGATGATCGGCGTCCCGGAGAGCGGCGGCTACATCCTCTACAGCGGCGACCAGGCCCTGTTCGAGCGGCACCGGGAGGCGCTGGAGGTCCCGGCGGCGGTGAACTACGTCGGCTCGGACGCCGGCCACGCGGCGCTGTACGACGTCGCGCTGCTCAGCGCCATGACCGCGATGCTCGCCGGCACCACCCACGCCTTCGCCCTGGTCGACGGCGAGAAGGAGGTGGACCTGTCGCGGTTCGCCACGCTGCTCGCCGGCTGGCTCGGCGCGATGTCCGGTGCCGCCCACGGCATGGCCGCCCAACTGGAGAGCGGCGACTACACGCTCGGCGTGCACTCCAACCTGGCCATGATGTCCGCGGGCAACGCCACGTTCCTGGACACCTCGCGGGAGCAGGGCGTCGACCCCGGGCTGCTGACGCCGTTCATGGACCTGATGGCCCGGCGGGTCGCGCAGGGCCACGGCGACGAGGGCCTGGCCGGGATCGTCGGGCTGCTCAGAGAGGGCGCCGGGCGAGCGTGAGCAGGTGACCGCTCACCCCGAGCAGCGACGGCTCGGACTCCATGACCCGCTGGGCGTCGAGCAGCAGCGCCCGCCGCCCCGGGTCGTCGAGCCAGTCGTCGAGGTCCCCGTACAGCCAGAACGCCCCCTCCAGCCCGTACCTGCCGACCTCGGGGAACCCGGCGTCGGCGAACTCGCCCGGCACGTCGTCCGGATCGTGGAAGTAGGCGGTGAAGCCGCGCCCCGGCGACAGCATGACGCCGCCGGTCGCGGCGGCGAGCGCGGCCTGCCGCTCCGGCGCGCGCACGTAGTGGCCGAGCTGGATGGTGCCGTGCACGGCCGCGTAGCGGTTGATGGTCGCGGCCGCCACCAGCCCGCCCGGCCGCACGGCGCGCCGGGCCTCCGCCAGCGCCCGCACCCGGTCGGCGCGCTCGGGCAGGTGGTAGAGCGGGCCCAGCAGCAGGACCGCGTCGGCGCTCGCGTCGGGCACCGGCAGGCGGCGCGCGTCGCCCAGCCGGGCCCGCACCCCGGGCAGCCGCGCGGCCCGCTCGACGTGCAGCGGGATCGGGTCCAGCAGCTCGACCTCGTAGCCGTCGGCGCTCAGCCATTCGGCGTGCACCCCGGTGCCGCCGCCCACGTCCAGCACCCGGGCCGGGACCGGGGGCAGCGTCCGGCGCAACACGTCCTGCGTGCGCCACAGCTCCAGCCGGTTGCGCCCTTCGCGCAGCCGTTCGTGCTCCAGGTCCTGGGCGTAGTAAGCGACGAGCTCGGGTGTCAGCGCCATGCTCGATCTTGCCGAGCGGCGCGGGCCGCCGGCAACCGGAATTTCAGGAACTGCCGGACAGGCGGCGGGCCGAGGTCGACTCGTGGGCCAGGCGGCGCAGCGCGTCGAACGCCCGCCCGTACAGGACCGTCCCCAGCACCAGCGCCTCCACGGCGGCGTCACGCGGGCCGTCGTACGGGATCGTGTCGATCTCGACCTCCTCGACCAGCCTGCCGGCCGCCGCTGCGTACGGGGCCAGCTCGGGCGTGTGGCCGAGCTGGCGCATCCGCATCACCGTGTGCGCCAGCTCGTGCCGGGCGGGCGCCTCCGGCTCCACCTTCCAGCCCAGGCCGGCCAGGAACGCGTCGACCTCGGCCAGCGCGGCGTCCCACTCGGGCGTCGCCTCCGGCTCGACGCGCGGGCTGAGCGCGTAGTGGGCGGTGCCGAGCATCGTGTGGACCGGCAGCGACTCGTCCTCGACCGCCTCCACGACCTTCTTGATGGCCGACACCGGCAGCCTGCCCACCTCCAGCAGCGCCCGGATCAGGCGCAGCCTGCGCAGGTGTGTGGCGTCGTACTCGGCCCGGGTGGCGGACGTCTGCTCGCCCGGGTGGAGCAGGCCCTCGCGCAGGTAGTACTTGATCGTGGCGATGGGCACGCCGGACTCGGCGCTCAGTTCGGACATGCGCATCACTGGATAATAGTGCTATCCAGATCGGGCCAGGTGCCGCGCCGCGCTCACCACGTCCTGCACGTCCGCCTGGCGGTTCCACAGCAGCACCACCTCGATGGGCGGCACCTCCTCCTCGATCGGCACGAACGCCAGCCGCTCCGGCACCGGAACCCCCTCGCGCACGCACAGCGCGTAACCCGCGCCCTCGCCCACCATGGCGACGACCGTGTCGTGCGTGGCCGCCGACGGCCCCAGCCGGGGATGCAGGCGATGGCGCACGAACGCCTCCAGGAACCGGCGCGCCCCCGCGACCGCCTCCGACTCCGGCATCACCAGCGGCTCGCCCGCCAGCGCCGCCAGCGGCAGCCGCACGTACGCGGCCAGCTCGTGGTCGCGCGGCAGCAGGGCGCGCACGGGGGAGCGGTGGACGAGCACGCGCGCCACCCCGCGCGGCAGCGACCCCGGCGCGTAGCCGAGGCCCGCCTGGAGCGTGCCGTCCATGAGCGAGACGAGCTGCTCGGCGGTGCCCATCGGCGCCATGCGCAGCCGCGCCTGCTGGAGCTGCGCGAGCAGGCGGGCGGCCACGTCGCCCAGCCCGTCGGCCACGCCCAGCCTGGCGGTCCGCCCCTTGCCCCGGGCCGCCGTGGCCGCCCGGCCCAGCGCGTCCACCGCGACCGTCGCCTGGGCCAGGAACACCTCGCCCGCCTCGGTGAGCTGCACCCCGGACGGCGAACGGCTGAACAACTCGACGCCGAGCTCCCTCTCCAGCGCCCTGAGCTGTTCCGACAGGGTCGGCTGGGCGACGCGCAGAAGAGCCGCGGCTCGGCGCAGGCTGCCGGCACGGGCGATGGTGATCGCGTACCGGATATGGCGTAGGTCCATCCCTCACCTCGACTCTGTCTTACAGAAATTGACATGCGTCGTGAAGGGCCCCGGTGAATTGCCCGTGCTTCTACGGACATGTAGGGATGTCCGATAGGCCGCGGACAGAGCAGATCGGCCGGCTACAGCGGTCGCCCAGGGTCGTCCAGCCACACCCGCTGCCCGTCGGCCGTGACCGTCATCCCGAACCGTTCACGGCCCGGCTCACCCCAGCTCACCCACCGGAAGTAGGCGTCGGTCACCTCGTCCCACAGCGGCCGGCCGCCCACCTGGAAGACCTCGTACTCCTCGGCGTCCGGCCGCCAGTCCACGACCGCCCACGACCCCGGGTCCTCCGGGTCCGACAGCCACATCCGATACAGCTCCCCGTCCTCGTCGGGCTCCGCGCTGCCGTGACAGGCCACGCCGGTCAGCGCCGCGACGGCCAGATCCGCCCCCGCCGGGGCGTGCGCGATCGTCCGGGGATCGACGCGGGTGGTCAGATGGCGCCTGTCCTCGGGCCCGCGCGGCGGCCGGACCGGGCGGGGCCGCTGGGAGCGCATCATCATGTACGAGGCGAACCCCGGGAACCGGCCGTACGCGGCGCCGTCTCGGGTGGTGACCAGCCGGAGGCCGTGGCTGGTGCCGAACCCCGGGCTGTAGGGAAGCACGATCACCGCCCCCGGCCGGGCCTGGCGGACCCAGGCGTACGGGATCGTCCGGACGCCGCACGTGACGTGCACCCGGTCGAACGGCGCGCGCTCCGCGCACCCGTCCGCCCCGTCCCCCACGACCAGATGGGGACGGAGCTCCGCCTCCGCGAGCCTCCAGGCCGCCTGGCCCGCCACCACGGGGTCGATCTCGATCGAGGTCACGTTCGCCGCGCCCACCAGGTGGCAGAGCAGGGCGGCCGTCCAGCCGGTGCCGGTGCCCACCTCCAGAACCCGCTGCCCGGGCTCGGCGCCGAGCCACCGCAGCAGCTCGACCACGGTGCTGGGCGCCGAGGCGGACGAGGTGTAGTCGCCGTCCAGATCCTCGACGGCGCTCCTGCCGTCGTCCAGCTGGGTCACGATGCTGGTGTCGGTGTAGACGGCCGCCATCCAGTCAGCCGGATCGGCGTCCCGGTCGATGAGGCGAACCGTGTCGTCGGGCGCATGAGCCAGCCCGACGGACGGGACGAACCGGTGCCGATGCACCGCGCGCAGCGCCGAGGCGATCGGGCCGTCCACCGGGCCGATCTCCGCGATCAGCGCTTCAACCCCGGGGACGTTTTCCGCCCCATTCAACTTTCCTCCCCGCGTTTCACTGACGCGCATTTGTAGCAATGGGGACTGTAACCATAAAACGGATAGTAACCTTACAGATACTCTGAGTAATTCATAGAGTGGGCGTCACCAGACCCAGTCCCTCTTTATCGGGAGGTCAGCCCCTCATGCACACCCTCATCCGTGCAGCCGCGCTCACCGCCACAGCCGCCGCCCTGGCCATCGGCGGCACCGTCACGGCCCCCGTCTCCCCGGCGGCCGCCGTCGCCCAGCTCCACCCGATGCCGTCCGGCATCTCCTATCTGCCCGCCCGGGTCAACCTGCAGCCGACCGCGTCCGGCACCTGGGTCAACACCCGGCTCGCGGTCACCCTGCCCGAAGCCGGCACCTACTCGCTCGACCTGAACGTCCGCACCCGGCTCTCAGGGGTTCCCCCGGTCAACACGTACATCGTCGGCCGCCTCCGCAACGCCACGACCAACACCCTCCTGCCGCGCAGCGCGCGGATACTCAACCAGATCGCCGACCACACCCGCGCCGGGAACGGCGCCGGTCACATCGGCCAGAACACCACCAGCCCGATCAGCGAGCGGATCACCGTCGACGAGCCGACCAGGATCGTGCTGGAGGTGCGCCGCATCAACAGCCTCGGCCGTTCGACCGCCGCCGACGTCTGGAACGACGGAAACGGCCTGACGTCGTTCCGCTTCACCAAGACCGCCTGACGTCCGACGAATCCGACAGGTCCCGTACGCCCTCCCGTACGGGACCTGTCGGCGTCATTTCTTGGTGCCGCTGCCACCGGCGTGCTTTCCGTCGCCCCCTTTTCTGGCGTCCGGCTGAGGCTTGTCTGGGGTGAACGGTTTGTCCTTCTTCGGATCCCGCTCATGCTTGCCCACGGCGCCTCCAGTGCGCTCATTCCAGTGCTGGCTGTGACCTTACGATCACGCCCTGAAGGCGGCAACCGATCCACCGGAAAAGGGAAACTCGAATTTCCTCTTGCCGGGTAGCCGTACCCGTCTGGAATCGTCGGTAACAGGGCAAAAGTTACGGGTTTTTATATTGATTTTATTGTGATCTACGCCATATTGATCGAATAGACCTACCGCTCGATGATCAAACCTGACAATCCAGACTCACGGGGATTGAAGGTGTTTGTGAACGAGTTAGGAAGAAGGACCCGGCTCCTCAGGAAACCGGGCCGAAGTCTCGTGTCGGCGACGGTGCTCACGGTGGCAGCATCGTTGCTGGTCGCAGGACCGGTCAGGCAGGCGGCGGCCGAGCCGGACCCCCAGGAACCCTCAAGTCCGTCGGTCACCACGTTCCCCCGCCCGGAGGACCCCGACGCGGCCCTGCGCGCAGCGGTGGCGGAGGCGAAGCAGCAGAACAAGCCGGCCGCTTAACTTTGCATCCTGGTCCGTGGGCAAGGATGTTTATGTCCCTCCCACGTCTAGGCCAGTCTCTATAAACACGCCATGCGGAGGCGAGGCGACAAAGAATGGTAAACTGCTACGCCTGACCACATATAGCAAATATACGAAGCCTCAATAGTCGGCGCGACGCATAATGATCTGTTCCGATGGGTTGGCGGGCGTGCAGCCGTTCGCCAACCCATCGGGTGTTCAGCTAGGATGCGGATGATGATCGAAGCGGTGAGAATGGCGATCGGCACTCTACGGCTTTGGGTCTCCTTATGGGTAGCGGCGGCACTTATAGGTAGCTGCAGCATTGGCTCATATTCTACGAGTGCATTGCGGGATCCAGAAGACTTTCGGAATCTCACAGAAAGTGCCTTGTGGGTAGCCCATCCCGATTATGGACTGTACCCGGGGCCAGTACTCGGGGATTCTGGGGAAGGCTTAACTACATCTTATTCGGCGTATCGTCTTGGCGACGTGATGGCAGGACGCTCCGGTGCATTGAAAATAACAGTCTCACCTGCCGTAGATTCGACGGGCGTACAGATTTCCAGCTTCCCGAGGACCCGTCTCGGCCGGGCTCTCGAAGTATTTGGTTCCGCACACACACGTGCAGATGGTAAGGAGGAGGCGCGGGAGTTTCTTTCGAATATGGGAGAGAGTGTGGAAGTGACTGTCTTGGTAGAACTCGTGAAACCAATGGCTGAGGGCGATGTTTTTGATGCGAAGCTAGGGTTGCCCGAACCGCAGCGCGCCCTCCTTTCTTATGGAGAAGGTGAGTTGCCTCTCGGAAACAGCATCTATTGCCAGCGATCGTGTGATGAGCAATCGTATGTGGCGTCCTTTAGGGAATGGGTTTCTACGCTCACGCCGATGGACGAGCCTGTGTTGAAGTCATTTGGCCTCAGTTTGAAAAGACTGCGGGCGGCTGCTGTCGCGGGAAAGATCTATGGAATGATCTACGAGAATTATGGTGCTGCGCCACTTCTTGCAATTTTGCAGCATCCCATGGTGAAGACTGTTTATGTGGCCGATGTAAGCCTTCGCTGTGAGTCTGATAGCGCGGCCATATGTCGCCCAATGCGAGGCTGACCTCGATCTTTTGTGTACTTAAATAGGTGGGAGAAAGTACGTAATACCAATCCCCCTGCTGATCGCTCGAGTGGCGCTAGCGTATAAGAGAGACAATAGTTTGAGCTGCTGTCTCAGAAGCTGCCCTGCGGGGCGGCGACTGTGTGATTATTCGGTAGAATAGGTGTTCAGCGCTATTGTCTGGTGTGCTTTCACCGGCCCAGTGGGTCGTCTTCATTCGTGTGCGGCCGACTGCTGATCACGGCCTAAAGGTGAGGTTGGCGTGCGCCTGATGGCATGGCGAAGGCCCTGATATGCGGACTCGTCACCACAACCACATCCGCCACGACCAGGGTCCGCGGATGCGGTTCAGCCGTCGACTGTCCCGCCCAACCCCGGGTTGAGCAGCCACCATGTCGACCCGGATGGCCTCGGTGCCGGCGGATGGGTTTGGCGACTCCGTTCAGCGGGCTAGCAGGCCCTGCTCCTGCTGGCCCCGCCTGTGCCAAGAGGTGACCTTCTGAGCTCGGAGCTGTATACGAAGCCTCCTTTGACATCGCGTGGCGATGTTTGGCAGAGGCCGTGATGCTCTTGTCGGAACGCTCACCCATAATCGGATTGGTCCTACGCAAAGCGAAACATGGCGGGCTGCACTACCTGCTGCTGGCCGGCACGCTGGTTCATATCGATCGGATCGTTGCCAGGCCGGTCCACTTCTCGGAATGCGTCGCGCGTATACATGATCACTCAGGTCATCGCCTCTCCAGAGAGAACGGTCCTGTGGGCAGGAGGCGCCCTGTCGGTGCAAGCCCACAGCCTGAGTCCCGCCCGCATATGCGCATCGTCCAAACACTTGAGCAGGCGGGGAAACATCGTCTTTGTGGACACGGCGTATGAAGGAGCCGAAGGCCGGCCCGCACCCCGCGCAGGGTAAGAACAGCCGAGTCGCAGAGGTAGGCCAACCACGCCCACGCCAGACTGCGCGGTCCTGGCGAACGCGCCAACGCCCAAGCTGAAGTTGGAGGATGTTGTGGAAGCTACGTTGCAGCCCTCCCAGGCTGGCCACCGGCGTAAGGCCATCGCCGTCCTAGATACCACCGGATCAACACAGGCCGCATGAAGTCGCAGGCGTTCAGTGATAGTTGCGCGAAGCTGGAATTTGGGGCGAGGTGGTGCGGTGATGCTATGTCAGTAGCCCCTTAGGTCTGAAGATGGGACGAAGCGGGCATGGCGTTTCTCGGCATCGGCCGGGTCGAGGAGGGACAAGGTCGCCAGCCAGGCCGCTGCGCCGGCGGGGTCTCCCGCCGTGTGGACGGTTCCCAGCAGGCCCCGTACGGAGTCCCGGACCGGGCCCGGTGAGGTGAGGACGCTGCCGGCGAGGACGAGGGGCGAGCCCGGATCGTGTACGCGCAGGGCGGTGGCGGCCAGCAGGTGGGCGGCTTCCGTGGCGATGGCCACGGCCTCCGGGTCGCCGGCGGCTGCGGCTTCGGAGATCAGGGGCGCCAGTTCGGCGAGGGCCAGCGGCGGCCGGGAGTGCACGGCGGCGACCAGGCGGTCCGCCAGCGCCGGGCCCGGGGCCGGACCCATGGCGGGGCCCAGGGTGGGACCCGGGGCCGGATCGTGGGGTGGGGAGGCGGGGAGGAGGCGGCGGGTGACCAGGTCGACCAGAGGTGAGGGCCGGCCTTCCGAGAGCGCGCGGAGGGCGGCGCGGGCGGCGGTGCGGCCGAGCCAGAAGCCGGAGCCGTCGTCGCCCAGGAGCCACCCGTAGCCGTCCGAGGTGGCGACCACGGCGCGGCCGGTAATTTTTGCCGCGATCGCCCCCGTCCCCGAGATGAGGACGGTGCCCGAGGGGGCGGGGGTGCCGGCGCAGAAGGCGGTGACGACGTCGCCGACGTTCCGGACGAGGCGCGGGCGGAGGGTGCGGGGGAGACCGCAGGGGGCGCCGCCGGCGAAGAGCCGCCGGGTCAGGGCGTCGGCGAGGGCGGGGTTGCCTGCCAGGCCGAGCGCGAGCGACGCCACCTGGGCGGGGTCCGCTCCCGCGAGCGCGGAGGCGATGGCGGACGACACGTTGGCGCAGGCGTGGTCGAGGCCGAGGGTGCCGGGGTTGCCGCCGCCGGCGGTGCCGCGTCCCACTTCCTCGCCGTCCACGGTGAAGGCTGCCGCGCGGGTGGAGGTGCCGCCGGCGTCGACGCCCAGAACCAGCCTCATGTCAAGAATTATCGCCACAAGCCTTGACCAAGCCAAGAGTTGAGCATAATTATCACCACATGGAACTACTCGGCCGCATCAGGACCGAACGGCATGAGATGCCGGAAGCCCTGCGGAAGGTCGCCGACGCCATCCTCGCCGGCCCGGGCGAGGCGGCGCGGCTGACGATCGTGGACCTGGCGGAGCGCAGCGGCACCTCGACCGCGACCATCACCCGGTTCTGCCGGGCGCTGGGCTTCGGCGGCTACGCCGAGTTGCGCGTGGCCGTGGCCACCGAGACCGGGCGGGTCAAGCAGCAGACCTGGCAGACCGACATCGGCCAGGAGATCCTGCCCGGTGACAGCCTGGAGAAGGTGCTGGGCGTGGTGTCGGGCAACGACATCCGGCTGATCCAGGAGACCGGCGACCAGCTCGACCTGGCCGTGGTGGAGAAAGTGGCGCAGGCGGTGGCGGGCGCCGGGCGGGTGCTGCTGTTCGGGGTGTCGAGCAGCGCGGCGGTCGCCAGCGAGATGGAGTACCGGCTGCAGCGGATGCGGGTGCCCACCTGGAGCAGGTCCGACGCGCACAGCGCGCTCACGGACGCGGCGCTGCTCGGGCAGGGTGACGTGGCGATCGGCATCTCGCACAGCGGCCGGACGCGCGAGGTCATCGAGGTGCTGGCGGAGGCCGGGAGCCACGGCGCGATCACGGTCGCGGTGACGTCGCATCCCCGTTCGCCGCTGGCCGAGGTGGCCGAGCTGGTGCTGACGACCGCGAGCCGGGAGACGACGTTCCGGGCCGACGGGTTCGCGGCGATCCACTCGCAGTTGCTGGTGCTGGACGTGGTGTACGTGTCGGTGGCGCAGCGGACGTACGAGCGGACGCGGGAGGCGTTCGACGTGACGGTGCGGGCCGTGGAAGGGCATCGCCTGCCGGAAGACGGACTCCCCGAGGGAGATTTATGACGATAAATCCGCAACAATTCGCCGACCACATCGCCGAGCTCGTCCGGACGATCCCTGACGACCCGGCCATCGAGAAGGCCGCCGAGCTGTTCACCAGGGCGCTGACCAGAGGCGGGGTCATCCAGGCGTTCGGCTCGGGCCACTCCGAGGCGGTCGCCATGGAGATCGCCGGTCGCGCCGGCGGCCTGGTGCCGACCAACCGCCTCGCCCTCCGCGACATCGTCCTGTACGGGGACGCCCCCCGTGAGGCGCTGGACCGCTACGACCTCGAACGCGACCCGGCCGTCGCCCGGGCCATCCTGGAGGCGGCCCCGGTCCACGACGACGACCTGTTCGTGATCATCTCGAACTCCGGCGTGAACGGCGTCGTGGTCGAGCTCGCCACCCTCGTCAAGCAGCGCGGTCACGACCTGATCGCCATCACCTCGCACGCGCACAGCGGCGCGGTCGCCTCCCGCCACCCCTCGGGCCGCAAGCTCGCCGACCTGGCCGACGTCGTGCTCGACAACCGGGCCCCGTACGGCGACGCCGTGCTGCCCCTGCCCGACGGAGGCGCCACCGGTGCCGTCTCCACCATCACCTCCGCGCTGATCGCCCAGCTCGTCGTCGCCAGGACGGTGCGCGACCTGCTGGCGGCCGGCCAGGTGCCGCCGGTCTACCTGTCGGCCAACGTGCCGGAGGGCGACGCGCACAACCTCAGGCTCGAAGCGCTGTACGCGGGCCGCATCCGCCGCGGCGCCTGACCCCAGAAGCGCCAAATCCAGAAGCTCGAAACCCAGCCGCACGAAACCCAGGAGCACGACAGCTCTTTTCGGCATGCCATTCGGGGGCCCGCTGAACCAAGGAGAACCCCACCCATGTCCCGAAAAATCGGAAAGATCCTGCTGGCCTTGACCCTCCCCGCCGCCCTCGCCGTGGCCGTCGCCGCCCCGGCCGACGCCGACCAGGCGGTACGCCTCCAGTACCGGACCAGCTCGACCGGCGCCACGACCGCCCAGGCCGAACCCTGGTTCCAGGTCTTCAACGACGGCACGACCTCGATCCCGCTGAACCAGATCAAGATCCGCTACTACCTCAAGGGCGCCGAGTCGTACCGCTTCGCCTGCTCCTGGGCGGTGGTGTCGTGCTCGACGGTCACCGGGCACTTCGTCCCGCAGGCGGACGGCAGGCAGTACCTGGAGGTGGGCTTCACCTCCGGCACGCTGGCCCCCGGGACGAGCACCCGCGACCTGCAGCTCCGCTTCTACCGGGCCGACTGGCAGAGCTTCACGCAGAGCGACGACCCCTCCTTCGGCCCGCACACCTCCTACACGAACTGGGACAAGGCGACCGTGTACGTGAACGGGCAGCTCGCCTGGGGCAACCCCAGCGGCAGCGAGCCGGACCCGGACCCGACCGATCCGCCGGGGCCTGGCGGCGAGCTGTTCGACGACTTCACCTACACGAACGCGTCGGACCCGCGCCTGCAACAGCGCGGCTGGACCGTGCGCTCCAGCCAGGGCGGGCCCGGCGTGCCCGGGGCGACCTGGTCGGCGTCGGCGGTCTCGTTCCCCGGCGGCCTGCTGACGCTGGACTCCTCGACGGACGGCACCGCCTCGGGCACCGTCCAGACCGAGCTGTCCACCGCGAACCGCAAGTTCCACGAGGGCACGTACGCGGCCCGGGTGCGCTTCAGCGACGCGCCGGTGAGCGGCCCGGACGGCGAGCACGTCGTGCAGACGTTCTTCACGATCACCCCGCTCCGCTTCAACCTGGACCCGGACTACGGCGAGCTGGACTTCGAGTATCTGCCGAACGGCGGCTGGGGCGAACCGGCGAACATCCTGTACGCGACGAGCTGGGAGACCTACCAGGGCGACCCGTGGCAGGCCGTCAACACGCACACCGAGGAGCGCACGAGCTTCGCGGGCTGGCACGACCTGGTGATCCAGGTGTCCGGCGGCCACATCAAGTACTACGTCGACGGCCGCCTGTTCGCCGACCACAGCGGCATCTACTACCCCGAGACGCCCATGTGGATCATGTTCAACCAGTGGTTCATCGACCTCCAGGCGGCGACCGGGACGCGCACGTACCGGCAGCAGGTCGACTGGGTCTACCACGCCAAGAACGAGGTCCTCTCGCCCGCGCAGATCCAGAGCAGGGTGGGCGCGTTCCGCACCGCCGGCACCGCCTTCCAGGACACCGTTCCGAACCCGTGACGAGGAAAGCCATGAAGAACCGCATCCTGGCCCTGGCCGCCGTGTTCGCGCTGGGCGCGTGCGGCGGCGGCGGTGGGCAGCAGGAGCCCACCGGCCCCGCCAGGCTGACCGTCTGGATCATGGACGGCAGCGTCACGCAGGACCTGCTCAGGACGTTCGAGACCCGCTACGAGGCCGAGCACCCGGACGTGGACCTGGCCCTGCAGATCCAGCCCTGGGACGGCATCGGCGAGCGCGTCACCGCCGCGCTGGCCAGCACCGACGCGCCCGACGTGATCGAGGTGGGCAACACCCAGGTCGCCCAGTACGCGGCCAGCGGCGGCGTCACCGACCTGACCGCCAGGATCGCCGACCTCCAGGGCGAGGACTGGCTCCCGGGCCTGGCCCAGCCGGGGAACATCGACGGCAAGCAGTACGGGATCCCCTGGTACGCCGCGAACCGGGTGGTCGTCTACAACAAGGACCTGTTCGCGAAGGCGGACATCGACGAGCCTCCGAAAACGAGGGATGAATGGCTGAATATCACCAAAAAGCTAAACAAAGGCGGTAACCAGGGCATCTACCTGACCGGCCAGACCTGGTACGCCCTCGCCGGGTTCGTCTGGGACGAGGGCGGCGACCTGGCGATCCAGGAGGGCGGCGCCTGGAAGGGCGTGCTCGACACCCCGCAGGCCCTGGCCGGCATGGAGTTCTACCAGCGGCTCCAGGCCCTCGGCAAGGGTCCGAAGGACGCCGACGAGGCCAACCCGCCCCAGCACGAGGTGTTCGCCCAGGGCAAGGTGGCGCAGATCATCGCCGCCCCGGGCATCGCGGCCCGCGTCCTGGAGGTCGAACCCGGCTTCAAGGACAAGCTCGGCTTCTTCCCCATCCCCGGCAAGACGGCCGACAAGCCCGGCGCGGTCTTCACCGGCGGCTCCGACCTGATCGTCCCGGTCGCCTCCCGGCACCAGGAGCAGGCGTACGAGGTCGTCAAGGCGCTGACCGGCGAGCGGTTCCAGACGGAGCTGGCCAAGGAGATGGCCTTCGTGCCCAACCGCACGTCGCTGGCCGGCGTGCTGGCCGGTGACGAGGCGACGGCCGCGATGGCCGCCGGCGCCGCGCAGGGCCGCGCGACGCCCAACACCCCCAACTGGGCGGCCGTCGAGGCCACCTCGGTCATCAAGCAGTACATGACCGCGGTGCTCACCGGCGGCGACCCGCGGGCAGAGGCCCGCAAGGTCTCCGAGTCCATCACCACGACGCTCAACAGCGGGTCCTGAGCCCGTGCGCAACCGTTCGCTCTGGCCCTACCTGCTCATCGCGCCCACGGTGGCGGGTGGGGCCTTCCTCCTGCTCTATCCGATGCTCAAGGCCGCGCTGATCTCGCTGCAGCACTTCCGGATGGGCGAGCTCATCCGGGGCGGCGCCGAGTTCGCCGGCCTCGGCAACTATGCCGAGCTGCTGGCGGGCGCCGAGTTCTGGCAGGTCGTGCTGCGCACGCTCGCGTGGACCGCGATCAACGTGGTGCTCATCGTGGTGCTGTCCACCGGCGTCGCGCTCATGCTGGTACGGCTGCGGCGCGGCATGCGGCTGGCCCTGATGAGCGCGCTGGCGCTGGCCTGGGCCACCCCCGTGATCGCGGCCACCACGGTCTTCCAGTGGTTGTTCCAGTCGGAGCTGGGCGTGGTCAACTGGGCGCTGTCCTCGCTCGGGTTCGAGTCGTTCCGCGGCTACACCTGGTTCGCCGACGGCGCCGCGACGTTCGCCGTGCTGGTGGTCCTGGTGGTGTGGCAGTCGGTGCCGTTCGGCGCGCTCACCCTCTACGCCGGGCTGACGACCATCCCGGGAGAGCTGTACGAGTCGGCCAGGATCGACGGGGGCACCGGCTGGCAGGTGTTCTGGCGGGTCACGCTGCCAATGCTGCGCCAGCTGTTCGCCCTGATCGTCGCGCTGGAGGTGATCTGGGTGGCCAAGTGCTTCCCGCAGATCTGGGTGCTCTCGCAGGGCGGCCCCGACGGCGCCACGACCACCCTGCCCGTCTACGCGTTCAAGATCGCCCGGGTGCTGCACCGGTACGACCTGGGCTCGGCCGTGGCCCTGCTCACCGTCGTCCTGCTGGCCGTGGCCCTGGTCGCCAACCTGCGACGGATGGTGCGCTCATGAGAAGGCTCGCGCTCAACGCCGCCGCGCTCGCCGTGCTGGTGATGACGATCTTCCCCGTCTACTGGATGTTCCTGACGGCCTTCAAGCCGACCCGCGACATCCAGGCGCGCACGCCGTCGTTCTGGCCGTCCGCGCCGACGCTGGAGCACTTCGTCACCGCCGTGAACGCGCCCGGGTTCTGGACCTACTGGCGCAACAGTCTGCTCGTGACCGTCGTGGCCGTGCTGCTGGCGCTCGTGGTGGCGCTGCTGGCGGCGTTCGCGGTCACCAGGATGCGCTGGCGGGGGCGCGGCGCGTTCGTGGTCATGGTGTTCGCCGCGCAGATGGCGCCGTGGGAGGCGCTGCTGGTGCCGGTGTTCATCATCGCCAGGGACACCGAGCTGCTGGACTCGCTGGCGATGCTGACCGGCGTCTACTTCATGATCACGCTGCCGTTCACGATCGTGACCCTGCGCGGGTTCCTCGCCGCGATCCCGCTGGAGCTGGAGGAGGCGGCGCAGGTCGACGGGTGCAGCCGGCTGGTGGCCTTCCGCCGGGTGGTGTTCCCGCTGCTGGCGCCGGGGCTGATGGCGACCTCGCTGTTCGGGTTCATCACGGCGTGGAACGAGTTCGCGTTCGTCAACGTGCTGATCATCAAGGAGCAGGACCGGCGCACGCTGCCGGTGTGGCTGTCGTCGTTCCGCGACGTGTTCGGCACCGACTGGGGCGCGACGATGGCCGCGGCCAGCCTGTTCGCGCTGCCCGCGCTGCTGCTCTTCCTCTTCCTGCAGCGCAGGGTCGGCGTCGGGATGACCGCGGGGGCCGTCAAGGGGTGAAGCGGGGGTGCAGCGCCGCGCGCTCGCCCTCCGGCAGCAGGTCGAAGGCGGCCAGCCAGGCAGCGCCGCCCGCCGCGTCGCGCGCCGTCGTCACCGTCTCGCCCGGCAGCAGCCCGAGCACGGCCTCCCGTACCGGCCCGTCGTTGGTCAGGACGCTGCCCGCCAGCACGATCGGCCCGCCCCGGTGGACCCGCCCGAGCGTGTCCACCAGGTGCGCGGCGGCCTGGCGGGCGATGCCGAGCGCCACCGGGTCGCCCTCGGCGGCGGCCCGGCTCACCGGCGCGGCCAGCTCGGCCAGGCGCATGTGGGCCGCCTGCGCGATCCGGACGAGACGGTCGGCGCTCTCGCGGGCGGTGGCGCCGCGCTCGGCGCCGAGGAAGTGGCCGAGCACGAGCTCGGTCAGGAGGGAGGGCGGCTCGTCGCGGTCCAGGGCGGCGACGACGGCCTTGGCGGCGGCGCGGCCGATCCAGAAGCCCGAGCCCGCGTCGCCGAGCAGCCAGCCGAGCCCGTCGGCGACCGCGGCGCGGTGATGGTGACCGGTGACGCGGGCGGCGATGGCGCCGGTGCCCGACAGCAGGAGGGTGCCGTCCGGCTCCGGGGTGCCGGCCACGTACGCGATCTCGGTGTCGCCCCTGACCTGCGGCCCCGCCGGGATGCCCAGCTCCGCCCAGACCTTGCCCAGCGCCGGCTCCAGCTCGCGGACGTGGCCCGCGACGCCCGCCAGGGAGGCGACCACGCGGGAGCCCGGATGCGTGCCGAGCGCCTCGCGCGTGGCGGCGGCGATGGCGGCCACCGCGCTGTCGAGCCCGTGGGCCGTGGGGTTGCCGGCGCCCGCGCGCGCGTAGCCCAGCCGGGTGCCGTCGAGGGCGTGCACGGCCACGCGGGAGGAGGTCGCGCCGGCGTCGACGCCGATCACGAGCGAATAAGTCACGATCAGATTGTGGGTCTTGACGTGACCGAGAAGCAAGAATAATTTTCGCCAGAAGACCGGGTATCCGGAAGGAATATTCGTGACTTCAGGAGCGCTGGGGCGCGTCGAGACCGAGTTGCCCGGCCTGCCGGAGGCGCTGAGGCGCGTCGGCGAGGTGATTCTCGGCGACCCGGCCGAGGCCGCCCGTTCGACGATCATCGCGCTGGCCGAGCGGGCCGGCAGCTCACCCGCGACCGTGACGAGGTTCTGCCGGGCGTTCGGCTTCTCCGGCTACGCCGAGCTGAGGGTGGCGCTGGCCACCGAGACGGGCCGGGCCGCGCAGGCCGGCTGGGGCGCGGGCGTCGGGCACGAGATCGGCCCCGACGACCCCATCGACGCCGCCATCGAGGTGATGGCCGCCGCCGACGCCCGGCTCATCCAGGACACCGCCGCCCAGCTCGACGCGTCCGTGGTCTCGACCGTGGCCGACCGCGTGGCCGCCGCCCGCCGGGTGCTCCTGGTCGGCGTCTCCACCAGCGGCAACGTGGCGACCATGCTCGAAGGGCGGCTGCGCCGGATCGGCATCCCGTGCTGGAGCGCGGGCGACGCGCACGTGGCGCTGTCGGAGGCGGCGCTGCTGCGCGACGGCGACGTGGCGATCGGCATCAGCCACCGGGGCCGCACCCGCGAGGTCATGGAGTCGCTGGCCGAGGCCGGCAGCCACGGCGCGCTGACGGTCGCGGTGACCTCGTTCGCCCGCTCCCCGCTGGCGGAGCTGGCCGACCTGGTGCTGACCACCGCGAGCAGGGAGACCACGTTCCGGCTCGGCGGGCTGGCCGCCGTCCACTCGCAACTGTTCGTGCTCGACGCCGTCTACGTGGCGGTCGCGCAGCGCACGTACGAGCGCACCAACGAGGCGTTCGAGCTCACGATCAGCGCCGTGGAGAGCCACCGCGTGGAGAGAGGCTGAATGACGTACGCATCCAAGGCCCTGGAGACGGCCCGCCGGGTGGCCGAATCGCAGGTGGAGCAGGTCGGTCAGGCCGCAGAGGCGATCGTGACGTCGCTGCGCGCCGGGGGAGTGGTCAACGCGTTCGGGTCCGGGCACTCCGAGGCGATCGCGATGGAGATCGCCGGCCGGGCCGGCGGGCTGGTGCCGAGCAACCGGCTCACCCCGCGCGACCTCGTCCTGTACGGCGGGGAGCCGCCGAGCGTGCTCACCCCCGAGCTGGAGCGCGACCCGGCGATCGCGCACCGGATCTACGAGCTGGCGCCGGTGGAGCCGCAGGACGTGTTCGTGCTCGTCTCCAGCTCCGGCGTGAACGGCGCCGTCGTCGAGCTGGCCACGCTCGTCAAGGAACGCGGCCACCCGCTGATCGCGATCACCTCCGTCAGCCACAGCGTCCGCATGACCTCGCGCCACCCGTCGGGCCGCAAGCTGCTCGACCTGGCCGACATCGTGCTGGACAACGGCTCCCCCTACGGCGACGCGATCCTGGAGCTGCCCGGGGGCGGCAGCTACGGCGCGGTCTCCACGATCACCTCGGCGCTGCTCGCCCAGATGGTGGTCACCGAGGCGGTCGAGCGGCTGGTGGCGCTCGGCGAGACGCCGCCCGTCTACCTGTCGGTCAACGTGGCCGGCGGCGACGAGCACAACAAGGCACTGGAAAGCCGCTACGCAGGGCGCATCAGGCGCGGAACATGAAGTAGCCCAAGGAGTAGAACAGCAATGTCGAACACCCCCCACATCACCCGGCGCGGTCTCCTCCGCGCCGCCGCCCTGGCCCCGATGGCGGGCGCGCTCGCCGCCTGCGCCACCCCCGCCCAGCAGGCGCCCACGGCCTCGGCCGCGCCGGCCGCCACGAGCGCGGCCAACCCGTTCGGCGTGGCCGCCGACAAGCCGCTGGAGATCTGGATCTTCGACGGCGGGTTCGGCAACAAGTACGCCACCGACATCCACCAGCCGCTGTTCAAGTCGAAGTACCCGCAGGTGGAGATCAAGCACAACGCCACCAAGGAGATCACCAAGGTCCTGCAGCCGCGCTTCGCCGGCGGCAACCCGCCCGACGTCATCGACAACTCCGGCGCCAACGCGATGGACATGGGCGCGCTCGCCCAGGACGGCCAGCTCCAGGACCTGACCCCGCTGCTCGACGCGCCGAGCTGGGACGACCCCAACGTCAAGGTCCGCGACATCCTCGACCCGGCCGTGACCGAGTTCGGCACCTACGACGGCAAGTTCAGCGTCCTCGGCTACGTCAACTACATCCACGGCATCTGGTACTCGCAGAAGGCCTTCCGCGACAACGGCTGGGAGATCCCCAAGACCTGGGACGCCTTCCTCGCCCTCTGCGAGACGATCAAGAAGTCCGGCAAGATGGCACCGTTCACCTACGCGGGCAAGCACCCGCAGTACCTGTACGAGCCGCTGCTGACCATGGCCGCCAAGATCGGCGGCAACGAGGTGCTGGTCAACATCGACAACCTGGCCGACGGCGCCTGGTCGGCCGAGCCGGTCAGGCAGGCGGCGGAGGCGTGGGCCGAGGTCGGCGCCAAGTACCTCATGGAGGGCACCACCGGCCTCGACCACGTGCAGACCCAGACGGCCCAGAACAAGTACCAGGTCGCCATGCTGCCCTCCGGCTCCTGGCTGGAGAACGAGCAGAAGGACACCACGCCCGACGACTTCGAGTACGGCATGTTCCCCATCCCCGACTTCACCTCCTCGGACAAGATGCCGTACGGCACCCTGCACACCCAGCCGGGCGAGTCGTTCATCGTCCCGTCGAAGGGCGCCAACCCGCAGGGCGGCATGGAGTACCTGCGCGCGATGCTGTCGAAGAAGGCGGCCGGCGACTTCAGCGAGCTCGTCCGCACGGTGTCCGTGGTCAAGGGCGCCGGCGAGGGCCGCAACCTGACGCCGGGCGCGCAGAGCGCCACCGACGCGCTCACCGCCGCCGGCGCCAACACCGTCTACTACCGCTGGCGCACCTGGTACGCCCAGCTGCACGACGAGGCCGTGGCCGCCACCGGCCAGCTCATGTCCGGCGGCGTCACCCCCGCCAAGTACGTGGAGCGCCTGCAGAAGAAGGCCGACGAGATCAAGAACGACTCCTCGATCAAGAAGTACACGCGCTGATGTTCAACACCTATCGCCGGGGCCTGTTCATCACCGCGTTCCTGGCGGCCCCGGTGACGCTCTACCTGGTGTACGTGATCTCCCCGTACATCCAGGCGTTCTACATCGCGATGACGGACTGGCGGGGCGTCAGCGCCACGCCGAACTTCGTCGGGCTGGACAACTTCGTCAGGCTGTTCGCCGACGGCGTCTTCTGGAAGGCGGTCACGCACAACGCGGCCCTGCTCGTGCTGCTGCCGCTCATCACGATCGTCATCGCCCTGTTCTTCGCGTTCCTGCTCAACGTGGGCAGCGGAGGGCGGGGCGTGGGCGGCGTGCCCGGGTCGAAGTTCTACCGCGTGGTGTTCTTCTTCCCGCAGGTGCTGGCCGTGACCGTGGTGGCGGTGCTGTTCCAGCAGGTGTTCCGGCCCGACGACAGCGGCATGCTGAACGCGCCGCTGATGGCGCTCGGGCTGGGCCCGGTCTCCTTCCTGTCCGATCCTGGCATCGCGTTCTGGTCGGTGCTCGGCGTCATGGTGTGGCAGGCGGTCGGCTTCTACGTGGTGCTGTTCTCCGCCGGGCTGGCCTCGATCCCGCGTGACATGTTCGAGGCCGCCTCGATCGACGGCGCGGGGCGGGTGAGCCTGTTCTTCCGCATCACGCTGCCGCTGCTGTGGGACACCGTCCAGGTCGCCTGGGTCTACCTCGGCATCCTGGCGCTGGACGTGTTCGCGATCGTGTGGGTGATGACCGACCAGCAGGGCGGCCCCGACTACTCCACGACCGTGATGGCGACGGAGATCTACCGCAACGCGTTCGAGTACTTCCGCTTCGGCTACGCCTCGGCGCTGGGCGTCGTGATGTTCTTCTTCACCATCGGCTTCGCGATCCTGTCGCTGCGGCTGTCGCGTCGTGAGCGAATCGAGTACTGAGAGATGACGACGATGACCTCGTGGACGGTCGCGAACTCGCGCAAGGCCGCCCGGCAGGAGCGCCGCCGGCGGCTGGGCCCACTGGCGACGCTCACCCATCTGGCGCTGCTGCTGTGGACCGTGCTCACCGTGGTGCCGATCCTGTGGACGTTCCTGGCCTCGGTCAAGAGCGAGGACGAGATCTTCGGCGACGCCTGGTCGCTGCCGGCCACGCCGCGCTGGGACAACTTCGCCCGCGCCTGGGACCAGGTGAACATCGGGCAGTACTTCGTCAACAGCGTGATCGTCGTGGCCTTCAGCGTGGCCGGGACCATGCTGCTGGGCGCGATGGCGGCCTACGTCCTGGCCCGCTACCCCTTCCGCGGCAACCGGGCGGTCTACCTGCTGTTCGTCTCCGGCCTGGCATTCCCCGTCTACCTGGCGCTGACGCCGCTGTTCTTCGTGGTGCAGAACATGGGCAGCGTGCCGCTGATCGGGCCGTTCATCGGGCTCAACACGCATGCCGGCCTGGTGCTGGTGTACATCGCGTACTCGATGCCGTTCACGGTGTTCTTCCTCGCCGCGTTCTTCCGCACGCTGCCGACGGCGGTGGGGGAGGCGGCCATGGTCGACGGCGCGTCGCACACCCGGGTGTTCTTCCAGATCATGCTGCCGATGGCGCGGCCCGGCCTGATCAGCATCACGATCTTCAACGTGCTGGGCCAGTGGAACCAGTACCAGCTTCCGCTGGTCCTGCTCCAGGAGCGGGACAAGTGGGTGCTCACCCAGGGCATCGCCGACATCTCCACCGCCGCCGGCTACGACGCGGACTGGGCGGCGCTGTTCGCCGCGCTGACGCTCGCCATCCTGCCGATGCTGATCGTCTACACGGTCTTCCAGCGCCAGATCCAGTCCGGCCTGACGATGGGGGCCCTGAAGTGAGGCTCAGCCGACGTCGCGGGTGAGCTCGGCGCGCAGCCTGCCGGTGGCCTCGGCGACGTTCGCCAGGGCCGCCTCCACCTGCGCGTAGGTGCGGGTCTTCAGGCCGCAGTCCGGGTTCACCCACACGCGCTCGGCCGGGAGCGCGGCCAGGGTCCGGCGCAGCAGCGCCTCGACCTCGGCGGACGACGGGACCCGGGGGGAGTGGATGTCGTACACCCCCGGGCCCAGCCCGCGCCCGAACGAGCCCACCGCGTCCAGGATGCGGGCGCCCGAGCGGGCCGACTCGATCGTGGTCACGTCGGCGTCCAGGCCGTCGATCGCGTCGAGGATCTGGTCGGCGTCCGAATAACACAGGTGCGTGTGGATCTGGGTGCGGTCGGCGACCCCCGACGTCGCGCGCCGGTAGGCGGCCACCGCCCACTCCAGGTAGCCGGCCCGCGCCGCCTGCCGCAGCGGCAGCAGCTCGCGCAGCGCCGGCTCGTCCACCTGGATGATCGACACGCCGGCCGCCTCCAGGTCGAGCACCTCCTCGCGCACCGCCGCCGCCACCTGGAACACCACGTCACGCAGCGGCAGGTCGTCACGGACGAACGACCACGCCACGATCGTCACCGGCCCGGTGAGCATGCCCTTGACCGGCCGGTCCGTGAGCGACTGGGCGTGACGGGCCCACCGGACCGTGATCGGCTCCGGCCGCGACACGTCGCCGTGCAGGATCGGGGGCCTGGTGCAGCGAGATCCGTACGACTGGACCCAGCCATTGGCCGTCACCGCGAAGCCGTCCAGGTGCTCGGCGAAGTACTGCACCATGTCGTTGCGCTCCGGCTCGCCGTGCACGAGCACGTCCAGGCCGAGCCGTTCCTGCAGCCGGATCACCCGCTCGATCTCGGCCTCGACGCGCCGCTCGTACTCCTGCGCCGGGAGCGTGCCCGCGGCCAGCGCGGCGCGGGCCGCGCGCAGCTCGCCGGTCTGCGGGAACGAGCCGATCGTGGTGATCGGCAGCGCGGGCAGTCCCAGGTGCGCGGCCTGCGCCGCCGCCCGCACCGGGTACGGGCCGCGCTCGTCGAGGACGACGGGCGCGGGCTCGGGCGCGGGCCGCACGGCGGGCGCCGGGCCGTCGAACCCGCCGCGCGCCAGCGCGACCACCTCCGCCACCTTCTGCTCGGCGAACGCCAGCCGCGCCTTCAGCGCCGGGTCCAGCCCCGGCTCCGCCTCCAGGTCGTACGGGACGTGCAGCAGCGAGCAGGAGGTGCCCACGACCACCTGGGCGGCGTGCTCGGCCACGGCGCGCAGCGCGTGCGCGGCCCGCTCCGGCGAGGTCCGCCACACGTCGCGCCCCGACACCACGCCCGCCACGACCGTCTTGCCCGCCAGCGCGTCGAGGCCGTCGAGCCCGCCGCGCACCAGGTCCACGCCGATCGCCTCCACCGGCGTGGCCGCCAGCACCGGCAGCGCCTCACCGAGATGGCCGAAGGGCGCGGTCACCAGCAGCCCCGGCCGCGCCGCCGCCGAGCCGAGCCGGTCGTAGGCGGCGCGCACGGCGTCCAGCTCCCCGGGCGTGCGGTCCTGGACCAGCGCGGGCTCGTCGAGCTGCACCCAGGCCACGCCCTCGGCGGCCAGCACGCCCAGCAGCTCCTCGTAGCAGGCCAGCACGTCGTCCAGCCGCTCCAGCGCCGCCCCAGGATCGGCGGCCAGCAGCAGGAACGTCACCGGCCCGACCACCACGGGCCGCGTCTCGAAGCCCAGCGCCCGCGCCTCCCGCAGCTCGGCCAACGGCTTGGCCGCGTCGAGCTTGAAGACCGTCTCCGGCCCGATCTCGGGCACGATGTAGTGGTAGTTCGTGTCGAACCACTTCGTCATCCGCAGCGGCGCCAGCCCGTCGGTGCCCCGCGCCATGGCGAAGTACGGGTCGGCCGCGCCCCGATACCGCTCCGGCACCGCGCCGAGCAGCACGGCCGTGTCCAGCACCTGGTCGTAGAGGGAGAAGGTGTTGGACGGCAGGCCGTCGAGGCCCAGCTCGGCCAGCCTGCGCCAGGTGGCGGCGCGCAGCTCCGCGCCGACGCGGTCCAGGTCCTGCCGGGTGGCGGTGCCGTCCCAGTAGGACTCCAGTGCCCGCTTCAGCTCCCTTCGCGGGCCGATCCTCGGGTATCCGAGCACGGTGGACTGCGGGAAACGGGACATGGGCGCTCCAAGCGTTCAGCGTCGATCGTCAACGCCTCGCATCGTGCACCGGCCGCCGCGCGTGATGCATCATCTATTCGTGCTGCTTATGCTCAGGGAGATCCAGTGTTTCGCGCGGGTGGCCGCGAGGCTCAGCTTCTCCACGGCCGCCGCCGACCTGGGCCTGTCCCAGCCGGCCGTGAGCCAGGCCATCACCCGGCTCGAACGCGCCACCGGGGTCATGCTGTTCACCCGCACGGCCCGCGAGGTGCGGCTCACCGCCGCGGGCAAGGCGCTGCTGCCCCACGCCGAGCAGGTGCTGGAGTCGGTGTCGGCGTTCGCCGCGGAAGGCGCCCGGCTCGCCCGCCCGACCATTCACCTCGCTTATCCACCGATCGCCGGGCCGCTGGCCGCGCGGATCGCCAGGAGGATGGCCGGCCGCACCCCCGCCGTCGGGGTCGAGCTGCGCGTGGCCGGCCGGGCCGCCGCCTCGGCGGCGCTTGAGTCGGGCGAGGTGTCGGCGGCGATCCTCGCCAC
This sequence comes from Nonomuraea sp. NPDC003214, assembly GCF_053590035.1. NCBI lineage: Bacteria > Bacillati > Actinomycetota > Actinomycetes > Streptosporangiales > Streptosporangiaceae > Nonomuraea > Nonomuraea sp. NPDC003214. The sequence continues at coordinate 112,019 of NZ_JBSFSX010000012.1, read as the reverse complement.
CCCGGCCCCCGCCCGGTTCGTCACCGCCGCCCGCTTCCACGTCAGCGTGGACCACCTCGCCGTGCCCGCCGGGCACCCCCTGTCCTCCCGCTCCGCCGTCGAGCCCGCCGACCTCGTCGGCCGCGTGCTCCTCACGCCGGGCAGCAGGCCGTGGGCCGGGCTGCCGGGCCAGCCGCGCATGGTCGCCGACGACGACTTCGCCGCCGCGCTCGACCTGGTCGCCGCCGGGGCGGGCGTGCTGCCCGCGCCGCAGCTCCTGGTCCGAGCCACCCGCCGCGACGACGTCAGCTTCGTCCCGCTGCACGGCGCCGGGCTGCGCATCACCTACGCGCTGGCCTGGTCCAAGGAGCGCGTCACCGGGGAACTCCTCGGCCTCGTCCAGGCCGTACAGGAAGCCCTCTGGACCAGGTGACCGGGACCGGGTGCTAGGTGACCGGCAGGTTGCGCAGGGCCTCGCGGCGGCTGAGCCCCGACAGACCCTTGGCCCGCACGTAGCGGACGACCTCGCGCGGGCTGGTCTTGGCGTACTCGCGCAGCGCCCAGCCGATCGCCTTGCGGGCGAAGAAGTCGTTGTCGGACAGGCTCGGCTCGATGCACGCGAACAGCAGCGCGGTGTCGGTGCGCTCCCGGAACCGGTTCTGGCACAGGATCGCGGTGCGCCGCTTCCACAGGTCGGCGTCGTGCGCCCACTCCAGCATCAGCGGCCGCATCGTGTCGGGGTAGGCGGCCAGCAGCCCGCCGATCCGGTGCGTGGCCAGCTCGTCCACCAGGTCCCACCACGCCCCGCTGACGATCATCTCCTCGTACATCGGCACCGTGTAGAGGGTCTGGAAGTCGCGGTAGAGGTGGTGCCCGGAGAGCTGCACGGCGGCGTAGCGCTCCTCGCGGTATTCGGCCTCGCGCCACAGGTCGAGCACCGCGCGCCGCCACTCGGGCGCGGTGTCGAGCCGGTGCTCGGCGAACACCCGCCTGAGCACCGTGCGCCGCGGCCCGGCCTGCACGCCGAGGAACGGCATCGGGGACTTCATGTACGACTGCATCGCGGCGGCCTTGTCCGGGTCCGCCGCCTCCCGCAGGGCCAGCCGCACCGCCTTGCCGAGACTCATCCCTGCTGGGAGGTCCGCTCGCCGGTCGCCAGGCCGTCGAACAGCACGGTGATGTAGTGGTCGGCCAGCGTCGCGGTGTTGAGCCTGCCGTCGGGGCGGAACCAGCGCACCGCCACCCAGATCGTGTCGCGGATCATCCGGTAGGTCAGCTTGGGGTCGACGTCGGGCCTGAACAGCCCCGCCGCCTGCCCGGCCTTGATCTGCGTGACCCAGATCTGCTCCACCTCGTCCTCGGCCTTGACCAGGTAGCTGAAGCGCTCGAACTGGCGCAGGTAGTTCCAGTCGTTCTGCATGACGGTGATCGCGGCGCGGTGCGGCTCCAGGGTGCCGAAGCCGATGCGCACCATCTCCGTCAGCACCGCGCGGGCGTCGGGGCCGGAGTCGATCGCGGACCGGTAGCGGGCGATGAGATCATCGAGGAACGTGGACAGGACCTCGTCGACGATCGACTCCTTGGAGTCGAAGTGGTGGTAGAGGCTGCCCGAGAGGATGCCGGCCTCCTGGGCGATCTGGCGGACCGTCGTCGCCTGGAAGCCCTTGGCCGCGAAGAGCTCCGCCGCGAGCTTGACGAGATGGTCCCGGCGCTCCGAGGCCGCCCCCGTCGAGGCCGCGCGCTGGCGCTTGGCCGGAGCCGGGGTCGTGCCGGCGGAGTTCTTTCGCGTTGTCACACGACCATTATGGGCCCTCGGACAATCGCTTGTTCACGGCCGAAGCCGCTGCTGACGACGGGGAGCGGCGGCCCGCCGGCGCCACGCTGAGGCGGCCGGCGGCCGGGCGGGCGCCCTGTTGCGCATCGCGGCGGAGTTCGTCCGGCAACCGAACCTGCTGACGTTCGAAAATGCCTCTAGCAAATAAGAAACTTTCCTATTAGATTGCGGGTCATGTCCAAGAGTGGTGACCTTGTGCGCCTGGCCGACGCCGTCCTCCTGCCGGGCTTCGAGGGGGTCACCCCTCCAGACTGGGTACGACGGCGGCTCGGGGAAGGCCTGGCCGGGGTGGTGCTGTTCTCCCGCAACATCACCGGCCCCGCCCAGGTGGCCCGGCTGACCACGGCGCTGCGGGCCGAGAACCCGTACGCGCTGGTCGGCACCGACGAGGAGACCGGCGAGGTGACCCGCCTGGAGGTCGCCACCGGCAGCACCCGCCCCGGCGGCTACGCCCTCGGCGTCGTCGACGACGTCGCGCTCACCGAGACCCTGGCCCGCGACCTGGGCCTGGACCTGGCCGCGTGCGGCATCACGATCGACTTCGCGCCCTCCGCCGACGTGAACTCCAACCCCGACAACCCGGTCATCGGCCTGCGCGCCTTCGGCGCCGACCCCGACCTGGTCGCCCGCCACACCCGGGCCTTCGTACGCGGCCTGCAGTCCGCCGGCGTCGCCGCCTGCGCCAAGCACTTCCCCGGCCACGGCGACACCTCCGTCGACTCCCACCACGGCGTGCCGGTCGTCGCCCCCGGCGGGATCGAGGACGCGCTCCGCCCTTTCCGGGAGGCGATCAACGCGGGCGTCCGGTCCGTCATGACCGGCCACCTGCTGGTGCCCGTGTACGACCCCGACCTGCCCGCCACCCTCAGCCCCAAGGTGCTCACCGGACTGCTCCGCGAGGAGCTCGGCTTCGAGGGCATGATCGTCACTGACGGCATCGAGATGGCCGCCGTCTCCGAGGCGTACGGCATCGGCGGCGCCGCCGCCCGCGCCATCGCCGCGGGAGCCGACGCGATCTGCGTCGGCGGCGAGCACGCCGACGAGGCCACGGCGATCGAGGTACGGGACGCGATCGTCACGGCGGTCGCCGATGGACTGCTGCCCGAGGAGCGACTGGCCGACGCCGCACGCCGGGTCCGCGAGCTGGCCGTCTGGGCCGCCTCCTCGGGCAGCACACCAACGGACAACATGGTCGGCGCCGGGGCGGACGGCATGTCGGTCACCACCGAGCGGGCCACGCACAACGGCCACGCCGGACTCGCGGCCGCCCGGCGGGCCGTGCGGGTCACCCGCCGCACCGGAGCCGCCGTCCTGCCGCTCCGCACGCCCCCGCACGTCGTCGAACTCGCCCCCGAGATGAACCTGGCCATCGACAAGTCCACCCCGTGGGGCGTCGCCGGCCCGCTCGCCGAGCTGATGCCCGGCACCGCCGTCACCCGCTTCGCCGCCGGCGAGGCGTCCGGGGCCGCCATCGAGGACCTCGTCGCCCTGGCCGCCTCCCGCCCCCTGGTCGTCGTCGTACGCGACGTGCACCGCTACCCCTGGCAGGGCGAGGCCGTACGGCACCTGCTCAGCGCCCGCCCCGACGCCGTCGTGGTCGAGATGGGCCTGCCCCAGCGCTCCGACCTCGGCGCCGTGCACATCGCCACGTACGGCTCCGCCCCCGTCTGCGGCCGGGCCGCCGCCGAGGTGATCACCGGTAGCCTGTGACACCGTGAACTTCGACGGCGAGGACCTCTCCGGCACATCCCTCACCGACCGGCTCGCCCCGGACGAGACGCACGTCTTCCGCGGCTGCGACCTCACCGAGGCCGACCTGTGGGGAGCCTCGCTGGCCGGGGCCCGGTTCGAGTCCTGCGTGCTGGAACAGGCCGACTTCCGCAAGGCCGATCTCGACGGCGCCGTCTTCACGGGCGGCGGCGGGATGCGGGTCAGGTTCAGCGACGCCGACCTCATCGACGCCGTGTTCACCGACGTCGACCTGTCGTCCGCGCAGTTCGGCGGCGCGCTGATGACCGACGCGTCGTTCACCGGCTGCCGCCTGATCGGGGCCTCGCTCACCGGCAGCCGCGGCACCGGCTTCCGCGTCACCCGCTCCAACCTGACCATGGCCAACCTGGGCGGCTGCTCCCTGCGCGGCGAGGAGATCGAAGGCGTCCGCTTCGACGAGGCCGACCTGTCGGGCTGCGACTTCACCGACGCCACGTTCACCGACTGCCGGCTGCGCGAGGCCAAGCTGCTCAAGACCGTCTTCACCCGGGCCGACCTGCGCGGCGCCGACCTGGGCGAGATCGACGACGCCCGGCTGCGGGCGTTCGGCGGCGCGATCGTCAACCGCGCCCAGGCCGACGCCATCCTCGCCGCCCGCGGCATCACCGTCCTCTGACCGCGGAGCCCCGGGCTTGGGGCAGTGATCGGGCCAGTAACGCGCCGACCGGGCGGCGGCCTCCGTGATCGCCGCGCCGTCGAGCTCGACGATCGTCAGCCCCACACCCCCGGCCGGCCACTCCACCGCGAACTCGACCGGCTCAGCCGGCCACAACCACAGCCCGAAATGGTGGAAACCGAACTCCTGCCCGCCGCCCCGGCCGCCCCCGCCGCTCGCCGGCGACCACGTCAGCAGCGGCCCCCCGGCACCGCCCCGGCCCTCGCCCCGCCCTTGCGTTCACTCCATCAGCCGACCACATCGGCCCGACCCCCCACATCGGCCCGACCCCCCACATCGGCCCGACCCCCACGTCTGCCCGGCGACCGCGTCCGCCTCCCGCGCCGACCCCCGCCTGGGGGCGCCACACGCCGCGACGCCCGTGTTCGCGTCCGCCTCCGCGTTGGGGCCCGCGCCGGGGCCGCTCTGCCTGGGGCGCCCCCAGCCCGTCTCGGCCCTCGGCGGCCCTGTGGGGGTGTGCCTCCGCGCCCGCCCCGGTGGGCGGCTGGGCCGTCGGACGGGCGCTTACTCCCTCTCGGGCCCGCGCCCCCGCCTTGGCCCGCGCCCCCGCCTTGGTCCGCGCCCCCGCCTTGGTCCGCGCCCCCGCCTTGGTCCGCGCCCCCGCCTTGGTCCGCGCCCCCGCCTTGGTCCGCGCCCCGCCTTGGGGCCGTTCCAGTGGGGTGCGGGGGGCCGGGGTCAGCGGAGGGTGGAGCGGGGGGTGGGGGTGAGGCGGAGGCGGCGGGATGGCGCGGTGAGCCGCTGGGCGAGCGCCGGGACGTCGACCACCCGCTCGTCCGCTTCCCTCGCGAAGCGGGCGAACCACACGAACACCTCTTCCCCCGTACGGACGGGCAGCAAGGGGTAGGTGTTCTCCGCGTGCTCGGTGGCGAAGCAGGCCACCGGAGGCGTCCCGCCGGCCGCCAGCACCGGCGCCACCTCGTCGGCGAAGAACGCCTCGAACCCCGGCCCGACGTGGTAGATCGTGGCCACCCACAGTGACGAAGCCGCCTCCCCGGAACCCAGGGGAGGCCGGTCCCAGCGGGGCAGGCGACCCCCGGCGGGCCGCAGCAGCAGCACGTCGGTCGAGTCGATCATGGTGGCGTTGGCCGCCTCCCGGTGCGCCTGCCACGCCGGTCCGGTGTAGAACGCGGTGAGCGCGGCCTTCCTGGCCTCCATGTCGGGAAACGCCCGGATCCAGGGGAAGGCGTCGGGGTCGTCGAGGTCGCGGAACTGGCCGATGACGTCGATGCCGACGGCCTCCTGCGTCTCGACGAACTCCCGCTCGAACAGCGACAGCAGAGTCTCCCGCCGCCCCGGCCGCAGCGTGTAGCGGCGCAACTCGTAGATCATGCGCCGGACGCTAGACGGCCCTCGCTGACACCTCCTGTCAGCGAGCATGGCACAGAAGAATCTTCTAATTACTCAAAGCTACCGATTGGCAACCCATAGTTATATGCTCGCTTTGACCTTGACCTCTCCGGGTCAAGACAGGTCAAAGGGGCGGTAGTGCACCTCGGGCCCATGCCTGCTGCCCCTGGAAGCCAATCCTCTGGCGAAGGAGCTGTAGTGATCAAGAAGCTGTGCGCGGCGGGTGCCGTGGTCGCGGCGGCGGCGGGCGTAACGCTGCTGGCCGCCCCGGCTCACGCGGACACCTGGAGTGACAACTGGAGCACCAACTCCGAGTCCTCCCAGGCCGGCAACAACTTCGCGCACGTCGGCGCCTCCAACAAAGGGTGGGGACGCTCGGTCAACGTCAACAACCTCAACGGCATCGCCACGACCGCTTCCGACGGAAGCATCTCCGTGACCTACATCTTCTACTAGGCGATCCGCCTTCCCCGATTCCGCCGGCCCCGTCCGGCGGGCCCGTAACAGCAACACTCATCGGAAGGAACATCGACATGATCAAGAAGCTCTGCGTGACCGGTTTCGTCGTGGCCGCCGCTGCCGGCGCCACCCTGCTCGCCGCCCCGGCCCAGGCCGACACGCGTAACGACAACTCGAGCTGGAACGAGGAGTCGTCGCAGACGGGCAACAACTTCGCCAACATCGGCACCAGCAACGTCGGCGGCTGGGGTTCGACCAACGTCAACAACATCAACGGCAACGCCAACGTGGCGACCGACGACAGCGCCGCCCGCCAGGAGGTCGAGGTCGACTAGTGACCTCCGCCCACGCGCCCGGGCCTGGGCACGGGCGCGTGGGCCCTTCTCCGGCATCAACCCCTCCGCAGTAAGCCCCGCAAGAAGCAAGCCCGCAACCAGCAAGCCCGCAACCAGTAATCCCGGATCACCGACCCGCGCGATCACCAACCGCGCAACGACCAACCCCGTAACCAGCCACCCCGCAACCAGCAAGCCCGCAATCGGCATTTGTTCTGTCCGCTATTAGCATCAGCGGATGGCTACCTGTGCATATGCGACGTTTGACGACCCCGACACGCACGACGACGAGCGCGAGCTCGCCCTGGCCGCCTGGCGCGAACAGGGCATCGAAGGTCGCACCGAACGCTGGGACGACCCCGGCGTCGACTGGAGCGCCTACGACGCCGTCGTGGTCCGCTCGGTCTGGGACTACGTCGACCGCAGGGCGGAGTTCCTGGCCTGGACCAGGCGGGTGGAGCAGGTTTCCCGGCTCCTCAACCCGGCCTCCGTCATCGAGGCCAACACCGACAAGACCTATCTGCGCGACCTCGGCGTTCCGACGGTGCCGACGCACTGGTCGGCGCACGACCTGCCGCGCTGGGACGAGTACGTCGTCAAGCCCGCGATCTCCGCGGGCGCCCGCGACACGATCAGGACCACCGACCGCGACCGGGCCGGTGCGCACGCCGCGGCCCTGGAGGCCGCCGGCCGCACCCCCATGGTCCAGCCCTATCTCGACATGGTCGAGGCCGAGGGCGAGACCTCGCTCCTCTACTTCAACCGCCGTCTCAGCCACGCCGTCCGGCGCACCCCGATGCTCACGCCCGGCATGACCGGTGCCGACAACGCACGGGCCGAGGTGCGCACCCCGGCCCCGGACCAGGTCGAACTCGCGGAGAAGGTGCTTGCCGCCATCCCCCAGGCCCTTCTTTACGCCCGGATCGACCTGGTCCGGCTCCCCGACGGCGGCCCGGCGGTCATCGAGCTGGAGCTGACGGAGCCGTACCTCTATCTGCGCTACGAGCCGGGTGCGGCGGCGAGCCTGGCCACGGCGCTGCGCGAGCTGCTCTGACCTGGGCCGGTCAGCAGGAGATGCCGCCGTCCACCGGGATGACGGTCCCGGTCAGGTAGGCCCCGGCCCGCGACGCCAGGAAGATCGCCGCTCCGGCCATGTCGTCGGGGCGGCCGATCCGGCCCAGCGGCACGCTCGCCGAGATGGCGTCGCGCGTGGCGGGGTCGTCGAGCGCGAAGGCCATCATCTTGGACTCGAACGGCCCGGGGGCCAGCGCGTTGACCGTGATGTGCTCGCGGGCGAGCTGCTTGGCCAGGTGCCGGGTCAGCATGTGGACGCCGGACTTGGTGGCCGAGTAGGCGAACGTCTCCATCGACGGCACCTTGATCCCGTCGATGGACCCGACGTTGATCACCCGCGCCGGGTCGTCGGCGGTGGCGGCCTCGCGCAGCTGGGGCAGGAGGCGCTGGGTGACGTAGAAGACGCCCTTGACGTTGATGTTCCAGAGCTTGTCGAAGGCGCTCTCCGGGTAGTCCGCGAGCGGCGCGCCCCAGGTGGCGCCCGCGTTGTTGACCAGGACGTGCACCGGGCCGTCCACGGCCGCCTCCAGCGCGGCCACCCCTTCGGGGGTGGACAGGTCGGCGACCACCGAGGAGCAGCCCAGCTCGGCGGCCGTCCGTTCGACCTCGGCCGCCTTGCGGGCGGTGATGTGGACCTCCGCGTCGGCCGCCGCGAACCCTGCCGCGATCATGCGGCCGATGCCGCGCGACCCGCCCGTGACGACGACTGTCTTGCCTTCCACCGAGAACAGAGTCATATTCCGGAAGCATGCCATACCGACCGGTCGGTCGTCACACCCCTGGAAGGCGGCCGTTGCGGAACAGGTCCACGAACCGCCGGTGGTCCTCGCGGGCCTGCGCCCCGTAGCGGTGCGCGAACTCCACCAGCATCGCGGTGAACCCGCCCGCGTCGCCGCCGGCCACCGCCACGATCGCCGCCTCCGTCGAGAAGCTCACCAGGTCGTGGCTGGAGTCGTCGTCGGCGACCGCGTGCATGCGCGCCACCGCCCGCCCCAGGTCCCGCATGATCGCGTGCAGCTCGGCGGGCTCGTTCACGTCGTCCCAGTCGAGGTCGGCCGAGTACGGGGACACCTCGGCGACGAGCTGGCCGACGCCGTTCAGCGTGGTGTGGCCGAGCCACGGATCGGCGTACGCCTGGAGGGCGCGCTGCGACTCGGCGGTCCGGTGCCCCTGGTGGCGGAAGTAGCGGGAGACCTTCTCGTCGGTGACATACCGGGCCACGGCCGGGACCTGGGCCTGCTTCATGTAGAGGATGACGTCGTTCTCCAGGGCCTGCGAACGGCCCTCCAGCAGCAGGTTGTAGGAGGGCAGTCCGGCCGAGCCGATGCCCACGCCCTTGCGCAGCGCCATGTCCTTGATGACGTGCTCGACCGGGTTCGCCGGGGCGGCCGGGGCGGGCAGCGTGGTCAGGTAGTCCTCGAACGCGGCCCGCACCGCCGCCCGCATTTCGTCGGCCACCGGCACGCGCCCCTCCATGAACGCGAAGCGCCGGTCGTAGTCCTCCACCACGGTCTCCACGTCCAGCATCGCCACCCGCGTGCTGAGCCGGGCCGTCTGCAGCACCCGGTGCAGCACGCCCGAGGTGGTGTCGAGGGTGAGCGAGCCGATCGCGTCGTCGCCGCCCCGGGCGATCGCCGTCAGCTCGGTCAGGTACGCCCCCGCGAACCCGCCGACCAGCTCGCCGATCGCCGCGTCCGACAGCGCCTTGGCGTAGCCGAGCAGGGCGACGCTGGCGGCGAACCGCTTGAGGTCCCAGACGTACGGGCCCACGTACGCCTCGTCGAAGTCGTTGACGTTGAAGACCAGCACGCCGGAGGCGTTCATGTACGTGCCGAAGTTCTCCGCGTGCAGGTCGCCGTGGATCCACACCCGGCTGGTGGCCTCGTCCAGGTAGGAGTCGTCGGCGAACGGCCCGGTGAGGTCGGCGTAGAACAGGCAGGCGCTGCCCCGGTAGAACGCGAAGGGGGAGGCCGCCATCTTCCGGAACTTGCGCCTGAATGCGGGCGGATCGGTGGTGATCGACTCACCGAACTCCGTCATCAGGACGTCGAGCAGGTACGAGGAGCGTGTGCCCATACTGCGGACAGTAGAGCGGCCCGGGTCCCGCGCCTAGGGGGCGGACGTGAACGCTCCGTAACCGCCTCGGAAGAACAGCAGCGGCCCGCCGTCGCCGAGCGTGTCGAACCGGTGCACCCGGGCCACCACGATCATGTGGTCGCCGGCCCGGTGCTCGGCCTCGATCGAGCAGTCGAACCAGGCGAGCGCGCCGTCGAGCACCGGGTTGCCGGCGGGCGACGGCGTCCAGCCGAGGCCGGCGAACTTGTCGCCGCCCCGCGAGGCGAGCTGGGCGCAGGCCGCGCGCTGGTGCTCGGCCAGCACGTTCACGGTCACGGCGCGGGTGGCGCGCAGCCGTGGCCAGCTCGTGCTGGTGTGGGCCACGCAGAAACCCACCAGCGGCGGGTCCAGCGACACCGAGGTGAAGGAGTTGGCCGCCAGGCCGCACGGGCTGCCGTCGACCGGGTCGAGCGCGGTGATGGCGACGACGCCGGTGGCGAACCGGCCGAGCACCGACCGGAATCGCGCGCTGTCGGGCCGGGGCGCGGGAACCGCCGGGACCGCGGGAGTGATCGGAACGGCGGGCACCGGGGGAGTGGCGGCGGCCGGGGTGCGGCGCGGCCGGGGGATCGCCAGGCCCGGGTGCCGGCTCGGCGCGATGGGCCGGGCAGCGTGGGGGGTCATGGGCCGCCTCCTCGTATGAACCAAGCGCTTGCTTGGACGTTAGGCTCGCCCCCGGAAGACTGTCAAGCGGTACGCCCGCCGCGCCGGCCTCATCGTAACGCGAAAGAGGCCCAAGCGCTTGCTAGGGCCTCTGGAGTGGATCGCGCGCCCTGGCGGGCGTGGGGGACCCGCCAGGGCGCGCTTCCTGCCCCGTGAGCGGCGGCGCCAGGACTCCGGCGAGGGATGGAGTCCTAGACCGTGGGTTCGCGCACGGAGATGGTGGGGGAGTGACCCTCTTGCGAGGACTCCGGGTGTCGGTAACCTGCGGCGATGCGATCCGCCGCGCCGGCCGGGTCGTCGATGGGGTGGCGGACGGGGGCGCTCCCCTCGTGCCAGACGAGGGACCCGTCCTCGCACCACACGTTCAGCCCGGCTGACTCGGAAAGTGCGGACATACCGTACCCGCTGCTCTGGTAGGTGTGGGTGAATCCCTGGCGAGGCAACGCGTAACGCAGTAAACGTGTTGCATCACGGGGGGAGTCCCAGGGCAGGTACGGCGTACCCGCGTGGACCGGCACCACCGGCCCTCACCCCCTCACCGGCCTTTCGATGGATTTGTACCAACGAATGGATGATGCGGCTCCCGATGCCGTCCGGTCAAGGGGTGATGGCCTGCTAGAACCAGATCGTCTAAATTGTTGGAACAAAAGGGGTGAAAGTGGCAAGGTCGGTGCTGTATCAGCAGGTGGCTTCGGAGCTACGAAGGGCCATCTACTCCGGCGTACTCGGCCCCGGAGCGCAGCTGCCGACTGAGGCGCAGCTCATGGAAGACCATGGGGTGAGCCGCAACACCGTCAGGTTGGCCCTCGGGGAGTTGGTCAATGAGGGGCTTGTCACGCGTACGCCACGACGCGGAACGGTGGTCAGAGACCGCAGGCCGCTGCTCATCTATCCGCAGCGGGAGCTGGAACCGCAGCCCACGGGAGAGCTGCGTGAAGCCTTCGCCTACGCCGTGACGCAGGAAGGCCGTGCCCCCAGCCAGTACATCGAGGTGCTGACCGTCTCCCCCGTGGAGGAGATCGCCAGCCGGCTCGAGCTGGCCGACGGACAGCTCGCGGTGGTGCGCCGCCGCCTGCGGTTCGTGGACGGCCAGCCGTACAACACGAACGACTCCTACTTCCCCCGGGACCTGGTCGCCAACTCCGAGATCGCCCGGCCCGGGGACATCGAGCGCGGCGCCAACCGGGTGCTGGAGGAGCTGGGCCACGCGCAGGTGCGCGTGGTGGACGACATCTGGGCCCGCATGCCGAACCAGGAGGAGGCCGAGCGGCTCCAGCTGGAGCTCGGCACGCCTGTTGTGGTCTATGTCCGGGTCGGTTACGACGAGGGCGACATGCCGGTGCGCGTCGCGGTGTCGGTGCTGCCTGCCGACAAGCATCTGATCAGATACGAGCTCGACCGCCGCTGAGCGGCCTCGCTTGGGGGTGATCCCGCCGGCCGCGGCCCAGTGAGCTTGCCGTCTCGCTGAGCGTTGGGGAGTGGTGCACCGCTCCCTAATAGCGATTTATCCGCATATATCGGGTTATCTAGCCCTGTCGGGTTTGTGTCCCATTGAGCGATTACGCTCTGTGTCGATTCGGCCACCCCTCGCAACGAAAGGCAGACCCATGCACGCGAACACGCTGCTGCACCCGCTGACCCTCCGGCGCGCCGAGCCCGCCGACCTCCCGGGCGTGCTCACGCTCCTCGCCGACACCGCCGAGTGGCTGCACACCCGGGGCGTACGCCAGTGGCCCCGGGCGGGCTTCGGCCCCGAGCGCATCGAGCCGCTGATCGAGGAGCGGGTGCTGTTCCTGCTTGACGACGAGCTGCGCTACTTCGACCCGGACGGCTCGGCCCGGCCGGTCGCCACCATCGCCCTGGACGGCCACGCCGACCCCGAGTTCTGGGCGCCGGACGACGACCCCGGCGCCGCGCTGTACGTGCACAAGCTGGCCATCGCCCGCCCCTGGTCGGGCAGCGGCCTCGGCGACGCGCTGCTCGACTGGGCCGGGGCGACCACGTACGCGGCGGGGCTGCCGTGGCTGCGGCTGGACTGCGCCAAGGGCAACCGGCGGCTGCAGGACTACTACCGGGGCCGGGGCTTCCGGCACGTGCGCACGGTGGACCTGCCGCATCGCGCGTCCGGCGCGCTCTTCCAGCGCCCGGCGGCCGACTCGGCGATCACGGCCTTCCGTGATCTGACCCTGCCCGAGCTGATCAGCGCCTGACGCCGGTCCCCGGGGTTCTTTGGCCGGGCGAACGCGGGGATCTCTATTCGCGCAAAAAGGTGCAGAGCACCATATAACCTCTGCTGCATGACCGGATCCCTCCTTGAGGTGATCGCGCTTGACGTGCGCGACGCCGTGGCCGCTGAAGAGGGCGGCGCCGACCGCCTGGAGGTCGTCGCCGACATGGCGGCCGACGGGCTGACGCCCGCCCCGGAGACGGTCGCGGCCATCGCCGCCGCGTGCCCGCTGCCGCAGATGGTGATGTTGCGCGGCGGCCCCGGGTTCGCCGGGACCCCCGAGGAGCTGGAACGCCTGCGCCAGGACGCCAGGGAACTGGCGCAGGCCGGCGCCGCCGGGTTCGTGTTCGGGTTCCTCGACGAGGCCGGCGCGGTGGACCTGGCGGCCACGGAGGCGCTCATCCACGCCGTCTCGCCGCTGCCGTGGACCTTCCACCGGGCCGTCGACCACGCCGCCGACGTGCAGGCGGCCTGGCGGGCCGTGCGGCTGCTGCCCAACCTGGCGACCGTGCTCACCGCGGGCTCGCCGCTCGGCGTGGGCGACGGCCTGCCCGTGCTCAAGGGACGCGCGGACGCCGGCGACGGGTCCATCATCCTGGCCGGCGGCGGCCTCAAGCCCCACCACGTGCCCGACCTGCTCGACTACGGCGTGCGCGCCTTCCACGTCGGCTCGGCCGTGCGCCGCGACTGGTCGGAGCCCGTCGACCCGCACATGGTCCGCCGCTGGCGGGCGCTCGTCGAGCGCGACTGAGCCGCCGCCGAACCGGTCAGCCGAGCGCCGCGTCGGCCCTGCGCAGGGCCGACTCCAGCGTGCGGATCGTGGCCGGCTCGTCCAGGACGCCGCCGACCGGCCGCCGCTCCCGCCAGGCCCGCACCCGCTCGCGGTAGGAGTCGTAGGTCGCCAGGTGGAAGGAGTAGACCGTGGCGAACCTGCTCACCAGATGGGACGGATGCATGTCCCAGCCCTGGTGGAAGCCGTGCGCCAGCGAGTGGCGCACCAGCCCGGCGTGCCGCCGCCACAGCGCCCGTACGTCCTGCGCCGAGCCGGAGGCGGGCGAGGCGGCCAGCGACCCGTCCGACAGCTCCACGCCGGTGCCCGCGTAGGCCGTCTGCATCACGTGCCTGGCGTGGTCGCACGCCGGATGGTCGAGCCGCTGCTCGTGCGGCGGCAGCCCGATCGCCGCCGTGTAGTCGAACACGCCGAAGTGCGCCGCGGCCAGCCGCCCGCCGCAGGTCAGCCCCGCGCGCAGGAACCGCACCGTCTGCGGCGCCTCCACCTGCATCTCGAACCGCAGCCGCCGCCCCGCCCGGTCGTCCAGCCCCTGGAGGAACCCGGCGAACATCCCCAGGTACGCCTCCATCAGGACCTTTGGGAAGGTCACCACGAAACCCTCCGGAAGCCCGCCGGCCCGCCCCGCCAGCCCGGTGACGAACCGGTCGAGCGTCCGCGTCGAGCGTGCCGGGTCGCCGTCGGCGAACGACTTCACCCGCAGCCCCCACCGCCTCGGCAGCGTCCCGGCCGCGTGCATCGCGGCCAGCGCCTCCACGGCCTGGTCGACGTGCCCGTCCTCGTCGTCCGGCCCGCCGCCGTAGCCGTCCTCGAAGTCCACCCGCAGATCTTCGACCGGCTCGACAGCCAGCTTGCGCACCAGCCTGCCGTGCACGTCACCCGCGATCCCGTCCGGCACGCCGAACACCCCGGCGAGCTCGTCCGGCCCGGCCAGATGCGCCTTGACCAGGCCCAGGGCCTCCTCGCCCCACGCGGCCACGGTGCCCGCCGTGAACCGGTCGGCCGGCACGTACACGGTGTGCACGGGCTGCCAACCGGGCTGCCAACCGGGCTCGGTGGCGGGGTAGAGCGCCTGCTGCTCGCGGTGAACCTGGTCGAAGTCGAGCATCCGATGCCTTCCGAACGGGGCCGAACAGGGCCGAACAGGGCCGGTCAGGGGCGGCAGGCTCGCAGCATGGCGTCCAGGCCGACCAGCTTGACCCGTTCGCCCCGGCCCAGGGTCCTGGCCAGCTCGGCCTCGGCGGCCTCGATCTCCAGCCATTCCGCGTACGTGACCGGGCGGACGCCCCGCTCGGCCAGCAGGCCGTCGACGGAGGCGAGCCCGCCGGGACGGGCGCCGGCCAGGTCGGACAGCAGCGTGCGGACGGTCTCGGCGGCGTCGGACTTGTTCGTGCCGATCACGCCGGTCGGGCCGCGCTTGAGCCAGCCCGCGACGTACTCGCGCTCGCGCACCCGCCCCGCCACGTTCGGCACCGTCATCGTCTCCTGCGAGAACGGCACCCCGGGCAGCGGCACGCTCTGGTAGCCGACCGAGCGCAGCACCATGCCGACCGGCAGCGTCTCGTACTCGCCGGTGCCCACCACGCGGCCCTCGTCCGACAGGCGGGTCCGTTCGAGCCGGAGCCCCTCGACCCGCTCGGCGCCGAGGATCTCGACGGGCCGCAGCCAGAAGCGCACGTCCAGGCGGCGCGGCCGGCCGGCGGGCTCGCGGCCCGCCCACGACTGGAGCACCTCGATGTTGCCGCGCACCTGGCGCGGGAAGTCGCCGCCGAGCACGGCGGCCTCCTCCGGGCGCACGCACACGTCGGCGTTGGCCAGCGCGCCGAGCTCGCGCAGCTCCTTGAGCGTGAACTTGGCGTGCTCGGGGCCGCGCCGGCCGATCATGTGGATGGCCTTGACCTGGCTGTCGCCGAGCCGTTCGAGCACGTCGTGCGGCACGTCGGTGGCGCTCAGCTCCTCGGCGGTCTTGGCCAGCACCCGCACCACGTCGACGGCCACGTTGCCGACGCCGATCACCGCGACCTCGGGGCTGTCGAGAGTGAACCGCGACGGGTCGACGTCCGGATGCCCGCAGTACCAGTTGACGAAGTCGGTGGCCGCCACGCTGCCCGGCAGGTCCTCGCCCGGGATGCCGAGCCGCCGGTCGACCATCGCCCCGGTGGCGTAGACGACCGCGTCGTAGCAGGTCAGCAGGTCCGCCACCGACAGGTGCTCGCCGAGCGTGACGCCGCCCAGGAAGCGCACCTGCGGCAGCTCCAGCACCCTGCGCAGGTAGCCGGCGATCGACTTGATCGAGGTGTGGTCGGGCGCGACGCCGTAGCGGACCAGGCCGTACGGCGTCGGCAGCCGTTCGAGCACGTCCACCTCGACGTCCTCGGCCGACTGCTTGACCAGCGCCTCGGCCGTGTAGATCCCGGCGGGTCCCGAACCGATGACCGCCACGCGCAACGTCACGCTGCCTCCCTATGCCCGCCAGATCCGATGTATCCCCGATCCGCTGGCGCCTCACCCCGATCCTCCTCTCCCGGGCCCCGGGCCTCAAGGTCGCCAGGGCTTGCGGGATGGGTGCGGTCGCGATCAGAGTGGTTGTTCGTGAGGCGAAAGCACGGGCCGCGGAGGCATCTGACCGAATCGCTGAGATTCGAGGCGTTCGGCCGTGTCATGGCCGCGCTGGCGACCAAGGCGGAGTTCATCGAGGCGGCCCGCGACCTGACCTGGTGGCGGGGGGCCGACCACAGCTGGCACATCGAATGGCGCGACGGCCCCTACGCCTCCGAGGTCGCCGCCCTGCTCGACGCCACCCCGGCGGGCCCCTGCGGCGACTCGCGCGCGGTGCTCGACGTCATGGGCGTCCGCTTCGAGCTGCGCGCCGTCGACCCGGTGGGCCGCGTCCGCGACCGCGCCCGCCCGGGGTTCTGGCGGCTGGCCGAGGCCCTCGACACCACCCGCCGCACCAACACCCGCCACCCTTGGGAAGAACTTCTCGGCGGTTGATCCTTTTCCCATTCCCGCCGGTTTCCGCCGCCAAGATTGCTTACGGTTAACCGAAATTTGCCTTTTATGTACGATCACATAATCTGGATGTGGTCGTCCCTGGAGAATCGCCGGGGGTGGGATGACCAGGGAATGGGGATGGAGAAAACCGCGATCGAGTATGCCGACTTCGCCGAATACGACCGGCGGCAGCGGGGCATCGAACGTCATCTGCTGGCGGCCTTCCTGGGCGGACTGGCCGTCGGCTTCATCGGCATGATCTCCGCCGGCCGGGGGCCGGGCTGGCTGGAGCACGTCTACGACCCGTACGTCTACCTCGCGATGGCGCTGGCCGTCGGGGCGAGCGCGTCCGGGTTCGGCTGGGCGCTGCTGACCACGTTCCTGGCCGCCGTGTCGATGCTGGTCGCCGCGATGGGCGGCAGCGCGCTGCGGGGCGACCTCGACTTCGACATCATCGGCGGCAGTCCCGCCGGCCTCAACTGGACCGTCGCCCTGCTCGTCGGCACCGGCCTGCTCGCGTACGTGACCCGCAGGAAGGACCGGTGGGGCGACTACGCGGCCGGCGTCATCGGCGCGCTCGTGCTGGCCGACGTCGTGGACCGGGCGACGCCCGGGTTCATCGGCGACGAGCGCTCCTTCTGGCCGATCCCCGCCGTGCTGATCGGCGCGGGGGCCATCGGGGTGGTGCTCGCCCTGCGCCGGGGCGCCGGCGGCCGGGCGCGGGCGCTGGTGTGCGCGGTGGGGCTCGCGGGGTTGTTCGCCACCGGGCTGGCCGCGGCCATGGGCGGCTGGATCACCGTAGCGGTTTGAGCGCGCGCGGCGGGCGTCCCGGAGTCGATAGCCTGTAGCCCTCACATCAGGCTCGACCGAGGAGTGGCCGTGTTGCTGCGCATGTCGTCGTTGTTTCTTCGCACCCTGCGGGACGACCCGGCAGACGCGGAAGTGCCGAGCCACAAGCTCCTCGTCCGCGCCGGTTACGTGCGCCGCGTCGCGCCCGGCATCTACTCCTGGCTCCCGCTCGGCAAGATCGTCATGGAGAACGTCGCCCGCGTCGTCCGCGAGGAGATGAACCGGATGGGCGGCCAGGAAGTGCTCTTCCCCGCCCTGCTGCCCCGCGAATACTACGAGGCGACCGGCCGCTGGACCGAATACGGCGACACGCTCTTCCGGCTCAAGGACCGCAAGGGCGCCGACTATCTGCTCGGCCCCACGCACGAGGAGCTGTTCACCGATCTGGTGAAGGGCGAATATTCCTCCTACAAGGACTATCCGGTCACCCTTTACCAAATCCAGACGAAATATCGCGACGAGGCGCGGCCCCGGGCCGGCATCCTGCGCGGCCGCGAGTTCATCATGAAGGACTCCTACTCCTTCGACCTCGACGACGACGGCCTCAAGCGCTCCTACGAGGCCCACCGCGACACCTACATCCGCACCTTCGACCGCCTCGGCATCACGTACAAGATCGTGTTCGCCACCTCCGGCGCGATGGGCGGCTCCGCCTCCGAGGAGTTCCTCGCCCCCACCCCCACCGGCGAGGACACCTTCGTCGCCTGCCACTCCTGCGGCTACGCCGCCAACGCCGAAGCCGTCACCACCCCCGCGCCCGCCGCCCGGGCCCTCGACGGCCTCGACGCGCTCAAGGTCCTCGACACCCCCGGCACCCCCACGATCGACACCCTGGTCGCCCACCTCAACGAGCACCACGGCCTGTCCGTCACCGCCGCCGACACCCTCAAGAACGTCGTCGTCAAGGTCACCACCCCCGGCTCCGACAAGGTCGAGACCCTCGTCGTCGGCGTCCCCGGCGACCGCGAGGTCGACTTCAAGCGCCTGGAGGCCGCACTCGCCCCCGGCGAGCCCGCCATCTTCGAAGCCGACGACTTCGCCAAGCACCCCGGCCTCGTCCGCGGCTACATCGGCCCGCAGGTGCTGAGCGACCTCGGCATCCGCTACCTCGTCGACCCCCGCGTCGTCGACGGCACCTCCTGGGTGACCGGCGCCAACGAGCCCGGCAAGCACGCCGTCAACGTCGTCGCCGGCCGCGACTTCACCCCCGACGGGTTCATCGAGGCCGCCGAGGTGCGCGCCGGCGACCCCTGCCCCCGCTGCGGCTCCGGGCTGTCCATCGACCGCGGCATCGAGATCGGCCACATCTTCCAGCTCGGCCGCAAGTACGCCGACGCCGCCGGCCTCGACGCCCTCGGCCCCGACGGCAAGCCCGTCCGCATCACCATGGGCTCCTACGGCATCGGCGTCTCCCGCGCCGTCGCCGTCATCGCCGAGCAGGCCCACGACCAGCTCGGCCTCGTGTGGCCCCGCGAGGTCGCCCCGGCCGACGTGCACATCGTCGGCACCGGCAAGGAGCGTCAGGTCGAAGTCGCCCTGGAGCTGGCCGCCGAGCTGGAGTCCCGCGGCCTGCGCGTCCTCGTCGACGACCGGCCCCAGGTCTCGCCCGGCGTCAAGTTCAAGGACGCCGAGCTCCTCGGCCTGCCCACCATCCTCATCGTCGGCCGCGGCCTCGCCCAGGGCGTCGTCGAGCTGCGTGACCGCGCCACCGGCGAGAAGAGCGAGATCCCGCTCGCCGAAGCCGCCGACCGCGTCCACGCCGCCTGCACCGCCTGACCCATTCCTCCGGGACGGTCCCCATCGGGGCCGTCCCGGTTTGACGGCTCGGGAGTGTGCTGCAAATCTCATCCGATGAAGCCACACGCCGAACTGAAAGACTTCTGGGAATCACGCCTGCAGTCGGACTGGACCGAGAGCGGAGTCGGCTACAAGGCGCTCGGCCGCGCGTTCAACATCTGGATGTACCGGGTGCGCGCCGAAGGCTTCCGCCGTGAAGCCGCCGCCATCCCGCTCGACCTGACCAAGGCCCGGGTCCTCGACGTCGGCTCCGGCACCGGCTTCTACATCCGCCAGTGGCGCGCCCTCGGCGTCGAGACGATCACCGGCAGCGACCTCACCCAGGCCGCCGTCGACCGGCTCCGCGAACGCTTCCCCAGCGCCTCCTTCCTCCGCCTCGACATCGCCGACCCCGCCGGCGCCCTCGAACCCGGCTCCTACGACGTGGTGTCGGCGATGGACATGCTCTTCCACATCACCGACGACGACCGCTACAAGGCCGCGCTGCGCTCCATCGGCGAGGCCGTCCGGCCGGGCGGCGTCTTCGTCCTGTCGGAGAACTTCCTCCACCGGCCCGAGCAGCGCTCCGACTACCAGGTCAACCACACGCTCCCGTGGATCACCGCCGCCCTCGACGAGGCCGGCTTCGACGTCATCCGCCGCGTCCCCATGCTCGTGCTCATGAACGCCCAGGTCGACGCCCACCCCCTCTGGCGCAAGCTCTGGGGCGGCCTCCTGCGCGCCGTCACCCTGACGGAGGTCACCGGCTGGCTCGCCGGCGCCCTCCTCCACCCCCTCGAACGCTGCCTCGTCCGCGTCCTCCGCGAAAGCCCCACCACCGAACTCATGCTCTGCCGCCGCCGCTGACCACCCGCCGCTGACCACCCGCCGCCCCGGACCCGCCCGACACTCCCGCCCCGGCGCCGTCCCGCCGTGGCCGGGGCCGGCGACCGCGCCCCTCCCCAGCGCCGGTGCGGCGAGGAGGAGGGCGGCGGAGTCCGGCGCAACGCGTACGGCGCTTCGGGGCGCGTGCTGCATCGGCCTGCCCGCCCTTGAGGGATGGGGCGCGTACGGCGCCGGCCCGCCGTGGCCGGGGCCGGCGACCGCGCGCCCGTCCGCCCCTCCCCGGCGCCGGTGCGGCGAGGAGGGGGACGGCGGAGTCCGGCGCAACGCGTACGGCGCTTCGGGGCGCGTGCGGCATCGGCCTGCCGGCCCTTGAGGGATGGGGCGTGTGCGGCACCGGCCCACCGTCCTTGGGGGATGGGGGCGTGGGGTTGGCAGGGCGGGTGTAAAGGCGGGGGTCAGCCGCTTGGGGTGGCTGTGGCCGTGGCGGGTGGGGGCGGGGTGGCGGGGGCGGGCAGGCCGGGGAAGGGCGTCATGGCCGGGGTGAAGGCGTGGGCGCGGGCCGCCGCCTCCTGCATGGCCGCGGCCCCGTACTGGCGCAGGCCGGCGTCCGTGGCGGCCGTCAGCTCCAGGTAGGCGGCCATGAGGCCGGACTCCACCTGCCCGGCGAGCCGGGTGGCGGCCGTGGCGCTGGAGGGGACCGACGGGAGGGCGTACGAGGCCTCGGGCTCGACGGGCCGGTCGCCGCGGGCGGTGATGAGGACGCGCAGTTCGTCGCGCCGCTCGCGGTGGGCGTCGAAGTTGCCGGCGAGGCGGGTGCGCAGGGGGCCGGTGGTGCGGGCGCCGAGCACCCCGTACGCGAAGATCGCCGCGTGCTCGGCGGCGAGTGCCTTGCGGAGCTTGCCGAGGTCGGCGGCGCTGGTGGTGCCGGCGGCGGCCGGCGGGGCGGGGGCCTTGACGGAGGTGCGGGCGTGGAGCGCCTCGCAGGCGCCGATGCTGGCGACGAGCTGGGCGAGCGACGGCGTGACGCCGGCGATCTGGCGGGGCCGGGCGGCGGCGGCCTTGCGTTCGATGCCGCGCAGCTGCGACAGCGTCACCTTCGGCGGCGTCGGCGTGGCCGAAGAGGAAGCGGTGGGGCCCGGTGAAGCGGTCCCGGTGGTGGCCGGGCGGAGGGCGGGGAAGCGGCGGCGGAGCTCGGCCAGGTGGGCCTCGTGGCGCTGCCGGTACGGGACGAGCTTGGCGGACCCCTTGGCGATCACGGCCGCGTACAGGGAGATCGTCTGCTGCTTCTCGGCCATGAGCACGCGGGCAAGTGCTTGGTCAGGGGTGTCCGGCGCCTGCGACGGCGGGCCGGCCTCGCGCGGTGCGCTGCACCCGGCGAGCGCCAGGACGACCGCTCCGGCCGCCAGCGCGGTGCGCCGGGAGAGGTGTGGCTGGCGCACGGGCAGGGACCTCCAGTGTTACGGACCGCAAGAAAGCATCGTACGGGCTCGTACCCCCGCTCGCGGTCAGGCGCGAGCCGTGCCGAGTGACGCTTCCTCCGCCCCTTCCTACAGATAGGGTGTCAACTGTCGTCGCTGGCTGAGCGGCCAGACGACGGGAGAGCCAGGGGCGAGGTCCGCCCGGCTGAGACATGACAATAGGGGAGGTCGATATGGGCAGCGCATCACCCCGCGACCACCTGATGAAGCTCCTGGAGCCCGTGGTCGGCGCGGAGGGCCTCGATCTCGAGGACGTGACGGTCACGCAGGCCGGGAAGCGCAAGCTGCTGCGCGTGGTCGTCGACCGTGACGGCGGCGTGAGCCTCGACGACGTGGCCGACGTGAGCCAGGCGGTGTCCGCGGCCCTCGACGAGGACGACACCATGGGCCAGTCGGCCTACACGCTCGAGGTGTCCTCGCCGGGCGTCGACCGGCCGCTGACGGAGCCGCGCCACTGGCGGCGGGCGGCCAAGCGGCTGGTGAAGGCCGAGCTGCGCGACGGCACGGTGGTCGAGGGCAGGGTCATAGCCGCCGACGACAGCGGTGTCGACCTCGATGTCGAAGGAGCCGGCCGCAGGCTCGACTATCAGGACCTCACCCGGGGCAGGGTGCAGGTGGAGTTCCGCCGGATCGACGACGTCGACGGCGACGAAGGCTAAGGGGGAAGCCTCGTGGACATCGACATGAGCGTCCTGCGCAGCCTGGAGCGGGAGAAGGACATCTCCTTCGACCTGGTCGTCAAGGCGATCGAGGACGCGCTGCTGATCGCGTACTTCCGCACGGACGGCGCGGCTCCCAAGGCGCGGGCCGAGCTCGACCGCGCGAGCGGTCACGTGACGATCTGGGCGGCGGAGCTCGACGACGACGGCGAGATCGTCCGGGAGTTCGACGACACTCCTGGCAACTTCAGCCGGATCGCGGCGACCACCGCGAAGCAGGTCATCCTGCAGCAGCTGCGTGACGCCGAGGACGAGATCAACTTCGGCGAGTTCGCCAGCCGTGAGGGCGAGCTGGTCTCGGGCGTGATCCAGCAGGGCAAGGACCCGCGCGTGGTGCTGGTCGACCTCGGCAAGATCGAGGCCGTGCTGCCCGCGCACGAGCAGGTCCCGGGTGAGGAGTACGGCCACGGGGAGCGCATCCGCGCCTACGTGGTGCAGGTGAAGAAGGGTCACAAGGGCCCGTCGGTCACGCTGTCGCGCACGCATCCCGGCCTGGTGAAGAAGCTGTTCGCGCTGGAGGTGCCGGAGATCGCCGACGGCACCGTGGAGATCGCCGCGGTGGCGCGCGAGGCCGGCCACCGCACCAAGATCGCTGTACGGTCCCGCAAGCCGGGGGTCAACGCGAAGGGCGCCTGCATCGGCCCGATGGGGTCGCGGGTGCGCAACGTGATGACCGAGCTGCACGGCGAGAAGATCGACATCATCGACTGGTCGGAGGACCCGGGGGAGTTCGTGGGGAATGCCCTGTCTCCCGCCCGTGTTTCCCACGTCGAGGTTCTCGATCTCGACGGACGGGTGGCGCGGGTCATCGTGCCCGACTACCAGCTCTCGCTGGCCATCGGCAAGGAGGGGCAGAACGCCCGCCTGGCCGCGCGGCTGACGGGCTGGCGGATCGACATCCGTCCCGACACCCAAGCCGAGGATGCCGCCGGTTCCGTAGATGCGTCGACACGGTAAGCTGGAATATGGTTGCCACGCGGCCCCACAGCGCACCTGTGTGGGCTGCAGGGTTCGCACGGCAAAGTCCGAGCTGCTCCGTTTGGTGCGGGTCGAGGACCAGGTGGTCCCTGACCTGCGAGGACGGCTTCCCGGCCGGGGCGCATCGCTGCACCTGTCCGTGAGCTGTCTTGAGCTCGCCGAGCGTCGCCGAGCGTTCCCGCGCGCGTTTCGCGTGCTGGGGCCGCTTGACGTCTCGCGAGTGCGGGCGCACCTAGAAGGAGAACCACATGTCATGTAGGACGCCGAGTTGATGGGGCGGAGTCAGATTGCTATGAGCGCCTGATGAGCACGCGGCGATGAAGACGTCAAGGTAGCGACGGTCCGGACGGCACAGCCAGCCTCCCGGGCCGAGTAAGGGAGTGCAGTGGCGAAGGTCCGGGTATACGAGCTCGCTAAGGAGTTCGGCGTAGAGAGCAAGGTCGTGATGGCCAAGCTCCAGGAAATGGGAGAGTTCGTCCGTTCGGCGTCCTCGACCATCGAGGCGCCGGTCGTCCGCAGGCTCACCGAAGCTCTGGGCGCATCGAAGGGTGGGCCCTCCAGAGGCGGCGGTTCGCCGTCCAACAGGCCGCAGCCGCCGAAGGCTGCGCCTCGGCCGGCTGACGGCCAGACAGGCAACGGCGCCCCGCAGGCGCCTGCTCCAGGTCCGCGTCCGGGTCCGGCTCCCAAGCCGGGTCCCCGTCCGGGTCCCGCGGGCGGCGGCACGCCGCGTCCGTCGGTTCCCATGCCTCAGCAGCAGCAACAGCCGCCGCAGCAGCAGCAGGAGCAGCCTGAGGCCGCGCGCGGCGAGACGTCGGGTGCGCCGCAGGCGCGCTTCGACAGCGGCACCCGTCCGCCGGCTCCGGGCCCGCGTCCGGGCCCTGCCGCCCGTCCGGGTCCCAAGCCCGGTCCGGCGCCGCGTCCGGGCACGCCGTCCGGTGGTGGCGGCGGCGGTCAGGCCCCGCGTCCGGGTGCCCCGGCCGGTGGCGGGCCGCGCCCCGGTCCCGGCCCCAAGCCGGGTCCGCGTGGCCCGCGTCCGGGCAACAACCCGTTCTCGTCGAACGCCAGCGGCATGGGCCAGTCCCGTCCGCCGCGTCCCGGCGGCAACCGTGAGGGCGGCGACCGCGGCCCGCGTGAGCGTCGTGAGGGTCCGCCGCGTGACGGCGCGATCCCGCGTCCGCCGCAGAACCGCGGCGCGGGCGGCGACGCCAGGCCGACGCCCGGCCCCCGTCCGGGCCCGCCCGGTGCGGCGGGTCCGCGTCCGGGTCCCGGCGCCGGTGGCCCGCGTCCGGGTGGGCCGCGTCCCAACCCGATGATGATGCCGCAGGGCCGTCCTGCCGGTCCCGGCGGCGGTGGCCGTCCGGGTGGCGGTGGCGGTGGCGGCGGCCGTCCCGGTGGCGGCGGTGGCCGCCCGGGTGGCGGCGGTGGCCGTCCGGGTGGCGGCGGCGGTTTCGCCGGTCGCCCGGGTGGCGGCGGCACCGGTCAGCGCACGGGCACCGGCGGTCCCGGTGGCGGCGGCTTCGGCGGTCGTCCCGGCGGCGGTGGCCGTGGTCGTGGCGGCGGCACGGCGGGAGCCTTCGGGCGTCCCGGTGGCCGTCCGGCGCGTGGCCGCAAGTCCAAGCGTCAGAGGCGCCAGGAGTTCGACAACATGTCGGCTCCGGCGATCGGCGGTGTGCAGGTCGCCCGTGGCAACGGCGCGACGATCAGGCTGCCGCGCGGCGCCTCGCTGTCCGACTTCGCCGACCGCATCGGCGCCAACCCCGCCTCGCTCGTGCAGATCATGCTGCACCTCGGCGAGATGGTGACGGCGACCCAGTCGGTCAACGAGGAGACGCTGCAGCTCCTCGGCGCCGAGCTCGACTACAACATCCAGGTCGTCAGCCCGGAGGAGGAGGACCGCGAGCTTCTCGAGGCCTTCGACATCGAGTTCGGTGAGGACGAGGGCGACGAGGCCGACCTGGCCCCGCGTCCGCCGGTCGTGACCGTCATGGGTCACGTCGACCACGGTAAGACGAAGCTGCTCGACGCCATCCGCAAGACCAACGTGGCGGCGCGCGAGGCCGGCGGCATCACCCAGCACATCGGTGCCTACCAGGTCTCCACCGAGCACGAGGGCGAAGAGCGCCGGGTCACCTTCATCGACACCCCGGGTCACGAGGCGTTCACCGCCATGCGTGCCCGAGGCGCCAAGTCCACCGACATCGCGGTGCTGGTGGTCGCGGCCGACGACGGTGTGAAGCCTCAGACGATCGAGGCTCTCAACCACGCCCAGGCGGCCGACGTGCCGATCGTGGTCGCGGTGAACAAGGTCGACAAGGAGGGCGCCGACCCGAACAAGGTCCGTGCCCAGCTCACCGAGTACGGCCTGGTGGCCGAGGAGTACGGTGGCTCGACCATGTTCGTCGACATCTCGGCGAAGAACGGCACCGGCATCGAGGCTCTGCTCGAGGCGATCCTGCTGACCGCCGACGCCGAGCTCGACCTGCGGGCCAACCCGACGATGGACGCTCAGGGCATCGCGATCGAGGCTCACCTCGACAAGGGCCGCGGCCCTGTCGCGACCGTCCTGGTCCAGCGCGGCACGCTGCGCGTCGGCGACTCGATCGTCTGTGGCGAGGCCTTCGGCCGCGTCCGGGCGATGCTCGACGACAACGGCGACGCGGTCGACGAGGCCACGCCGTCGCGTCCGGTCCTGGTCATGGGTCTGACGGCGGTGCCGAGCGCCGGTGACAACTTCATCGTGGTCACCGACGACCGGATGGCCCGGCAGATCGCCCAGCAGCGCGCGGCGCGCAAGCGCAGCGCCGACATGGCCAAGTCGAGCCGTCGCCGCACCCTCGAAGAGCTGTTCAGCGACCTTGAGAAGGGTCGTGTCGACGAGCTCAAGCTCATCATCAAGGGTGACGTGTCCGGTTCGGTGGAGGCCCTGGAAGACGCCCTGCTCAAGATCGACGTCGGCGACGAGGTCAGGCTCCGTGTCCTGCACCGCGCGGTCGGCGCGATCACCGAGTACGACGTCAACCTGGCCGTCGCCGACGACAACGCGGTCATCATCGGCTTCAACGTCCGGCCCGAGCCCCGGGCCCGCGACCTGGCCGAGCGCGAGGGCGTCGACATCCGCTACTACTCGGTCATCTACCAGGCGATCGAGGAGATCGAGGCGGCCCTCAAGGGCATGCTCAAGCCCGAGTTCGAAGAGGTCCAGATGGGCACCGCCGAAGTCCGCGAGGTCTTCAAGGTGCCGAAGATCGGCAACGTCGCCGGTTCGCTGGTCCGCTCCGGTCTGATCGTGCGCAACAGCAAGGCCCGGATCATCCGCGACGGCGTCGTCGTCGCGGACAACCTGACCGTGTCGTCGCTGCGCCGCTTCAAGGATGACGCGACCGAGGTCCGTGAGGGCTTCGAGTGCGGCATCGGGGTCGGCTACAACGACATCAGGGTCGACGACGTCATCGAGACGTTCGAGATGCGGGAGAAGCCGCGGGCCTGACCCGTGGCCGGGCGCCCGGCGGACCATCCGCCGGGCGCCTTCCGCACGCCTGGGCAGGGTTGCCGCCGCACCAGGCCGGGCGTGCTCAGGACACCAGCACAAGCGGCGCTTGCCAACGATGTATGTGGGTGCCCTTACCCTGGACATCCTGCTCGGCGACGTGCATTCGCTGAAGCAGAAGCGATCTGTCGTGCGGCCTCTGGTCGCCGAGCTCCAGCGGCGCTTTCCTGGTGTCGCCGTGGCCGAGACCGGCCATCACGACCTGCACCGCAGGGCCGAGGTCGGCATAGCGGTGGTCTCCGCCTCAGCGGGTAACTGCAAAGAGGTGATGGACTCCTGCGAGCGGCTGGTGGCCTTCCGCCCCGAGATCGAGCTGCTGTCGGCCAGGCAGCGGCTCTACAACGACGAAGAGTGAACGACAGCACGACGGCCGCCCCGTCGTGCGTGAGGGGGGAGCGAACATGGTGGATGCCGCACGAGCGCGCAAGCTCGCCGATCGCATCCAGCAGATCGTCGCCGAGATGCTGGAGCGCCGGATCAAGGACCCGCGCCTGGGCTTCGTCACCGTGACCGACACGCGGATCACCGCCGACCTGCGTGAGGCGACGGTGTTCTACACGGTGTTCGGCTCCGACGCCGAGCGTGCCGACAGCGCGGCCGCGCTGGAGAGCGCCAAGGGCATCATCCGCTCCGAGGTGGGCCGCCAGACGGGCGTCCGCTTCACCCCGACGCTCACGTTCCGGCACGACCCGCTGCCCGACAGCGCCCGCCAGCTCGACGACCTGATCAACGCCGCGCGGGCGCGGGACGCCGAGGTGGCGGCGAAGGCGGCGGGCGCCGCCTACGCGGGCGAGGCCGACCCCTATCGCAAGCCCGATGAGGAGGACGACGAGCAGGCGGGACCCGCGGCGTGACACCCGACGTGCGCGACAGGCTGGACCGCCCGCCCCGCGTCTACGCCGATACGGCGCAGCCGGCGAGCTCGCCGGTGCCCGAGTCGGCGTGGCGGCGCGCCGTCCAGCTCATCTCGCAGACCGAGGACATCGCGCTGGCCTGCCATGTGTCGCCCGACGGTGACGCGCTCGGGTCGATGCTGGCCGTGGGCTTCGTGCTGCGGTCGATGGGCAAGCGCGTGGCGGCCTCGTTCGGCGACCACGACTTCACGGTGCCGAGGCTGCTGCGGTTCGTGCCGGGGCAGGAGATGCTGGTGCCGCCGGCGGACTACCCGGCCGAGCCCGAGCTGATGATCACCTTCGACTCGCCGTCGGTCGCCCGGCTGGGGCTGCTCGGCGAGAGCGTCAGGCGGGCGCACCAGCTCATCGTGGTCGACCACCATCCGTCCAACGACGGGTTCGGCACCCTCGACCTGATCGACCCGGGCGCCCCGGCGACGGCGATGCTGGCCGAGCAGCTGATCTACCGCTTGGGCGGCTCGCTCGACCGTGACATCGCCACCTGCCTCTACACGGGGCTGGTGACCGACACCGGGTCGTTCCGGCACTCCTCGACCACGCCCGCCGCGCACGAGATGGCGGCGCGGCTGGTGGCGACCGGGCTGCACACCGACGAGATCGCCAGGGAGCTGTGGGACCGCTCCCCGTTCGGCTATCTCAAGGTGATGGCCGCCGCGCTCGACCGGGTGGTGCTCGACGACGGCCTGGTGTGGACGTACGTCACCCGGGTCGACCGGGCCGCCCGCGGCCTGCCGTACTCCGAGCTCGAAGGGCTGATCGACGTGATCCGCCGCACCGACGAGGCGGAGGTGGCGGCGGTGCTGAAAGAGGACGACCAGGGCGCCTGGCAGGTGTCGACGAGGTCGAAGGGCCGCGTCGACGTGGCGGCGGTCTGCGCCGCGCTGGGCGGCGGCGGTCATCACAACGCGGCAGGGTTCACCTCGCACGACAGTGTCGAGGAGACCGTGGCGAAGTTCCGGGAACTGCTGAGAGAGGCGTGATGGCCGAAAGTGGCCTGATCATCGTGGACAAGCCGGCCGAGTGGACGTCGCACGACGTGGTGGCCAAGCTGCGCCGCCTGGCGGGCACCCGCCGCGTCGGCCACGCGGGCACGCTCGACCCGATGGCGACGGGCGTGCTGGTGGTGGGCGTGGAGAAGGCGACCCGTCTGCTCGGGCACCTGGCGCTGACGGAGAAGGTGTACGAGGCCACGATCCGGCTGGGCGTCACCACCAACACCGACGACGCCGAGGGGCTGGTGACGGCGACGGCTTCGGCGTCGGGCGTGACGCCGGAGGCCGTCCACAAGGGCGTCGCCGCCCTCACGGGGGAGATCATGCAGATCCCGCCCCAGGTGAGCGCGATCAAGGTGGACGGGCAGCGCGCCTACAAGCTGGCGCGCGCCGGTGAGGACGTGGAGCTGAAGGCGCGGCCGGTGACGGTGCACGGCTTCGACGTCACCGACGTCCGGGTGAAGGACGACCTGGTGGACGTGGACGCCACGATCCGCTGCTCGTCCGGCACGTACATCCGGGCGCTGGCCCGTGACCTGGGCGCCGGGCTCGGCGTCGGCGGCCACCTGACGGCGCTGCGCCGCACCCGGGTGGGCCCGTACGACCTGAGCGGGGCCAGGACGATCGAGCAGCTCACGGAGGAGTGCGTGGTGCTGCCGATCGGCGAGGCGGTCGCGGCGGCGTTTCCGCGCCGGGACGTGACGCCCGAGGAGGCGCGCGTGGTGCGGCACGGCGGCCGGCTGCCGGCGGCGGGCCTGGGCAAGGGGCCGATCGGCATGTTCGGGCCCGACGGGGAGCTGCTGGCGCTGGTGGAGGAGCAGGGCAGGCTGGCCAAGCCGCTCGCGGTGTTCGTCTCCTAGGCGGGTTTGCGGGCGACCATGATGTCGCGCACGATCGCCTGGTCGACCCAGTGCTCGAAGTCGGGGTAGGCGACCACGTCGAGGCCGGCGGAGGCGAGGATCGCGGCGAGGTCGTCGCGGGTGCCGCCGTAGGTGTTCCAGGAGATGCCGAGGGCGCCGCCGGGGCGCAGCAGGCCGGCCCAGACGGGCGCGGCCTTGGCGATCAGCTCCAGCGGGCTGCGGGACAGCCCGCTGCCGCCCTTGCTGCCGTGCTGCACGCCGTAGGGGGCGTCGGTGGCGATGAGGTGGAACGTGCCCGGCCTGAAGAACTCGCGTGAGCGCAGGGTGTCGGCGTTGACCACCGAGACGTGCTGGGTGTCGCCCGCCTTGAACGCCTCCTTGGTGAGCCCGAACGTCACCTGCAGCCGCCGCCCGACCAGGGCGCGCTCGCGCCGGACGGGGACGGTCTCGGCGGTGTGCTTGAGCCGCTTGTCGCGCAGCCACTTCTTGATGAAGCCGGAGTAGGCTTCGAAGTCCTTGGCGTCGACGTCGACGCCATAGGCGTCATATCCGTACATGAGGGCCTGGTTGAGCGTCGTGCCGCGCCCGCACATCGGGTCGAACACGGACAGCCGGTCGTCCATCGGGAAGTCGGTGGCCAGCGCCGTGACGTTGAGCAGCAGCTTGGTGAAGTGCTCGTTCGTCTTGCCGGCGTACTTCTGGATCGTGATCAGGTCGCTGCTCAGCCGGTCGAGCGGGCGCATCGTCAGCGGGCGCAGCAGCTCGCCCTCCCGCTCGAACAGCGCGTAGACCGACGACAGGTTGGACAGGCGCGCGACCTCGTCCGCGCCGAGCGGCCCGGCCGTCTCGAACGTGACGTAGGGCAGGCCGCCGATCAGCTGTTCCTCGATGCCCGAGACGCCGCCCGGCAGCGCCCGTCCGGCGAAGACCGCCAGCTCGGAGCGGGTGAGCCGGGGCGCGCTCTCCCCGTAGACGCGGTTGAAGGCAGGCAGGATGAGAAAGGCGTACTGAGGCATGGTGGGGACGATCGTACCCGCCCGATTGCGGGTAACGGGGCCGCGCATGGCAGGCTTGTTCAGGGATTGATCCGCCACGAAGCGAATGGGGCCGGGCGTGCGGGATTCGGAGAGGTCTGTCGTCACGATCGGCGTGTTCGACGGGGTGCACCGGGGTCACCAGCGGGTGGCCGGGCGGGCCGTGGAGATCGCCCGCGAGCGCGGGATGCGGTCCGTGGCGCTCACGTTCGAGCCGCATCCGGAGGAGGTCGTGCGGCCCGGCTACCGGCCGCTGCGGCTGACGGCGGCGCGCCGCCGGGCCGGCCTGCTGGCCGGGCTGGGCGTGCAGGAGGTGCGGGTGCTCGGGTTCACGGTGGAGATGTCGGAGCTGAGCCCGGCCGAGTTCGCCCAGGAGGTGCTCGCCGACGACCTGCGCGCGGCCGTGGTCGTGGTGGGGGAGGACTTCGCGTTCGGCCACCGCGCCGCCGGTGACGCCGAGGTGCTGCGCGCGCTGGGCGACAAGTTCGACTTCACGGTCGAGGAGGTGCCGCTGCTCGACGCGGTCTCCTCGACGGAGATCCGCAGGCGGGTGGCCGACGGCGACGTCGCGGGCGCCGCCGCCGACCTGGGCCGCCCGCACCGGGTGGAGGGCGTCGTGGTGCGCGGCTACCAGCGCGGCCGTCAGCTCGGCTTCCCGACGGCCAACGTCGAGACCCCGCCGCAGACGGCCATCCCCGCCGACGGCGTCTACGCCGGCTGGCTGGAGTGCGTGCCCGTGGCCAACCTGCCGGCCCTCTACGAGGGCGAGCGCTGGCCCGCCGCCATCTCCGTCGGCACCAACCCCACGTTCGAGGGGGTGCCGCGCACCGTCGAGGCGTACGCGCTCGACCGCGACGACCTGGAGCTGTACGGCGTGCACGTGGCGGTGGAGTTCGCGGCGCGGCTGCGCGGCAACACCCGCTTCGACTCGATCGAGGAGCTCGTCGCGCAGATCCACGCCGACGTCGACGAGGCCAGGCGGCTGACCTCCTGACGCGCTCCTCAACGCAGGGAGTCGAGCAGCCTCGACAGCGCGGCCTGGGTGTCGGCCAGGTCGCCGGGCCGCGCCGATCCGGCCAGCCAGAGCGCGGCCTCGTTCATCGCCCCTGACAGCAGGTGGGTCAGCGGGGCGACCGGCTGGGGCGCGATCACGCCCTCGTCGATCAGCGCGGTCAGCGCCTCGGCCAGGTGGCGGGCCGAGGCGGCCTCGTCCATCGCCCGCCACTCGCTCCAGCCCAGCACGGCGGGCCCGTCGACCAGCATGATGCGCTGCACCTCGGGGTCCGCGCCCGCCGCCAGGAACGCGGCACAGCCCGCCTTGAGCTGCGCCCACGCGCCGGACTCGGCGTCGGCGGCGGCCGCCACCCGGGCCGCGACCTCCTGCTGCACCTCCTCCAGCACGGCCCTGAACAGCTCGGCCTTGCCGTCGAAGTGGTGGTAGAGGGCGCCCTTGGTGACGCCGGACTCGCGCACGATCTCGGCCAGCCCCACCGCCGCGTAGCCGTGCCCGGCGAACAGCCGCCTGGCCACGCTGATCAGCGTCTTCCTGGTGCGTTCGCGCTGCTCTGCCCTGGTCATCCTGCGCTCCTCTTTGACATACCGTCGGTATGCCAATTAGCGTACCATCGGTATGTGAAAGGAGTTGGGCATGGAGCTCAGCAGTTACTATCCGGTCATCTGCACCGACAAGGTGGCCGAGTCGCGTGACTTCTACGTCGAGCGGTTCGGGTTCGAGGTGACGTTCGAGGCAGACTGGTACGTGAGCCTGCGCCGGGGCGCGTACGAGCTGGCGTTGCTCGACCACACGCACCCGACGCTGCCCGAGGCGTACCGGAAGAGGGCCGCCGGCGTGCTGCTCAACTTCGAGGTCGCCGACGTCGACGCCGAATGGCGGCGGCTCGTCGTCGACGGCGGCCTGAAGCCCGAGCTGGAGCTGCGCAGCGAGGACTTCGGCCAGCGCCACTTCATCGTCGCCGACCCCACGGGCGTGCTCATCGACGTGATCACCAACATCGAGCCGACGGAGGAGTACGCCGCGCAGTACGCATGAGGTGGTAACCTTGCATGTCGGCTCTGTAACGGCGGTGCTGTGCGCTGCCCTGACGGCCTTCGCGCGGCGACTGTAGGCACGCACGGTCGTTCGCAACATTTCTGTTTCATTCACGCGTGCCCGTAGAAGAAGGAGAGCCGTGTCCCTCGACACCGCTGCCAAGAAGACCATCATCGCGGAGTACGCGACCGTCGACGGTGACACCGGGTCGCCTGAGGTGCAGATCGCGCTGCTCAGCAAGCGCATCAGCGAGCTCACCGAGCACCTGAAGACCCACAAGCACGACCACCACAGCCGTCGTGGCCTGCTGCTGCTCGTCGGTCGCCGTCGTCGCCTGCTGAAGTACCTGCAGAAGGTCGACATCGCGCGTTACCGTTCGCTCATCGAGCGGCTCGGCCTGCGCCGATAACATGGAAAGGGAGCGGCGTGCCTCGCCGCTCCCTTCTCATATGGTCCGGCGCGTCGAGCGGCACCGCCGCACGCGCCTGACGTACAACTGAATATCCGAGACACTGAGAGCCCCCGCGTCCGCTCAGCACCATGCGACCCGCGACGCCTGCGGGCCGGTCCTCGGTAGTGGCTTCCGGTAACCAAGACCGGGCGCTTCGATCGAAGACCGGCGCTGCACCTAACGAGGGTGCCGGTGAAATGGGCGCGGGAGACCGACTGACCAAGGAGGTCCCCCGTGGAGGGTGTCCACACTGCTGAAGCCGTCATCGACAACGGCTCATTCGGCACGCGCACGGTCCGGTTCGAGACCGGCAGGCTCGCGCGTCAGGCGGCCGGCAGCGCCGTCGCCTATCTCGACAACGACACGATGGTCCTGTCCGCGACCACCGCGTCCAAGAACCCCAAGGAAAACTTCGACTTCTTCCCGCTCACGGTCGACGTCGAGGAGCGCATGTACGCCGCGGGCCGCATCCCCGGCTCGTTCTTCCGCCGTGAGGGCCGTCCCTCCGAGGACGCCATCCTCACCTGCCGCCTGATCGACCGGCCGCTGCGCCCCTCGTTCGTCAAGGGCCTGCGCAACGAGATCCAGGTCGTCGCGACGATCATGGCGCTCAACCCCGAGCACCTCTACGACGTGGTCGCCATCAACGCCGCGTCGCTGTCCACCCAGCTCGCCGGGCTGCCCTTCTCCGGCCCGATCGGCGGCGTGCGCGTCGCGCTGATCGACGGCCAGTGGGTCGCCTTCCCGACCCACCCCGAGCTGGAGCGCGCCACGTTCGACATGGTCGTGGCCGGCCGCCTGCTCGACGACGGCGACGTCGCGATCATGATGGTCGAGGCCGAGTCCACCCGCGACACACTCAAGCTGGTCGCCGAGGGCGCCGTCGCCCCCACCGAGGAGACGGTCGCCGAGGGCCTGGAGGCCGCCAAGCCGTTCATCAAGGTGCTGTGCGAGGCCCAGGGCCGCATCGCCCAGGTCGCCGCCAAGGAGACGGCCGAATACCCGGTCTTCCCCGACTACCAGGAGGACGTCTACGCCGCGGTCGAGGCCGCGGTGAAGACCGAGCTGGCCGCCGCCCTCACCATCGCGGGCAAGCAGGAGCGCGAGAACGAGCTCGACCGCATCAAGGCGGTCGCCGCCGAGAAGCTGCTGCCGGAGTTCGAGGGGCGCGAGAAGGAGATCTCCGCCGCCTACCG
The DNA here is from genome assembly GCF_053590035.1 of Nonomuraea sp. NPDC003214. Classification (NCBI taxonomy): domain Bacteria; kingdom Bacillati; phylum Actinomycetota; class Actinomycetes; order Streptosporangiales; family Streptosporangiaceae; genus Nonomuraea; species Nonomuraea sp. NPDC003214. Next base: position 78,066 of record NZ_JBSFSX010000012.1, on the reverse strand, counting down.
CTCGGTGATGAAGAAGCTCATGCGCGAGCGCGTCGTCAAGGAGGGCGTGCGCATCGACGGCCGCGGCACCAAGGACATCCGCGCCCTGTCGGCCGAGGTCCACGTGGTGCCCCGGGTGCACGGCTCGGCCCTGTTCGAGCGCGGCGAGACCCAGATCCTGGGCATCACCACGCTGAACATGCTGCGCATGGAGCAGGTCATCGACACGCTCAACCCCGAGCGGACCAAGCGCTACATGCACAACTACAACTTCCCGCCCTACTCCACCGGTGAGACTGGCCGCGTGGGCTCGCCCAAGCGCCGCGAGATCGGCCACGGCGCGCTCGCCGAGCGGGCGCTCATCCCGGTCCTCCCCTCGCGCGAGGAGTTCCCGTACGCCATCCGCCAGGTCTCCGAGGCGCTCGGCTCCAACGGCTCCACCTCGATGGGCTCGGTCTGCGCCTCCACGATGGCGCTGCTCGACGCCGGTGTGCCGCTCAAGGAGATGGTCGCGGGCATCGCGATGGGCCTGATCGGCGAGGGTGACGACTACGTCACGCTGACCGACATCCTCGGCGCCGAGGACGCCATGGGCGACATGGACTTCAAGGTCGCCGGCACCCGTGACGTCATCACCGCGCTCCAGCTCGACACCAAGCTCGACGGCATCCCCGCCTCGGTGCTGGCCGGCGCGCTCAAGCAGGCCAAGGGCGCCCGCCTGGCGATCCTCGACGTCATGCAGGAGGCCATCGCCTCCCCGGCGGAGATGAACCCGACGGCGCCGCGCATCATCACGATCAAGGTCCCGGTGGACAAGATCGGCGAGGTCATCGGCCCGAAGGGCAAGATGATCAACCAGATCCAGGACGACACGGGCGCCGAGATCACCATCGAGGACGACGGCACGATCTACATCGGCGCCACCGACGGCCCCTCGGCCGAGGCGGCCCGGTCGGCGATCAACGCCATCGCCAACCCGCACATGCCGGAGGTCGGCGAGCGCTACCTGGGCACGGTCGTCAAGATCGCCGCCTTCGGCGCGTTCATCTCGCTGATGCCCGGCAAGGACGGCCTCCTGCACGTCTCGCAGATCCGCAAGCTGCACGGCGGCAAGCGCATCGAGAACGTCGAGGACGTGATGAGCGTCGGCGAGAAGATCCAGGTGGAGATCGCCGAGATCGACCAGCGCGGCAAGCTCTCCCTGGTGCCCGTCGAGGTCATCGAGAAGGAGGCGGCCGAGAAGGAGGCCAAGGCCGAGGCCGGCGGCGACGCCGAGCCCGAGGCCGCGGCCCCGGCAGCCGACGACAAGCCGCGCGAGGAGCGTCCGCGCCGCACCCGCACCCGGGTCCGCGCGCCCCGCGCCGACGACGGGGACGACCGCAACTCGTGATCACAACCACGCTGCATCCCGGCCGGGACGGGGCCGGGGTCGTCAAGCGCACCGTCCTCCCCGGTGGGCTGCGCGTGGTGACCGAGACCATGCCGACCGTGCGCAGTGTCGCGGTCGGCATGTGGGTCGGCATCGGCTCGCGTGATGAGGCCCCCGAGCACATGGGGGCCACCCACTTCCTCGAACACCTGCTGTTCAAGGGCACGCCCACCCGTGACGCCATGGAGATCTCGGCGTCCGTCGAGGGCATCGGCGGGGAGATCAACGCCTTCACCGCCAAGGAGTACACCTGCTACTACGCGCGGGTGCTCGACGAGGATCTGCCGATCGCCGTCGACGTGCTCGCCGACGTGGTGACCAGCTCGCTCGTCACCGAGGACGACGTCGAGTCGGAGCGGGGCGTGATCCTGGAGGAGATCGCCATGCACGACGACGACCCGTCCGACGTGGTGCACGAGCAGTTCGCGGCCGCCCTCTACGGCGACTCGCCGATCGGGCGGCCCATCCTCGGCACGGTCGAGTCGATCAACGCGCTCGGCCGCGACCGCATCGCCGAGTACTACCATCGCTACTACCGGCCGCTGCGCACGGTCGTCTCGGTGGCGGGCAACGTGCGCCACGAGGAGGTCGTGGAGCTGGTCATGCGGGCCTACGAGCGCTCGGGCGCCCTGACGGGCCCGGCCGACTACGCCCCGCCGCGCACCAGCGGCCCCGGCGCCCCGGCCCGCTCCGGCGTCCGCGTCCTCGACCGGCCGACCGAACAGGCCAACCTCGTCCTCGGCACCACCGGCATGTCGCGCACCGACGACCGCCGCTTCGCGCTCGGCGTGCTCAACGCCGCGCTCGGCGGCGGCATGTCGTCGCGGCTGTTCCAGGAGATCCGGGAGAAGCGCGGCCTGGCCTACTCCGCCTACAGCTACACCTCGGCCTACGCCGACACCGGCCAGTTCGGCATCTACGTCGGCTGCCTGCCGTCGAAGATCGACGACGTGCTCAAGATCTGCCGGGACGAGGTGGCCAGGGTGGTGGCCGACGGCCTGACCGAGGACGAGATCGTCCGCGGCAAGGGCCAGATGCGCGGCGGGCTCGTGCTCGGCCTGGAGGACACCGGCTCGCGTATGTCGCGCATCGGCAAGAACGAGCTCGTCTACGAGGAGCTGCTCTCCGTGGACGAGGTGCTCGCCCGCATCGAGGCCGTCACCGCCGACGAGATCGCCGGCGTGGCCGCCGACGTGTTCAACCGGCCGCTCACGCTCGCCGTCATCGGCCCGTACGGGGACAAGGACTTCTCCGGCGCGATCGCCTGAGCGGTATAAGGTTGACCCCGTGATCAGGGTAGGTGTGCTCGGCGCGCGAGGCCGCGTGGGCGTCGAAGTGTGCAGGGCGGTCGAGGCGGCCGCCGACATGGAGCTGGTGGCCGCGCTCGACAAGGACGACCCCATCGAGGGCCTCGACGGCGCGGAGGTGGTGGTCGACTTCACCCATCCCGACGTGGTCATGGGCAACCTGGAGTGGGCCATCGCGCACGGCGTGCACCCGGTGGTGGGCACCACCGGGTTCGACGCCGGGCGGCTCGACACCGTGCGCGGCTGGCTGGCCGCCTCCCCGGGCACCAACTGCCTCATCGCCCCCAACTTCGGCATCGCCGCCGTGCTCATGATGCACTTCGCCGCCCAGGCGGCGCGTCACTTCGAGTCGGTCGAGATCGTCGAGCTGCACCACCCCGGCAAGGCCGACGCCCCGTCGGGCACCGCCCGGCGCACCGCCGAGCTGGTGGCCGAGTCGCGCGCCAAGGCCGGGTCCCCCGCCATGCCCGACGCCACCACCACCGAGCTCGACGGCGCGCGCGGCGCCGACGTCGACGGGGTCAGGGTGCACGCGGTGCGCCTGGCCGGGCTGATCGCCCACCAGGAGGTGCTGCTCGGCGGCGACGGCGAGACGCTCACGATCCGCCACGACACCATGAGCCGCTCCGCGTTCGCCCCCGGCGTGCTGCTCGGCGTGCGCCGGGTGCGCGAGCTGCCCGGCCTCACCGTCGGCCTGGAGCCCCTGCTCGACCTCTAGACGGAGGCCGTGCCCGCCACCTCGGGACGAGGTCGCGGGCACGGGTGAAGGAGGGGTTCCCGGCTCCGCACAGCCGAGCCTACGATCATCACACTAATATTCGCGGGCGTCCGCGTCGGCAATCATGAGACCGTGTCGGCATGGTGCGATGGGCTGAATCCGCGGATCTTCCCGGCCTGACGGCTGTGGAGCTGGCCGCCGACGGGCTGTTCGAGCAGGTGGGCATCACGTTCCCGCCGGGCACGACGATGATCGAGGAGGTCACCGACCCCGGCCCGGTGCTGGTGGAGGGCGACCCGCCCGACGGCTTCGCCCTCGTCGGCCACGTCGACGGCAACCTCCACCTCGAACAGCTCGCCGTACGCCCCGAGCGGATGCGCCGGGGCATCGGCGGCCGCCTCGTCGCCGCCGTCCTCGACTACGCCCGCGCCACGGGCGCCCCCGCCGTGACGCTGACCACCTTCCGCGACGTGCCCTGGAACGCCCCCTGGTACGAGCGCCACGGCTTCCACGTCCTGCCCGCCGAGGACTGGGGCCCGGAGCTGCATGCCCTGGTGGAGCACGAGCGCACCCTGGGCCTCGACGTGGCCCCCCGCGTCGTCATGAGCGCCATCCCCTGACGGCGGTGGTGCTTCCGAGCTTCCGGCAACGGTGGGGTGCTTCTAGCGGTTGGCGGTGAGCCAGGCGACGGCGAAGTCCACGGCCGTCCTCAGCGGGAACAGCCGCGCGGTAGCGTCCCCCACCGGCCCGCGCCGCACCCGGCAGGCCCGCTCGAACGCGGCGCCCAGCGCGGCGAAGTCGCCCGCGTCGAGGTCCACGTCCTCGAACTCGCACCACTCCCGCCCCCGCCCGTCGTCCACCACCCCCCGGTACGACCGGCGCGGCGGATCGTCACGGAAGCGGTACTCGGCCAGATGGAAGGCCGTGCACCGGTCGTAGCCGACGCCGAGCAGCAGCACGAGCGCCCCGGCGTCGTACAGCCTGCCGAGCGGCGAACGCTCGCCGAGCAGGCAGTCACGCGCGTGACCGTCGATGACGGCGGCGGCGTGCGGCCCCACGGCGGCGAACGAGGTGTGCGGGTGGGCGCTGCGCCGCGCTCCGGGAAGCTGCCGGACGTGCTCGGGTATGCGTCCCATCAGCGCCGTCGGCGTCGTCGCCGGGTCGTACGCGGGCATGGCGGCCCGATGCCGGGCGACCTCCTCGGCGCTCATCCCGGCGACGAGGGCGCGATAGCAGGAGGAGGTGTCGGAGTTGGCCGGGGTCCCGGTGGGGACCACGAGCGTGCCGCCGGGACCCAGCAGGTCACGCAGCGCGGCGACGACGGCCGGAGCACCGCCGTGAACCCGGCCGATGGCACTGAGCGAGGAGTGCACCAGGACGACCTGTCCGGGCGCGACGCCCAGTGCCGCGAAAGCGTGCCTTAAATGGTGATAATTGGGCATCTAACACCTCATTCCTGCTCAATGGCGCTTTCTATACACGAGAGTCGAATAAATGATCTTTCGCAAGCAAATGGCCATATTTCGTGCTGGTGAGGCGTGCTTTCCGGGGTGAGAGACGGCTGACGGGTCCTGATCGCTCCCATATAATTCGACGGGCCGTACGCGGCCAAAATCCTGTATCCACTCCCCACTGAGGCGGGTCGTCGCCGTGGCAATCGCCTCCTGTGAGCCTAAGGTCAACTCCGGGAAAGAACGGGGTGAGGCGAGGGGATTGAGGAGTACGGGTGGGGCACGCGGCCGCCCGCGTCTGCCCAAGCGGCTGGAATTTCCGGTCGCCTGGACCAGCTCCGCCCTGTCCACGGTCGGCACCCGGACGCTCCACGTCGCCTACCCGCTCCTCGCCCTCGCGCAGACCGGCTCGCCCACCGCCGCCGGTTGGACCGGGTTCGCCCTGACCATTCCCATTCTGGTCTTCTACGTCCCGGGTGGCCTCGTCGTCGATCGCCTGTCACCACGGACGATCATGTTCGTCGCCGAGCTGGGCCGTTTCCTCACCGTGCTGTCGGTGCTGGCCTCGCTGGCGTTCGGCGAGCCCCATCTGGTGCATCTCATCCTGGCCGCCCTCCTGGAGGGCACGCTCTGGGTGATGTACAACCTCGCGGAGACGTCGCTCCTGCCGTCGCTGGTGGAGCCGGTGAAAGTACGCAGCGCGCTGGCCAAGAGCGAGGGGGCGGGACATCTGGCCTCGCTGGCGGGCCGGCCGCTCGGCGGCTACCTGTTCGGGCTGGGGGCGATGGTCCCGTTCGTGCTGAACGCCGTCCTGTTCTTCCTCTCCTCGCTGCTGACGCTTCCGCTGCTGCGCCGCTCCGGCCCCCGGCCGCCCCGCGCGTCGCTGCTGCACGACCTGTCGGGAGGGTTCCGCGTGCTGCGCAGGCAGGTCTTCCTGCGGGGCGCGATCACGCTGGTGACGCTGACCAACCTGCTCGTCAACACGCTCGTGATGATCTTCATCGCGGGCTCCGAAGGCATGTCGCCGCTGACCATCGGGCTGGTGCTGGCCGTGGGCGGCGTGGGCGGGGCGCTGGGCGCCCTGCGGGCCCACTACAGGAAGCCGAGCGGCTCCACCCTGCTGGTCCACGCGTGGATCTGGGCCGGAGCGATGTTCCTGGCGATGGTCGGCGCGCTGCTGCAGGCGGTGCTGGGCACCACCTGGCAGTTGTGGCCGATCTTCTTCGCCCTCGCCTTCATCACCACCGGCTACGGCGGCGCGATGAGCAACGTGGCGATCAGGGTGACGGAGGTCGAGCACATCGCGCCCCGCGAGCTGGCGCGGGTGATCGGCGTCTCCCGACTGTCGTCCTACGGCGCCCTCTGCTTCGCCGCGCCGCTCGGCGGCCTGCTCGTCACCTGGTGCGGCATCGAGGGCGGGTCGATCGTGCTGTTCGTGCTGATGCTGGTCCTGGCGCTCGCGGCGACCTACCTGCCGGGCGTGCGGAACTGGCTGACCCCACCCCTGCCGAGCAGGCTGTACGAGCAGCACACCCCCGCACAGGCCGTGTGACCGCTACACGCTGACGAGCCGTCTGGCGTCCTTCTCCATGTGGCCGGGCAGGGGCGGCGCCGAGGCGGAGATGGCCCGCCGCGCCAGGTCGGCAGCGGACGTGGTCTGCCCCGCGAGCTCCTTTACCTTGGCCGCGTAGAGCAGCAGCGGACCGTGGTCGGCGACCTCGGCCAGCGCGTCGGCCATCTCCCGCTCGGCCTCGGCGAGGCTGTCGACCTGAGCCAGCGCGAGCGCGTGCGCCACCCGGGCGAACGGCCGGCGGAGCGGCCGGGCCCGCTCCAGGTCCCGCAGCGCGTCGCGGCCCCGGCCCATCCCGGCCAGGATCTGCCCCCGGCCGAGCAGCGCGTCGAGGTTGTTGCCCTCGCGGTCGAGCACGCCGTCGAGCACCCCGAGGGCGGCCTCGGGATGGCCGCCGTGCCACAGCGCCCAGGCCAGCTCGGTCTGGACGGCGAGGTCGGCGGGCAGGCGGATCATCGCCGCGCGCAGGTCGCGGACCGCCTCCTCGGGCGAGCCCTGAGCCAGCCGCAGCCGGCCGATGGCCGTGAGCAGCGGCCCGACGGCGGTCGCCACCCCGGCGCTCTCGAAGCCCTTGGCGGCTCTGCTGTAGCGGGAGACGGCGGCGGCCAGGTTGCCGCGCCGGTGGTCGACGTTGCCCAGCAGCGATTCGATCTCGGCGCGCAGCTCCAGCTCGTCGTCCTGGGAACGCGCCAGCGCCTCCTCGCCGCGCCTGGCGGCCAGGGCCAGGTCGCCCTCCCGCAGGGCCCCCTCGGCGGCCCGCAGGCAGTCCTCGGGCGGTGACGGCGCCCTGGGAGGGGCGTGCACGGGCTGGACGTCCTGAGGGCGCGGCAGCCGGTCGTAGGCGAGCTCGTACCATCCCTCGCCCTTGTGCCGGCCGGCTCGCAGCAGGTGGCGCTTGACGAGCAGCTCGAACGCGGGCTCGCCGATCCCGGTGACCCCGGCCAGGCCCTGGCCGACCGGCCGCCCGCCCGCAGGCGAGGCGCCGAAGGTCAGCCGCAGCCAGGTGCGCAGCCCGTGCTCGTCGCCGTCGAACCGCTCGGCGGCCAGGTCGGCGATCAGCCGGTCGTAGTGGCGGGCGAGCACCGAGTCCGCGTCGCCGTGCCGGAGCACGTCGCGTACCGAGATCGTCCCGCCGTGCGGCGGCAGCGCCTTCCACAGCGCCTCGCAGACCACCTGGAGCTGGACCGGCTCCACGCCCTCCCCGTGGCGCGCGATGTCCGAACGGGCCCTGATGTCGGCCAGGTCGTTCACCAGCTGCTCGGCGGCGGCCTCGGACAGGGCGCGGCCGGTGCCGGCCATCGGCCGTGTGACCGCTTCCAGCGCGGCGTCGGGCCCGAGGGGCCCCAGCTCGTAACGTGCCGCTGCGGAGCCGGCCAGCGCCCGCTCGTACGGTTCGACGTCGGCGAGGTGGTCGGCGCGGACGGAGAGCAGGACGCGCAGGCCCGGATCGGCCTGGAGCGCCTCGGCGAGCTGGCCGAAGAACCAGTCGCGGTAGGGCTGGTCCCGCCCGTCGGCGGTGAACAGCTCCTCGGCCTGGTCGATGCTCAGCATGGTGAGCGTGCGCTCCCCGTGGACGTCGCGCTTGACCGGACGGGACCGCAGGAACGCGCGGATCGTCAGACCGGCCAGCCGCGTGGGCGGCGCCATCGGCGACCACGACAGCAGAAGGGCCAGCACGTACGGATCGTGGTCGGGCAGCGCGGCCTGTGGATAGGCCGAGCCGTACGTGACCCGGCCGACAGGAAGCACGTCGGTCCGGTTGGGGCTGAGCAGCGGGATGACCCCCGCCTGGAGCAGGGACGTCTTGCCCGTGCCCGACGCGCCGTACAGGACCGTCAGCGGCCGGCTCTCCCAGAGCTCGCGGATGTCACGGGCTTCGCCGTCGCGTCCGAAAAAGGCGTGGTGATCCTCGGCGTGATAGGGGCGTAAACCTTTGTACGGTCCCGCCGCCCGCCGCGTTCTCATGCCGGAAGTCACCATGTCGATCCCATCCGCAGCCGCGTTTCACCGCACAGGTCCCCGGTGTAATGGTGCGCGATATCCTCGCACGTGCGGTCGGACCGGCACACCTGCCCGCGGGGACAAAGTGTTCTCCGGAACGCGGTTTTACCGCCCCTCCGGGGAGGCGTGTCAGATCGAATTCGAGAATGCGGCGACCTGCTCCTTGTCGTCGCCCAGGCAGGAGGCCACCGCCGCACGCAGGGCCGCGCTCTCCAGGTCCTCCAGGTTGCGTAGCGACACGGAGGTGACGTCGATCAGCTGACCTGATCCGTACTGCCGGTCACGCATGTGCACTCCTCTGTTTCGGCCTGCCCGAATACCGATTGGCGCGATGGCAATTATGAGCGTGCGTGATACTTCTGATTATGATTCTGTGATAAGCGGGTCGAGTAATCAAGCTCTAGGATGAGCCATATGATTGCCCGGCGCGTCCGGGTGCGGAGCGGAGGATCGACGTGACGGAGAATTCGTACTCCATGGCGCAGGGACCGAAGGTCTGGGAAAAGGTGCCCAAACGGAATCCGAACTTCACCGGCCGCAACGATCTTCTGACCGCTCTTCGCAAGAGCATCAACACCGTCACCGCCGTCGTGGCGCAGCCGCAGGCCCTGCAGGGGCTCGGCGGCGTGGGCAAGACCCAGCTCGCGATCGAGTACGCGTGGCAGTACCGCGCCCACTACGAGTTCGTCTGGTGGATCTCCGCCGACCAGCCCGTGCTCGTGCCGTCAGCGCTCGCCGCGATGGGCCCGGCGCTCGGCCTGCCCCCGGCCACCGGGGTGGAGCAGGCGACCCAGGCGGTGCTGCGCACGCTGGAGAGCGGCACGCCGTACCGGAGCTGGCTGGTGATCTTCGACAACGCGGAGGAGCCCGAGTACATCAAGGACTTCATCCCGCGAGGTCCCGGCCACGTCCTCATCACCTCGCGAAACTCGCGCTGGAGCGACCACGAGCCGACCATCCAGGTGGACGTCTTCGAGCGCCAGGAGAGCGTCGACTTCCTGCGCAAGCGTCTCAGGGGCACGGTCGGGGAGGCGGACGCGGACCTGATCGCCGAGAAGCTCGGCGACCTCCCGCTGGCGTTGGAGCAGGCGGGCGCCCTGCTGGCCAGGACGCTCATGCCGGTGGAGGAGTACGTGGCGCTGCTGGACGAGCAGACCAGCCGGCTGCTCAGCCTGGAGAAGGCGCCGATGTATCCGCAGTCGATGACGGCCGCCTGGCAGTTGTCGGTGTCGCAGCTGGAGGACCGGGTGCCCGAGGCGGTCGAGGTGCTGCGCTGCTGCGCGTTCTTCGGCCCTGAGCCCATCCCGCGCGACGTCTTCCGGCGCGGCGGCAACCGGTCGGTCGGCCCGCGGCTGGCGCCCATCCTGTCGGACCCGATCCTGCTGGCCAGCGCCCTGAGCAACCTCGAACGCTACGCGCTCGTCAAGGCCGAGCCCAACACCCGCACCCTCCAGGTCCACCGGCTGAACCAGGCGTTGCTGCGCGACGAGACGCCGGAGAAGGAACGCGGCGAGTTCCGCCACGAGGTGCACCTGCTCCTGGCCGGCAGCGCGCCGGACAACCCGGACGACACGAGCAAGTGGGCCAGTTTCGAGGAGCTGGCCGCGCACCTGCGGCCCTCCGGGCTGATCGACTGCGTGGATCCCGGGGTGCGCAAGTTCGCCCTCGACCTGGTGCGCTACATGTACGTGCGCGGCAGCTACACCCAGGCCCAGGCACTGCTCGACGAGTACATCGAGAAGTGGACCGAGAAGAGCGGGGCTCGCCATCCCAACGTGCTGTCGGCGCGCGTCCATCTCGGCAACGTCTACCGGGCGCTGGCCCTCTACGACAAGGCCTACGACCTCGACTCGGTGACCTGGGAGCTGATGCGGGAGTCCCTGCGCCACGACCACGCCGACACGATCTGGGCCACCAGCAGCTACGCCGCCACCCTGCGGGGCCGCGGCGAGTTCAGCCGGGCGCGGGAGGTCGACCAGGAGGCGGTGGAGGCCTACGAGCGGCTGCACGGCGAGGACGATATCCTGACGCTGCGCTCCCGCAACAACCTGGCCGTCGACTACGCGCTCACCAGCGACTACGACCAGGCGCGCGAGATCCTGCAGAAGGTCTACCGGAAGGTGAGCGTCGAGGAGAACATGGGCAGCCGGTTCTTCCTGCAGATCTGGAGCAACCTCAACCGGGCGGTCCGGTTGAGCGGGCGGTTCCAGGCGGCTGCCGACATGGGCGAGGACCTGCACACCTACGGCGGCACCCACCTTGGCGAGGACCATCCCAACACGCTGCTGGCGGCCAAGGACTACGCGATCTCGCTGCGCAGGACGGGACAGGTGGGCGAGGCCGTGGAGCTCATGCGTGACACCTACAAGCGCCTGCAGCGGCTGTACGGCGACCGGCACGGCGACACGATGGCGGCGGCGCTGGGCCTGTCCAACGCGTTGCGCGCCGCGGGCGACCTAGAGGCGGCCGGGCAACTGGCCGAGGAGGCGCTGACCTACTATCCGTCGGTGTTCGGCGACGACCACCCCTTCACCCACGCCGTACGGATCAACCAGGCTCTGCTCCTGCGGCTGAGCGGCGACGTGACCACGGCGCGTCAGATGAACCAGCGCGCGCTGGCCGGTCTCACCGAGCGGGTCGGCCGCGCGCACGACTACACCGTCTCCTGCGCCGTCAACCTGCAGAACGACCTGGCCGCGCTCGGTGAGCACGACAGGGCCCGGCAGCTCGGAGAGGAGAATTACCGGGCGATCCGTACACACTTCAGCGAGGATCACTACCTGAGCATGATCTGCGCCGCCAACCTGAGCATCGACCTGCGCGAGACGGGGGCGACGGAAGAGGCCGACCGGCTGCACGCCGAGACGATGAAGCGCTTCGCCCTGCACATGGGGCAGGACCATCCCGACAGCCTGGCGGCGGCGTCCGGCCTGCGCATCGACACGGACTTCGACCCGCCGCCCCTCTGACCCGCCGCCCCTCTGACCCCGGCGTCTCAGCGGAGGCGGGTCTGCCGGCGGTGGCGTTCGGAGAGCAGGCCCGCGCGGGCGGCCGCGGCCGGGGTGACCGGCTCGGCCCGCCAGCGGCCGAGCAGGCCGCGCAGCTCGCCGACGAGCTCCTCCCCGGCCGGGGTCAGGCCGCCGCTGCCGAGCAGCGTCGCGCAGACCTGGTAGGAGGCCTCGCGCCAGCGGGCGAACTCCACCTGGGCCCGCGGGCCGATCCCGGCGTCGGCGGCGTGCACCCGCCAGAACCCGGCGACTGCGGCGTGCGCGTACGCGCCGTGCAGCAGGCCGAACAGCGGACGCGGATCCGGGCGCCAGGGCGCGTAGTAGCGGCGGCCGTCGTCGGGACGGACCAGCTCCACCACCTCGCTCAGCGCGTTCAGCTTGGCGTGCTGCAACTCGTGCGCCAGCGTGACGGCCATGCCGATCCCGTCCAGCGGGTCGGACAGCGCGATCGCGCCGAAGGCGTCGCGTGCGGAGGCGCTGTGCTGGTCGCGCTCGCCCGCCAGCACGGGGGTGAGGACCGAGACGGCGGCTCCGAGTTCCGCCGCGACCGCCGGGTGCCGGCTGGTGAGCACCTCCCAGGCGCCGCGCGCGCAGGCGAACCACCGCTCCCGCCGCTCGTCCGTCAGCCGCCCGTCGACGTCGTCGCCCGGCCAGCGGCACGGGTCCAGGTCGTCGATCGTCAGCGACAGCCCGGGGGTCCCCGGCACCTGGTGCAGCACCTGCCAGCCGGGACCGTCACGTACCGGGGAGATCTCGATCTTGTGCCTGCCGGCCCGCAGCTCGGCGCCGCCGGACGCCGGCTCCACGGCCACCTCCGTGACCTCGGGCAGGCCGCCGGGCAGCGTCACCAGGCCCAGCGTGGGCAGCATGAGCGTGCCGTCGGACGCCGGGACGCGCAGGCGGCACGGCGCGCCCGCCCGCACGGCCGCCGCGAGCGCGAGCGCCGCCAGTTCGCCGGGGGACCCGCCGGGCAGCGCCCGGCAGGTGCGCAGCAGCCACGCGCCGGTCACCGGATAGCGCAGGCAGCGGTCGACCTGCTCGGGGAAGCGCTCCTCCAGCTCCGACAGCGTCTCGTAGGCGGCCGCCACCAGTGCCGCGTCGCGGTGGCCGATCCGGCGGGTCTCGTCCACGAGGAAGCGCGCCAGCAGGCGGTGCTTGCTCGCCTGGGCGGCGCACAACTCCGCGACCGCCGCCGCTCCGCCCGTGCCCGTCCCCGTGGCGAGCGTCGCGAACGCCGCGGCCGAGATCCGATGGCCTGCCGCGCTCACCCGGCTCCTCTCAGGCGCGCCATGTCCCGCTCGCACCTGGCCGAGATGTGGCTGATCAACCGGTACAGGTCCGGGCAGTAGACGGAAGGCTCGGCGAACCCGGTGTCCGGGCTGTAGCGGTGCGCGTACTGGCCGCCGCCGCAGACGTTCACGAGGTCGCAGGCGCGGCAGGTGCCGGACAGCGCCAGCTCGCCGATCTGCCGGGCCACGATCGGCGGCTGCAGGAGCGCCTTGTCCAGCGGGTCGGTGAGCACGTGCAGGCTGGTGGCGGTGGCGCCCTCGAAGGCGCTCTTCAGGATGTCCGACTGTTCGATGCCGCCGTTCGTCTCGATCACCACCATGCGCACCGGCGACAGGCCCACCGCCTCCGCACGCGAGGCCCCGCCCATCAGCAGCCGCATGATCTCCCGGAACAGGCGGATCTCCGTCTGCAGGACCGGGCTGTCGTACCAGCGGTCGAAGATCGGGATCAGCCAGTCGGCGTACGGTGTCGCCGGCGAGCCCGGGGTGCGGAACGGCGGCGGGGTGGCCCAGTTGCCGTGCGGCAGCAGGAAGTCGACCGCCGGCGGGTCGAACTCCAGCAGCGCCTCATAGGTGCGCAGCGGGTCGTTGCGGACGTCGATCGTGCACAGGATGCCGTTGAACAGATGGTGGTAGGGGCCCGAGGTCAGCCTGCGCAGCGACTCGCTGACCAGCGCGTGACTGCCGCGCCCGTCGGCGAAGCGCCGGTGCCGGTCCTGCCCCTCGGCGTCGCCGTCGAGGCTCACGCCGACGTGCACCTCCAGCGAGTCGAACAGCTCCAGGAAGGCCGGGCCGAGCCGGACGCCGTTGGTCTGGACGGTGACGTTGACCCGCGTGCCGGTGCCCACCGCGCCGCGGACGCCCAGGACCAGGCGGGAGATGAGGTCGGGGCCTGCCAGCAGGGGTTCGCCGCCGTGCAGGATGACGTCGATCTCCGGGAGGTCGTAGCGGGCGGTGTGCTCGCCGATCCGCTCGATCGCGCGGTCGGCGATGGCGTCGGACATGCGCCGGGGCTGGCCGCGCCAGCTCTGGTCGGCCATCTCGTACACGTAGCAGTGGCGGCAGGCCAGATCGCAGCGGCTGTGGATCTTCAGGATGAACTGCTGAAAGGCCAGCGGGGTCCAGCCGCCGGCCAGCAGTGCGTCAACGTCGAGGAATTCCGGGAACCTCCGCGTGAGCAGTGGCTCCGAATCAGGCCTTCCCAGCAACGGCTACCTCATTATGCGTCGTGCACGCCATTGTGCCCTTCTGACAAGGACTTCCGCTTTCGCGGATTGTGCGCTACGCCCCTCCCTATCTCTCACGACAGGGAAGACAAGTCAAGATTTGGGCCGGTTGGAAGTCATTTCTTCCTGGTGGTAGAGCAATTCCTCGAAGAATAGGTACAGGCCGTCGATTTCGGCGACGAGCGGGAGCCAGTCGTAGGTGCCCAGCCCGTCGGGCTCCAGGGGCGACAGGAGATGCGCCGCCGCTCTCAGCTCGTTGCGCGGGATCTCGATCGGCACGCTGCCGGGCGGCCCGCCGCGCGCCCTGGCCAGCGGGTGCCCGGGGCCCCGTACGCCCAGCGCGGCCAGCACCAGCTCCGCCGGATGCCGGGAGATCGCGCCGTCGGCCAGGTCGGGCGCGCCCGGGTTGGCCAGCGCCACCAGCACGCGCAGCTCGGGAGGCAGGTCGCGCAGCACCCGCGGCGGCCGGTCCACCTCGCTGTGCCGCTGGGCACGCGCCAGGAGCAGCAGCACCTCGGGGGTCCGCTCGCGCAGCCCGCGCTGCACCTCCGGCACGCAGTCCGCGGGGGAGCGTTCGGTCACCGCCATCCGGTGGCCGATGGCCTGCCGGACGAGGGCGAGAGGTTCGCCCAGCATGGCCGCCGCCAGCCGCCGGTAGTTGTCGTCCGGGTCCTCGGTGAGCGCGTAGGCGTAGCGGCAGACGGGATCGGCGGAGCGCGGGTCCGCGTACCGCCGCAGCTCCCGGGCGACCAGGTCGAGCTCGCGCCTGGACTCCAGCGGCACGGCGGCGAGACGGATGCGCGAGGTGATCAACCGGCTCCCGTGGTAGGCGGCCACGGCCGCCGCGACGAGCGCCGCCCCCAGACCGGCCCCGAGCAGGCCGGGGTGCTGCGACGCGGTCGCGAGCGTCACGAAGGCCAGCGCCACGGCCGCGGTCAAGGCCCCGGCCAGCCACCTGATCCGGTTCAGCCGCAACAGGACGACCGCGTCGCGGATCTTGCGGAACTCCTCCCAGTCGGACGTCGCGCGCCGCCGCCTGGCCTCGGCGATCGCCGCCGCCAGCTCCGCCCGCCTGGCCGGCCAGCCGGACGCCGGCTTCTCCTCGCCGCGTTCGAGCCGATCGGCCACCTCGGCCAGGCTCCGCTGCAGCGTGACGGCCTCCTCGCGGCGTACGGAGTTCAGCTGTTCCAGCGAGGCCGTCAGTGCTCGCAGGGTCTCGTCGAGCTCACCGGGATCCCGTACGGGCTGCTCGTCGCCGGCGAGCACGTGGCCGATCTCCGCCAGGACCGCGTCCAGCCCGCGCGAGAACACGGCCGAGCCGTCGGCCACCAGCACCCGGTGCACGGCCTTGCGCAGATGGTCCAGCACGGCGGGGCTGACGTAGCCGGTGACGACGAGCGCGGTGAAGACGGGGTTGCCGCCCGACCTGGCCTTCCTGCTCAGGCGGACCAGCTCGGTCGCGCGCGCCGCCTCGTCGTCGAAGAAGATGGCCTCGCTCAGCCTGATCACGGCGCGGGGAGCGCGCCCGCCGGGGAAGCAGAACTCGGTCGTCCCGCCGTCGGTCCTGCCGCGTTCCGCCGTGAGCCCGGCGGCCAGCAGCTTCGCCTCCACGAGCATCTCCAGCCCCGGGAGGTCGGGCGAGCGGCCGTGCCGGGCCGCCGCGGCGTCGACCGCCGTGGCGCCGACGGCCGCGCCGGGCTCGGCGTCCTCGAAGCTCGCCCAGCTCAGCTGCAGCAACAGGCGGAGGTTGCCGCCGCTGTGGCGCAGCAGCGCCAGCAGGCCGGAGTCGGTGAACGGCCGGATGTCCGGCGCCGGGGTCGCGAGATACGCCGACAGCACCAGCCTGGCCTCGTCCGGGGTGAGCGGCAGCAGCCGCACGGCGCCGGCGCCGATCCGCTGGCGGAAGTCGGGCGGCACGCAGTCCCAGCCCGCCTCGCTGGTCACCAGGAGCAGCATCCCGCCGGCCCGGGGGATCGCCTCGACCAGGCTCTGCAGGAGGCCCACGTTCGCCGGGATCGGGTCGCCGTCCTCCAGGAGGAACTTCTCGCACTGGTCCAGGACCACCATGAAAGGGCGGCCGCTCCCGGTCATCAGCGCCGTCAGCAACTGCACGCCGTAGCGGCACATCACCGGGTCGTCGAGCTGCCCGCGCACCCCGATGGCCAGGGCCGCCTCCGTGCTGATCGGCCTGCCGCACAGCCAGTCGTAGGCGGCCTCGGAGAAGCCGGGATTGGCCAGGAACGACAGCGCCCGCTGGAACTCGGCCCCGTTGCCCGCGACCGCGGAGATCTCCTTGGCCTGCTCCTCCAGCACCTGCCCGGACGGGACCAGATCCGGGTCGCCGGCCCGGGCCACCAGGTCCTCCCACACCCGGTCGAGGTAGCGCTCGTTCAGATCCGTCAGCAGAGTCTGCGGAAGCTGCGATACCAGCCGGCGGTAGGCGGCGACGAAGTCGTCCTCCTGGAACCGCAGGTAGAGCTGGACCGCCTCGGGAGCCTCCCGCCCGGCCTGCGCCATCATGTGCCGGGCGGCGTGCGTCTTGCCCACCCCGTGCGCCCCGTACAGGCAGCCGAGGCCGCCCTCGCCGGCGGCCCCGCCGCGGAAGGCGCGCAGGTACTCGCCGGACAGACGGACCGCGCCGCGCACGCCGGGCAGCAGCGCGGTCGGGGTGTGCCGCGCCCAGTCGTCACGGAAGTCGCGTCGTGAGGTCTCCTCCGCGCTGGAGGTGCCGCGCGCGGGGAACGGGTTCCTCGTGGGGTGACCGGCCATGGGAGCCTCCTAGCCCGCTTTCCATTTCTCGCCCTGCCACATCCTGAGCCGCAACCAGCTCTCGCTCATGTGCAGCCCCTCGGTGGGCCAGGGATCGTCCTTGTCGTACTCGCTGAGCCGGAAGTCGAGCAGCAGCTGCAGGTGCCGCATGGCCTGGCCGATCGTGTACGGGCGTCCGCTGAAGGCGCTCTTGACGCCCTCCGGCTGGAAGGGAGCGGGCGGCCGGCCGTTCCAGCGGCCCGTGGCCAGCTCGCAGATCTGCTCCGGGGTCAGCGTGCCGAGGTCGACGACATGGCCGGCGAACTGCTCCCGGTCCGCCTTGGTGAGCTGGACGGTGTTGGCGTGGTCGTACGTCTCGACGGTGAACACGACGACGCAGGCCGTGCCCTCGAAGACCCGGGTCGCCAGGGTGATCAGCTTCTTGGTGGGCACGTCCTCGTAGCAGACCCCGAAGCCCGCCTCGCGGCCCGCGAACGTGGCGCCGATCGAACCGGCGATGTCCTGGAGGTCGTAGTCGTCCATCCGGTCGGCGGTGGTGCGCCGGCTCAGCTCGGTGAAGCGGGCGCGCAGGTCGGGCGGGACGCTGATGGCCGCGGCGTTCATCTTGTTGCGCAGCGAGAGCAGGGTGGAGCACATCATGGCGTAGGCGTCGTGCGTCATGTCGGTGCGCCCGGCGCGGTGGGTGACGAACGTGTGCCCGGGGCCCGTCGAGGTGGCCTTCCGGTACAGGTGCATGATGTGGTTGGCCAGCGAGGTCCGCCCGCTCTTGCCGACCCCGGTGATGAGGAAGAAGGCCGGGCGCCCGGCGTCGGCGGCCTCCCGCACGGCCGTCTCGATCGCGGGCAGCTGGATGAACCCGGCCAGCGGCAGCAACAGCTCGTGGTCGGCGTCCAGGCTGACGGCGTCCAGCGGGCGGCAGACGTACGGGTTGCCGGACCGGAGGCCGTACAGCTCGTAGCGGACCTCGCCGATGTCCATGCCTCAGCCGCCGATCATCGTGAGGTAGGCCGGCAGGTCGGCGGCCGACGCCTCGAAGGCGGAGCCGGTGAACAGGTGCGGGTAGAAGTCGTGCTTGCCGTGGTAGGCCCTGGCCAGGTGCTGGATCTGGTCGGCCCGGCCGCGGAAGCGGGTCTGGAAGCCCTGGGCGACGTCGAGGACGAGCCGGTCCTGGTGGACGAGTTCGAGCGCGACGAGGAGGTCGGGGTGGCGGACGACGTCGGCGAACAGGTCGGGGCTCTGCACGCGGAGCACGACGAGGCGGACGATGAGGTCGGTGTGGAGGGCGGCGAGGCCGGGGGTGGCCTCGATGACCGCCTCGGTCACGCGCAGGAGGTTGAGCACCCGTTTGATCTTGCGAGGGTTCGGGGTGACGATCTTCTCCAGGGTGGCGGCGTGCCTGGCGGCGAGGGCGCCGGGGCCTGAGGCGTGGATGAAGCGGCCGACCTCGGCGGGGCCGAGCGGGTAGAGGTGCAGCGGGAGCTGGATCATCTTGTCGAGGTAGTCGTCGCCGATGGCGGCGTGGTCGGCCTCGGGGAAGCCGAACGGCTGATACTTGACCGAGATGCCGCGGTTGACGACGTCCTTGGCCAGGGCGATCAGGACGAAGACGTGTTTGAGGTCGAGGAAGAGCTTGATGGACTCCAGCACGTCGATGATCTGGTCGGGTTCGCAGCGGTCGAGGTCGTCGACGAAGAACACGATCTTCTTGCCCTGGGCGGCGAGGCGGTCGGCCTCCTCCTGGAGCAGTCCGCGCAGGCGGCCGGTCTGGCTGTCGACGCGGCCGCGCATCTCGGCGTACTGCCGGGCCAGGTTGCCGATCTTCTCGACGCTGACCGAGGTCAGGCTGAGTTTCTTCAGCATTTCGTCGGCGGCGAGGTTGAGCATGATGAGGCCGAGGCGTTTGACGGTGCCGGCGAAGCGGCGGGCGGGGTCCTTGTCGAGTTCGTCGTGCAGCGCGTTGAGGAGGGGGAGCAGCATCTCGGGCTCGCGCCGGTGGACCCAGGGGTTGAAGTGCACCCGGACGAAGGCGTCGCCGTGCCGGTCGAGCAGCCGTTCGTTCACCATGTCGAGCAGGGTGGATTTCCCGCTGCCCCACGCGCCGTAAACACCGATCGTAAAGGGTGTTTCCGTCTGGGGATTGGTGATGACCGAAACGAGCGGATCGACGTAACGCCGAAACTGGAGAAGGTCGCCGCGCCAATTGGCGGGAGCGTCCGAGAGCATTGCGATATCGGGCATTGTCCCTCCAGAAACGAGGATGCATCGTTCCGGAGGCCCAATACCGCGTGTTATCGAACTGTGATCGCGTCCTGGATCTCCTGGATCGAGGGGTTCACGAGGGCGGAGCCGTCCGGGAGCACGACGGTGGGGATGAGCCAGGAGCCGCCACCCAGCTCGGTGATCAGCTCGATGGCGCCGGGCGTCTCGTCCACGTCGACCTCGGTGTAGGGGATGCCGGCGCGGCCGAGCTGTCCCTTGAGGCGCTGGCAGTGGCCGCACCAGGGGGCGCTGTAGATGGTGATCATGTATTCCCCATTCGAACGGTGGGTTTGACCCGCGGGCGAGGCAGCGAATACTCTCATGTGCCAATTGGATGTTACCGGTAGACACTGCAGCTAGGCGGGTTGACCGGACACGTGAAAGTAGGGTCCACCGGTGACCGAACTCCCCCTCTCCCGGCGCTCTCTGTTGCGGGCGGCCGCCCTTGTGGGCGGTCTTGCGGCCCTGGCCGCCTGCGGCAGCGACGACGCCCCCGGCGGCGCCGAGCCGCAGCGGCAGAGCCGGGACGTGCTCCGCGTCGCGCTGCCGTCGTCCATCGGCTCGCTCGACGCCGCCAAGGAGTCGGGCATCATGAACTACGTCGTCGCCCTGCTCGTCCAGGAGTCCCTGGTCGGCGTCGGCCGCGACGGCAGCCTCCAGCCCTCCCTGGCCGAATCCCGGACCAGGAAGGACGCCACCACCTACGTCTACACGCTGCGCAAGGGCGTGACGTTCTCCGACGGCAGCCCGATGACCGCCGCCGACGTCCTGGCCAGCCTCGACCTGCACGCCAAGAAGGGCTCCACCAGCGGCTTCGCCTACGCGTACGCGGGCGTCGAGACGATCGAGGCCACCGGCGACGCCGAGATCACCATCAGGCTCAAGAACCCCGACGCGTCGTTCGCCTGGACGCCCTCGCCCGGCACGCTCCTGGTGACGAGCGAGAAGTTCATCCAGGCCACCGGCGAGCGCATCGGCACCCCCGAGGGCAAACTGCTCGGCACCGGCCCGTACAAGGTGGCCGAGTTCGCCCCCGACTCCCACGTGACGCTGGAGCGCAACGACGGCTGGTGGGGCGGCAAGGCGCCGTTCCGACAGATCAGGATCGACTTCATCCCCGAGGAGTCGACCCGGCTGCTCGCCATGCGCGGCGCCGAGCTCGACGTCGCGCTCAACGTGCCCGCCGAGCAGATCGACCAGTGGAAGACGATCTCCGGCGTCGAGCTCAGGACGGCCGCCGACCGCTCCCTCGTCACGCTCGCCTTCAACACCGCCAAGGCGCCGTGGGACGACATTCACGTCCGCAAGGCCGTCGCCCACGCCATCGACCGCGAGGGCGTCGTCAGGAGCGTGCTGCGCGGCCACGCCCAGGTCGCCGCCACCATCCCCGACCCGGCCCAGTGGGGCGGCGTGCTGCCGCCCGACGAGGTGACCGCCCTGTACGCGAGCATCCCCCAGTACGGGTTCGACCTGGCCGCGGCCAAGGCCGAGCTGGCGCGGTCGGCCACCCCGCAGGGCTTCACCGACGTGCTCTCCTACCCCAGCAGCGGCCCCCAGCTCGGCCGCGCCGCCCTCACCCTGGCGCAGAACCTCAAGAGCCTCGGCATCACGCTGGAGGTCAAGGAGGTGCCGCTGGAGCAGTGGATCGCCGACCTCGGCAAGCACGCCTCCGGCATCTACCTCGGCTGGTACTTCGCCACCACCGGCGACCCCGCCGAGTACGCCCAGCAGCTCCTGCACCGCTCGGCCCGCGGCGAGAACGGCACCAACATCGCCGAGTACGACGACGCCGAGGTGAGCAGGCTCCTGGACGCGGCCAAGGCGAGCACCGACGACGCCGCCCGGGGCAAGCTGCTCGGCCAGGCCCTGGTCAAGGCCGCCGCCGGCGTCCCGTACCAGCCGCTGTGGTGGGGCGAGGCCGCGACCGCGTTCGGCCCGGCCGTCACCACCGGGGAGTTCGGCCCGTACTTCTTCGTCGGCCCGTGGGCCGCGAACCTGACCGCCCGCTGATGGGGCCGCTCGACGTCCACCGGGAGCTGGCCGGGCTGCGCTACCCGGAGTCGGTGGCGCTGCACCCGGACGGCGACCGCGTGGCCTGCGTGCTGGGGACGCGCGCGTACATGCTGGCCCTCGACGGCGAGCGGCGGCCGGTGCCCGGCGGCGAGCCGCAGGCGCTGACCCGCTGGCTGCCCGACGGACGGCTGCTGCTGGCGGCCGGTGGCGACCGGGTCGAGGTCAGGCACGGCATCACGCTGGAGCCGCTCTGGCAGGCGCGGGTCACCGGCGAGATCGAGGACCTGATCCCCGGCGGCGACGGCACCGTGCTCGTCCGCCTGGCCGATCCCGGCAGCGAGCGCGACGGCAGCCACCTCGGCCTGCGCGTGCCCGACCCGGGCGACCCGTTCGTGCGGGTGCCGGGCGGGCGGCTGCGGCGGCTGGTCCGGTTCCGCGTCGGCGACGCCACGCCCCGGCCGCTGCCGGCCCCCACGGTGTGGGACGCCGACTGGCGCGACGGCCGCGCGCTCGCGGTCACCTCCGCCGACGAGACCCCCGCGGGCTACTACCGGCCCCGCCTCGACCTGATCGACGACACCGGCCTCCGCACCCTGCACCGCACCGCGTGGCAGCTCAGCAGGCCCAGGCTGGCCCCGGGCGGGCGCGCCGCCGTCGTGGTCGAGGGCCTGTCGATCGTCTCCGGGCGCGTCCTGTACGTGGACCTGGACGGCGGCGGCGTGAGCCGTCTGGGCGAGATCGACGACGTGACCGACCTCGGCTGGCTGGACGAGCGGACGCTCTGGTTCACCGGCTGGGACGGCACCGGCGTGCACGGCGGCGTGCTCGACACCGGCGGCCGCGTGATCCACCGCTGGACCGCCCGGGGCACGATCGGCGGGCGCGACGGCCAGCCGTCCCTGTCGCCCGACCGGTCAGGCACGCTGGTGGCGGCCTGCTGGGAGAGCCCCGGGCAGCCGCCCGAGGTCGCCGTCGCCGCGCTGGCCGACGGCGACTGGAAGCCGGTCACCGCGCTCAACGCCGCCCTGGCCCGGCTCGCGGTGAGCCAGGAGGAGATCACCTGGACCGGCCACGACGGCCTGCCGGTCTCCGGCCTGCTGCTCACCACGCCGGGCGACGGGCCCCGGCCGCTGGTCGTCATCGCGCACGGCGGGCCCACCTGGCTGTGGTCCAGCTCGTTCGCGCCGGCCGAGTCCAACCAGCTCGCCGTGCCGCTCGCGCACGCCGGCGCGGCGGTGCTGCTGCCCAACCCGCGCGGCAGCAGCGGGCGCGGCCAGGACTACGCCCGCGCCGTCATCGGCCGGTTCGGCGAGGCGGACCTGGCCGACGTGCTCGCCGGGGTCGACCACCTGACCGCGACCGGCGTCGCCGACCCGGACCGGATGGCGATCATGGGCCTGAGCTACGGCGGCTACCTCACCGCCTGGGCGGTCACCCGGACCCGGCGCTTCCGCGCGGCGGTCGTGCTGTCGGGCGTGAGCGACTGGCTGAGCTTCTCCACCGGCAGCAACCTGGGCGGCGGCTTCGACCCGCTCTACCACGCGGGCGCCGACCCGGCCACCCCCGAGGGCCGCGAGTTCCTGGCCGCCCGCTCGCCCGTCCACCACGCCGCGAACGTCACCACCCCGACGCTCGTCCTGCACGGCGACCAGGACCGGACCACCCCCGTCGGCCAGGCCGAACAGCTCTATCGCGCCTGGTCGGTGGCCGGAGTGAGCACCCAGCTCGTCGTCTACCCTCGGGAGGGTCACGAGCTGGTGGAAGACGCGCACCGCGCGGACGCGGCCAAGCGCGTGATCGGCTGGCTGACCGGGGGCGGGGTGTTGTGATGGGGTGGGGCCGCTTCGCCCTGCGCAGGCTCGCGGGCACCGCCGTCGTGGTGCTGCTCCTGTCGGCGGGGGTGTTCGGGCTGCTCTACCTCGCGCCGGGCTCCGTCCAGCAGACGCTCCTCGGCACCCGGCCCGCCACCGCCGAGACCATCGCCGCGATCCAGGCCCGCTACCACCTCGGCGACCCCGTCACCGTGCAGTACCTGCGCTGGTTCGGCGGCGTGCTGCGCGGCGACCTCGGCACCTCCATCAGGACCGGCGCCCCCGTCTCCGGCATGCTCGCCGACCGGGTGCCGCTCACGCTCGCCCTCACCGCCTACGGCACGCTGCTGGCCGCGCTCGCCGGCATCCCGCTCGGCGTGCTCGGCGCACTGCGGCGCGGCCGGGCCGCCGACCGGCTCGTGGTGACGGCCGGCGTCGCCGGGCTGAGCGCGCCGCCGTTCGCCGTCGGGCTGCTGCTGCTCGTCGTGTTCGCCGGGTGGCTCGGCTGGTTCCCCGGCTACGGCACCGGAGAAGGGCTCGCCGACCAGCTCTGGCACCTCACGCTGCCGGCCGCCGCGCTGGCCGTCGGCGCCGTCGGCATGCTGCTGCGCTTCAGCCGCGCCGCCCTCGTCGGCGAGCTCGACCAGGACTACGTGGTCTTCGCCCGCGCCCGCGGCCTGGCCGCGCCCGTCGTGCTCGGCTACGCGCTGCGCAACTCGATCGTGCCGATGCTCACCGCCGCCGGGCTCGTCGTCACCGGCATGCTGGCCGGCACCGTGCTCGTGGAGGTCGTCTTCGCGCTGCCCGGCCTCGGATCGCTGCTCGTCGACTCGGTCACGTTCAAGGACGTGCCCGTCGTGCAGGCGCTCGCGCTCCTGCTCACCCTGCTGATCGCCGCCGTCAACCTGCTCGTCGACATCGGGTACGCGCTCGCCGACCCCCGCGTACGGCTCGGCGGAGGCGCGTCGTGAAGCGGACCCCGGTCAGCGTGTGGGCCGCCCTGGCCGTGCTCGCCGCCGTCACCGCCGCCGCCGCGTTCGCGCCCTGGCTCGTGCCCGGCGCCACCGACCAGGACCTGATGACCGGCATCACCGGCCCCGGACCCGGCCACCCGCTCGGCACCGACGACCTCGGCCGCGACGTGCTCGACCTGCTCATCGCCGGGGCGCGCACGGCCGTGCCCGGCGCGTTCGCCGTCGCCGCCGGGTCGATGCTCATCGGCAACCTGATCGGGCTGGCCGCCGGCTACTTCGGCGGCTGGGCCGACACCCTGGCCATGCGCTGGGCCGACCTGATGTTCTCGCTGCCCGCGCTGCTCGTCGCCATCGTCGTCGCGGGCGTGCTCGGCGGCGGCTACGGCCTGGCCATCGCCGTGCTCGTCGTCCTGTTCGCGCCCACCGACACCCGGGTGGTGCGCGGCGCCGTGCTGGAACAGCGTCACCGGCCCTACATCGAGGCCGCCGTGCTCAAGAACCTGTCCTCCTGGCGCATCATGACCCGCCACATCTGGCCCAACATCGCCTCCGTCGCCCTGGCCAACGCCTTCCTCAACTTCGCCTACGCCCTGGTGTCGCTGTCGTCGCTGTCCTTCCTGGGCCTCGGCGTGGCCGCCGGGTCGCCCGACTGGGGGCGCACGCTGGCCGACAACCGCACCCAGCTCCTGGCCAACCCGTGGGCCGTCATCGCCCCCGGCCTGGCCGTCATCGCCACCGCCGCCGCGCTCAACATCGTGGGCGACTGGCTGCACGAGCGCGTCGACCGGCGCGGAAGGGCACGCTGACATGCTGCGCGTCGAGGGACTGTCGGTACGCCAGCCCGCCACCGGCCGGACCCTGCTCTCCGAGGTGTCCTTCGACGTCGCACCGGGGGAGTCGGTGGCGATCGTGGGCGAGTCCGGATCGGGCAAGTCGCTCACCGCGCGGGCCGTGCTCGGCCTGCTGCCCGCCGGGCTGGAGGCGTCCGGGCTGGTGGAGGTCGGCGGGCGGCGCGTCGACGACGACCCGCGCGCCCAGCGGCGGCAGCGCGGCTCCACCGTCTCCCTGCTCATGCAGGACCCGTTCACGCTGCTCAACCCGCTGCGCAAGGCCGGCAAGCAGATCGCCGACGGGCTGCCGCGCGGCGCCGACCCGAAGACCGAGGTGCCCCGGCTGCTGGCCGAGGTGGGGCTGCCCGCCGACGTGGCCGGGCGCTACCCGTTCCAGCTCTCCGGAGGCATGCGCCAGCGTGTCGGGCTGGCCGCCGCGCTCGCCGCCGCGCCCCGCGTGCTGCTCGCCGACGAGCCGACCACCGCCCTGGACGCCACCACGCAGCGGGAGGTGCTGGCCCTCATCCGGCGCGTGCAGCGGGAGCGGGACATGACGTTCCTGCTCATCACGCACGACCTGCGGCTGGCGTTCAGCATGTGCGACCGCGTCGTGGTCATGTACGCCGGGCGCGTCATGGAGGTGGGCCGGGCCGCCGACCTGCGACGCGAGCAGCGCCACCCCTACACGCGGGCGCTGCTGGCCGCCGAGCCGCCCGCCGACCGCCGCCTGGCCGCCATCCCGGCCGTCCCCGGCTCGGTCCCCGCCCACGACGCGGTCGCCGGGCAGTGCGCCTTCACCGACCGCTGCTCGCTCGCCCTGGCCGAGTGCCGCGCGGGCGTCCCGCCGCTCCGCCCGGCCGGGGACGCCGGCCGCCTGTCGGCCTGCGTGCGGGCCGGCGACCTGCCCGCCGCCCCCGCGCCCCCGCTCGGCGTGGCCGCGCCCGTACGGGCCGCCGCAGAGCCGGTGCTCGACCTGCGCGATCTGCGCAAGACCTTCCCCGGCTCGACCAGGCCCGCGCTGGCCGGGGTGAGCCTGACCGTCGCCCCGGGCGAGATCGTCGCCGTCGTCGGCGAGTCGGGCTCCGGCAAGACCACGCTGGCCCGCTGCGTGACCGGCCTCGAACGCCCCGACGCCGGGACGATCCTGCTGGGCGGACGCGACTGCTCCGACTACGCCCGCATGTCGCGCGAGGCCGTCCGCCAGGCCCGCCGCACCGCACAAATGATCTTCCAGGACCCGTACTCGACCCTCAACCCCGCCCGCACGGTCGGCGCCACGCTCAAGGAGGCGCTCGTCGCCGACGGCCGCCCCGCCGACGTGGCCGCGCTCATGGAGCTCGTCGGCCTCGACCCCGCCCTGGCCGCCCTGCGCCCCACCAACCTGTCCGGCGGCGAGCGCCAGCGCGTCGCGATCGCCCGCGCCGTGGCGGGCGAGCCCGCGCTGCTCGTCTGCGACGAACCCGTCTCCGCCCTCGACGTCTCCGTCCAGGCGCAGGTCCTCGGCCTGCTCGCCGGCCTGCGCGAGCGGCTGTCGACCGGCATGCTGTTCATCACCCACGACCTCGCCGTGGTCCGCCAGCTCGCCGACCGGCTGTACGTGCTGAAGGCGGGGGAGTGCGTCGAGAGCGGCCCCGTCGACCGGGTGCTGGACGAGCCCGCCCACCCCTACACGCGCGACCTGCTGGCCAGCGTGCCCGACGGGACCAGCCGCTGGCCCGGCTGATCCCGGAGCTCAGTCGTCAGCCATCAGTCGTCAGTCGTCAGTCGTCGGAGAAGGAGATCAGCGTCAGCACCCGGCAGGCCAGCTCGCCGGTGGCGTAGACGTGGTCGTACTCGGCGGCGAAGCGCAGCGCGTCACCCTCGCCGAGCGTCACCGACCACGCGTCGGTCGCCACCGTCACCTCGCCCGACACCACGTACGCGTGCTCCATCGAGCCGCGCCCGTGCGCGCTCTTGGCGCTGCGCGTCGCCGGCGGCAGCAGCCCCTCCGCCAGCTCGAACCGCCGCCGGTCCGGCGCGTCGAACAGGCTGCGCACCGCCGTGTCGCCGGTCATCACCGCCTCGCCCTCACCGCGCCGGATCACCTCGGGCCCCGCCGGATGCGTACGGGTCAGCTCGGCGAACGTCAGCCGCAGCGCCGCCGCCAGCCGGGTCAGCACCTCGATCGTCGGATTGGCCACCCCGCGCTCGATCTGCGAGATGAGCGCCTTGCTCACCCCGGTCAGGTCGGCCAGCTCCCGCACGCTGTGGCCGCGCGCCAGCCGGGTGCGGCGCAGGTTGCCCGCGATCGCCCCTCGCACCCCGGCGCCGGGCCCCGCGGTCACGCCCAGATCGGGGGTCTTGTCGTGGCGCACGTGGCTCCCCTCCCTGGATACTGACTCCATCATGCCGGACGGCTACAGCGTCAGGGCCAGGCCGATCGCGAGGAGCAGCCCGTAGGCGAGCTGGAGCTTGCCGGTCTGCTGCAGCACCGTGATCAGCGCCGGGCCGGCGGCGCCGCCGAGCACCGCGCGCACGGGCGCGATCGCCAGCGGGGCGGCCAGCACCGCGAGCGCGGCGGCCGGCGCGACCGGCGTCATCGCCAGCGCCACCGCGAACGGCAGGATGAGACAGGCCGCGTACAGGTGACGGGTGCGCGGCGCGCCGAGCACGACCGCGAGCGTCCGCTTGCCCGAGTCCGCGTCGGTGCCCACGTCACGCAGGTTGTTGACCACGAGCATCGAGCACGACAGCAGCCCGACCGGCACCGACGCCACCAGCGCCGCCCAGGTGAGCTGCTCGGTCTGCACGAACGCGGTGCCGACCACCGGCACCACCCCGAAGAACACGAACACCGACAACTCGCCCAGCGCGCGGTAGCCGTACGGCCTCTTGCCCCCGGTGTAGAACCAGCCCGCGGCGATGGCGGCGGCGCCCACCAGGAGCACCCACCACGCCTGCGTGACCAGCACCAGCACCAGCCCGAACACCGCCGCGGCGGCGAAGCTGCCGAGCGCGGCGGCGAGCACCTGCGGCGGCGTGGCCACCCGCGAGCCCACCAGGCGCATCGGCCCGACCCGCTGGTCGTCGGTGCCGCGGATGCCGTCGCTGTAGTCGTTGGCGTAGTTGACGCCGATCTGCAGGAGCAGCGCGACGAGCAGCGCCAGGATCGCGCGCCACCAGACGAAGCCGCCCTCGCCGATCGCCACGCCGGTGCCCGCCATGACGGGGACGACGGCGTTCGGCAGCGTGCGCGGGCGTGCGCCGGCCAGCCATTGTGCGGGGGTGGGCATCAGCTGATGTCCGTCGTGAGCCTGACCATGCGGATCGGGCGGCCCATGTCGAGCACCCGCTCGGCCATGTCCTCGCCCCAGCCCGCCGACTCCAGGAAGCCGAGGACCGCGTAGTTGTCGGCGAACACCCAGGTGACGATCTGGCGGTAGCCGTCCTCACGCAGGTGGTCGACGGTGGCGTTGAGCAGGCGGCTGCCGTGGCCGCGCCGGACGAAGTCGGGGTCGACCAGCAGCGTCAGCATCTCGGCCACGACCGTCGGGTCGAGGTCGGGGTCCTCGGCCGGCGCGTGGGAGGCCAGGCCAACCACCCGCTCGCCGCCGCGCGGCGTGGCCGGGGCGGCGTTGCCGCCGGCGCCCAGCGCGGGGAAGCCCTCGGTGTCGAGGATGGTCTCCACCGCCACCAGCACGCGATGCCGTGAGGTCGGCGGGGCGACGATCGCCTCGTCCCACTGGCGCAGCCACATCTTCTCGGCCGCCGGGCCGGTCATCTGCTCGAGGGGACCCTCGGGCAGGAAGTCCCGGTAGCCGTAGCGCCAGGCGCGGACCTGAACATTCGCCACTTGGAGAACATCCTCGCGCCGGGCCGCCCGGACGCCTACGTCTGCCATCTCGGCCCGCTCCTTCGACTGCTGTTCATGCCACGAGGCACGAGTTACACCGTATCGGTGTTTGAAGGTTGGAGACGACGCGAACCCTGCTTCCTGGCCCGGTATGCGCGCGTTTTGGTGCGGTTACCGCAGACCCTCATCGAACACCACGAGCGGGAACGGTTCTTGGAGGCGTCGATAAACGCCCACTGGCAGGTGTCCTCCGCGCACACCTTGAGCCGGTCCCACGAGGCGTCGGTCGCCGCGGCGGCGATCCTGGCCAGCGCGCCGGGCACGCCGCCCGCCACCGGGGCCAGGCCGGGCCGCGAGCCGATCACCACGGTGAGCGGCAGGCGCGGCAGCTCGGGCGGGCCGGCGCCGGGCAGCCGCCGCAGCGCCGCGCGCAACCCTTCGCGCAGCGCGATCGCGGTCGCCAGGTCGTCGTCGGTGGCGCGGTCGCGGGGCCCGGCCAGCGCGCGCTCGCGCAGCCAGACGCCCAGCTCGGAGGGAGTGCCCAGATCGTCGGCGTCGGACTCGACGTCATAGGTGTTCACGAAGTCACGCACCAACTCCGCCGCCACCAGCATGGGGCCACTCTACTCGCCGAGTGATCAGCCGAGCGCGCGCAGGGCCCGTGCCAGCCGGCTCACGCCCTCGGCGAGCTCCGGCAGGTTCGCCGGCGCCATGTGGGTGACGCGCACGCGCGGGCCGGGCGGCTCGGCCGGGTAGTACATGCGCCCCGGGCTCACCAGCACGCCGTGGCGCTTGGCGGCCTCCACCAGGGCGTGCTCGTCCGTCTCCGGCGGCAGCCGCAGCCACAGGTGCATGCCGCCGCCCGGCACCAGGAACGGCGGCGCCTGCGGCATCCGCGCGGCCAGCGCGGCGGCGAGCGCGTCACGCCGGGCCGCGATCTCGGCGTGCACCGCGCCGAGGTGCCGCCGCCAGGCCGGCGAGCCGACGAACTCCAGCGCCGTCTCCTGCAACGGCCGCGCCACGAAGAACGACTCCACGAGCTGCCCGGCCCGCAGCCGGTGCGCCGCGGGGCCCCGGGCGACGAGCGCCGCCACCCGCATGCTCGGCGACAGGATCTTGGTCAGCGAGTGGATATGCACCACGGTCCCGTGCGCGTCCGCCGACACCAGGGATGGCGGCGCGGACGCGGTCAGGTAGCGGGCGTAGTCGTCCTCGATCACGAACGCCCCGGCCGCCCTGGCCACCTCCAGCACCTGCCGGCGGCGCTCCTCCGTCAGCGTCGCGCCCGTCGGGTTGTGCAGGGTCGGCTGGCACAGGAACACCCGCGCCCCCGACACCGCGAACGCCTCCGCCAGCAGGTCGGGCCGGACCCCGTCGCGGTCGATCGGCACGCCGGTGGCCCGCAGCCCGGCCGCCTTCGCCGCCGCCAGCGCGCCCGGATAGGTGGGCGTCTCCACCAGCACCTGTGTGCCCGGCGCGGCCAGCGCCCGCAGCGCGTGGGTGAGCGCCGCCTGCCCGCCGCTCACGATCAGCGCGTCGGCGGCCGTCACGTCGCCGCCCGCCTGCTTGGCGAACCAGCCGCGCAGCTCCGCCAGCCCGCTCAGCGGCGGCATCGCCCACGCGTCCGGCCTGCGCACCGCCCGCGCCGCCGCGGCCGCGAGCTGACGGTCCGGCCGGATGCCCGGATGCAGGTAGCCGCCCGTCAGCGGCACCACCCCCTCCGGCGCGGCCCCCAGCAGCGCCTCCACCGGCTCCCCGGACACCGCCCGGTCGCCGAGCGCCACCGTCTGCCAGGAGAAGTCGGCCGCGTCGGGCGCCCACTCTCGCCGGGCCGCCACGAACGCCCCGCTGCCCGGCCGGGTCACCACCGTGCCCTCGGCCGCGAGCTGCCCCAGCGCCCGCGACACCGTCACCGGGCTCACGCCGTGCCGCCGCACGATCTCCCGGCTCGGCGTCAGCCGATCGCCGGGCCGCAGCCGCCCCGCCTCCTCCCGCAGGATCGCGGCGATCGTGGCGATACTGCTATCGTTGTCCATGAAGGAACAGGATAGCGCTATCGCCACGACCGCAGTAGCGGTCCCCGCCCCCGACGCCCGCCGGGGCACCGCACTGGCCTTCCTCGGCGTCCTGGCCTTCTCCGGCTCCTTCCCCGCCACCGTCTACGCGATGGAAGGCTTCGACCCCTGGCTCGTCGCCATCGGCCGCGCCCTCATCGCCGGCGTCGTCGCCGTGATCTGCCTCAAGGCCGCCCGCCTGCCCCTCATCCCGCCGAACCCGCGCCCGTACCTGCTCATCTCCCTCGGCGTCGTCTTCGGCTTCCCCGTCCTCAGCGGCCTGGCCCTCGACCTCGGGGCCGGCACCGCCCACGCCGCCGTCGTGATCGGCCTGCTGCCCGCCGCCACCGCCGCCTGCGCCGTCCTGCGCGCCGGCGAGCGCCCCCGCCCGCTCTTCTGGGCCGCCTGCGCCGCCGGCGCCGTCGCCATCACCGTCTTCACCCTCACCCAGGGTGGCTCCGGCGCCGTCTGGCCCGACCTCCTCCTGGTGGGCGCACTGCTCTCCGCCGCCGTCGGCTACACCGAGGGCGGCACGCTCTCCCGCACCACCCCCGGCTGGCAGGTGATCTCGTACGCGCTCGTCCTGTCCCTCCCCGTCACCGCGCCCGTCACCGCCGTGCTGGCCCTCACCACCCCCGTCGCACCCACCCCCGTCTCCCTCGCCGGGCTCGCCTACGTCGGCCTCGTCTCGATGTTCCTCGGCTTCTTCCCCTGGTACGCGGGCCTCGCCAGGGGCGGCATCGCCAGAGCCGGACAGACCCAGCTCACCCAGCCGCTGCTCACGCTCGTGTGGGCGTGGTTCCTCATGGGGGAGCGGTTCGGCCTCGCCACCGTGGCCGCGGCGCTGGCCGTGCTCGTGTGCGTCGCCATCACGCAGCGCGCCCGTACTTGAAAGCCGTGACGCCTGGCCGCAGGATGGGGGTGGAGGTGTCACATGGCGGACCTCACGATCCCCGAAGGCGGCTTCTGGCCCGCGCCGGAAATCCCGCAACCGAACATCTACCCGATGGAATGGCGCGTCGAGACCGAGAAGCTCGCCGCCATCTACGAGAAGTCCAAGCGCATGCTCTGGAACCCGGCCGACCTGCCCTGGGACGAGCTCGACCCGGCCGACTTCACCCGTGAGCAGCGGCTCGGCATCATGTACTGGTTCGCGGTCCTGGCGAACTTCGACGCCTCGGGGCCGGCGGTCTTCGCCCGCGCCACCATCCAGGCGTTCGAGAAGCACGAGGAGGACCCGGTCAGGAAATGCTTCTTCTCGATCACCCGTGACGAGATGAACCACGAGGAATGCTGCCAGCGCGCCATCGCCAAGCTCTGGCCCGGCGGCCCCCTCGACTGGACCCCGTCCGACGACCTGGAAAAGGCCGCCCACAACAACATCGGCTGGCTTTACCACAACGGCGGCCGCTACTGGAACGGCTACAACAGCGCCGTCGGCAAATACTCGCTGCCCGTGCTGTTCACCAGTTTCATGATGGGGGAGATGGCCGCCTCCACATTGTTCCGCGGAATGGCGTCCGGCACCCGGCACCCGGTGTTCGAGGAGATGTTCCAGCGCATCGGGCGTGACGAATCCCGTCACCTCCAGATCTGCATGACGATCCTGGAGAACGAATGGCCCGGCCTCACCGACGACACCCGCGTCCTCATCACCCGCCAGTTGCGCGCCGGGTTCGTCTTCCTGTCCATGATCCTCTGGGAGCCGCCCGAGGGGTTCTGGGAGCTGCCTCCGTACTTCCTGGCCAACCACCGCGTCCTGATGGACCACGCCCGCGACGCCGGCCTCGGCCTGCTGTCCTACGACGAGCAGGCGGAGAACTGGCGCGTGGCGATGGCCCGCGTCCGCGCCATCGTCGAACGCTGGGGCATCGCCTTCCCCGCCATCCCCGAGCTCGACCTGGAAGGCGTCCCCGTCGACTTCGTCGACCCCGAGGAGATCATCCCGGTGTTCTGACCTCGTGGCGTACGATGCCGCGCATGTGGGGACGTATGAACGGCCTGCGGGTGCTGGAGCTGGGCACGCCCGGCGAGATGCGCACCTGGCTGACCGGCCTTGCCCTGTCCGGCGCCAAGCAGGGCACGGCCGGCCTGCTCGAACTCGACTACCACGCCGAGAACGAGCCCCTGGAACACGTCGGCGAGCGCCTGGCCCTGGTCGGCGACGCCGGCGCCCAGGTCGCCACCGTCGAGGTCACCGCCGTCACCCAGGTCCCCTTCGCCGAGGTCTCCTGGGAATTCGCCGAATCGGAAGGCGAGGGCTACACGTCGATCGACGGCTGGCGGGAATCGCACCGCCGCTATTGGCGCGCCGAGGGTTACGAGGTGAACGACGACACGACGGTGGTGTGTTTGTCGTTCCGCCTAATTTCCGAATAGCGGCGCGGCCATCGCGATCCCCCCTCGAAAGGCGCAGTACAACAGGGGACCGGACCGATGGCCGCGCAAAAGATTGTCCTCCCTGCCCGCCACCTCGCGCAGGCATTCACCGGAGAAGACTTCTTCGCCGGGCTGGATCGTCCTCAATGCGGGTGATTAGTCCTCGCCGCCGGCAGGCCACCGCTCCTGGGCCGACACGAAGGTGCCCCGCTGCGGGACCGTGAACACCCAGCCCTGCTCCCTGAGCAGCGAGACCGCCGAGCGTGCCGTCGCCTTCGCGACGCCGTACTTCCGCATCATCGCCTTCTCGCCGGGAATGGCCCTGTTCGGCGCGATGCCGCCTTGAGTAATCTGCCGCGAAATGTCGGCTGCTATTTCTCGGTAAATCGGGCCTTTTCTCGACCTGCGGGGTGTGTCGGGCAGGCCGATGAACGTCCCCTCGCCCTGGATCGTGTACGCGACGCCGCGCTCTCTGAGTTCACGTGCCACCCGGCGGGCCGTGCTCCTGGAAACCCGGAACTCCGTCTCCATGAGCGCCTCGCTCGGCACCGGCTCGCCCGGAAGCAGCTCTCCCCGGTTGACGCGACCCGCGATGACATCCGCGATCTGGCGGTAGATGGGGACGGGGCCCTCGCGATCCAGCATGGGAGGAGCCTAGGCGTGCGCACAGGGCTAGGCGGGCCGGATGCTAATCCTGGGGCCACGATTCCTTGGGGGAGACGTAGCTGCCGCGCTGGGGGACGGTGTAGATCCAGCCTTGCTCGCGCAGCAGGGCCATGGCGCGGCGCACCGTCTCGCGGGCGACGTCGTACTGCTGGACCAGCGCGGTCTCGCCCGGGATCGGCCGGCGAGGCTGGTAGCGCCCGGCCTTGATCTCCTCCGCGACGTCCAGCGCTATCTGCTGATAGAGCGGGATCTTCCGCTGTTTGCGGGGCGCCGCGTCCGGAGCTCCGACGAACGTGCCCTCGCCCTGGACGGTGTAGATGAGACCTTCCTCGCGCAGAACGTGGATCGCCCGCCGCGCGGTGGTCCTGGCGACCCCGAACTCGCTCTGGAGATCGGCCTCGCTCGGCACGGGATGCCCCGACGAGAGCCCGGCGACCCGATGCCGGAGGATCTCGGCGATCTGCAGATAGATGTGGGTGTCCCCATCGTAGTCGAGCACAGTCGAAAGATAGACGAAGGTGTACGAGGCCTCCCATAACGCTTCGTCTGTTGAGCCCGAGTTTCCGTTATGAATAGGCAGAGCGATACAACTAGACGTATGCTTCTCGCGTGATCGATCCATGGGTCCACCTGAACGACAGGTGCCTCAGCCCTCATCCGGCCCCCGTGCGGGCTGACTGCGTGGCCATCGAATGGTGGCCCGGGCGTCCGCTGATCACGTCGGTGCGGGTGCGTGACTTCACCTGCGACTGCGAGAAGACGTACTACGAGTTGTGCCAGATCGGCGGCATGCGGTTCATCCGCTGGATCCGCATCAGACGAAGCGGCTTGATCTCCGACGAGTGCCTGCCAGGCAGGGCCGCGGAGATCGACGACCTGTGGGCTCGGCTGCTGCTCGGGGCAGCACGTTGACCATGACCGCCGGGCAAGCTCAGGTCCAGGCTTGTCCATTCCCCCGGCAGGTGTCATCCCAACGCGTCAGCACCTGCCGGGTCCATCGCCCTCGTGAGGTCTGGATACGGGCCCGGGCCTCACGAGGGCCTTGGGGGGCTCCGGCGCCTCCATCGCTCTGTCCGCCGGAGCCCCCTCCGAACCACAGAAGACACAGTTGACCTCAAGTTAGGTCGGGGTTCTACGGTCACATCGACCGACGAGATGGAGAATGCTCATGACCTACCTTGTGACAGGCGCCACCGGTAAGGCCGGCCGCCACGTCGTCAGCCACTTGCTCCGAGCCGGACACCAGGTCCGCGCCCTGACCAGGAACCCGGCCACGGCCGATCTGCCGCCAGAGGTGGACGTGGTGGCCGGTGACCTCACCAGACCCGAGACCCTGGGCCCCGCGTTGGCCGGCGTCGTCGGCGTACACCTGCTGACCGTCGGCGGCGACGACTACGCCACGCTCACCACCGGCCCCGAGATCGTCGAGCTGGCGCTGAAGGCCGGCGTACGACGCGCCACCGTGCTGTGGAACGGCCGGCTCGGCCCGGTGGAGGAGGCCGTCGAGTCGAGCGCGCTCGAATGGACCCGCCTCCAGCCCGTCGACTTCATGGGCAACACCCTCGGATGGGCAGATGCCATCCGAAAGGAGGGCACTGTACGTGAACCGTTCGGCGACGTGCCGGCGGCGATGGTCGACGAGGCCGACGTCGGGGCCGTCGCCGCGGTGACGCTCGCCGAGCCCGGGCACGCCGGCAAGGTCTACACGCTGACCGGCCCGGAGGCGCTGACCCCGCGCGAACGGCTGGCGGTGATCGCCAGGACGATCGGCCGGGACCTGGAGTTCGCCGAGCTCACCGAGGCTGAGGCCCGTGAGCGCTGGCGGCGGGCCGGGCACGCGGAGGAGCTCATCGACCTGCTCGCCGCCTGGCAGGGCAACCCGCCGCCCGAGGCGTACACGGTGGTGCCGACCGTGGCGGAGCTCACCGGGAGGCCGCCCGGTACGTTCGCCGACTGGGTCAGCAGGCATGCCGAGCGGTTCGCGTAGGAATGCCTGCCGCCGGGCCGACTGGCCCGTCACCATCAACCGGGCCGGTTGCCTTCGGATGCGGCTGATGGGTGCCCGGCAGCAGGCAACATGGCCGCACGTCCTTCCGGGAGGCCGTGCGGCCACACACTACGAGTAATCGGCCGCCTGACGTCCTCAACGGCCGACCCGCGGACTCAGGATGCCACGGGGGTATGCGGGCCGACGGGGCTTCAGCGCTTTCGTAGGGATCGCGCGCTATCGGGTGACCTGCGGCAATGACCCGCCTTCATCACCCGCGTGCGCAACCCCCGGACGTCAGCCGCCCCACCGGGCGGTGGTCCCGTCATGCCGCCATCACGTCCCCCGCCGGACTTGCTGGACTTGCTGGACCCGCCACGCGCCGCCAGGCCGTGTCCGTGATGACGAGGTGGTCGAGGAACCGCAGCCCCACCGTCTCGGCGGCATCCCTCAGCCGCCCCGTGGCCACCACGTCGTCGTCGCTCGGCTCCAGGCAGCCGCTCGGATGGTTGTGCGCGATCCCGAACGCCGCGCCACCCGCCGTCAGCACCGCCGTGACGATCTCCCGTACCGGCACCATCGTGTGGTCGGTGCCGCCCTCGCTCATCACCGTCCGTCGCAGCACCGCCCCCCGGCCGTCGCACACGACCAGCACCAGCCTCTCGTACGCGTGCCCGCGCAGCAGCGGCGCCGCGACCGCCGCCAGGTCGGGTGTGCCCGTGATGCGCACCCGCTCGGGCTCGGCGTCGGCCCGCCGTACGAGATGGAACGCCGCCGCCACCCGCGCCGCCTTCGCCGGCCCCACCCCCGGAACGGCCAGCAGCCGATGCGGCTCCGACCTGGCCAGCCCGTCGAGGTCGCCACAGTGTGCGATGACCCGCGCGGCCAGGTCCATCGCGCTCATCCCGCGAAACCCCGAGCCGAGCAGCACCGCCAGCAACTCGCGGTCGGCCAGCGCCCCGGCGCCGCTGTCCATGAGCCGCTCACGGGGCCGCTCCCGCCGCGGCAGGTCTTTGACGCGCACATCCCCCACCTCCTGCACGGTTCTATCAACGACCACCGACAACCTCTGGGCGGGCGTCTGCCTGCTGGCCGGCCGGCGCCAGCGTTCGGGGACGTGCCGGTGTGGCGGGCAGCGGCGGATAGGCGGAGATGTCGGGACACGGCAGTGGCCCAGGGTGCCTCAGACGGGCATGCTGTACACCATCTTGAACCGGTCGCCCGGGATGATGATGTCGCTCGTCTCCACCGGCCGGTCGCCCGCCCAGTGGGTCCGCTCGACATGCAGGACGTGGACACCGGCCGACAGGTCCAGAACCTCGCTCTCCCGGGGCTCGGGAACCCGGGTGTGGATGCTCTCGACGACTTCGGTGATCTTTATCCCGTGCGCGTCCAGCCTGGCGGCCAGACTGCGCCGCTCCTCCTCGGTGTGCGGCGCGAACTCCAGCGGCTCGTACGCGGTCGCGAGTTGGAGCGGCCGCCCGTCGCCCCGGAAGACGTAACGCGTCTTGGTCAAGGTGGCCGTCCGATCCACCCGGAGCCGCCGGGCGAGGTCGGGCCCCGCCTCGGCGGGTTCGCTGTACCAATCCCACGTCACGCGCCGCCCCTGGGACTGGAGATCCGCTGCGAAGGGCGTAGGGTGATCAAGGAACCGCCATCGGTGCAGCGATGAGAGATCAGGCCGTTCCTTGACGTAATGGCCCGAACCCACGCGGCCGATGATGAGACCTTCACCCGCCAGCACACGCAGAGCGTGACGAGCCGCGGTCTCGCCGACCTGATACTTGCGGGTCAGCTGCGCCCGCGAAGGAATGGGCGCGCCAGGAGGAAGGGTACCGTCGTTGATCTGCCGTCGAATGTCTTCAACGACACGCAGGTAGACCGGATCTGAGGTCGTCACTAGTCCATCCCTGGGGGTTCGTGTGAGGCGTTGCCCCATGTTGCCGTATTCGGCAGGTAACCGACCGTCATCGAGGACCGCTGGAGCCCCAACTTTGCGATAGCGGAAAATTATCGGAGAAACCCTGTAACGCGGGCGTAAGGCCCGCCGATTCTCCGGTAGAGGTCGTCGATGTGTGTACCCCCGAGCACATATCGGCGACCTCTTCCATTGCCCGCCCCTGGTACAGGCCCTGTCCGCGCCTGCCCGCCGGGCGCGCGGGCGATCCCCGGCCGCGACCCTCCGTGATCGCCCCCGGAGCGAAGCGACGACCGCCGGCTCCCGTGAACGGGCTCTGATCCCCCGGAAGTCGTCACGGGTGCCAGGAGTGGGCCCGTGGAGGGCGGGCATGGATGGGGGAGCGATCGACAACGGTGGAGCGTAGTCGGATGTGCCCTGAGATGCCGGAGAACGGTGTGACAAAAAGCGGCTCCAGGCAGGCAATTCGGGGTGGCGGCGTCCAACGGATTTCGGAATCCAGGTAGCGTTCGCACTATGGCATCGCCAACTGGAACCACGGACGCGCCCTTCGGCCGCATGCTGACCGCCATGGTCACGCCGTTCACCGCCGACGGCGAGGTCGACTACAAGACCGTGCGACGCCTCGCGACCTACCTGGTGGACGAGCAGCACAACGACGGGCTGGTCGTCAGCGGCACCACCGGCGAGTCGCCCACCACCACCGACGAGGAGAAGGCCCGCGTCCTCGGCACGGTGCTCGAAGCGGTGGGCGACCGGGCGACCGTGGTGGCCGGAGCCGGCACCAACGACACGCGTCACAGCGTCGAACTGGCCAAGCGCGCAGCCCGCGAGGGCGCCCACGGCCTGCTCGTCGTGACCCCTTATTACAGCAAGCCCCCGCAGGAAGGGCTCTACCGGCATTTCACCGCCGTGGCAGACGCGACGGAACTGCCGGTTATGCTCTATGACATCCCCGGTCGCAGCGGCGTGCCGATCAAGACTGAGACCCTGATCCGGCTGGCCCAGCACGAGCGCATCGTGGCGGTGAAGGACGCCAAGGGAGACCTGTTCGCCGGCAACACGATGATGACGGTGACCGATCTCGCCTACTACTCCGGCGACGACCTGCTCAACATGGCCTGGCTCTCGCTTGGCGCGGCGGGGTTCGTGAGCGTGGTCGGGCACGTGGTCGGCAGCGACCTCGCCAACATGATCAGGCTCCACGCGAACGGTGACATCGACGGCGCGCGCGCGATCCACCGCCAGGTGGCGCCGGTCGTCGAGGGGATCATGATGAGCGCGGGTGGCGCGATCATGGCAAAGGCGGCGCTGAGCATGGTGGGAATACCGGTCGGTCCGGTACGCCTGCCGCTCGTGCCCGCGACTGAGAAGCAAATCGCCGAGCTGCGTGCTTGCCTGGTGGCCGGCGGGGTGAAGTTGACAGACGTATAGGAACGGGGAGGATCCGGGAGTTTGAGAACACGATTTGACCATGGGGTCGACCTTGGGAGCCGGGTATGAGCCATCCGCATCCTGATCTTGGCCCTCCTCCGGTGCTGCCGGAAGGCGGCCTGCGCATCGTCGCACTCGGCGGGCTCGGCGAGATCGGCCGCAACATGGCCGTCTTCGAATACGACAGCCGCCTGCTGATCGTCGACTGCGGGGTGCTCTTCCCCGAGCCCGACCAGCCTGGCGTGGACCTGATCCTGCCGGACTTCGAGTACATCAGAGATCGGCTCGACCAGGTCGAGGCCGTGGTGCTGACGCATGCGCACGAAGACCACATCGGAGCGGTCCCGTACCTCCTGCGCGAGCGGCGCGACATTCCGCTCATCGGCTCCAAGCTGACGCTTGCCCTGATCGAGGCCAAGCTCAGCGAGCACCGAATCCAGCCGACCAAGGTCCAGGTCACGGAAGGCGAACGACACTCCTTCGGGCCGTTCGACTGCGAATTCCTGGCGGTCAACCACTCGATCCCCGACGCCCTGGCGGTCGCCATCAGGACGCCCGCCGGCATAGTGCTGCACACCGGCGACTTCCGCATGGACCAGCTGCCGAGCGACGGCCGCCTCACCGACCTGGGCGGATTCGCCCGGCTCGGCAGCGAGGGCGTCGACCTGCTGATGTCCGACTCGACCAACGCCGAGGTGCCGGGGTTCGTCACCAGCGAGCGTGAGATCGCGCCGGTCATCGACGAGGTCATCCGTACGTCGGAGCAGCGCGTCATCGTGGCCAGCTTCGCCTCTCACGTACACCGCATCCAGCAGGTCATGGACGCGGCGGCCAAGCACGGCCGCAAGGTCGCCCTCGTCGGCCGCTCGATGGTGCGCAACATGGGGGTGGCCCGCGATCTCGGCTACCTCAAGGTGCCCCCGGAGCTCATCGTCGACTCCCGCGACATCGAGGCGTGGCCGCCGCAGGACGTGGTGCTGATCTGCACCGGTTCGCAGGGCGAGCCCATGGCCGCGCTGTCGAGGATGGCCAACCGCGACCACCCGATCCGCATCGCGAAGGGCGACACGGTCCTGCTCGCCTCGTCGCTGGTGCCGGGCAACGAGACCGCGGTCAACAAGGTGATCAACGGCCTGTCCCGCTGGGGCGCCCGCGTGGTGCACAAGGGCAACGCCAAGGTGCACGTGTCCGGCCACGCTGCGGCCGGCGAGCTGCTCTACGTGCTCAACCTCACCCGGCCGTCCAACTTCATGCCGGTGCACGGCGAGTGGCGGCACCTGCGGGCGCACGCCAAGCTCGCCGCGCTCACCGGCGTGCCGGACGATCACATCGTCATCGCCGAAGACGGCGTCGTGGTCGACCTGGTCGACGGCCGAGCGAAGATCGTCGGTGCGGTCCACGCCGGGTACGTGTACGTCGACGGGTCGTCGGTGGGAGAGATCACCGACGTCTCGCTGAAGGACCGGCGCATACTGGGTGACGAGGGCTTCATCTCCGTGGTCGTGGTCGTGGACTCCACCACGGGCAAGCTCACGGCCGGACCGGAGATACACGCCCGCGGTTCGGGAATAGACCCTGCGCAGTTCGAGCAGTTCATCCCGCAGATCGAGAAGGCCCTCGAGGAGAAGGCCGCCGACGGGGTGATCGACATGCAGGAGATCCGCCGCGTGGTCCGCCGTACGGTGGGGCGCTGGGTGAGCGACACCTACCGCCGACGCCCGATGATCATCCCAGTGGTGGTCGAGGTCTGACCCGAGGGTCGCCGCAGCCGGCAGATCCGGCTCGAACGAAAGGTGTGGCGGGCGCATCCCAACCCCTCAGCGGGGCCCCGGGAGAGCCCGCCCTCACCCGGGGCCGCGACGGCCGCAGCGCAGCACGTCCCGTGGGGCCACGGTGCTGAAGCATTGCCCAGATCGCATGGTCCTCGCGCCTCCGCCTCGACGCCGGCGTCAGGGGATGCCTCCGTAGCGGCGGAGGAAGCGGTCGACGTATCCGGGGTCGTGCTGGTGCCGGACGAGGTCCGGCGGGAGTTCGTCGGCATCGAGCCGGGCCGTGCGCAGTGCCGACTCGTACGGCGGGGTGAACTGACACAGAAGGTCCCGACCGTAGCGGGACAGTGCCGCCTCCACCTCGCGGGGATCGTCGAGAGGGATGGACAGCCGGTCGGCGAGCATCTCGGCCTGGAGGAAGGCGTCGGTGATCCCGCGGGCGGTGATGGGATCCTTGTTGTGCGCGGCGTCACCCACGAGAGCCCAGCCCGGGCCGTGGGCGCGGCGGAAGAAGTTGGGCTGATCGGCGCAGCAGTACAGGCGGTCCTCCTGGCGGCCGTCGGCCAGTTGCCGCCAAAACTGCTCGCCGTTGCGCCGTAGCCGTCCCTGGTAGAGACGCTCCCGGTCCTGAGGCGCGACAGGCCCGTCCGGGCGGAACTGCAGGGCGATCAGCGTCAGCCCGTCCTGGGTGGGAACGCAGGCGGTGCCGGCCCCGTGGAGGAAGTGCAGCCGCAGGCCCCGATCGGGGATGCCGCTCCAGTAGGTGTAGTAGAAGCAGGTGAGCGCAGGGTCCTGACGCACGTACGGGGCCCGGACCAGGCGAGCCACGGTGGAGTGGCGCCCGTCCGCGCCCACGGTCAGCCGCGCGCGCTCCACCACCTGGCCGCCGCGCCGGCTGCCGTGGCGGACGCCTGCTACGGCCCCGTCCTTCCACACCAGGTCCAGTACGGTCGTCCGCGGCCGGAACTCGGCACCGGCGGCGACGGCGGCCTGCACCAGGAGGTGATCCAGCGTCCTGCGGCGGGGAGCGCACCCGCCCCTGATCGAGCCGAATGCCGGTGCCGGGCCGGACAGGCAGGCGCCGGGCAGGTGAAAGGTGATGCGGGTGATCAACGGGCAGCCGGTGGCGAGGACCTGGTCCAGCACTCCCCACCGGTCCAGCCGGGCCACGCCTGGCTGGTGAATGTAGAGGGTGGACAGGGTGTCGCTGGGGAAGGACATGCGATCCAGCAGCAGAACCTTGTGCCCGGCACGTGCCAGCAGCATCGCGGTGGCCGCTCCCGCGCAGCGCGCACCGACAATGATCACGTCATACATGCCGCGTCCTTTCCGAAACCGACCCGCCAGCCGAAGCAGAAGCCCGGTGCCATGCAGAGACCCGAGGTCGCGCAGAGGGCAGAGGCCACGCCGAGAGCAGATGCCGCGCCGAGGGCCGAAGTCGCGCCCGGTAGGCGAGGGGGCGCGCCGAGGGCCGAAGCCGCGTGCGGCAGGCCAGTGCCGCGCTGAGGGCCGAGGGCGCGCGGCAAGCGAGCGCCGCTCTGCGGGCCGAAGTCACGCGCAGTAGGCGAGGGCCGCGCCGACGGCCGAGGGCGCGCCCGGCGGGCCAGGACCGCGCCGAGGGCCGAGGCCGTGCAGGACGCCCGAAGTCGCGCGCAGCGGGTCAAGGCCGCGCCGAGGGAGCGATCGTGCGAGAACAGTGGCCGCGCGCGGAGCGCCGGGACCTCGCCGGGGGGCGAGATCGTGTAGAGGACCGTGGCCGCGCACGGAGGACCAAGACCGCGCTGAGGCGAGGTCGCATGCGGACGGTCGTGGTCGCACGCGGAAGATCTGGTCGCGCCGAGGGCCGTGGGTCGCGCCCGGCGGGCCAGGACCGCGCTGAGGGCGAGAGCGCGCGCGGAGTCGAGCCAGCTCGCAGGGCCGAGCCAGCGCGCCGAGGTCGGGGCCGCGTGCGGAGGGGCGTGGCCGTGCGCAGAGCGTGGTGGTCGCGCGGAGGGCAACGGTCGCGCGGGGCGACCGGGCCGGGGCTTGGGGCACACCGGTGATCAAGGGTA
This sequence comes from Nonomuraea sp. NPDC003214, assembly GCF_053590035.1. NCBI lineage: Bacteria > Bacillati > Actinomycetota > Actinomycetes > Streptosporangiales > Streptosporangiaceae > Nonomuraea > Nonomuraea sp. NPDC003214. Next base: position 35,342 of record NZ_JBSFSX010000012.1, on the reverse strand, counting down.
GGGATGGGGTTCAGGGTTGACGGCTCCTCCATAGGCGGCGAAGCGGGGATGCAGCAGCGGCGGTGCGCTGGGAAGGCACAGGCTCAGCGTGTCGGGCGACCAGACACGGCAGACGGTGAGCCCCAGATGGCGGATGTCGGGCGTGGTGAGGTCAAGGTAGGCAAGCTGCTTGCCGGTCGCGGCGAAGGCGTCGACCAGCCGGCGCGCGCAGCTCCGGGAGTCGGCGGGGCCGTCGGGTGGCAGATCGGCCGCGGCGGTCACGGTATGGGCGGCGAAGCGCTTCTCGATCAGCGCGGCATTGGCCGGGGCGGTGTAGTAGGCGACGTTGTCGTCCAGGTCGAAGAATCGCGTCTTGTCGGCGTGGCCGGTCTCGTCGATGGCCGTCTTGACGGTCATCCAGGTCGCGTAGCGGAACACGGCCACGGCTTCGAGCAGCGCCTTGTACATCGCGTACGCCAGACGCTGGTCGCTGCCCAGACCGGCGACGACGGGCGCGATGGCCGGATTACCGTGACGGTACAGGCAGGCGATGGTGAAACCGGGCAGGTCAGGACTCGGCAGCAGGTGAAACTCCGGGGGCGGGGTGCCACGGGTCCAGTGGTGCTCGATCAGCCGGTCGAGTACGCGCAGGCGGCGGTCGAGCCGTATCTTGACCGACGGCAGCGCTCCGTACCAGTGGCCGACGACGCAATCGAGCTGAACGAGCTCTTCCAGGGCGCCGAGGAGGGCCTTGCCCGGGTCGCTGTGGGCGGCGGTGCCGGTCGTCACGGCGGAGTTGATCCACCGTTCGCCGTCCCGGCGCCGTGGCCGGTAGCCGACGAGGGCGAGTTGCGCTGGCAGCCAGTACGGGGTGTCCGTCGTGAGTGAGTCGGCTGGCAGCCAGCTCATCGGGGTGTCAGCGTCGAACCGCCCGAAGAGGAAGCCGTCGCGGTCGAGTTGTTCGCCGGAGAAGAAGGTCAGGCACTGTTCGGGCGGCAGCGTGGCACGCTCGCGGCTGACCGTCCGGTAGCTGTCGTAGCGCAGCCGCTCGGGATGGTGAGCGAGGTAGGAGTGGTGGCAATAGCGTTCGGCCGATTCTCCCAGCGACTTGATGAGGGGCTCGTCGAGGAGGATGCCGGCGCCGCCGAGGTGGTGCCGCTCGGCGGGGATCGGGGGACCGCCGTTCAGAACGTGCACGCCGGTCAGTTCGGTGCCGGCGATGGCGACGCGCGGCTCGCCGCGAGAGCGGACGCTGAACTTCAGCCGTGGGGTCAGGCCGCACACGGGGTTCAGCATCCGGCGCATCAGCTTCCGGGTGGTCGCGTCGAACGGCAGGGTCCGGCGGCTCAGCCGCGTCTCAGCCATGGAGCCATTCCTTGGCCTGGAAGTAGAGCTCGGGCTCGTCGCGGTGGGCGACGGGCGAGCAGGCTTGGCAGCCGGGCACCTGCAGGACCTCGCTGACGGTGGTCTCCCACGTCGGCAGGTATGTGCCGAACATCTTGCCGCCGGTGAACGAGGCGCCGGTCCGAGCCAGATTGATGGCTTCCAGGGCAAGGTGGGAGCACAGCAGCGCCGACAGCGCGGGCAGGATGGGCGCCTGACCGCCGGACGCCTTGGCCTTGGTGAGCGCGTTCTTGTAGCGGTGGTAGGCCGCGCCGTCGGTGAGGTTCATGGTGACACGCGTCTCCAGGCAGGCGTAGCAGGGGCCCACGCCGGGATGGAAGGTCGGCCCCACGAACAGGAAGGGTCCGTCGATCGCGCCGTGCAGCCATGTCATGCCGGCCTGCAGGGCGATCCTGTTGAACAAGCTCACCGCGGGCGGATCCATTCGCGAGCCGGCCCACACGACGATGTCCTCGCGCCAGGCGGCGAACGCCTCGGCCACCTCGTGCAGCCGCAGCCCGTGGGTGGTCCAGCCGGTGTCGGGATCGTCCAGCACGCCGAGGACGGGATCGGCGCTGGCGTCGGCCACGTCGAGGTGCGGATCGCTGGCCGCGACCAGCCGCGTCACCTGCGCGGCCATCACGGGCTCGCCGATCACTCGTACGGGCCGGGCAGGGGATGGCGGCCCGGCCAGCACGCCCGCGTAGTGGTCGAGGTAGTGATCGAGCGCGGTTGTGGCGCGATCTTCCAAGGCGTCGAGCTCGCGCAGATGGGAGACCAGCTCCGACATCTCCTGCGTGCCGACGCCGATGTCGGCGGCCAGCTCGGTCATGTCGCGGGACCCGTCCAGCCCGTTGACGGCGGAGAACAGCCAGCCGCGCCGGGCCTCGTCGGTGATGGTGTGCGAGGTGGCGTTCCACACGCCGGACCTGAGCTCGACGGTGTCCGGATCATGACCGATGATCGCGAAGGAGCGTTTGACCCGGGGCGTCGGTCCGGCCGTCACGTTGCGCTCCTCGCGATTCGCGGGCGGCCCAGGACGATCAGGTGCAGCAGAGCAGTACGCAGCCCGTCGATGCCGAGCACGGCGTGCGCCTCCTCGTCGTAGTAGGTGGACCAGTCGGTGCCGGCCAGACCGAGCGCGGTCGCGGTCAGGTGCACGTGCTGTGCCATGGCGCCCACCTCGTGCAGCACCAACCGCAGGCCGCGCGGCCCGTACTTGCGCATGGAACGCCACGGCCGGGCGACGAACAGCACCAGCAGTGCCGCGCGGTCGATGGCCAGCAGGTCCGGGTGCTCGCCTGGACCGCAGGCCAGCAGCGCGGTCACCTCCGCCGGGCCGCCGTACCGGTCCAGCGCATCCAGACGGGGCGCATACCGGTACAAACCGGAGTCGAGACCCGTCACGCTCCGCGCGGCCAGGTGCAGTTCGACCGGATACAGGCCGCCACCGCTGGCCACGGCCCGATGCGGCCGCCCGGCCTCGTGCTCGTGGTGCGCTCCGGCCGCCCGCAGCACCGCCGCCGCTTCCGGCAGGGTCACGGGCGCGCCGCTGAAGGATCGGATGCTGCGCCGTGCCGCGAACACGTCGTCCAGCGCTGCCCGGGCGGGCGCCGACGCGGGCAGCTCGACGCGGTGCGCGGCGGGAATGGTTTCCTCGTCGGTGTGGCTCAGCACCTGCATGATCTCGGGGCGAAGATAGTCGGCCACCGAACGTTGCAGCTCACGGTCGTGACGCCTGATCCGGGTCTCGTACAGGAACTGCTCGGCCGCGGACACCTGTCGGGCGAGTCCGAGCTGGGCGTGGCGCGCCTGGTGGGTGTGGAACGCCGTGCTGTCCGGCCAGGCGCTGACCGCACGGTAGAAGTTGGCGCTGAGCGCAGGGCCCAGCCCTGGCGACGGCTCCACTGACGCCTCCCTTCGCGAGGTGGTCCGGCCGGTGCCGCCCCTGGCCGGGGCGGCACCGTCTCTCGTGCTAGTCCTCACTGGTGAGGGCGATGGTGGTGGTGCTGAGCGGGGCGACCAGCAGCCTGTCGTCGTCCGCCTTGATCGGGCGGGCGCTCAGGTCTTCCTTCGCCGTGATGGTGGAGAACATCCTTGCCTCCTCTCGGTGATAGTGGTGGACGCGGCCGGAAGCAGGTGCGCTGCACCGGCCCTGATCCAGCCGCTCGAGGGGGTCGGCGGCCGGACACGTGCGCCCGGATCAGGCATGGCCGATCCGGACGGGCTTGCCATCGGCACGACTCGGGCCGCCCTGCCGCCCTGTCTCGCCCAGCTCGACCCGGGCAACGGCAGAAGCCGGCGCGGACGACGGCGGCATGACGTGAGGTGTTACGAAGCGGAGTGCCGGCATGGCGAGCGCCTCGGCCACTTCATGAACGGCCACTTCATGAGCGAGGCGGGATCTGTCGGCCCCCGGTGTGGTGAACGTGTGGCTCAGGCGCGGTGGCAGCCTCCTTGTAGTGGCTGTTCAGTCCGACACCAGATTTATCGCCCACCTATAGATTACCTATCGTTACTTTAAGTTACTCATCGTAGTCCTCGCTGGTAGGAAGCTATAGCGTGGCCTCTCCCTCCCGAGCCCAACCGACCGGGCGAGCATGACCTTGAAGGAGAGGTCGCAGACGGCCAGGGTGCCGCCGTGGCGTTTCGTCGGGCGCTGGAGTTCGATCACGCCGTAAAGGGTGCGGCATGCGAGGCCTTCGCCACATCGGACCACAGTCCGAACCTCAACATCAGACCCCGGGTTGACGTGCGAAGTCCGGCCTACCGGCTACCTTCATCGCGTGAACGAGTCGCACCCTCTTTTCGCCAGGCGCCTGGCCCGCCGGCAGCTGATCATGCTGGATCTGGCTGCCGGGCTTGGCCTCTCGTTCGTGTTCTTCACGCTGACGGCCTCCGCCGCGGTGCTGCCGCCGTGGGCCCGGATCGTCCTTCCGCTCGGCCTGGGTCTCCCGCTGGCCGTGCGGAGGCTGTGGCCTGTCCCGGTCTTCCTTGTCACGCTGTCGATCGCAATGGTGGCCGTCGTGGTCGACGTCGTGAGCATCGCGTACGTTGCTCCCGCGTATGCGATCTACCTGGTCGCCGTGTCGGAGAACCGCGGCGCCTGGTTCCCGACCTCGGCCATCGGGATGCTCGCGGCGATCACCGGGGCAGCCCTCGTGATGGTCGGGGGCGTGCCTCAGCCAGGGGTGCCGGAGTGGCTGTTGCGCAGTGACACGTTGCTGTTCGGCGTCGCGGCGCTGGGAGGAGCCTGGACGGTGGGGCGCGCCGTGCGCGAGCGGAGGATCTACATGGCGCACGACGCGGAGCGGATCGCGGCTCAGGCGGTGGCGGACGAGCGCCTGCGCATCGCCCGCGAGCTGCACGACGTCGTCACACACAATGTGGGGCTGATCGCCGTGAAGGCCGGTGTAGCCAACCACGTCTTCACCTCCGATCCGGACGAAGCGCATGACGCCCTGCGCGTGATCGAGAGAGCCAGCAGAAGCGCGCTGCGGGAGATGCGGCATTTGCTGGCAGTCCTGCGCTCGGCCGACCCGCCCGCGCGTGGACCCACGCCGGGCCTCAGCGGCCTGGGCGAGTTGGCGGACCAGGCACGACTCTCGGGGGTGGACGTGGATCTCGACGTACGCGTCAGGTCTCGTGAGGCCGGTCGCCCTGACCGCGTGAGTGCGAGAGATCGTCAGCGGCCTGCTGGGCAGGCGGGCCGGCCTGAGGCTGTGGGCGATCTTCGAGACGTGGATGTTGCCAGTGGAGTTCGTGGCAGGCGGGGCGATGACGATGCCGTGGAAGGCGACGATTCTGCAGACGGCGCGGGGGAGAGGCGTGCTAGGGATGGGGTTCCGAGCGGGTCGGGACATGGCGGTGGCGGAGCCGATCCAGCCGAAGGGCGAAGGCTCCCAGAAGGCGTTGAGCTGTCCGTGTACCGGATCGTTCAAGAAGCGCTCACCAATGTGGTGAAGCATGCGGCACCTGCTCGCTGCTGGGTGTCGGTGATCGACGATGGGAGGGCGGTACGCATCGAGGTTCGGGATGACGGTCCGGGGCCGCGGGTGGGGCAGGGGAGCGCTGTGGTGCCGGGGCATGGGCTGATCGGGATGCGGGAGCGGGTCACGATGTACGGGGGCGCGTTCGAGGCCGGCGGGCTTCCGCGGCGCGGGTTCCGGGTGGCGGCCCACCTGCCGTACGGGGCCGCGTCATGATCCGGGTCGTGATCGTCGACGATCAGGCGCTGCTCCGAGGCAGCTTCAGGGTGCTGGTCAACTCCGAGCCCGATCTTGAGGTCGTGGGTGAGGCGGCCACGGGAGTCGAGGCCATTGCGGTCGTCCAGGAGACGCAGCCTGACGTCGTCCTGATGGATGTGCGGATGCCGGAGATGGACGGCATCGAGGCGACCAGGCGTATCAAGGATGTGTCGCGGATCCTCATCGTGACGATGTTCGATATCGACGCTTACGTCTACGATGCGCTGCGGGCCGGGGCGAGCGGGTTCATGCTCAAGGACACGCCGCCGACGGACCTGCTCGCCGCCATCCGGGTCGTGGCCGGTGGCGAGGCGTTGCTTGCGCCGACGGTAACGCGACGGCTGATCGAGGAGTTCGCGCGCACGCCTGCTTTACCGGCGGTTCGCGGGCTGGACGGGGTGACGGAAAGGGAGCGCGAGGTGCTGGCGCTGATCGCGCGTGGTTTGTCCAATGCTGAGATCGCCGACCATCTCCAGGTGACTCTGGCGACGGTCAAGACCCATATCACGCGCCTGCTGGCCAAGTTGGACGCGCGTGATCGGGCGCAACTCGTCATTGCGGCGTACGAGAGCGGGTTGGTGACCGCGGCACGGTGAGATGGCACCTGCGGGATCGGTCACTGGGGTGGGGCTGGCTGTCGTACGTGATCGAGTGGGGCCCACCTTCCTGCGTTCTCCGCTGGCCGGTTATTCGTCGGCTGCGGGGGTGAAGGGCAGGAGCGTTATAGGGGCTGGGTGAGTGTCGGCTGTAGTGGCTGAGTGGTTGTAGGTGGGCATGCGGCGGGGCGATAAGTTCCAGTTTGTGGATGATGTGAGGATCGTTTACCGGAAATACGGCGGCGCGTTGCATTGGAACCATGCGGCGAAGGTTCTGGGCGAGGACGAGTACGGGCTTTGGGTGACGGTGCCGGCCGGGACGGTCGCTCGTAAAGGGGAGGGGCCGCCGGTGGTCTGGGAGAACCACTGCTTGATGCTGTTCCCGCGTGATGCCTGGTGGGCTGCGACTTTCCACTCGCCGCCGCACAAGACTGAGGTCTATGTGGACGTCACCACCGTTCCCGAGTGGCGGGACGGGGAGGTGTCCATGATCGACCTGGATCTCGATGTGATCAGGATGCGGGATGGGCGGTTGATCCTGGATGACGAGGACGAGTTCGCCGAGCATCAGGTCGTACTGGGATATCCGGAAGATGTGATCCGTCGTGCGGAAGAGACCGCCAAGTGGCTGATGGATGAGGTCGGGCGGCGGCAAGGCGTCTTCGGGGGCGCGCATCTGCGCTGGCTGGGCTAGGGATGGGCTGATCTGGTGAGGGCTGGAGCGGGAGCCGCCGCCGAGGGTGGGCTGGTGGCGTGAGCCAGAGCATGAGGGTCTGACGCGAAGCCGCTGGAGGCCCGGGTGGTTACTGGTTGGTTTGGCGGAGGGCGGCCGTCATGGCTGCTAGGCGTTCGGGGCCGGCCAGGCCGGCGTGGTAGAGGTGGATTTCGGAGGCGCCTGCCTTGGTGTAGGTGGTGAGGAGCTCCGCCAGGGCGGTGGCGTCGGCGGGGCGAGGGGGGAGGGCCAGGACGTAGGCACCGACTCGTTGGCCGGGGGTGCAGAGGTCGCGGAGGTGGGACAGGCGGGCAGCGTCCGTTGTGGCATCGCCCCAGCAGTTGCCCACCAGGACGTCGGCTTCGGGCTCGCCGGTGGGGAGTGCGGCGAAGGGGCCGGTGGCCCAGGGGTCCGGGTTCGCGTGCAGGGTGAGGGGGATGTTCGGGGCGACCTCGCGGGCTGTGGCGATCAGGCGGGTGCGGAGCGAGGCGGACAACGAGACGCGGGCGGCGCGAACCTCGTCGGCGAGCGGGCCGAGTGCGGCGTCGATGGGCGAGACGGGGGGTTCCGGGGAGGGGGAAGCTGGGCGTTCTGGGGTGAGGGGTGAGTCTATGGCGGTGCGGATTCTGGCTTGGGTGCCTTCGGGGTAGCGGGGGGTGCAGGCGGTGCAGAAGCAGAGGGACAGCAGGTCGGCGTCGTAGTCCGCGCCGGAGGTCTTCTCGTGTACTCCCTGGTGGGAGAAGCCCATGGGGCCGCAGCCTTCGAGGATGAGGCCGTCCGGTTCGCCGGCCGTCAGCACCTCGTGGACGAGGCGCGAGCAGTAGTCCACGACGTCCTCGAAGGCGGGGCACAGGGCGTACGGGTACGGGTCGCCGAAGGCGTTGCGCACCACCAGGTCGGGGTGGGCGCCGCCTAGGTGGGCGTTGTGGGTCAGGACGGTCCACGCGTGGACGCGGAGGCCGGCGCGGCGCAGGGCGCCCTGGGCGACCAGGTACGCGTCAGGGGAGGTCCAGGAGGGGGCGGCCGGGGTCAGGCGGCCCCAGGCGGCCGGTCGTATCGGCAGGTAGAAGGCCGAGTGGGCAACGTCGAGGATGCGGTGTGCGGGGTGGAAGGGAGTTGCGGCGCGGGTGGAGTGGTAGGAGGCGGCCAGGGCTACCGCCTCGACGCCGAGGGCAGCGAGGCGGTCAGGGGCGGCGGGGTCGCCTGCGATGTCCCAGGGGTAGGCGTAGGCGATCCTCATGGGTCTGGTCTCCTCAGGGTGTGGCGGGTGTTCCTTGATGCGGTGGACTTATGGATTGGGGTGGGTGTCTACGGCTTGGGCGGATGCTTGTCTTCCCGGTGGTGGGGCCGTGGACACCGGGATCGACGGCTTGGGGCGCGGGGCGTCGGTCAGTGCAGCGTGCCGTTCCGGCGAGAACCGCGCTGGCGCGTCGGGACGTGGGGCGTCGGCGACCGCTGGGCATGGCCAACCATGCGGACTTCCGTAACCGTACGCAAGCGCGGGGGCCGTAGCGCTGGTGGTGGCCATACGCGGCGGTGCGGTGAGCGTGCGCGATGGGGCGGCCGTGGGCGTGGTGGTCACTGTTCGCGTGGGGGTGGCCGTGCGGGTGGGGGTGGCCGTGCGCGTGGTGACGGCGCGCGTGGGCGTGGTGGTGACCGTATGCGGCGTGGTGACGGGACGTAGGGCCGGGACCGTATGTGGGGTGGTGACCGAGCGTAGGACCGGGGCCGTATGTGGGGTGGTGACCGAGCGTAGGCCCGTGACCGTACGTGGGGCGGTGATCGGAGGCGGGGTGGTGACTGTGCCTAGGGCGGGGACGGTATGTACGGCGGTGGCCGTGGCGGGGGTGTGGCAGGACGCGGGGTGGTCGCCGTGCGAGGAGGGGACACCAGCCGTGCGTGGGGTGGTGGGTGTGGGCAACGGGGGCTGCCGGGGTTACCAGCGGGGGCGTTGGGCGGTGTAGTCCGGGTTGAAGCGTTGCATGTACGTGGTGTCGTCCCGGGCTGTGATGCCGCACTTCACGTACTGCTCGTGCATCCGTGCGAGGGCGTCGCGGTCGAGTTCGACGCCGAGGCCGGGGGCGGTGGGCACCGGGACGGCGCCGTCGACGAAGCGCAGGGCGCCGGGGGCGACCACGTCCTGCCCGTCCTGCCAGGGGGTGTGGGTGTCGCAGGCGTGGGTGAGGTTGGGGGTGGCGGCGGCGAGGTGGGTCATGGCGGCGAGGCTGATGCCCAGGTGGGAGTTGGAGTGCATGGACAGCTCCAGCCCGAACGTCTCGCACAGCGCGGCGATGTGGGAGGAGCGGACGAGGCCGCCCCAGTAGTGGTGGTCGAGCAGGAGGACGCCGATGGCGCGGGAGGCGATGGCAGGGGGGAGGTGTTCGGGGGTGACGACGCACATGTTGGTGGCGAGCGGCATGGAGACCTGGGCTGCTACCTCCGACATTCCGGGAATGTCCGGGGTGGGGTCTTCCAGGTACTGGAGGATGCCGTCCAGTTCGCGGCCGACCCAGGTGGAGGTCTCCACCGTCCAGGCGGCGTTCGGGTCGAGGCGCAGCGGCACCCCGGGGAACGCCTCGTGCAGTGCCCGGATCGCCGCGACCTCGTCGGCCGGGGGGAAGACGCCGCCCTTGAGTTTGATCGAGCGGAACCCGTACTCCTTGATGAGCAGCGCTGCCTGTTCGACCACGCCCGCCGGGTCGAGGGCCTCGCCGAAGCGGTCCGGTTCGGCGCCGGGGTGGCCGGCCCACTTGTAGAAGAGGTAGGCGCTGTACGGGACGGCGTCGCGGACCCGGCCGCCGAGCAGGTCGACCACGGGCGCGCCCGCTGCCTTGCCGCGGATGTCCAGGCAGGCGACCTCAAAAGCGGCGAACACCCGGTCGACGCTCTTCTCCTTGGTCGCGACGCCGGTCAGGCCGTGCAGGTCGGTTACCGCGTCGCCGACGGTGGCGGCGATCCGCCGGTACATCTCGTTGGTCGCGTGCACGTCCAGGCCGACGAGGGCCTGGGCGCACTCGCGTACTTTCGACAGATGTCCCAGGTCGCCGTACGTCTCGCCGAGGCCGCTGAGGCCCTCGTCGGTGACGATCTCGACCACGGTGCGCAGGGCCCACGGCTCGTGCACCCCTGCGGCGTTCAGCAGGGGCGGGTCCCGGAACGCGACGGGGGTGACGTGGACCTGCGTGATGATCATATGTTCGCCGTCCATGTATGTGAACGATGGTCAGGATTGTGGACAGTTCTGGCAACTGTAAGAATGAGCCGGAGAAGGTGTCAAGACCGAAGGACCATTCGATGATCTATGGATACGACCCCAGGACCGGCGAGACCGTGGGTGACGCGGTTCCTGAGACGGATCGTGCCGGGGTCGACTTGATCGTCTCCGCCGCGGCCGCCGCCGGTTCGGCGTGGCGTGCGACACCGGCCGCCGAGCGTGCCGAGGCGCTCGAAGCCGTCGCCGACGCGCTCACCGCCCACGTCGACGAGCTCTGGCAGCTCGCCGACCGGGAGACCGCGCTCGGTGAGGTCCGGCTGCGCGGCGAGGTCGCGCGCACGGCGGGGCAGTTCCGCCTGTTCGCCCAGGTGATCCGGGACGGCGGCTACCTCGAGGCGATCGTCGACCACGCCGACGCCTCGGCCACGCCGCCCCGGCCCGACGTGCGGCGGATGAAGCAGCCGCTGGCCGGGGTGGTGGCGGTGTTCGCGGCGAGCAACTTCCCGTTCGCCTTCTCGGTGGCCGGTGGCGACACCGCGTCGGCGCTGGCCGCGGGCTGTCCCGTCGTGGTCAAGGCGCACCCGGGGCACCCGGGCACCTCCGCGCGGGTGGCCAGGATCGTCCGGGACGCGCTGCCGTATCCGGATCTGCTCGGGCTGGTGCAGGGCATGCAGGCGGGTGTGAACCTGGTTCAGCACCCGGGGGTGGTGGCGGCCGGGTTCACCGGGTCCATCGCCGGAGGCAAGGCGATCCAGGGGCTCATCGACCAGCGCGAGACGCCGATCCCGTTCTACGGCGAGCTGGGCAGTGTCAACCCCGTCGTGGTGCTGCCGTCGGCGGCGAAGGGGGAGGTGGCGAGCGGGTTCGCGGCATCGCTGACGCTCGGCGTGGGGCAGTTCTGCACGAACCCGGGGCTGATGTTCGTGCCCGAGGACGAGGAGCTGCGTACGGCCCTGGTCTCGGCCGTGGAGGGCACGAGCGGCGGCGCGATGCTGGGTGAGCGCATCAGGGACGGCTACCTGGGCGGGGTCGAGCGGCTGGGTGAGCTGACGCTGCTAGCCGAGGGCAAGCCGGGGGAGGGCGGCTGGGCGGTGACGCCCAAGGTGTTCACCACCGACGTGAAGTCGTTCGCCGACAAGCTGCCGGGGGTCGCGGAGGAGTGCTTCGGGCCCGCCTCGGTCGTGGTGACCTACCGCGAGGTGTCGGAGCTGCGGCCCGTGCTGGAGCGGCTCGACGGGTCGCTGACCGCCACCATCCACGGCACCGACCCCGACGAGGCGACGCAGGTCGCCGAGGTGCTCTCGCGCAAGGCCGGGCGGCTGATCTGGAACGGCTGGCCCACCGGGGTGGCCGTGACCTGGGCGATGCACCACGGGGGGCCGTGGCCGGCGTCCACGTCGGCGACCACCTCGGTCGGGGCCACGGCCATCGAGCGGTGGCTGGCGCCTGTGGCGTACCAGGACTGGCCTGCCGAGCTGCTGCCCGACGAGCTGAAGGACGGCAACCCGCTGGGCATCCCCCGCCGCGAGGACGGTACCCTCCGGGCCTAGCGGCGTAGGGGCAAGGGTTGATAAAGGGGACCGGCCCAACGCGACCAAACGGCTGTGCGGGCCAAACGGCTGTGCGGGCCAAACGGCCCGCACGGCTAGCGGTCCGGACGGGTCCGACGGGCCCAGTGGACCGAACGGCCGGGCGGGCCGCAGCGGCCGAACGGTCCCTGCGTCCGAGCGGCGCAAACGGACCAACGGGCCAGACGGCTAAACGCCCGTATGGGCGGAACGGGCCGAACGGCTCAGCGGCCGAGCGGGCCAAACGCTCGAGCGGGCGGAACGGGCCAATCGGCCGAACGGCCGGAGCCGGAACGGGCGGCGGGCCCCAGAGGCCGAGGGGGCCGCAGGGATCGGGCGGCCCGCAGGGGCCGGGCGGCCCGCAGGGGCCGGGCGGCCCGCAGGGGCCGGGCGGCCCCCAGACCCAGAGCGGACGGAACGGCCCCCCCGCACGCACGAGACGGGCCCCCGGCAGACCGGGGGCCCGTTCGCTGCCTGGTCAGGAGCCGACGATTTCCAAGCCCGCTGCGATGATCTTCTCCAGCTCGGCCACGTGCTCCGGCGCCGGGTCCGCCAGCGGGGCGCGGACGCCGCCCACCTCGAGCCCGCGCAGCCGCACTCCAGCCTTCACCAGCGAGACCGCGTACCCGGGCACCAGGTCGCGCAGTTCGACGAGCGGCAGGTAGAAGCCGGTCAGCAGCCGCCGCGCCAGCGCGTCGTCGCCGCTGGTGACGGCCCGGTGGAAGGCGAGCGCGACCTCGGGCGCGAACGCGAACGCCGCGCTGGAGTAGAGGTCCACGCCCAGCCCCCGGTAGGCGGGCACGGTGAACTCGGCCGTGGGCAGCCCGTTGAAGAACGTGAAGCCGGCGGCGCCCGCCTCGCGTACGCGCAGGATGATGCGCTGGAGCAGGTCGAGGTCGCCGAGCCCGTCCTTGAAGCCGATCACCGCCGGGTCCTGGGCGAGTTCGGCGACGGCCTCGGGGGTGAAGCGGGCGGTGCCGCGCTGGTAGACGATCACGGGCAGCCCGCCGGCCTCCGCCACGTCGCGCACGTAGGCGACGAGCCCGCTGGGGGGCCCGCTGACCAGGTACGGCGGCATGAGGAGCAGCCCGTCGGCCCCGGCGGCGGCGGCCGCCCTGGCGACGGACCGGGCGGCGGGCAGCGCGCCTCCGGCGCCGCCGAACACCGGGACGCGGCCGGCCGTGGCGGTGACGGCGGTGGTCACCACCTGGGTGTACTCGTCCGGGTCGAGGGCGTTGAACTCGCCGGTGCCGCATGCGGCGAACACGCCTCCGGCCCCGGCTTCGACTCCCTGGGCGACGTGCCGCCTCAGGAGCTCCTCGGACACGCCGCCGTCGGGCGTGAACGGGGTCACCGGGAAGAAGAGAACACCATCTAGCCGCATCTATGCCTCCATGTCAGCGGATGCCCTCTCGGCGGAGAGTGGCAGCCAGCTTTCGGGTGTGTCTGATCACCGCTTGGGTGACCCGCTCGATCTCGGCGGGCGGCAGGCCCACCGGCATCGAGCAGCTGATCGCGTCCGTGGCCGGGATCCGGTAGTCGACCGCGACCGCCACGCAGGCGACGCCGGGCGTGCCCTGCTCGCGTTCGTAGGCCCAGCCTCGGGTGCGGACCTGGTCGAGCTCATCGGTGAGCTTCTCCAGGTCGACGATCGTGTGCTCGGTGACGGCGGTCAGCGGCGTCGGGAGCAGGGCGGCGACCTCGTCGTCGGTGAGCTGGGCGAGCAGCACCTGGCCGAGTGCCGTGACGTGGGCGGGCAGGCGCCTGCCGACCCTGGGGATCACGTGGTGCGCCTCGCGGGAGTCGCGGGTGGCCAGGTAGAGGACGTGCGCGTCGTCCCGCCGGGCGAAGTGAGCGGTCTGCCCGACTTCTTCCCGCAGGTCTTCGAGCGTCTCCTGCGCGAACGGCAGTGCGGGGTCCTTGTCCAGGTACGCGGTGCCGGTGAGCAGCGCGTGGGGCCCGATGCCGAACGCGGATCTGGCGGTGTCGGTCTCGACCCAGTTGAGCTCGACGAGCGTGCGCATCAGCGCGTGCAGGCTGCTGCGCGGGAACCCGGTCGCCTGCTGGAGCTCCGACAGCGTCAGTGTGGTGGGGGACGCGGCCAGGGCCTCCAGGATGCGAACCGTCCGCTCGGCGGACTTGACCAGCTGCGGCTCCATGATCATCCCATCTCGACGGCGGCTTCGACCAGTCAGCATACGGGATGGCGTTCAGATACATGGACACCTACCCCTTGATGGCGCCGCTTGTCAGGCCACGCATGAACTGACGCTGGAAGGCGAGGAACGCGATGATCGACGGGAGCAGGGCCAGCAGCGAGGCCGCGAGCACCACGCCGATGCCCACCTCCTCGTCCGAGCGGAGCGAGCGCAGCGCGATGGGCAGCGTCCACATGCTCGACTCCGGAGCCACGATGAGCGGCAGCAGGTACTGGTCCCAGATCATGGTGAAGCCGAAGACGCCGATGACCCCGAGCGCCGGCCGGCACAGCGGCAGGATGATCGTGAAGAACGTGCGCAGCTCGCCCGCGCCGTCGATGCGCGCGGCCTCCTCCAGCTCGACCGGCACCTCCTTCATGAACTCGGTCATGACCAGGATGGAGAACCCCCAGGCGCCCACCGGAAGGATCATGCCCGCGTACGTGCCGATGAGGTCGAGGTGCAGCACCGGCAGGTCGGCGAGCACGAGCGACAGCGGGATCGCGATGATCTCCTCGGGCAGCATCATCGTGGTCAGCATGATCAGCATGACGATCGACATGCCGCGGAACTTCTTGCGCGCCAGCGCGTACGCGGCGAACACGCTCACGATCACCTGGAGCAGCAGCCCGAACCCGACGACCACGAAGGAGTTGAACAGATAGAGGTAGACGTTGCGCTCGCCCGCCTGGACGAAGTTCTCGAACGTGAAGGAGTCCGGCCACAGCGTGAACGCGGTCGGGTCGAGCGTCTCGTTGAACGCGCTGATCAGCAACGCGACCAGCGGCCCGGTGAAGATCAGCACCATGCCGGAGTAGAGCAGGACCTTCACGGCCACGGCCACCGGCCCGCGCCTGGCCTCCAGCCCCAGCGCGCTGTCGAACCTCATGATGCCGCCTGCCTTCTGCGCATGAGCTGGACGAGCACGGTCAGCAGCAGCGTGGCCGCGAACAGCACGATCCCGCCCGCCGACGCGATGCCCAGCTCGCCCGTCTGGAAGCCGAGCTTGTAGATCAGTGTCATGAGCACCTCGGACGACCCGTTCGGCCCGCCGTTCGTGAGCACGTACACCTCGACGAACACCCGCAGGCCGCGGATGGCGGCGAGCGTGAACAGGATCCAGAACACCGGCCGCAGCGCCGGCAGCGTGATGTGCCGCAGCCGCCGCCAGGTGGACGCCCCGTCGACCGCGGCGGCCTCGTACAGCGTCCGGTCCACCCCGACCAGACCGGCCAGGAAGATCATCATGTCGTACGGGGTCCCGCGCCAGATGCTCATGCCCATGATCGACAGCAGGGAGGAGTCCTCACTGGCCAGGAACGGCTGCGGGTCCAGCGCCACCCAGCCGAGGATGCTGTTGAGCATGCCGGTGTCGCCCGGGTGATACATGATCCGCCACACCTCGGCCACGGCCGCCATCGTGGTCACGACCGGCAGGAACGCCGCGGTCCTGACGAACCACAGGTAACGCGCGGGCCCCTCGATGAGCAGCGCGAAGCCCAGGCCCAGCACCAGCGACCCGGCCGTGGTGCCCAGCGCCAGCACCAGGCTGTGCCAGATGGCCGAGGCGAAGGCGTCGTCGGTGAGGATCGTGCGGTAGTTGTCCAGCCCGACCCACCGGCTGTCGACGTAGCGGATCTCCTGGAAGCTCATCGTCAGCCCGGTGAACATCGGGATGAACTTGAAGTACAGGAACAGCAGCAGGGCGGGCGCCAGGAAGGCCCAGGCGATCAGCGCGCCCCGCCGCCGCGCCCGGGTGGGCGTGGGCGTCATGATGCCTTCTGGCCCTGCAGTTCCCGCGTGAGTTCGGTGTTGAGGGTGTCCATCTCGGCCTGGACGTCCATGCCGCAGTCGGCCCACGCGGAGTTGATGGAGTCGGCCGAGGTCTGGCGGATCGGCGCCCAGTTCGGCACGGGCGGGGCGTAGACGGCGTCGGGGTAGGCGTCCTGGAACACCTTCCAGCGCGGGTCCTTCCGCTCGGCGGCCAGGTCCACCTCGGAGTTGACCGGCAGGCGGACGATGGCGCCGTTGTTGTCCTTGTTCATGCCGATCCGCTGGCCCTCTGCGGAGATCGCGA
Source organism: Nonomuraea sp. NPDC003214 (assembly GCF_053590035.1). Lineage (NCBI taxonomy): Bacteria > Bacillati > Actinomycetota > Actinomycetes > Streptosporangiales > Streptosporangiaceae > Nonomuraea > Nonomuraea sp. NPDC003214. The sequence goes on along the minus strand of NZ_JBSFSX010000012.1, from coordinate 19,368 downwards.
ACTCGGCGAACTTCTTCTGGCCCTCGGGGTTCCCGGACCCGGCCATCAGGTAGACGTTCTCGCCCTCGCCGAGCGTGCCGGGGCCGCCGGAGGGGCCCTTGGGCACCGGGAAGACCTCGATCTTGTCGGTGCCGATGCTCTCCACGAACCGGGCGAGCACGTACGGACCGGTCAGGTAGAGGCCGCCCTGGCCCTTCTCGAACACCTCGTGGGTGACGGTGGTGTCGTTGCTGACCGCGCCCGGGTTGACGGTCTTGGCGGTGCAGAACTGGTCCTGGAGGAACCGCACGGCCTCCACGGTCCTGGGGTCGCTCGTCATGGCGGCGAACGTGCCGCTGCCCGTGGTCCTGAGGAAGTCGCCGCCGTTGGCGTAGATGAACGAGGAGGCGTACCAGGAGGCGTAGCCGCGCTTGGTGCCGGCCGGGATCACGAAGCCGGAGGTGTCGTTCTCGCCGTTGCCGTCGGGGTCCTTCTCGGTGAACGCCTTGGCCAGCGCGGCCAGGTCCGCCCAGGTGCGGGGGACGTCCATGCCGAGCTTCTCGCGCCAGTCCTTTCGCGCGATGATCGCGAACGCCTGGGCGGAGAACGGCGCCGCCCACGTCTTGCCGTCGGCGGCCGTGGCCGCCTTCCAGGCCAGGTCGGACAGCTTGTCCCCGCCCGCGAGCGAGGCCCGGTCGACCTCGGTGAGCCAGCCCTGGGTGTGCATGTTGCCGATCTGGGCGGTGTCGTTGATGACGATGTCGGGCAGTTTGCGCTGGGCCGCCTGCTGCTGCAGCTTGGTCTCGAAGTCGTCGAAGAGCGCGACGACCTTGGTCGGCACGCCCGCGGCCTTGGTGAAGGCCTCGGCCAGGCGCTGGGCCGTCTTGGCGGAGTCGGAGTCGGGCGTCTGCCTGATCCAGATCTCCAGAGCCTCGTCCGAACCGGAACCCGAACCCGATGATCCGGAGCCGCAGCCCGTCAGCGTTACGGTCAGGGCCGTCGCGATCGCGACCCCGAGCAGATGACGTGACATCAGACCGCCTCCTGTTCACATATGTGGACATCTATCGCGGACGTGAATTTGGTACCTGCGAACGTAACGAGTGACGCACATCACGGTCAATATTCAAGAATGTGAATTCAAGCCAGGCTTGTGTACAACAGAAGTCATGCGCATTCTCATGACCGGCGCCGCCGGCAAGGTCGGCACGCTGCTCCGTCCCCGTCTCGCCCGCGAGGGCCGGACCCTGCGCCTGTCCGACCTGCTCCCGCTGGAGCCGGGGCCCGGCGAGGAGGCTGCCGTCGCCGATCTGGCCGACGAGTCCGCCATGGCCAAGGCGATGGCGGGCGTCGACGCGGTGCTCCACCTCGGCGGGCAGAGCCGCGAGCACCCGTGGGCGGACATCGTCCGGGCCAACATCGACGGCACCCAGGTGCTGATGGAGGCCGCGCGGCGGGAGGGCGTACGGCAGCTGGTGCTGATGGGCAGCCATCACGCGGCCGGGTTCCAGACCAGGCCGCCGTCCGGCGAGGACCTGCCCGACTACGCCTTTCCCCGCCCCGACACCTTCTACGGGGTCAGCAAGGTCGTCATGGAAGGGCTCGGCAGCCTCTACCACGACAGGTTCGGCATGAACGTGACCGTGATCAGGCTCGGCACCTGCAACGAGGGCCCGGCCGACACGCGCGGCCTGGCCACCTGGATCTCGCCGGACGACCTGGCGCGCCTGGTCGAGGCCGCGCTCGTCGCGCCCGGCTTCCACGTCGTCTGGGGCGTCTCGGACAACGCGCGCCGCTGGTGGTCGCTGCGCGAGGCCGAGGCCATCGGGTACGTCTCCCGCGACGACTCCGAGGTGTTCGCCGGTCCCCTGGTCGCCGAGCTGGGCGAGCCGGACCTGAGCGACCCGGTGCACGACCGCGCCGGCGGGGTGTTCACGATGAAGGAGCTCGGCGGATCCTGGTGAGCGTTACCGCTCGGTAGCCGCCCCGGCCGGACAGGACGGGGCGGCTTTCTGTTGCCCTCCCATGATGCAACCGGTTGTAGTGGATCTGAGCCAACGGCAAAATGTTGTGATTCCGTCATCTGGGATCCTGGCCATCTGACCTGCGACGACGGCGTTGACGATATATCGGTAACGGCTTTGTAACACCTGCAAAGGGTTGACGAAACTTTTCGCCTGCCTATAGGAAGGCGCTATCCGATCCCGCCGTGCCGGGCAGGGCCTGGAAGAGGGATGTATGTCCGAATCAATCTCTGTGACGCCGGAGCGAGCACTCGCCCCGAAGCGTGCGCCCGATCAGCCACCAGGACGCCGCAGGAGGACCCCCCACGTTAACGTTCACAGGCGGCGTGAGGCCCGCGCGGCCTACGTCTTCCTCGCGCCGTGGTTCATCGGCCTCTTCGTCATCACCGTCGGCCCGATCCTGGCCTCGCTCTACCTGTCGTTCACCAACTACAGCCTCCTGGAGGAGGCCAAGTGGGTCGGGACCGACAACTACACCAAGATGTTCTTCGAGGACGACCGCTTCATCACCTCGCTGAAGGTCACCACCGTCTACGTGGTCGTCTCGGTGCCGCTGCAGCTCGCCTTCGCCCTCGGGCTCGCTCTGGCGCTCGACCGCGGACTGCGCGGCCTGTCGTTCTACCGCTCGGTCTACTACCTGCCGTCACTGCTCGGCGGCAGCGTCGCCATCGCCATCCTGTGGCGCAAGATCTTCGGCACCGACGGCCTGGTCAACGGCCTGCTCGCGGTCTTCGGCATTCAGGGGCCCGGCTGGGTCTCCGACCCCGACACGGCGCTCGGCACGCTGATCCTCCTGCACGTGTGGACGTTCGGCGCGCCGATGGTGATCTTCCTGGCCGGGCTGCGCCAGATCCCGCAGAGCTACTACGAGGCGGCCGCCGTCGACGGCGCCACCAAGCTGCGCCAGTTCCGCTCGATCACGCTGCCGCTGCTCACCCCGATCATCTTCTTCAACCTCGTCCTCGAGGTGATCAAGTCGTTCCAGTCCTTCACGCAGTCGTTCATCGTGAGCGGCGGCAGCGGAGGCCCGGTCGACTCCACGCTCTTCTACACGCTCTACCTCTACCTGAAGGGCTTCAAGAGTTACGAGATGGGCTACGCGGCCGCCATGGCGTGGGTCCTTCTGCTCATCATCGCCGGCCTGACCGGCGTGAACTTCCTCGCGTCGAAGTATTGGGTCTTCTATGGCGACTCGAAGTAAGCAGGTCCCGCTCCTGTTCCGGCCGATGCCGCGAGGGAGCCGCCTGCTCAAGCACCTGCTGCTGATCGCCTTCGGGCTGGTCATGCTCTACCCGCTGCTCTGGATGATCTCCAGCTCGCTCAAGCCGGAGGAGCTCATCTTCCGGGAGCCCGGACTGTGGCCCAGCGAGGTGACGCTGGACAACTACGGCGACGGCTGGACCGCGCTCAAGCACTCCTTCGGCTACTACCTGTGGAACTCCGCCGTGATCACCGGCCTGTCGGTGCTGGCGAACCTGGTGGCCTGCTCACTGGCCGCCTACGCGTTCGCCCGGCTGAACTTCCCGCTGAAGAAGCTGTGGTTCACGGTCATGCTGGGCTCGATCATGCTGCCGCACCACGTGACCGTCGTGCCGCAGTACATCGTGTTCGCCGAACTCGACTGGATCAACACGATCTGGCCGCTGGTCGTGCCCAAGTTCCTGGCCACCGACGCGTTCTTCATCTTCCTGATGGTGCAGTTCATCAGGACCCTGCCCAGGGAGCTGGACGAGGCAGCCGCCATCGACGGAGCCGGCTACTGGCGGGTGTTCCTCCAGGTCATCCTGCCGCTGTGCATGCCCGCCCTGGCCACCACCGGCATCTTCACCTTCATCTGGACGTGGAACGACTTCTTCAGCCAGAACCTCTATCTCACCAACTCCGACAACCTCACGGTGGCCGTGGCGCTGCGCCAGTTCCTCGACTCCAGCGGCGAGTCCTCGTGGGGGCCGATGTTCGCGATGTCGATCGTGTCGCTGGGACCGATCTTCGGGTTCTTCCTGGCGGGGCAGAAGTACCTGATCCGGGGCGTGGCGACGACCGGTTTGAAGTAGTTCCTCTTCACCCCCTGCAACTCTCCAAGAGGAGGTAGAGCTGTGAACCTCAGCTCTCGCAAGACCATGTGGAAGGTCGCCGCGCTCTCGGTGGCCGTGCTCACGGCGGTCACCGCCTGCGGCAGCGGCGACAGCGGCGAAGGCGGTGGCGGCGAAGGCGGCAAGACCACCATCACCTTCGCCTACTGGGGCAGCGACGCCCGCCAGAAGCTGACCGAGCAGGTCATCGCCAAGTTCGAGGAGAAGAACCCGACGATCGACGTCGAAGGCGACTTCTCCAACTGGGACAGCTACTACGAGAAGCTCGCCACCAAGGTCGCCGCCAACGACGCCCCCGACGTGCTCAGCATCGAGATCCGCGGCCTGAGCGAGTACGCGGGCCGCGGCGCGCTCGCCGACCTCGCCGGCAAGGTGCCCACCGCCGACCTCGACCAGCAGGTCCTCGCCAGCGGCCAGATCGACGGCAAGCAGTACGCGATCCCGACCGGCGTCAACGCCTTCTCCATGGTCGCCAACACCGCGGCGCTGGAGAAGGCCAAGAAGGAGCTGCCCAAGGACACCGACTGGACCTGGGACCAGTGGATGGCCCTCGCCCAGGAGATCTCCGGCGCGGGCGGCGTCACCGGCGCCGAGTACAACTTCAACCCGGCCTTCCTGCAGATCTACGCCGCCCAGCGCGGCGAGAAGTTCTACGACGGCAACAAGATCGGCGTCTCGCCCGACACGCTCAAGTCCTGGTGGGCCATCCACCAGAAGCTCATCGAGACCAAGGGCTCGCCCGACGCCGCCAAGAGCGCCGAGATCGGCGCCACCGGCCCCGAACAGTCGCTGCTCGGCACCAACGCCGGCGCCATGGGCATGTGGTGGAGCAACCAGCTCAACGCGCTGACCAAGTCGTCCGGCTCCGAGATGACGCTGCTGCGCATGCCCAAGCTCGAAGGCGCCACCACCGGCGGCATGTTCCTGCAGCCCGCCATGTTCTACGCCGCCTCCGCCAAGTCCGAGCACTCCGCCGAGGGCGCCAAGCTCATCGACTTCCTCGTCAACGACCCGGACGCCGCCGCCATCCTGCTCAGCGACCGCGGCCTGCCCACCAACACCAAGGTGCTCGACGCCGTCAAGACCAAGCTCCCCGAAACCGACCAGAAGACCCTCGCCTTCATCGACGAGGTCAGGAGCGAGCTGAGCCCCATCCAGGTCCCGCCGAAGGGCGCCCTGGAGATGGAGGACATCCTCAAGCGCAACTCCGAAGAGGTCATGTTCGGCCGGGCCACCCCCGACGCCGCCGCGCAGAAGTTCCTGACGGAGGCCAACGCCGCGATCGCCGGCTGACGCGATCACCGCCGGGGGCCGGCCTGGCCCCCGGCCGCCACCTCGACTCGGGGAGAAGAGCAGTTGAGCACCAAGTACGCCTTCGTCGGCCTCGGCCACCGGGCGCAGATGTACGTCGACGCTCTGCTGGGCGACTGGCAGGACACCGGGACGATCGCCGGCCTGTGCGACACCAACCGGACCCGCATGGACTACTACGCCGAGCGCATCGGCCGCCCGGTGCCCTGCTTCGGCCCCCAGGAGTACGGCAAGCTCCTGGACCTCGCCGACGCCGTGATCGTCTGCACGGTCGACGCCACCCACGCCCAGTACGTGATCGCCGCCCTCGACGCCGGCCGAGACGTGATCGTCGAGAAGCCGCTCACCGTCGACGCCGAGAGCTGCGCCGCCATCGCCGAGGCCGCCGAGCGCAGCACCGGCAAGCTCGTCGTGACGTTCAACTACCGCTACTCGCCGCGCAACTCCGCCGTCAAACGGCTGCTTAGCGAGGGCGCCATCGGCGACGTCACCTCCGTCCACTTCGAATGGGCGCTCGACACCATCCACGGCGCCGACTACTTCCGCCGCTGGCACCGCGACCGCGCAAGCTCCGGCGGGCTGCTCGTGCACAAGTCGACCCACCACTTCGACCTGGTCAACTGGTGGCTCGACGCCGCCCCGCAGCTCGTCTTCGCCCAGACCGACCTGCGCTTCTACGGCGACGCGCTGCCCCGGGGCGAGCGCCCCGCCCGCGGCCAGGGCGCACCCGGGCTGGGCAGCGACCCGTACATCCTGGACATCTCCGCCGACGAGCGGCTCAAGCGGCTCTACCTGGACGCCGAACACGAGGACGGCTACATCCGCGACCAGGACGTCTTCGCGCCCGGCGTGACCATCGACGACACCATGGCCGTCATGGTCCGCTACGCCAACCGGGCCGTCCTCACCTACTCGCTCACCGCCCACGCGCCCTTCGAGGGCTACCGGGTCGCCTTCAACGGCACGCGCGGGCGGATCGAGCTGGAGGTGTGCGAGCGGGCCTGGACGCCGCCGCACGCCGCCGTCGACCCCAGCGCCGCGAGCAAGGAACACGCCGCCGGCGCCTGGGACCGCCTCACCCTGCACCGTCACTGGGAGCAGCCCGAACAGGTGCCCATCGAGCAGGGCGCCGGCGGGCACGGCGGCGGCGACCGGCTGCTGCTCGACGACGTCTTCCGCGGGCCCGGCGACGACCCCCTCGGCCGCCCGGCCGGCTACCGCGACGGCATCCGTAGCGTCCTCGTCGGCGTCGCCGCCACCCGCGCCGCCGCCACCGGCCACCCCGTCCCCCTCACCCCCGACGGCACCGCCCTCCTGACCCCCTGAACCCCGCGCCCCACCCCCATGAGCGCCCCGCCCCTTCCGAGAAGCCGCGCACACGAAGGGCTGCGCCTTGGGGGCTTGCTCGGGAGGCCGATGCCCGTGAGGGGCACCCCGCCCCCACGAGGCACGGGCCCCCGGACTGGCGCCCTGGAGGCGCAGGCCTCCGGGCTGGCCGCCTCCGAGAGGCAGGGGCCATCCCCGGGCTGGGCGCTCCGGGAGGTGCGGGCCATCCCCGGGCTGGTCGTTCACGGAAGGCGGTGCGGGCCCTCGGGCTGGTCGTCCGCCTCTGAGGGGCTGCGGCTCCCCGGGGAGGCGCGCGCTCGCCGGGGGGCCGCGCCCTCACAGGGTTGCTCGGGAGGATCCGGTGCCTCCCAGGAAGGGCGGGCCTGGGAAGGGTGCCCGTCCTGGGGCTCCGCGGGGTGGCTGGCCGGTGGAGGGCTGAAGGGCGGGCCCCGAAAGGGGCGATCAGGCGGAGCGAAAGGACGGGTAGTGCGGCATCTTGGGGTGTTCTCGGGGCTGGTGGAGGTGGCCGGGCGGCGGGGGCTGTTCGCGGATGCGGTGCCCGGGGCGGCGCTGGCGGAGGCGGCGCGGGAGACGATCGGGACGCTGGACCTGGTGGCGGCCGACGTCAGGACGGAGCGCACCTGGGAGGCGGGTGACCTGGCGGGGGAGGAGCTGTCGTGGGACGTGGGCTTCGGCCCGCGGACGCGCGCGTACCTGCTGAGGCCGCGCGGGGAGCGCGGCAGGCTGCCGGGGGTGGTGGCGCTGCACTGCCATGCCGGGATGAAGTGGGCGGGCAAGGAGAAGGTCGCCGACGGCCCGGAGGGTCCGTCGGCGGAGGTGCGGCGGCTGCGGGAGGAGATCTACGGCGGCCGCGCCTACGCGGGGGAGCTGGCCGGGCGCGGGCTCGCGGTGCTGGTGCCGGACGTGTTCGGCTGGGGCAGCCGCCGGTTCCCGCTGGCGGACATGCCGGACCGGGTGGCCGCGTACGCCGGTGATCCGGCGCTGTCGGAGGCGGACCGCTACGACGCGGCGGCGGGCCACCACGAGCACGTGCTGGAGAAGTACTGCACGCTGCTGGGCACGTCGATGGCGGGCGTGGTGGCGGGCGAGGACCTGGCGGCGGCGGCGTACCTGCGGGGCCGTCCGGACGTCGGCGAGGTGGGCTGCGTGGGGGTGTCGGGCGGCGGCCTGCGGGCGGCGCTGCTGGGCGCGTTCGACCCGGAGGTGCGCGCGGTGGCGGTGGTGGCGATGGTGTCGGCGTACGCGGATCTGCTGGACGGGTACGTGGCCTCGCACACGTGGATGCTCTACCCGCCGGGCCTGTCCCGCCTGTGCGACTGGCCGGCGCTGGTGGCGGCGCGGGCGCCGCGTCCGCTGCTGGTGCAGTACGCCGAGCGGGACGCGCTGTTCCCGCTGGAGGGGATGCGGCGGGCGCACGAGGCGATCGCCCGCCGCTACCCCGGGGGCGGCTACGAGGGCGTCTTCCACGACGCCCCGCACTCCTTCGACGTCCCGATGCAGGAGGCCGCCTTCGCCTGGCTGGCGAAGCGGCTCAGGACCTGAGCTCGGCGACCAGCCCGGCGGCCTCCGCGCGGGTCAGCCGCCCGTCGGCGACGACGACGGCGACCCGCCGGGCCAGCACGGGGCCGAACTCCAGCGGCGTGTCCCAGGCGAGCGCGGTGCCGACGCCGGGGTATTCGGCGACGCGCACGAACCACGGGTCGTCGTCCTGCGCGAACACCAGCGTCCAATCGTCGGAGGCGAGCGCCAGCCACGGCGCCCGCGAGCCGTGCACCCGAGCCTCGCCCTCCTCGGCGGCCGTGAACGCGTGCAGTCCAGGCGATCCGGCGGGCGCCCGCCAGAAGAAGCCGCCGTAGCCGGCCCCGGCCCGGCCCTTGGTGGCCGAGCTGCGCACGGTCAGCGGCCGATCGGTCAGGTTGTGCAGCGTGAACGCGAAGTCGAGCGCCCACCCGCGCGACAGCGGCGCGGCGCGCACGGTGCGCTCCTCGCGCACGATCGGCTGCTCGCCGGGCCGCTCCCACACCAGCCGCTCGGCGAACCCGGACGCCTCCCGCACGGGGAACGACAGGTGCCGCTGCGTGCCGTGGTCGTCCAGCCAGGCGGGCCCCCGGTCGCGGACGTACGTGCGGCCGCCCCAGAAGTTGCGTCCGCCGAGGTCGGTGACGGCCACTCCGGCGCCGAGGTGGTGCGGATGGTCGTCGGGCCGTATCTCGGTCACGACGGTCCCGCCGAGCGTCCGTACGGGATGCAGGAACGGCCGGGGGGCGGCTTCCAGCGGCAGGTCGCTCACGGTGGTGTACTCGGCCACGACGGTTCCGGAGACGGTCAGCGGGGTCGCCCAGCTCACGCCGAGCTCGGAGAAGAGCGCCAGCCGGTCGGCGCAGGCGTCGACGACGCCGGCGATGCCGGGCAGCACCCGCCCCTCGCCGGACAGGTCCTGGTGGGCGTCGTCGATCGGCAGCGGGTCGGGCGCGAGCCGGATGGCCTCCATGACCTCCATGAACGCCCCGGTCCGGTGCACGGGCACGAGCAGCTCGGCGCCGGAGCGGACGTGCTCGACGAGGTTGGCCAGCAGGTCGGCCCGCTCGTAGGAGCGCGCGGGCCCGTCGTCCACCTGGACCTGGTCCGTCGTGTACGTGAGCCGCACGCGGCCCTTGGTGCCGTGGACGAGCACGTACGGCTCGTCGCGCGTGGCGGCGCAGAGCGTCACGGCCGCGACCACGGGCACCCCGGAGGCGAGGTCGATCCGGATCGCGGAGGTGTCGTCGGACTCGATGGGGTTGGCGTGGAACAGCTCCGCGGTGACGGAGGCGACGGCTCCGCGCTCCTCGGCCCCGGCGACGGCCAGGGCGGTGGCCAGGGCGTGCGCGAACGGGTTGGTGAGCGCCCCGTCGACCACGTCGACGCCGTCGAGCACCCGGCGGCCGGCCCACGGGCTGCGGGTGAAGTAGGCGGCCGGGCGCGGCCACGAGCCGGCCACGCCGATCCCGGTGACGCGGCCGACGGCGCCGCTCGCGACGAGCTCGCGGACGGCGGGCACGGCGGCCGAGCCGAGGCTCTGGAAGCCCACCTGGCAGGCCAGCCCGGCGGCGTCGGCGGCGGCGCGCATGCGTTCGAAGTCGCGCAGCGTGGCCGCCGTCGGCTTCTCCACCAGCACGTGCGCGCCCGCGCCGAACGCGGCCAGCGCCAGGTCGGCGTGCGTCGGGATGGGCGTGGCGAGGATGGCGATCTCCGCCCCGGTCCGTTTGATCAGGCCGGGCAGGTCGGCGGACACCTCCGGCTCGCCCAGCCCGTCGAGCAGCTCCGGCGCGACCGGCCGCACGTCGCACACGCCGGCCAGCTCGATCCCGGGCATCCGGCGCAGCCGGTCGAGGTAGTGGGAGCCGAACCCGTGGGCTCCGGCCAGCACGACACGCACGATCGTCACCTCCAGCGGAGGCCGAGCCCCCGGTGCCCGCCGGCGCGCAGCTCCGCGCCGGACACCTCGACAGGGTACGGCTCGGCCAGCAACCCGAGCGCGGCGAACGAGGCGTCCTCGACGACCTCGGCCATGCACGGCAGCGGCAGCGCGAGCGCGAGCTGCCCGGACAGGTCGGGCAGCAGGTGCGGGTGGACGGGCACGTCGTAGGCGCGCGCCAGCTCCGCGATGCGCAGGAACGGCGTGATGCCGCCCACCCGGACGACGTTCGGCTGCACGACGTCGCAGGCCCCGGCCGCGAGCAGGTCGCGGAAGCCGTAGACGGTGTAGACGTTCTCGCCCACGGCGATCGGCACGCCGACGGACCGGCGCAGCTCCACGTGCGCGGCCACGTCGTCGGCGGGCAGCGGCTCCTCCAGCCAGTGCAGCCCGTACGGGGCCAGCGCGTCGGCGGCGCGCCTGGCCCGGTGCAGGTCCCAGCGCTGGTTGGCGTCGATCATGAGCAGCGTGTCCGGCCCGACGACCTCGCGGACCGCCGCCACCCGTTCGACGTCCTCGCGCAGGTCGGGGCGGCCCACCTTGATCTTGACGCCGGGGTGCCCGGCCGCCTTCCAGCGTTCGGCCTGGGCGACCAGCTCGTCCAGCGTGTAGTGCAGGTTGACGCCGCTGCCGTAGACGGGCACGCTGTCGCGCCGCCGGCCCAGCACGTCGACCAGGCCGCGCTCGCCGCACCGCAGGTCCCACAGCGCCAGGTCCACCCCGGCCAGCGCCACCGTGGTGACGCCGCCGGGCCCGGCCTCGCGCAGGTGCCGCCAGAGCCGGTCCCACACCACCTCCGGGTGCGGGTCCAGGCCGATGAGCGCGTCGCGGACGTCGTGCTCCAGCAGGGCCTGGACGGCCTTCGCGCCGATCTGCGGCGTCCAGGAGAACCCGGTGCCGGTCCGGCCGTCGGCCAGCGTCACCTCGACGACCAGGACGTGGTTGGCGGGCACGTCCGGACCCCACGGCCGGCGCAGCGCGACCGTCCGCGGGGTGACCCTGAGGTCGCGGATCACAGCGCCCGCCCTTGCTCGATCGACCGTCCCTGCTGGATCGACCGCGCGTGCTCGATCAGCCTGGCCAGCTCGGCCACGTCCTCGGGCGCGGCGTCGGTCAGCGGCGGGCGCACCGGCCCGGCGTCCAGCCCGCCGAGCCGCACCCCGGCCTTGACCAGGGACACCGCGTAACCGGGGGCCTTGGACCGCAGCCGTACCAGAGGCTCGTAGAACTCGGTGAGCAGCCGGTCGGCGCCGTTCAGGAACGCGGTGGCGATGTCGGGCGCGAACGCGAACACGGCGGAGGAGTAGAGCTCGACGCCGATGCCGCGGTAGGCGCCCATGGTCAGCTCGGCGGTCGGCAGGCCGTTGAAGAACATGAAGCCGTCGCCCACCTCCCGGCGCACGGCCAGGACCGTGCGCTGGATGAGGTCGATGTCGCCCAGGCCGTCCTTGAGCCCGATCACGCCGGGGACGCGCGCCAGCTCGACCGCCTGCTCGGGCGTCGGGACGACCGAGCCGCGCTGGTAGATCACCGTCGGCAGGATCGCCGCGACCTCGCGCACGTAGGCGAGGAAGCCCTCGGGCGTGCCCTTCATCAGGTACGGCGGCATGAGCAGCAGGCCGTCGGCGCCGGCGTCGCGGGCCGCCCTGGCCTGGGCGAGCGCCGAGCCGAGCGGGCCGCCCGCGCCCGCGAACACCGGGACCCGGCCGCGCGCGGTCTTGACCGCCACCCGGACGGCCGCCGCGTGCTCGGCCTCCGACAGGGCCGGGAACTCGCCCGTGCCGCAGGCCGCGAACACCGCCCCCGGATGGTGTTCGAGGCCCCGGCCGATGTGCTCGGCCAGCACGTCCTCGGCCAGCTCCCCGGCCTCGGTGAACGGGGTGACGGGGAAGAAGAGGACTCCGGTGAGGTTCATCCGATCTCCAGTTCGGTGCGCCAGCTGCGCTTGGCCGTCCAGCCGAGCATGCGTTCGGCCTTGGCCGAGGTGAAGGCGGGACGGGTGCCGGTCAGGTGGATCGCCGCGGCCCTGGTGGCGGGCATGACGGCGGGAAGCAGGTCGGCGAGGGGGTCGCGGGCCAGCGCGTCGGCGGCGCCCGCGAAGAACACCTCGCCGTTGGGCAGGCCGGGCAGCTTGTCGACGAGCACCGAGATCATGTCGGAGGCGTCCCTGGCGTCGATGTAGTTGAACAGGGAGACGCCGGCGATCTCCGGCCGGTCGAGGCGTTCGGCGATCGTGTGGCCCGACTGGGTCGGCGCGCCCGCCCACTCCTCGGGGGCGACGACGAAGCAGGGCCGCACCGCCGCGAAGCGGGTGTCGGAGCAGCGCGCGAAGGCCGCCATCGTCTGCTCGGCGACCAGCTTGGACAGGCTGTAGGAGTTCCACGGCCGGGGCGGGTGGTCCTCGTCGATCGGCAGGTAGTCGGGCGTCCAGCCGGCGGGGGCGCCGTAGCCGATCACGGTGGGGCTGCTGGCCACCACGACCCGGCCCACGCCGGTGGCGCTCGCCGCCGCGCACACGTTGAACGCCAGCTCGGTGTTCGTGCGGAAGGTGACGCCGTCGGTGCGGCTGAACGGGGTCGCGATGGCCGCCAGGTGCACGACGACGTCGGGCCGGAAGCGCGTGAGCACGTCGTAGGCCTCGCCCAGGTCGGTCAGGTCGGCGGGCAGGACGGCGGCGGCCTCGTCGGGCGTGCCGGCGGTGACGTCGACGCCGATCACCTCGTGACCGGCCTGCGCCAGGGTGGTGACGAGGCTGCGGCCGAGCCTTCCGGCGCTGCCCGTCACCAGTGTTCGTGTCATCGCTCGCTCACCTTCCCGCAAGGGGCTCGAATACCGCAACCGGTTGCAAAAAGTATCGAGGCGGGGTGGGGAGAACGTCAAGCCGCACGGTCCCCGCTCACGCGGGCGCCGATGCCCGCATAACCGGTATGGTGGGCATTGGCGCTCTGGCAGAGGCTCTCGAAGTCCATTGACAGCGATACAAGCGCTTGCATTAATGTACAGGGCATGCACGGAGGCCTAGCGTGGCGGTGACGATTCGTGACGTGGCGGAGGCGTCGGGCGTGCACGTCTCCACGGTGTCGCGCGCATTCTCCGCGCCCCATCTGGTCAACCCCGCGACGCGCACCCGGGTGCTCGCCATCGCCGAGGACCTCGGCTACCGGCCCAACCGGGCCGCGCGGGCGCTGACCACCGGGCGCACCCACAACATCGGCCTCATCGTGGCCGACATCGCCAACCCGTTCTTCCCGCCGCTGATCAAGGCCGCGCAGGCGCAGGCCAGGCTCCGCGACTACCACGTGTTCGTCGCCGACACCGACGAGGACCCGCAGGTCGAGGAAGAGCTCATCCAGACCCTGACCAAGCAGGTCGACGGCGTCCTGCTGTGCAGCCCCCGCCTGACCAACCGGACGATCGAGCGGCTGCGCGAAGAGGTGCCGTTCGTCGTGGTCAACCGGCGGGTCAAGGGCATGCCGACGGTCCTGATGGACGTCGGGCGCGGCGTCCGGCTGGCCGTCGAGCACCTGACCGGCCTCGGCCACCGCAGGCTCGCCCTGGTCACCGGGCCGAGCGGGTCGTGGACCAGCAAGGAGATGCAGTCCGCGGCGGCCGCGATGAGCGAGGCCGACGTCACCTTCCTCGGCCCCAACCCGCCCACCGAGCTCGGCGGCCTCGCCGCGGTCACCGACGTGATCGCCTCCGGCGCGACCGGCGTGCTCGCCTACAACGACCTGGTCGCGATCGGGCTCATGGAGGGCCTGGCCGAGCGCGGGATCGACGTGCCGGGCGACATCAGCGTGATCGGCGTCGACGACATCGTCCCCGGCCGGCTGAGCCGCCCCAAGCTCACCACGATCGCCATGCCCACCGCCGCAGCGGGCCGGATCGCCGTGGACATGCTGCTCCAGTCGGTCGACTCCGACGCGACCGGCGGCGTCACCGTGCTGGAGACCAGCCTGATCGTCCGCGAGTCAACGGGAGAGACCCACTCATGATCTTCGGAACGCTGCCGTCGGGGGAGCCCGTCGAGCGCCACGAGCTGTCGTCGGGGCGCCTGCGCGCGGCGGTGCTCAGCTACGGCGCGATCCTGCAAACGCTTGAGGTGGCGGGCGTCAACGTGGTGCTCGGCCTCCCGACGCTCGACGACTACCTGACCCGCAGCCGCTACTTCGGCGCCGTCGTCGGCCGCTACGGCAACCGCATCGCCCGCGGCCGGTTCACCCTCGACGGCACCGAGCACACGCTGCCCGTCAACAACGGCCCCAACAGCCTGCACGGCGGCGTCGACGGCTTCGACCGCCGGGCCTGGACCGTGGCCGACGTCACAGGCTCGTCCATCACGCTCACGCTGACCAGCCCCGACGGCGACCAGGGCTACCCCGGCACGCTGACCGCCTCGGTCACCTACACGCTCGACGGCGACGCGCTCCGCCTCGACTACGCGGCCGAGACCGACGCCCCCACGGTGCTCAACCTGACCAACCACTCCTACTTCAACCTCGCGGGCGGCGGCGACGTGCTCGGCCACGTGGTGCGCATCGCCGCGGACCACTACCTGCCGGTCGACGACAGCAAGATCCCCACCGGCGAGCGGGCCCCGGTCAAGGGCACCGTCTTCGACTTCACCACCCCCCACGCGGTGGGGGAGCGGTTCGGCGGCGCGTACGACCACTGCTACGTCCTCGACGGCGGCGTCACCGTGGTCGAGCCGGTCAGCGGGCGCACGATGGAGGTCACGACCACCGAGCCGGGCGTGCAGTTCTACGCGGGCGGCATGCTCGACGGCGTCGCCACCCCGTTCGGCCCGCACGCCGGGCTGTGCCTGGAGACCCAGCACTTCCCCGACTCGCCCAACCAGCCGGGCTTCCCCTCGACCGTGCTCCGGCCGGGCGAGCGCCACGCCTCCTCCACCACCTACGCCTTCCCCGCCTGACGCGCGGGCAGCGCCCGCAGCACGAGCAGCGCCACGTCGTCGCGCGACGGGTGGTCGGCGAAGGACTCGACCGCCTGCCGCACCCGGTCGGCCACCGCGTGCGCGCTCAGCCCCGCGCAGCCCGCCAGCAGCCGTGCCAGCCCGTCGTCGTCGTCCAGCAGCCGCAGGCCGCTGCGCCGCTCGGTCACGCCGTCGGTGACGCACAGCAGCACCTCGCCGGGCGCCAGCTCGAACGACTCCACGCTGAACCGGGCGCCGTCCTCGACCCCCAGCAGGAGCTGCGGCGTCGCCACCGTCTCGACCCGGCCGTCGGCGCGCAGCAGCAGCGGCGGCACGTGCCCGGCCGAGGCGACCGTGCACAGCGCGCCGCCGCCCGGCAACGGTGTCAGCTCGCCGCACAGCAGGCTGAGGAAGCGGCCGTCCTCGCCCTCCTCCAGCACCCGCTGGTTGAGCCGGTCGAGGATGTCGGCCACCGTGTAGTTCTCCTTGGCCAGCAGCCGCACCGCGTGCCGGGCCAGCCCCGTCACCGCGGCGGCCTCCGGCCCGCTGCCGCACACGTCGCCCAGCGCGAAGCACCAGTGACCGGCCACCGTGAACAGGTCGTAGAAGTCGCCGCCGACGTCCGCGCCCTCCCCGGCGGGCTCGTAGACGATCGCCGACTCCAGGCCCGGCATCGGCGCCACCCGCATCGGCAGCAGGCTGCGCTGCAGCACCCGCGACGTGGTCGCCTGCCGGGTGTAGAGCATGGCCGTGTGCAGGTTGAGCGCGATCAGCCGGCACAGGTCGGCCAGCAGGTCGGCCAGCTCCAGCGGCAGCGTCGGCTCCTGGCGCCCGATCACCAGCGCGCCGTGCGCGTTGCCCTGCGTCATCAGCGGGAACGACAGCACCGCCTCCTGCCCGACCGGCCAGGCCACCTCGTCCAGCGGCGTGCCGGGAATGGCCGGGAGCGACTTGCGCAGGCCGGCGTTGTGCCGCTCCTCGCTGTGCCACACGTGGGCCAGCCGTGTCATCCCGGCCAGGTCGGTCAGGTAGACCGCCGCCCAGCTGGCGATCTTCGGCACCACGAGCTGCGCGGACAGCGCCGCGATCACCTCCTCGTCGTGCACGCCCGCCAGCAGCTCGCCCGCCTCGGCCAGGAAGGCGAGCCGGCCCCGGTGCGCCCGGTCCTGTTCGGCCAGCCGCTCGCGCTGCACGGTGACCGCCACCTGGTCGGCGATGTGGCGCAGGCTGACGGTCAGGTCGTGGTCGAAGCGGCCGGGCGCGGCCGAGGTCACCGCGAGGTGCCCGATCACCTCGCCCCCGGCCACCAGCGGCGCGCACGCCAGCGACCTGGCCCGCAACTGCTGGGCCAGCTCCACGTCGACCGCCAGCAGGTCCTCCAGCACCGCCGGGGCCGTGCGGTCGGGCGCGAACACGCCCGCCGCCGGGACGCCCACCACCCCGGCCGTGTCGCCCACGCCCGCCGCGACCCCCAACCGGTTGCCGCTCTCGGCGCGCAGCAGCACGTACGTGGCCTCGCCGCCGCTCGACAGGTGCACGATCTGCGCGATCGTGTCGAGCAGCTCGGCCAGCGGACGGTCGCGGTCGAGCAGGTCCTTGATCCGCCTGCCCGCCTCCCGGCGCACCGGCGCGGGCGGCGCGGCCAGCACGAACCCGTGCTCCCAGCCCGTCACCATCCAGATCGACCGCCGGTCCTCGGCGCGCCCGCCCGTGCGCAGGTGCGACACGTACACGCGGACCGTGCGGCCGTCGCGGTGCCGCATCCGGGCCTCGCCCCGCCAGCGGCCCAGCGCCAGCGTGTCGGCCAGCGGCAGCGCGTACGGGCCGGAGCCGCGCCAGGCGACCAGGTCGGCCAGGCGCCTGCCGATCGCCTGCTCGGCGGTCCAGCCGAGCAGGGTGCGGGCGTCGGAGTTCCACGCGATGACGCGGCCTGTGGCGTCGGCGACGAGCACGGCGACGCGCAGCCGGTCGAGCCCGGCCCCCGGCGGCGGGGGAGCGGGCGCCGGGCTGTCGGACGCGCCCGCGAACTCCATGCGCACCCACACGCGCTTGGCCGTGCGGGTGTAGGTGACGCCCCAGGCGTCGGCCAGCATGCCCGCCAGCGCGAGCCCGCGGCCGTGCGTGGACATCGGCTCCGACGGCGGACGCTCGGCCAGGATCGCCCGCCCGGGGTCGTGGTCGTCGACCTCGATCTCCAGCTTGGCCGGCGCGGCGTCGGCGTCGAGCCGGCAGGTGAGCTCGATGCCGGTGCCCGCGTGCACCACGGCGTTCGTGACGAGCTCGCTGGTCAGCAGCACGGCGTCCTCGGTCAGATGGGTCAGGCGCCACTCGCCGAGCACCTGGCGAACGAACCGCCGCGCGGCTGCCGGGGCATGGGGAGTGCCGTCGAAGGAAGTGCTCGACACCTGCGTCGCGTCCACTGTGCGTCCTAGAACATCACTCGATGTGGCAGTTCGGTCACTCTCAGAGTGGCAGACTGAACGGCTCGGGAACGGCGAGTTACGAAGAAGGGTTTCGCGGGGACACCGGCGAGTCACGGTGATTTCGCCGGGGCTCCGACGTACCTTTGGCATCATGGCCACCCGTACGCCGAAAAGCGCATCGAAGGGACCGGCGAAGCGGTCGGCCCCGTCTCGCTCGACCCCCGCCAAGCGGAGCGCAGGTTCGGCGGGACGGTCCCGGGCCAAGGCTTCGACGCCGGCCCGCAAGGGCTCGATGACCCACCAGGACCCGATCAGCTGGGTCTTCACCATGATCGGCAAGCTCGTGGTCGGGCTGTGGATGCTGCTGGCCAACGGCATCGGCAGCACCGCGCGGGCGCTCGGCAAGAACGCCCGCGAGCTCGACCCGGCGCACCGGCGCGACGGCGTGGGCCTGGCCGTGCTGGCGGGCGCGATCGTGCTGGCCGCGATGACCTGGCGCGACACCGGCAGCGGCGTCTCCCAGGCGGTCAACACCGTGGTCCACGCGGTGTTCGGGTCGCTGGCGTGGGCCATGCCGCTGCTGCTCGGCCTGCTGGCCTGGCGCTACCTGCGCCACCCCGACCAGAACGCCGACACCGGCCGCATGGTGATCGGCTGGAGCGCGCTGCTCGTCGGCATCCTCGGCGTCATCCACGTCGCCAACGGCACCCCGTACCCGGCGGGCGACGCGAACAACACGATGGACAAGGTGTCGCAGGCGGGCGGCATGGTCGGCTTCATCGTGTCGGCGCCGCCGATGAGCATCCTGCCGTCGTGGATCACGATCCCGCTGCTGCTGCTCCTGTCGGGGTTCGGCGTGCTGGTGATCACGGCGACGCCGGTGCACCGCATCCCCGAGCGGCTGGCCGAGCTGCGGCACATGCTGTTCGAGCGGCAGGGCGGCGAGGGCGCCCCCGCCACGGCGCCGAAGAAGCGCGTCAAGAAGCCCGCCGCCAACCCGGAAGACCTCGTCAAGCCGTACGACACGCCCGTCATCGCGGAGAAGGACAAGCGGGGCGAGCACTCGCCGGAGATCGTGCCCGGCCTCACGGAGGAGGACGAGGAGCCGCCGGCCCCGGCCAGGAAGCAGCCCGAGCCGCCGGAGCCGACGCCCGCGCCGCGCAAGGTCGAGCAGCTCGTGCTCTCCCCGCAGGCGGGCCCCTACCATCTGCCCGACCTCAAGTTCCTCAAGCCGGGCAGCGCGCCCAAGCCGCAGACCAAGGCCAACACCGTCGTCGTCAACGCGCTGACCAGCGTGCTGGAGCAGTTCGCCATCGACGCCCAGGTGATCGGCTTCACCCGCGGCCCGACCGTGACCCGCTACGAGATCGAGCTGGGCCCGGCGGTCAAGGTCGAGAAGGTCACCGCGCTCACCAAGAACATCGCCTACGCCGTCAAGTCCGCCGACGTGCGCATCCTGTCGCCGATCCCCGGCAAGTCGGCGATCGGCGTGGAGATCCCCAACGCCGACAAGGACCTGGTGGCCCTGGGCGACGTGCTGCGCTCGCAGGTGGCGCAGGCCGACCACCACCCGATGATCGTCGGGCTCGGCAAGGACGTCGAAGGCCGCACGATCGTCGCCAACCTCGCCAAGATGCCCCACCTGCTCATCGCGGGCGCCACCGGCGCGGGCAAGTCCGTCTGCGTCAACGGCCTCATCACGTCGATCCTGATGCGGGCCACCCCGGACGAGGTGCGCATGGTGCTCGTCGACCCCAAGCGGGTCGAGCTCAGCGTGTACGAGGGCATCCCCCACCTGATC